>CALMEE010000010.1 GCA_937862885.1 uncultured Planctomycetaceae bacterium
CCCAATCTGCGCGCTCATTCAATGACGACAGTGCCATTCAGTCCTGACCCCTTTGTGACAATGCGTAACATTTAACCGTACAAGTCTGCTGGGGAGCAAATCTTCGGCGACCCCAATTCGCATTCTTGATTCATCGTTTAGAATCAAAAACCAGGGAAGCGTTAAATATATCGATACGCTTTGTCTTCCATTGGAGGCCGCGCAGGCTACTGCAATGTTACTGCATGGCCCAGTTGAGATGAAGCAGGCAACGAGAACAAAGGGTGAATTCAAGATGATCAATATAAGGTTTCGCTTATCGCTATTATGTCAGTTCTGTCTGTTCATTGGCTATGTTAGTGCTCCATTAATATCGCAACAAAGTTATCAGCTGCCACCAAAAGAAATCGTTGACATCATCGATGCACCGCCAACGCCTAATATTGTTTTCAGTCCCAACGGTGAACACTTGTTGATCGTCGAACGATCGGCCATGCCATCTATCGAGGATTTATCTCGCCGCATGCTCAAGTTAGCGGGGCTGCGCATCGATCCGGCCGCGAACGCCAGGTTCAATGTAAATTTCAACCGTGCACTCTCCATCCGCGCGACTGACGGCAGCGACGTGCGGCGCGTGGCGATTCCGGATGAGGCTAAAATTTCAAGTGTTAGTTGGTCTCATCGTTCACATGCCTTTGTAGTCACAACCGTAACTGATCAGGGAAGCCAACTTTGGTGGGTGGACGTGGAGAATCCTTCTGAACCAAAACGCATCGTCGAAAATCTCAACTCAGTCACCGTCGGAGTGAATTGGATGCCAGACGGCGAATCACTCATCTGCGCGACGATTCCCGTGGAACAAGGCACCGAACCGCCAGCCCCGCGCCAGCCATTGGGACCAAATATTCAAGAGTCTTTTGGATTCGAGACACCGACGCGGACCTATCAAGACCTGTTGAAAGATCCCTATGACGAAGCCTTGTTTGATTTCTACTTCACTACGCAGCTTGCGATAGTGAATCGAGAGGGAGCAAAGTCAATGATTGGTCGGCCTGCGATTTTTGGATCCTTATCCGTATCGCCCAATGGCGATTATCTCTTGGTTGCGACGATCCAGCGTCCGTATTCTTATTTGCTGCCCATGAGTTCATTTCCGACCCACTGGGAGGTGTGGAGCTTGCGTGGAGAGCTAGTGTACAAAGTCGCTGAAGTTCCGCTGGAAGAAAATATTCCGATCGAAGGTGTGCGACAAGGCCGCCGCAGTATTAGTTGGCGATCGAATGAGCCAGCTACGCTTTCTTGGGTGGAGGCGTTAGATGGCGGTGACCCTCGAAATCAAGTTGATCATCGCGATCAACTATTCATGCTTGCGGCCCCTTTTGATACTAGTCCCAGGGAAGTTGCGAAATTGGAGCATCGTTTTGTTGGCTCAACGGATATGCTCGATCGATCATTATTGATCACAACTGAATTAGATCGAGATCGTCGTTGGATTCGCTCACTGCTCCACTCGTTAGATTCGCTTAAAGATCCAATAACGTTGGTGGACCGCAGTCTTCGCGATCGGTATGGCGATCCCGGACAACTGGCCATGCGCGAATTGGAAAATGGACAACGCGTTGTTCGTCAAGATGGAGATTGGGTTTACCGGATTGGCTTAGGAGCCTCGCCGCAAGGAAACCTACCATTTATCGACCGTTTCAATTTGGCAACCCTCGAAACGGAACGACTATGGCGGTGCCAAGAGGGTACTTACGAGATGGTTGTCGATATTCGGCACAGCGGTGCAGATACCAAACCAACAGTCGTCACAGTTAAAGAATCACTCGAAAGCCCATCAAATTTTTTTCAGATCGACTTAAATGACATGTCGACCGTCGCTTTAACTGATTTTCCCGATCCGCTTCCCCAAATACGAGGGATTCAGCGCGAATTGGTCCAGTACGAACGAGCCGATGGGGTGCAATTATCTGCAACGATGTATCTGCCCGAGGATTACCAGCCAGGTACCCGTTTGCCACTTTTGATCTGGGCTTACCCAATCGAGTTTAACGATCCGCAAACAGCTGGACAAGTTTCGGATTCGCCGTGGAGGTTTACCCGCATGGGCGGAATCAGCCATTTGACGCTCGTGAAACAGGGGTACGCCGTGATGGATAACGCAACCATGCCAGTGATCGGCGATCCAGAAACGATGAACGATACCTTTGTCGAACAGATTGTCGCAGCGGCTCAAGCCGCCATCGATAAAGCAGTCGACATGGGAGTTGCAGATCGCGATCGAGTTGCCGTGGGAGGCCATAGCTACGGCGCATTCATGACAGCCAACTTATTGGCGCATTCGGATCTGTTCAAAGCCGGAATTGCCCGCAGCGGTGCGTACAACCGCACGCTGACACCATTCGGTTTCCAGGCGGAACGCCGCAAGTTTTGGGACGCGAAAGATGTTTACATGAACGTCTCACCGTTCACCCATGCCGACAAAATTCGCACCCCGATCTTGTTGATTCATGGCGAAGACGATAACAATTCAGGCACATTTCCCGTGCAATCGTTGCGGATGTTTCAAGCAATTAAGGGCAACGGTGGTAATGTGCGATTAGTGATGCTTCCCTACGAGAGCCACGGTTACCAGGCACGCGAGTCCGTGCTGCATACGCAAGCCGAAATGTTAAATTGGCTTGACAAATTCTTGAAGTAAAGAATAACTGAGGGCAGGGAGAATTTATTTTTCATTGTTGTGGACGTTCACGAGCCTCGTATGCGGTGCTCAGGTTATTCAGAAAGCTTCGAATGGAATCAGAAACTGTATCCGTGCGGCGGAACCAACTCCCCCCCGGTCCAAGCGGCAAATGGCGTTCAACGTTGCGATTGATCCGCAATCCGCGTGCGGCGATGGAAGGTTGGGTTAAACAATTTGGAGATCCGTTTTTGCTCACAGCTCTAAATGGACCTGTGATCGTCACTGGACGAGCAGATCTCATTCGAACAATTCACGGTCAAGATCCAGACACCTATGAAACGTTTGCGACGCAAACCACGGCTCCCATGCTCGGACCAGGATCCATGTTGGTGCTCTTTGGTGAACGTCACCGTCGTGAACGTCGCATGATTTCACCTATGTTTCATGGTGATCGAATGAAATCGTACGGTGAAATTATGCAAGAGATGGCGCTGTTGCACACAAGGTCCTGCTTGAGTCATGGAGTTGTGCGAATTGTCGACTTAATGACTGATATTTCGTTGGACGTGATCATCCGAGCGATCTTTGGCGGTCACGATCGGCAATTGGCAAGCCAAATGTTCAATGCAAGCAAAAAGTTGGTGGCGCGAGCAAATCCATTGTTGTTCTTTACTCGCAAAACTCATTTTTCGTGTCTGGGGTTCAGCCCATGGGACCGATGGAAAACGGCCAGAGGGGAGCTTTGTCAATTGTTGGACAAGGCCATCAAACAACGGAACCGATCCACAGAATCGCATCACGATATACTCACACTCTTGTGCGAGGCCGGTTACGAAGACGGCACGCCGATCAGCCGAGACGATATCCACGCCGAATTGATCACGTTTTTGTTCGCGGGGCACGAAACTACGGCCCTTTCTATGGCCTGGGCCATTTATCACATTCACCGTAACTCGCATGCACGTGAACGACTGTTGCAAGAGTTGTATGCCTTAACCGACGAGGCGCCCGAGACATTAGCCGCTGCGCCTTATCTCAAAGCGGTCATCCATGAAACGTTGCGAATGAATCCGATTGTTACCGAGACATTGCGGAAGTGCCGTAAACCAATGCAGCTTGAACAATATGATGTTCCGGTGGGCATGGCCGTTGCTCCAGCGACCGTATTGGCGCATTACAATCCGGATGTTTATCCGGAACCGGACGAGTTTCGACCAGAACGATTCATTGAACGTTCCTTTTCGCCCTTCGAATTCATGCCATTTGGCGGGGGACATCGTCGCTGCATCGGTGCGCCATTCGCCATGTATGAAATGGCTATGGTGCTGGGTGTTCTTTTACGAAATTTCAAGTTTGAACTGATGGATAAAGAACCGGTAGTGCCAAAACGCCGAAGCGTAACAATGGGGCCGTCGACCGACATTCCCGCGCGGATTACTCCCAAGTAGCGACTGGGGAGGGTCAACTGATTTTTTGCCGTCAGGACTTAGCTCAAAGATCGATCTTTGCGGCTTTTGCAACCAAAAGGTCTTAATTTCTTGCCATGATAGAAATTCCAAATTGTTCATGGGCCTCGCTTTTTGCAGTGCTCGTTGCGTCAGTTTTCTCGTGCCGAATCGTGCTGACTGATAATTTGTCCGCCCAAGAGGAGAATAAAGAAACTCTGGCACAGCACGCTGCCATGGATTTCACAACGGGAATTGGTTGGAATGCCGATAATCAACTGTACAGACCTGCCAGCGACCACGAGGGATCGTTAGATTCGTTTCTAAAGCCTGCCGCGTTCGAGACGCAACGACTTTTTGAGAATGATCGTTTCCCTAATGTTATCGTCGCTATGGATGGTACTGTTCTTGCGGCATGGAATGGAGTTGCAATTCGACGCAGCAGCGACGGCGGTAAGACATGGGATACTGCGCAAGTGATTGCAGAGGGTTTCATGAGTGGAGGTTTCGTGGTCGACGAAGTCTCGGGAGATATATTTGCCTTTATCGAAGCAGGACATCCGCCTGCGCCTCTATACATTTATCGCTCGGCAGACCATGGTATTACTTGGAATAAACAAGATACGATCGTATTTCCAAATTCTTTTGGCCACGTGCCAACCATGCACATGAACGAGCATGGCATAAGTTTGCGACATGGACGGTTCAAAGGTCGATTAATCAGTGCCTGTCGCTGGTACGGTCGATCGAACTACCCTGTCGAAAATTTTCACACACATTATACGAACGCTTTATTCAGTGACGATGGCGGCAGAACTTGGAAAGCGTCCGAGCCATTTCCGGTCATGGGAACTGGTGAAGCCTGTATCGTGGAGTTGAGCGATGGTCGACTCTACTATAACACTCGGCGTCATTGGGCTCCCCTTGCGGAAGATGCGTTATGGCGTTGGAGCGGATACAGCGAGGATGGCGGAATGACATGGACCAATCCGCGCCGCTCATCAGTTCTCCCCGACGGCGATGTTGCCACAACGTACGGTCTGATGGGAGGTTTGGTTCGTTTGCCCGTTTTGGGGCGGGATATATTGTTGTACAGTAATATCGTCAGTCAATCCGGCCGCCGCAACGGGCATGTCTGGGCTAGTTTTGACGGAGGTGAGACATGGCCATTGCGACGGCAAGTGTATGCCGGGAATTTCGCCTACTCTTCATTGAACGCTGGACGCCCAGGTACACCCTCCGAAGGCTGGATTTACTTACTTTACGAGGGAGGAGAAGAAACGGGTGGCAGCTTCAGTCGTTTCAACTTGACATGGCTTCTGCAAGGTGAGAAGACTGGGAACGGCAGTTTGCCGGGTTGGATCACGCCATAGTGATCATGGCCCGATCACATTGCAGCCCAAGGGAGCGAGTTCGTCATCGATGTCGAAATATCCCTCCTCACTGATCTTCGTCAGCGACAAATTCAAGTATTTCAAGTTTTTTAGTTTCATAAACGATGAAACCGAGGCATCCGTAAGTTCGTTTGATCCAACGTGCAAGTACTCGAGCTGCGTCATTGATTCCAACGATTTGATGGCAGCGTCAGTAATTGCGGTCTTGTCCAAGTTCAGCCAGCGAATGGTTGGTATTTGCGAAATCTCGGCAACGCCAGCATCAGTCACTTTTGTCGTCCACAAATTCAATTCCTTTAGATTTGTCAGTTTGCGTAGGTGCGCCATTCCTTGGTCAGTAACTCCAGGCGAATTGGTTTCGCTAATGTCCAAAATTTCCAAATTCTTCAGTTCAGAAAGATAACTCAAAGCCACGTCGGAAATCTGTGTATCACGCAATCGAAAAGAACGCATTTCGCTCATCTGCGACAATATTTTGACACTATCGTCGCCGATTGCCGTTCGGACTAAGTGAACTTCACGCAGCTTTTTGAGACCTGAAAGTTTTGCAATACCCACATCGGTCACGCGCGTGTCGTTCAGCCCCAACACTTCCAGGTTCGTTAATTTTGCCAGATGGTCCATGCCCTCGTCGTCGATTCGGCGTCCCCACACTTTAATAAACTTCAGAGTGGGAATTGTCGACAATGACTTGAGCCCTTCTTGTGTGATGCCCGTGCAGTCGGTTAAATCAATCGCCACGAGGCGTCTGTGCCCCTCAAAATGCCGCAAACCGGCGTCGGTTACGCGCGTCTGTGCAACACGTAACTGTTCTAATTTCGGTAGCTTGGCGATGAATTCCAATGCCGCATCATTTACATCGCTGCGAAATAATTGCAGGAAAGTCAACTCATTCAAATCAACCAATTGCGCTACAGACTGCTCATTGGCACCCGTTAATTCGAGCGACAAATATTGGAGACCTGGCAACTTGCCGATTAAGGAAAAAATTGGTGGTGTGACGTTCGGACCGCTCATTGTCAACCGCGTCAGTGAGTTGATTTCAGGCAGACGTTCGATAAGCGGCAAGTCATATACGGCTTCGCTCAAATCAATTTCGATAATCTTGCCCTGATCATCTTGACGGAGTTTCGCTCCCACCTTTTTTAATTGCTCGGCGACTTCTAATTGCGCCTGCAATTGAGCCTTCTCTTCTTTAACACGATAGGCCGTAAGTTGATCATTGAGGGCTGAAACTTGCGCACGTAATTCGGCAAGTTGTTTTGCTAAATCGGGGGGCAAGTTGCTCTGTACCTGTCGCGGTACATTATTTGTTGTCTGCTTGGCTGTCTTGACTTGCTCTTCCAACTCTTTAACACGATCGCGCAGCTCGTTGACTTGCGACTTTAGCACGAGTTCCTGATAGTTGGGACGATCGCAACCTCCGGCAAAAGCCATGAGAAAAATCAATAGCCCCAACCCACACCGGAATCTCCAACTGCGCTGTGGCTCTTCAATTACTTCGCAAACCGTAACAGTCATACCAATCATTAACTCTTATCACTTTCCAATTTTTTACTGATACTAGCGTTTCAATGCTTAAACAGGCGCGGAAACAATTCAGGCACGCAAGCATTAGCCAACTTGCCGAAAAGGCACGATCACTACGCTTTTCTAATCCGACAAAATACTTGCGTTTGTATTTTCGGTAGCCGCTCGGTCTTCGCAGGTCGAATGAATCATTAGGTTTATTCAGGCAATGACGATTCACGGCGTTGCTCGCCCTTCGCACGAACACGTTCATCAACACTAGCGGCAGAAAGCGTTGGGGGCTCTGCGGTTCGCTGCGAATTCGTGTCTGCGGAGAAGTCAGGTTACTGCAAAACCAACTTCTTTTGTAATCGAAACAATCGCTTGACCGCAGGCCAATCTCAATTGTCCCATGAACCTCGATTTTATCAATTCCCTATTACGGCCAAAAGCGAATGAACCAACCAAAACAGTGCATCAGAAGCGTACGCTCGATTTGCCAAATACCAATCTTGATCATTGCATTAGCGAACCTCGCCTTCAGCAATGTCGACGCCCAAGTGGCAAGTCAGCCCCCTTCCGGATATTCTAGTCTTCCACCAGTCTGGGGCGCAGAGTCATATCAAAACGGCAATCCGCGCAACTCGCAATGTCTGCCTGGTTTGTGCGGTCGACCAGTAGTGCAACAAACAAAAACGAGTCAATTGATTGCCTCCAGCCAAAAAGGCAACTGTTGGGGCGGATCGGTTCATTGGCAAGCGCCGCTGAGTTACGTCATCGAAAAAGATTTTCATCTTTCCCAGACCCATACGACCTGTAAATCGCGTTTCCGAGATCACTTGGATGAATTCGCGCATATCCGATTGATGCCCAATGTAAGATGCGACAGCGGATACCATGGTTGTGAATGTGACCCGTTTGGGTATCCCAGCTACTATTTTACGCCCATCAATCAGCCATCGAGAACTACAGCTATGCACCCTCAGCCGCACAACGCAAAGTAGAGGAAGGCATCGCAGTCGAAGTCGGAATGGTCTGATGCTTGCAAAACGTAATCGATGCTATCGGAAAAATTAATTTCGGTTTATGCTGCAGAAAGAATTTTCGAAAAGCCGAATACGATTGTACCGAAAGGTCAGGACAGGAGGTCCTGTGTCAGGATAAGGGTCAACGCATCGCAATGGATTGCCTGTGTGTTGACCTTTTTTTGTTGGTTTCGAGCTTACTCATTAGGATTTAGTGTCAGTGTCGAGCCGTCAAGGGTTGAGTTCGTAAACAAAAGCTCTCTGTGCCCCTATCCTTCTCGCCAGAATCGTTGCACGCCAGGTTTCATCCGAGTGTACGGTCAAACGTCATGTGTTGTTTTTAGCGGTTAAGCCGTGCGGCGAACATTGTTTTATCAACGAACGTCGCTGGAGCCGAAGACGGATTACGTAGAATTAGACTTCGCATTTTTCAGCCCCCCTGTGAGATGTTCGATGAAGCTGCGTAAACTCTGGGTGTTGCCGTTCTTGGCCGCTGCTGCTGCCACTCCGACCTTCCTAAAAAACTCCAATTTCCTGCACGAAACCGATGGCAGTGTTTCAGAATTTCTGAACACCAACGGCTTCTCCACAATGGATAGCCATTCGTCGAGGCCAGTGTTTGAGAACGCAAATTATTCAACAGCATCGACGACCGGATTTATCGGCCACAGTTCAAACTCCATGGACCGTCCAAACCAGTATTTCGGGGACAACTCGGTGAATCTACATCAGGCTCAGCACTCGTTTGGACTGCAATCCCAAAACTCAACTGGATTTGGCCATGTCCCAAACCCCATGTTCGCAAGTCTCGGTCCGAACCATGGCTCGTCGATCTGGCCCGGACCCACAATGCTGCCGCCCCCGGTCTACATGCCAACGTCAAATTTGGCAGAGGTGATAAGATTTGACGTCTACCCGGTCTGGGTAAGGACTCGCTGGGATCGTGTTACGCATACTCCAGGTGATGAACAGATGGATGGGCTGCGCGTAGCTTGGGTTAGCGGTAGTCTGCCACACGATTTGGCTGGAACTTTGACTTACTATTTTGACAAGCATCAGCAAGTTCAAAAAGTCACGTTTTTGGGATGGACTGGCGATCCAAGCCAGTTGGCACAGTTCGTGCAAAGCCAATATGGGCTGCGGCAGGAGCCGTCGAAGTCCGCTGGACTTTACATCAAGAAAAAGTTCGGAAATTTGCATAGCATCGTCAGGTTTGAATATGCCCCTGTGATGAGTCAAACCAACCTCAATCAACATTTCCACGTATACATGGAATTGAACCATCCCAAATCGAATTTGCGGTTGAGTGACATGGGATTAGCTGCGGCATCCAACAATTAGCCAGCGGTTATCAGACGAACACATTGTCATTCACCACGAGAAAGTTGCCGGCGTTTTCTGCTCGATTCGCGAACATTTTGGTTTCGCCTTGTTGGTAAATTTATCTTCAACACGTTTTCCACGGCGTGCCAATTCTCTAAGACTTGTCTCTTTGGGTGCATCGATCATTTTCAAGTTGTTGAAAATCAGGTCGAATCTACCCTTTGTTTTCGGGACAAATCCAACGAAAAAAAATAGTCTGAAAAAATTTCCATTTCACCGTTTGACAGGCTTGCTAGCATTCGTAGAATCGCGTTTCTTAACTTTTGTTTAATAAATCTGATGCGCGATGATTTGTGCGTCATTTTCCGAGGAAAACGCGATCGGAAATTGAGGGAAGCTCCTTTGCGAGGCCCCAAATTTGTCGATGCGTGAGTTTTCCCCGTTAATATAAAAATTTGAGCGGGCAGGACGTGGGCGCTAAGGCTAGGAATAAGGACATCGAATCAGGAATCGTTGCTCAAATGATTGAGCGACTCGGCGATGATCGCTTTGATCTCTGGTTTGAAGGGGTAGAGTCGTTTGAATTCGACGGAAGCACATTGACCGTTCGATCCCCTGACTTGTTTACTCAGAACCGTGTCAAGCAAGTCTTCTTCAACGATTTGCGTTTTACGGTTGACCAACTGATCGGCGCTGGGGTCGAGATTAACTTTGGCCTATTTTCAGCTGAGCCGTCCTTATCTCCTGGAAAGAATGGCGACGTTGACGCTTCTCAGGTTATTGATGGCGAAACGTTGAGCGAGTCGAGAGGCGGCGCAGAAATGGCAGCGACGTTTGCCAGATCAACATTAGACTTCGAACCGTCATTGGGCTCTGAATTGAGCCAGCCAATCAATCATCGGAAAGTACCGACCCACAAGTTTTCAGGAAACCGGGAAGCTAAGTCTGTCGACACTGATTTTACCCCTTCTACGGTTTCCATTAAGACGCCAGTTGTTGGCGAAACTGATGGCGCGTCGACCAAAACTTTGGAGCACTCGCGTGACTCATGGGCGCTGGGTGCATTCCACTTTGGCTCCAATAATGCGTTGGCGCGTTCTGCTGTGCAGGAAATATTGCATGGGTCCCATTGCGCCTTTTCACCCATGTATTTGTTCGGACCCGTTGGATGCGGTAAGACACACTTGTTACGTGGTATGATTTCCGCGTTTCGTCAAAAGAAACCAATGTTGCGATGTATCTATTTGACGGCGGAACAGTTCACAGCGAATTTCGTGCAGGCCCTCGATGGACGTGGGGTATCGGATTTTAGACGGAAATGCCGTGGGCTCGATGTTTTGGCCGTTGACGATATTCAATTCTTGGCGGGTAAGCGGGCCACACTCATTGAGTTTCATAGCACGCTGGAGGCACTGATCCGCAATGGCAAAAAGATCCTGTTGGCCGGGGATCGTTCCCTAATGGAGATGCGATCGTTTGAACCGGAGTTGGTCAATCGTATCGCCGGTGGATTACCTTGTCCAATACACTATGTGGACACTGACGCGAGGAAAGAAATATTGAGAGACTTGGCTCGGTCGAGGGATATTCCTTTAAGCCATGATTTGACTGAATTTCTTGCCAAATTTCTGATCAAGGACGTTCGCCATCTATCTGGGGCCCTCAATCGTATACAGGCCGCCCGTTTCGCTGGCATTCATATCGAACGCGAAGACCAAGTGCGGGAGCTGGTTGCTGATTTGTTCTGTGCAGCAGCCAGTACCATTTCGATACGGGATGTGGAAGCGACGGTTCAAGAACTGAGTGGTGTCTCGGTCTCCGATTTGCGCTCTGATTCGCGGTGCCGCAGCGCAAGCGACGCTCGCGCATTGGCCATGTTTCTGTCGAGGCATTTGACTGGGTCGGCATATTCAGAGATTGGCCACCATTTCGGCGGCCGGAGCCACAGTACAGTGATCTCTGCCCACCAAAAAGTTATCGATTGGCTAAAGAGAAATCACTATGTGACCTTCAATAACGTTCGCTGTAACGTAAACGATGTGGTTCGTCGCATCGAAGCTAAGTTGCGCACCGGTTAACCAGCCGTCGATCAGGTAGAAGAATACGCTGTGCGCTGAGAGTATTGATTCCTCGCGTCAATGCAGATACTCAAGATTCGACAGCGGACCCGGTGCGACACAAGCCAACGCAAGCACCGTCGAACCAATGCGAGCACCGTCGGATGTCCGTCAGGCATTTAGTATCGATTTGCAACAGCGATTCTAGCCCAACATCGAGACCAGTTATGCCAATTTGTTAACCGATCAACGACGATTCCGGTTACGCGGGCCAGTCTTAATTTGTTTAGGCGTAGCCACAGGATCGAGGCGGACCGCCCTTGGTGTGGAGTCTTGGAAGCGCCCCGTACCTACAATTTGTCCATTGGCATTGATTCCCCTCACCTCGGTAATTATCCAACCGTGCGCGGGGTCGATAAGTTCGTTCAGGTCGACAATGCCGCTGTTGGCAGTCCAGACAATCGGTCTTGACCAAACCACGATTGAATTTTGAAACTTTGTTGCACGACCAACGGCGATGCCGTTGTCGTTAATGTCCACTAACCACGTCTGATTTGAATCAAGCAATTGACCAATTGCAAACAAATTGGGCTGTCCCGGAACGCGAACGTCCCAGACTGCGCCGCTTCCGGCATAGAAACCGCCGGTTTGCGAAGATGCGGAAACAAAGCCTACGGCAAAACCTGTATCATTCAGTCCCTCGGGGCGATTGAGAGGACCACCTAAAGTCGGTAGAACTTCGTAGCCATTGTTGCGATATACAAAAGGTGTTGATGCATTGTAAGGTCCAGCCGTACCCGCTACATGTCCCGATTCATTAATTGCCCAACCCAGCGTCGACTGCCCTTGCAATAAGCCCAATCGAGTCACGACGACCTGCCCCTCCGAATTCGTGTTTGCGACGTAAGCTTCGCTTGTTGAAAGAAATGGGATGTGAGATCCTGGTGGGGCCAATAAACTTAAAGCGCCAGTGAAAACGCCTGATTCATTGATTGCCAAGGTTCGCGAGTCCGCATAAAAAAATGGCGGCGTCCGCCAAATTGGTTCTGGCACGACAATATCGACGTTGTTGCGCATCAACCACCCCCAACTTCGTCCGGCAAACAAGCCGATCAACGAGTTGTTCGCGTCGATTCCGGTAATCGAACGATTTCCATCAAGCATCACGTTCGTGGTGACTCCGTCGCTCCAAATCGCTAACAGCGACCATTGATGAGCGGCGTTGAACGTAACGGCCACAGTTCCTGCAGCATTCAGTGCAACTCCCGCAGAGGTGGTTGCGCCCGAAATCGTTGAACCGATATCTACAACCTGATAAGAAATTTGTGCCTCAAGCTTTGCATCGTTGAGCAACATCAGCTCTAAACTCAACAACGCGACGAGTAAACCATACTTATTAAAACGGTCAGTTAACATCTTTCTATCTCCCTAAAGAAATTGAATCGCCACGATGAAAGGGGACCCCACGGACCCCACATGCGGATGGAACGCAAACCGGCTTAGAATGTACTCGATCTGTCTAACCATTCACAGCAAAAACCATGGACCGAAGCGAGTTAACGCCAAATAAACGTTTTGGTTTTGTTACACGATGCCGCCTACCTGTTCCACATGGATTCGGACGCGACTTGCGCGATGAGCCAATGGAATCCACTGGAACATGAATCATGCCCGCAGATGAACGCCGCGGACGTCCTCGAATTTCAAACGCGTCAAACTGGCTACCACTGAGCCGAAGTCCAAAAACGTTCAATTTCCCGTTTCCGCGAGCAAGCGTCAGCGGCAAGTTCATGGAGTCAAGCCGCGGCTGAATACATGAGTTTGTAAATTCACCTGCGAGCAGAGTTCAAAATCTTAAGCTTGTTCGCGGCAGGCAGATTCCCGCCGACATTTCTTGGAGTTGAACGACAACGGTCGGCTCGCCGTCTGGAACGAAAGTTTCATTGCCTAAGCGAAAACAGAAGCGACCTTCCCAACCCGCTGCGGGTTCTGCCTTGCGGAAGCAGCGGTGGATTAGGGAATAAGGTTGCCCGACTCGGTAGCAAACCAATCTTGCACTCTTGCCAGTCGAGCTGGTAAGCGGCGTGTCAAACAGTGGAAGACTATCCCGAACCTTCTCTCGCGCGAGGCAAAGTACTTGCAATTCGGAGCAGCAGTGCTCCGTCAAGATTGATAACTAGAGCTGGTCGTCGTGGAACAAGTTAACGTTCAGCCGAGTCTGGAGAGGTTGGCAAACCTCAACTTCGCTAATGTCATGCTGTGAAAGAACACTTGCAGGGATTTCAATCCTAAAGTTGATTTGATTGCTGCCCTCTTAAATCAAGAAATTACTTAGAAGCCTGGATCCTTTGATGAGGAGAAGAAACCAGGAAATGCTATAATTCACGGAAGCTGATTTCGACCGCCCGTTAACATGACCCGAGGAGCTGGCAGCCAAGGCCGAGGAAATGTTCGACGGAAAGAACTCGGTTCGAACCATCGAGGTCAGCAAGATCATGGGAAGGGATTACGGGACTGTCAAAACTCAGTTGCACATTGCCTGCCAACGCGGGCTTCTCAAATGCGTTCGTAGCAAAGGCTGGCTGCCCCGTTGTTGCGAGTTAGGAAGCAACCTTTCAATTTTAAATACCACAAAGTCCTGTCGATACATCGCTGCCCAAGAGAAGACCCGCGCCGACCTGCATCGCAAAAGACAACAGGTCAAACAGCGCATGCGAGAAGTCTGATTGCTGATCGTTGAAACAAGCTTGCATGCTAGGTCAATCCTGTCGGAACGCCTCTGGCATTCGTTTGCTACTTGACAATCTGGTTGAGTGCAGTGAGCCGTCGGGCTGGCAATCCGGCGGTTCGACATTAATGAGAACAACGCAACGCATGCGCTTTTGCAAATCCGTCAAATCTTTCATTTTCCACTGCCTAAACCTCGCCACCTACCCCTTTGAACTTCTCGATAAAGGCTGCGATACGCTGAAAGACGGTTTGCTTCTTCGATAGATACGCTGGGTTCAAGGGGCTCATCTTTGGCAAAATGCTATTGAGCTCCGTCCCGTTTTCGCTTGCGTACTCGCGTTTCAGCGATGCGGTGATGTATCGCTTGGCCGCTTCTTCGTTCAGGTTTTCCTCGGCGATCAGTTCCGCAGCCTCGCGCTGCTGTTCGGCTCGTGCATATCCAAAGAAGGCTTCGATCACGCTCGCTTTGTCTGGAATCTCGTCCAAATCGGCTTGGTTGATAAAGTCCACAACAAGGCTTTCCTTCGCGCGATTGCCAACGCTCGCTCGAATCAAGCGACGCACCTCTTCGACCAAACTTGCTTTGTTTTTTGTCTTCTTGTTGTGCTCGAAGATCAGCTCCAGGATGTAGTCGAGGTTGATCTCTTGCGACTTCAGCAAATCCACCTCGAAAACCACGTCCGCCCAATCGATGGTGGATTCGTCCTTTTCTTTCCCTTCCTTTTCACGCCGCAGCCAGTCACGGATGTCGTTGTACGTCGAGCGATAGTCTTGGATCTTGCGATCCGCAGGGAGCTTAATCCCTTGCATTTCGTCAATATCCTCATCGGTCAGGTAGTGCTCTGCTTTGAAGGCCTCGACCTGTTGCTGGTCATTTGTGTCGAACGCCTGCGACGCTTTGAGGCTGGCGAACTCATCGAAGTTCTGCAAGATGTTCTCCACTCGCAAGTACTCGCCGAACAGCTTCACAAACTCCTTCTTGTCTTTCTCCGTGACGATCTCTTCTGGGTTGGGGAATCGCTGCTCAAGATCGGCGACCACTTCCTTGAAACCTCGACGAGCCTCCCCGGTCACAAGATCGGTGAAACCCTCCATGTATTCCTGATAGCTTTTCTCGAGCACCACGTTCTTCGTATTGCTGTCACCAAACAGCGTGATGGCATCAATCGTGGCCTGCTGGAGATCGCGAAAGGTGACGATGTTGCCAAAGGTCTTGGTGGCATCGTAGATACGGTTCGTTCGCGAGTAGGCTTGGATCAGCCCGTGGTATCGCAGGTTCTTGTCGACGAACAACGTGTTGAGCGTCGGGGCATCGAAACCGGTCAGGAACATGCCGACGACGATCAGCAAATCGATCTCTCGGGATTTCACCCGCTTGGCCAAGTCTCTGTAGTAATTCTGAAAACCGTTGCTATCCACGCTGAAGCTGGTCTTGAAAAAAGCGTTGTAATCGGCGATGGCAAAATCCAGGAACTCCTTGGCGGTGCTGTTCATCGCCGACACGTCAAAGCTCTCATCCTGAATATCCCCCACCGCATCCTGCTCCTCATTGGCGGCAAACGAAAAGATGGTGGCCACCTTCAGCGGTTTGTCGCTATCGGCTTGCAACTTCTTCAGCGACTCATAATACAGCTTCGCCGCGTCCACGCTGGCCACCGCGAACATGGCATTAAAGCCAGCCCCGCTCGACCGCAACCGGTGAGTCTTCTGCCGGTAGTGCGTCAGGATATACTGCGAAATTTCCCGGATGCGATCTGGGTGGAGCAATGCCTGCCGGTTTTCCGCTGCGGTCAGCTTCTTCTCGTCTTGCTCGGTTTCAATCGCCTTGAACTGCGTACGGACATCGTTGTAATCGACCTTGAACTTCAGCACCTTTTCATCGCGGATCGCATCGGTGATCACATAGGAATGCAACTCGCGACCAAACACGCTGGCGGTTGTTTCGGCTCCCAAAGCGTTCGACGGGAAGATCGGAGTCCCTGTGAACCCGAACTGGTAGTACCGCTTGAATTTCTTCTTGATGTTCCTCTGAGCCTCACCAAATTGACTGCGGTGGCACTCGTCAAAAATAAAGACGACATGCTTGCCGTAGATCGGCAGCTCCCCTTCACCCTTCATCAAGTTGTTGAACTTCTGGATCGTCGTGACAATGATCTTGTTGTCATCCTTGTCCAGATTGCGCTTGAGCCCAGCGGTGCTATCGGAGCCGTTGACACTATCGGGAGAAAAACGCTGGTACTCCTTCATCGTTTGGTAGTCCAGGTCTTTCCTGTCCACGACGAAAAACACCTTGTCGACAAAGTCCAACTCGGTCGCCAGGCGAGCCGCCTTGAAACTGGTTAAGGTCTTGCCCGACCCCGTGGTGTGCCAGACATAGCCGCCACTTTCCGGTTTGCTCCAGCTTTTTCCAGTATGGGCACTGTGAATCTTCCACAGGATTCGCTCGGTCGCGGCAATTTGATAGGGCCGCATCACCAAAAGCGTATCGCTGATGTCGAAGACGGAGTACTTCAGCAGCACCTCCAGCAACGTGTTCTTCTGGAAGAAGGTCGCGGTAAAATCCTTCAAGTCCTTGATCAGCCCGTTGTCCGCCTTGGCCCAGTTCATGGTGAAGTCGAAACTGTTCTTGTCCCGCTGGGTGGTATTGGCGAAGTAACGGGTGTCGGTGCCGTTGGAGATGACGAACAATTGCAGGAACTTGAACAGTGAGTGCTCGCTGTTAAAGCTCTCTTTGCTGTAGCGATGCACCTGATTAAAGGCCTCGCGAATCGCCACTCCCCGTTTTTTCAGTTCCACCTGCACCAGCGGCAAGCCGTTGACCAGGATCGTCACATCGTAGCGGTTGGCATGGCTGCCCGTTTGTTCGAATTGCTGGATCACCTGCACCTTGTTGCGAGCCAGGTTCTTTTTATCCAGCAGGTAGATATTCTGGATGCGGCCATCGTCGAACACAAAATCATGGATGTAGTCGTCGTGAATCTTGCGGGTCTTATCGACGATGGTTTCGCTGGGTCGATCCAGATAGGTCTCCACGAAGCGGAGCCATTCCCCTTCAGAAAACTGCACGTGATTCAGTGTTTGAAGTTGGGTACGAACATTGGCCAAAAGGGCTTGCTGCGAGTTCAAGTCTGGCCGGAATTCGTAACCCTGGTTCCGCAGGTCGGTGATCAGTTCCCGTTCCAGGTCATTTTCGCTCTGATAGCTCTCCGCAACCGTCCATTCCCGGTTGTATTTTTCCAGGATGATGAAGTTATTGGATTCGGCGATTGCGTTGTATTCGATCATGTTTGTTATTCCGATTTTAGCGGTACGGCGCAAGCCGTCCGGTTCATCATTCCTTGCTGCCTTCATTACCGGAGGGCTTGCGCCCTTCCGCTTGAATTCTTTCTGCCTTTGAACCACCTGCATCTTGACCTTCGCGTGTATACGCGATCGCCGCGAGCAGGGACTCTTCGTCAAATATCAACCGAACACTTCCTTTGCCCGTCCACCAATGTTCACGCACCGCTACTCCTGCAGAAAGCGATGTGCGGAGCCGCTCTTTTAGTTTCCGGGTGCACCAGGCTTTCAATTGAGCGCGAACTATTTCGCCTTTATGGCTGTCAGCGGTAACCACCACATGGCAATGGTTCGACCGACAATTAACCGCATGCAAATGCCAGTGACGGATTCGACAATGTTGTGCGATGGTGTTTTCTACAACTTCACGCTGAGCGTGATCAAGCAAAACAGGCGACTCTTTCATCTGTTCGCGACACCAGTCGGCCAGCAATGGCTGCGAAAGCTTGTCACCTTTATGCCACTTCGTCCAACCGCGATCATCACCCGGCAGCCACGTGCCATAACACGTCCACGTGATGAAGTAAGCTAACGGGTCACTGTACATCTTCTACTCCACCGAAAACGCTACGGCGCAAGCCATCCGGTTTTTCCAGTCGCCCGTTGCGGAATTTCCGCGACACAACACACCGGAGGGCTTGCGCCCTTCCGCTACCATTCCGCGCACATGTCCCCACGGCATTTGTCCCACGGGCTGTGGGACAAATGTAAATTCGGGGCTGAAAAAGGCGTAACACTGCCGCATGGCAAACAGGCTGGCACAAGAAAACCCTTGGAGCGGAACGGCGCGAGCCGTCCGGTTCTTCCGGTCGCACAAATCGGAATGTCCATGACACAAGACACCGGAGGGCTTGCGCCCTTCCGCTAAAATTCTCCTGACGACGTCGTTCATATCAAACCGCCGCCTCCTCCGGTTTGGGGAAACTCAGCAGCAGGTCGCGATAGTATTCGTACTGCTTTTGCCTCAGTTCAATTTCTCGCGGCAAGCCTTCGCTGATCGAGTTGGTAAGGGCGTCGAATTTGTCGAGGATGGCGACGATTCGGGCTTGTTCAGTGAGCGATTTATCTGGGTCATCAGCGAACGGTATGGGGATTCTAAAATTCTTAATGATCGTCGAGTTTAAGTCACCTCTTGCACCCTGACCAAGTGATTTAAGGTTCTCATGATTGAAACTCACCCAATGGAAAACGTAGCGATAGAGCGCTTTGTCACTGTCAATTTCTAAGCAACCACAGTGCTGATTGGTGGTCAATGGGATTTTATTTATCGCTGATCGGCCGGCCGTCGCCCCCGATATCGCAATGATTACGCAATTCGCTGGAATCCATTTCGCAGCTGAATTATTCATGGCTGCCTCAGTTATGCAGACTTCAGTACGCTCGATATCGGCAAACTTGACCTCCTGCGTTCTTAACCACGGGATGCTGCCACCTTCGTAAAATTCTGTTCTTCCCGCGGTTGGTGTTCCGCCTGAGTACCACTTCTTAGTCACTTCTCCCAGGGTCTTCCATTCCACTTCGCCCTCTTCAAAAGTCAACAACTGATCGCGATAGTAGTTGTATTGTTTTTTGCGGGCGGTCAGCTCGGCGGTCAGCTCGGCGGTCAGCTCGGTAAAGGTGTCCAGAATGCGGACGATTTCGGCCTGGATCTCCAGCGATTTCTTCGGGTTCGACGGGCAGGGGATGGGGATGGGAAACGAATAAAGCTTGCCACTATCGATCGAAGCTACCGATCCACCCGTCTTCCGCGCGGCTCGCAAAATATCTACGCCGCGTGACATAAGCAAATGAGCTATATAACGGGTGTTTATATTCTCATGTGGAATCACCGCCTTCATGTCTTGGTTAAGCGTTACCGGCACGGGAATGAATGCAGTGGGTAGTTTCTTATCCAAGATGCTAGAACGAACAACAATAGCAACCGAGTTCGCAGGGACTAACCGTGTAGATGACCCATCAATAGCCGCCTCCGTGATGTAGTCCTCGGAGGAATCGACTATGGGCCGCCCCATATCTTTCGGTGAAACCCATGGGATCGTTCCGTTCTCCCAAAAATCATCACGTGTCTTTGAGGGCGTTCCTCCACCATACCATGTACCGATGTTTTTCAATGGAATCCATTCAACTATAACCCCCTCCAGCAACTTGTTCAGCTTGTTGCCTTTGGATGGAAAACTCGTTTTGCTCATTGCTCGCCCTCCTTGAGTTTCTTGATATTGCGTTCTTCGGTCAACAAACGCATTTGGTGAATCGCAGTCTCGTTCAATCCAGCTTTCTTCGTAAACCCCTCGAATTCGAGGAAGTTAAAAGCAGCTTTATACAGTCCAAACGCAGGTGAATCCGCTCGCGTTGCTTTCGTTCGAACTGTCAACTGCTGATTGACAGTTGCCGGTTCTCGACCTTCTTCGATGGACGGAATGTTTTTGTTCAGCTTGTATTCCGCAATACCTATTGGCCGACTTTCGGAATCTTGGACTACAAGATTCCCCGGGAATTGTGCAAAAGCTTGTTGCACAATCGCGGTAAGCAGTTTGTGGTTGTTCTGCGATACACAAACCCGTTTGTGTATCGCAAAATCGATATTGCAATACACAAATCCGGTAGCATATGCCAGGCGATACACAAAACCGTTCATACAACTTTCCTGCCCTCGGCGATGTTAAGGAGTTCGTGGAAGCACAGAACTGCGGCTCGCCTGCCACTACCTTGACGAAGCTCGCTTAAGATTCCCCCCTCCTTGAGCAGTCGGAGAAGGCCCATTGCCGTCGGTTTGTGAATCCCCGTTCGTTCGATGAAATTGGTCGTTTCAAAGATCGGTCGATCGAATAGGCCATCGAGCAAGTTGACGGTGTACTGGGAACGAGTCAGCACTTGAATCTGCTTCTTCATGCGTTCGTACAGGTCCATGATTCTCTTGACCTTGGCGTTGTTGCTTTTAGCCTGTTCGTTGATGCCGTTGAGGAAAAAAACGATCCAGCCGTTCCAATCACCTTTCCGAGAAATGTCTTGCAATCGTGCGTAGTACTCCTCCCGATGCGTCTCAAGATAGGAGCTCAAGTAGAACATGGGTTGGGAAAGCTTTTTCTTTTGGTAAAGAAACAGCGGAATCAAGATGCGGCCGATACGACCATTTCCGTCTTTGAATGGATGCAGCAATTCAAATTGAGCGTGAACAACGGCGGTTTGAAGCAATAGATCGATATCGTTCATTGCGAGGTAGTCTTGCCAAGCTCGTAAGTGATCTTGAAGCTGAAATGGATTCGGCGGCACAAAGGTCGCTTGTTCGATAGTGCATCCAAAACTGCCGATCCAATTCTGATCTTTGCGAAACTCCCCCGGAGTTTTGTCTTGCCCTCGGACACTGTTGAGCAAGGTCTTGTGGAGCTGACAAACCAACGAAAGCGTGATGGGTCGTTCCTCGAGGTAGTAGTGTCCAGAACGAAGCGCCTCGCGATAGTTGATAATTTCTTGGATATCCTCTCCCTTTTCGCCTGGCTTGATCATCCCGGCCTCTTGCTCAAGAACTTCGTCGACAGTCGCTTGAGTCCCTTCAATTTTCGAAGAAAGTACGGCTTCCTCGTTTGTCAAAGGTGATAGCATCACGGATGGGTTGACGATACCTTGCAGCAATCCGTCATAGCGAGCCAATTCGGCATTGGCATCGCCCACCAAACCAAACAAACGTTTGTAGTCTAGCGGTTCGATGGGAAGTCGATCAGGTTCGTATGGTTTCATGCCTCCACCTCCTCACCTTCAATCTCTGCCACAATCGCATCAATCTCCGCCCGCAATTGGTCGATCCTGGCTACAGTCGTTTTCAGCTCGGCGTTGAGCCTGCCAATGTCCACTCGCTCGCGGGTGTCCTCCGCTTCGACATAGCTGCTGACTGACAGGTTATAGTCGTTGCCTACGATGTTGTCGAAATCAACGCTGCGGGCAAAGTGATCGGCATTCTCTTTGCTGTCGAAGACCTGCATAATCTTTTCAATATGTTCGTCCGTCAGCACGTTGTTGTTGGTTTCCTTCTTGAACAGTCCGCTAGCATCGATGAACTGAGTCGTGGTGTCGGTTTTGTGTTTGGACAGCACCAGAATATTCACCGCGATGGTGGTGCCATAAAACAGATTCGGGGCCAGTGAGATCACCGTTTCCACGTAGTTGTTATCCACCAAGTACTTGCGAATCTTCTGTTCGGCTCCACCTCGGTAGAAAATGCCGGGAAAGCAAACGATCGCCGCTCGGCCTTTACTCGAAAGGTAACTCAGCGCGTGCAGCACAAAGGCAAAGTCGGCTTTGGATTTAGGTGCCAGCACTCCCGCCGGAGCAAAACGATCGTCGTTGATTAGGGTCGGGTCGTCGCTCCCCTTCCATTTCACCGAATAGGGTGGATTGGAGACGATGGCATCAAATGGCTTTTCGTCACCAAAATTTGGATCGATCAGGGTGTTGCCCAATTGGATGTTGAACTTGTCGTAGTTGATGTTGTGCAAGAACATGTTCATCCGAGCCAGGTTGTAGGTCGTGTGGTTGATCTCCTGGCCGAAGAAGCCCTCTTCGATGATGTGGGCATCAAAGTGTTTTTTGGCTTGCAGCAATAGCGAACCGCTGCCGCAGGCGGGGTCGAAAATCTTATTGACCTTGGTTTGCTTGTGCATGGCCAGTTGGGCAATCAGTTTGGACACATGCTGGGGCGTGAAAAACTCCCCTCCAGACTTGCCTGCGTTGGCTGCATAGTTGGAGATCAGAAACTCGTAGGCATCGCCGAACAAATCGATCTGGTTGCCATTAAAGTCCCCCCCATGGAACTCGCCAAAATCCAAGCCTGCCACACCTTTCAGCACTGCCGCCAAGCGGGCATTTTTGTCCTTCACCGTGTTGCCTAGCCGGTTGCTGGTGGTGTCAAAATCAGCGAACAAGCCTTTGATGTCCCCTTCGGAAGGATAGCCATTGGCCGAAGATTCAATGGCAGCAAAGATCGCCGCCAGATCGGTATTCAGGCTTTCGTTGGTGTGGGCATCTTTGGCGATGGTGGCAAACAACTGGCTGGGGTAGATAAAGTACCCTTTGGTTTTGATCGCGTCATCTTTGATTTCTGGCGTGATCACGCTATCGGGCAGTTCGGCGTAGCGGATGCTGTCGTCACCGGCTTCGATGTACAGGGCAAAGTTCTCGCTGATAAAGCGGTAGAACAGGGTGCCCAGGACATACTGCTTAAAATCCCAGCCATCCACGGCACCGCGAACGTCATTGGCGATTTGCCAGATCTGGCGTTGCAGGGCGGCACGTTGTTGGGCTCCGGTCATGTAGTGGTTGTTCCTTCGTGATGTTCGGGGCTAAATGTTGTTAGCAGGAGGGCGCGAGCCTTCCGGTGACATCGGCTGAATCGGTGACACATTAAAACCGGGCGGCTTGCGCCGCTACGCTTTATATGAATGCTTAAGCCTGGGGCTTCAACGGGTTCGCCGCTTTCTTCAGCAGCTTGTCCAGATCACTTCGTTTGAACAGTCGATAGCCGTTCACTGGATTCCGGTGCATCGGAATATCGCCACGGGCGGCCCAATTACGAATCGTGTTGTGGTGGACGCCGAGATACTCGGCTGCTTGTGCAGTGTGCAAGTAATCAGTCAATTTGTTCATTGGACACGTCCCCCTTTCTTATCGCCCGTTAAACGCCTGATTGGGCTGCTCGCCTAGTTTATCAAGCCCTGCGTGCCGGCACCATACGCCCGAATCTCCCCGACAGATTTGGCCATGATTCGCCAAGTTCGTCGAGTCATAAAAATACCTGCTCGAATCTTGCCAGCCGCGCTTGAGCTGTTTCGATTTCCATTGTTCCAGGTGTGTTGTTGCAAAACGAATTTACAAACCGCCAATGGCGACAGGAGCGACGCGAACTCGAGAGTTCAATTGCTATAGCGCAGCCTAGCGAGGCATTGACTCACTCCCAGGAGGTGGCCAAGATCATGCCCGAACTGGCCAGCATGCGAGAAACCCTCTAATCGGCCAATCCAACCAGAATGCGGGCAGGATTGGCGGTCACCATCAGAGAAATCAATCGCTATTGGAAGCAGTGAGGCTCGCGAAAATGGCAATTTGAGCGGCGTGTGATTACGCTCGGTATATCCTCGTTCCTGTTGGTTCGCTCCTTGAGCCGAGCTGCAACTGTAAGAATTAAATGAATCGATTGATGAAATTCTCTAACATCTCTTGCCGACCGCTGAAGGATTTGCTGACTCCGCCACGTTCTAGCATTAGCTTCTCAAGCGTGGCGAAGTCATGTTCACCATTCTCAATGGCCTTTCCCAACTCATCATTCCAACTCGAATAGCGTGCATCGATCAACTTGTTTAAGCCTCCATCCGCTCGAATTGCTGCAGCGATTTTCAAGCCGCGGGCAAAAGCATCCATTCCGCCTATATGTGCGTAAAACAGATCGATCGGATCAATACTTTCACGCCGCACTTTGGCGTCAAAATTGACTCCGCCGGGCGCAAGACCGCCATGCTTAAGCAGGGTGAGCATAATTTCGGTGGTTAGATAAAGATCCGTCGGAAATTGATCGGTGTCCCAGCCAAGCAGCGTGTCCCCTCGATTCGCGTCGATGGAACCCAACATACCCTGAATCGCCGCGTATTCCAATTCGTGCATCATGGTATGCCCGGCGAGCGTGGCATGGTTTGTTTCGATGTTCAATTTGAAGTGTTCAGTCAAATCGTACCCACGCAGAAAATTGATGCACGCGGCGACGTCGCTGTCATATTGATGTTTCGTCGGTTCTTTGGGTTTTGGTTCAATCAAGAATTGACCCGTGAATCCAATTTGTTTTGCGTAGTCCACTGCCAAATGAAAGAATTTGGCCAGATGATCCAGTTCTCGTTTTAGGTCCGTGTTCCATAGGTTTTGGTAGCCTTCGCGGCCTCCCCAAAAAACGAAATTTTCTCCCCCTAGTCGCATTGTCACTTCGAGGCATTTTTTTACTTGGGAGGCGGCAAAAGCAAAGACCTCAGCGTCTGGGCTAGTGGCCGCGCCATGCATGTACCGAGGATGGCTGAACAAATTCGAAGTGCCCCAAAGCAACTTGACTCCCGTACGCTGCATTTCCTGTTCGATGACGTCAATGATCCGATCGAGATTGCGATTCGACTCCTGCAGCGTCGCCCCTTCCGGAGAGATATCGCGATCATGGAAGGCAAAATATGGTGCGCCAAGCTTCTCAATGAATTCGAATGCCACGTGCACACGTCGAATCGCGTTTTCGACCGAATCAGTTCCATCCTCCCAAGGTCGAACCATCGTCGCAGCCCCAAAAGGATCGACGCCATTGCCGCGAAACGTATGCCAGTAAACGACACTAAATCGAAAGTGTTCGCGCATCGACTTCCCCTCGACAACTTCGTTAGCATTGTACCAGCGGAATGCCAACGGGTTATCGGAGTCAGGGCCTTCATATTTGATGTGATTGACTTCTGAGAAGAATGTCATATTAGATTTATTCCAATGAGTATTAGGTTTCAGTTAAAATCCATTGATTTGGAGCCGATCCGGGACACACCTAGCGGACTATCCCCGCATCATTCGGCGCAGCAACCAATCGCCAAGCGGAGGTGAATAAGCGAGCAGCGTGAAGAGAAATCGAGCACGCAAAGGGAAAATAATCTCACGCCACCGTCTTTCGCAGCCGCGCACGATCTTTTTTGCCAGAACGTCGGGACTGATTCCCTCGACCTTAGCTCCAGCCGCCGGCAACTTAGCTTGTTCCGGCAAATGTTTTGCTTCGCTATGGTATCGCTCGCCTGAATCATGTCTACGCACGGGGCCTGGACAGACGAGCATATAATGCATGTTTTTTGGACCCTCCAAACGCAATTGGTGCGTGTACGAGGCCAATGCAAACTTGCTTGCCGAATAGGGACCAAGGTATGGCCAAGCCGTTTTGGCCGCCAAGGACCCAATGTTCACGACGTGGCCATCTGTCTTAATTAGATGCGGCATTGCCAGGCGCGTGCATGTTACTGCCGACAAGAAGTTGATTTCCATGAACTTGCGAAATTCATCGACGGTCGCTTCCTGCAACGATATTCGCGTCGATCGCCCGACATTATTCACTAACACATCCAAACGACTAAACTTATCGATGAGTTGTTTGATCGCAACCGATACCTGTGACTCCAACGTCACATCGGCCACGACCGACTCCGCGCGAATCCCCTCATTGGCCAATTCGTTGCATGCGTCCTGTAAACTCGATTGCTGCCGTCCTAGCAGCACGGTGATTGCGCCGTGTAAGCCGAACTGCCGAGCAATATGGAAGCCCAGACCGGCTGACCCGCCGGTAACCAGGACCACCTTTTCCTTCCAATTCTTCATGAATTAAATTTCGTCAGTTCAGTCGATATGTCAAATTATGTTGTCCGGCCGCCATGCGATTGCCAGCAAGCTGAAGATGATAGCATTTAGCGTAGGATTCGAAAACTGTTTATGTTCAGTTGAAACTCACGGATGCTGTCGCTCTTTTACCTGAGGGTTCTTTGGCCAACAGTCGTCCCGGCACGCGAAAACTGGAAAACTTGATAAAGTTTAACGATCAGGTTGCCGATACCGATTGTAACAAATGGGTGGGTTTAATGACACCAATGCGCAAGGACAAAGCTGATGTTAGTTCCTAATGGTAACCGATCATTTTTTGCGGCCGTGAGTTTGCTAGTCGGTTGTTTGCTTTCTAGCGGTTGTGGTTTGAACAGACAAAACGTGGGGAACGAGTTATCGATGCAAATGGAGCCAGCAGCAGGCGAATTTCTTGTGCGGATGGAGTTCCCGATTGGCGAACCGAAGATGCACCGCGGTGAGATACGCGGGTCAATGACAGTCCAGGACGCGCTCGTTCAGTCTGGGGCGACAAGAAGATATCGCACAATGCAAATCACAATCTTACGCGAAATCCCGGGACATTCACGGCCGGTTCGACTTGATGTGGACTACGAGACGAGTCGCAAAACGGTGGTGGAATCTCAAAATTACGCCATTCATCCCGGCGATCGAATCCTGATTCGTCCCAAAGATGACAACATGATTTCGAATCTGCTCAATAAAGCAACCGGCTTGTAATCATTCGATTGTGTCCCCGATCGTGACTTAGCGACAATTTGTTCGCGCGACGTCGATTCCAAATGGTGCGGCAACTTGGTGTGTCGCATTAAGCAGCCATGCCGACACAAGACTTCGATACGCAAACAATGCTTTGTAGTTTAAGATATCGGTTCCGTTAAGCTCACAACCTGCTCATCGGCCGTACCATAGTTCTTGATAATCTTCGCTTGCGTCGCCTGAGATGTTCTTCAATTGGCAGACTACAGAGCACTTCCAATTTGCATCTTGGTTGTACCCAGCATTCGCTGATTTGACCCTGTCGCATAGATATGCTCCCCATGCGTTGCGAAGCGTTGCGACTTGTTCTGGCGCGATCTCGTAAAAGTGAACCAGATTGTATTCGAGCCTGCGCGTCAAATGATTTTGTGGATGCGGAAATGGTCTGACTCGTTCTTCGCCGGACCGAACAACATTTCGATATTCGAGGGGTGCTCCCGCATGAGTAGGATCCTCGACGAGAATACTTAGCACTGGACTAAACTTCGGTGGGCGACTGAACATTTGGAATTCTTGTGCAGTCATGGTCACCCATGCAATCGACTGTAATGCGTCTGGCAAAAACAAACTAGCCCGTTTGATGTCGAGATTGATTACGTTCAGCGCAATGATGTACACAATTCCAAAACCACAAAACAATTGAGTCGCTATTAGAGTCTTGCGCTTACCGTAACTCGTGGGACGAACTGGAGCTTGGTGTTGCGACTGAGTATTTCTTTTAAGCCTATTTGGCAAGGGGACAAATAAAACCCAACTGATTATCGAAATCGCTGCGAAGACGCCGATGGACAATGTTAGCCAGATCCCCACATGCATTGCACAAAAGGTGATAGCAGCTACGGGCCGAGCCACTCGATAAATCTTTGGTACAAACATGAACAAGGGCAACACGATTTCCGCAACGACGAGCAGTCGACCCGCGTTTAGCAACCATACTTGCGGTAGATCCTTGACGAATTGGGCAAACGGCCAAGCGTACATTTCGAGCGAAAGCGATCGGTGAATTGCATCTCCATACCACCAATCCTCATTGCACTTGGCGATCCCCGCAAAGAAGTACATGCATGCGAACTGCACCATGATCACGGCAGTACTGAAATTGGCGATGCTCTCTACTTTCCCAACTCGATTACCGGCAATGGTTGCGTCTAACGACCAACGAGCGCCCATGGGCAAGAACACCGACCAAAACAGCAACATGCGCAAAAGAACGTGCCCTCCGTCTGTGGTTAGAGGCATTCGTACATTGATTGAATATACCAATACAAGGCAAATGATGGCTGACAATTGCGATCTGAATCCAACCAACAACGATAGCGCTGCGACGATGGTGATTACGAACAATGCAATTGCGTATTCCTGGCTGCCACTTATTGAAAATAGTGACCAAGCTGCGGGATGGTTTGAGACAGCCGCCAGTTCACGCGTAAAGAACGAAACGTCTGAATAGAATGGCCCGACCCAGGGAAGACGCGTGATTACGTCCCAGATAATGATCATCGCCATCCCGATTCGCAAGATGGCAAGTGACCGCAGGTCAATGCGAAATATGTCGCTCATGTCCTAAGTTGACACAATGGTGGCCGATCATCGACAAACCGAAAGATCTTGATCGTTTTCAGATTCGCTCGCTTGGCGTTGGGGAACTTTCTCAAGCAATGCCGTTGGCGGACGTTCGATATCCATGGTCATGCGCGTTGCCCATCGTCCATTCGCGTCACCACTAACTAGCCAATTAGGTTGCACGACGACCGATTGATGCACGAGTTCGAACCCGGCCTCGGATTGACTGACCGTAGCGATTGGGAATGTCCATAGTGAACCGACCTGGTCCCAATTGAGAGTGACCATCAGCTTTTGCCAACCATCAACCAGGCTGATTTGATTGATCGAATTTAGGTCCAAACGCGTGCCTAAGTGTCCGAGAGATTGCCCATCCGCACCTCGGAACCAGCGATCGTCATGGTTTGCCGGTAGAGCCGAGAAATTGAATTCGACGGCAAATCGAAATAGGCGATCTACGGGAATTCCTTCGATCAAATACGCGATTTCAATTTGGCTGCTCCCCATTGTCAACGTAATCCCTTTGGTGATCGACAAAGGTACGCCCCAAGCATTGCCACTTCTGGTCATTTGAACTTGAATGCGATCCTGTTTACGTCGAATCTTGGCGTGGTAGGCGCTTTCGGCGAAGTCGCCGCGTTCCAAAGCCGTTCCCGCAGTGAGTTGTTCCAATGCGATGTTGTCATCCCAGAAATGATCGACCATGCTTTTCCGGGGATAGTTGTCGTAAATCAGATGTTTTTCCAGGCCGGCCTGCTTGAACACGACGCGATCATGAATACTGGCCGCTTCATCATGGTGCTCTTGTTCCCCGGCAGCGACTTTCTCATGATAGACTTCCGGGCGACGTTGCATCGTTGCAAGTAGATTCTGAGCAATGGAAGCAACGTCCAGTTCATAGAGTATCCCGCCACGACTTGGACTGAGCCAACATGTAAATTGGTCGTTGGCCAAGCGTACTTCCGGATGACCGTCGAAATCAAAGTCGTCAGCGGAAGCTTCAATCCAAGTTTTGTCGCGATTGTAGGCCAAGTTGATAGCAGCCTCAGCTTTAATCAAGTGATGGTAAACGGCATTGCGGAGGTGAGGCAAATAAATTCCACCGAAGGCACCGTGCCAATAGGCACAATTGCACTGGGCACTGTACAGATGATCTCGCGCCGTATCGATACTGATTCCGTTGCGTCCTTCCTGGACCGCCTGATTAAGCCAACTACTGACGAACATCATGCGTGCATAGAGTTCATTGGCTTCAGCGTATTTCGTTTTAAAATTGCGCCAAAAGCCGCCCTGCATAAAGGTGCGGATTGCGGGCCACTGTTCATGTTCGTGCAACTGAGTCTCTAAACGGTGGAATTCTGATTGTCTCGCCACCGGATAAGACCATTCGGTCATTTCGCGATAGCTGCCGTTCGGAATGTAGATCTTCCCGAGCGGAGGAGTTGACATGATGGCCTCACGCATCGTGCACGTGCGCAGCCAATCGCGATTACTTTGCAGGCATTCGAAAAATCGACTCAGCCAACCATCTTCATACACATGTTTTTTTGTCTCTGGCCACGTGCCGAATTTTTCGCCATCATCACCGAAGGCGTAAACGGCCCCCGGGTACATGGCACTTTTTTCACGTAAGTAATCGATGCTGGCTTGTGGCTCAGCAAAGGGAATTAAGTAGCGAAGTTTTTCACTCCCCGGGAAGATGCGAAAAATATGTCCTTCATCTTCCGTAATGAAATAGCCATGCAAGTCATTGGCCGATATTCCGGCATTGATAAAGTGGAAATCGTCCAGCAACGAATAGCGAATTCCGGCACTTACGAGATCACGAGTCAGCGCGGCCTCCCATACGCGTTCGGGAATCCACATGCCGTCTACTTGGGCTTGGAAACGCTCTTGCAACCACTCGGTGTAACTCTTGATTTGGCCGATACGATCTCGCGTAGGCAACATCGTCAAGATAGGTTCATAGAACGGGCCGCCGATAATTTCGATACGTCCTGCTTCGACCAAATCAGCCACTCGATCTAAGTATGTCGGATGCTTTTTGTCGAGCCATTTCGCGAGAGGGCCACTCAAATGTAACGTTATCTTCAGTTCTGAAAAACTCTCGAATACGTCCAGAAATGGGAGGTAGCTATCCTGAAACGCTTGTTCGAATACGCCGTCGAAATTCCCAACCGGTTGGTGATTATGCAGCACGAGACACAATCGCAAAAAAGAATCGCTCATGACAATTCCCTGGTTTATGGTTAATTTTCTCTGACAGCGTTGTGCGCTGAAGTCATCATTCCGCTGTATGGCACTTCGTTCCATTGTTTGGCACCACATTTGGCACCACGGATTGCTGCGTTTCAGCCGAAATATTTGACGGTCTAACTAGTGGTCGTAAAAATGTCCGCGTTTGATGCTCAGACGCGGCTATGACTCAATTTACGCATTTCACCTCGACCAAAAACAAATCCTCCCACATTCGCCAAATGCGAAAAAGCAAACAATCGTCGCGGAGGTAAATCTCACCCGCCCAGATGACAGGAGGTTTTCGAATATAGCGTAAGCGCACGTCCAATTATATCGACCATCGTAAAGATATGATGGCAAGATTCAAGCGTGTTTTAACGGACTTAACGGCAATAGTCACGGAAAAATGATAAAAGTTTCCGATTGAATAGCCGGTACTACGTCAGCAAAATTTAATCACGAATCAAATTCATTTACTTCCATACCGAGATGCTTCATTTTTCGGTAAAGATTGGAACGATGTAATCCCAACTTTTCAGCGGCATCTGTCATGTTGCCGTTCGTCGCTTGTATTTGACGGTCAATATAGTCGGCCTGAAAGACACGGGTGGCGTCGCTCAAGCTAAGTCCTTGGGGAATTCCCGATTGTTGGCTGGCTGGCGGGTCCAACAGCACCAAATCGCTCACATCGATCTTGTCACCGCTGTGCAGGTAGCTCAATCGCTCCATTTGGTTTCGCAATTCGCGCACGTTACCTGGCCAGTGGTAGTTCAACAAGCGTTTTTTGGCCGCCGATGTGAATTCAGGAATCTGTCGGCTGGCGCGTTTCGAAAACGCTTTCAAGAAGTGCTCGGCCAGCAACAAAATATCTTCCCCGCGTTCGCGCAATGGTGGCAGCAAGATGGTCACAACGTTCAAACGAAAGTATAGGTCTTGGCGGAACTTTTTATTATTCACTGCCGCTTCCAAATTCTGATTCGTTGCGGCAATTACTCTCACGTCGGTTGAGATGGGGACTGAACCTCCGATTCGCACAACAACTTTGTCCTCCAAAACGCGCAACAATTTCGCTTGACCGCTTAAACTCATATCGCCAATTTCATCGAGGAAAAGCGATCCTCCATTGGCAATTTCGAACTTCCCTTTGCGCATCTCGCGGGCATCAGTAAAAGCGCCTCGTTCATGCCCAAACAATTCACTTTCCAGCAGCGACTCAGCAATCGCGGCACAGTTCACGGCAACCATTACGTTGTGCCTGCGTAAGCTGTTATAATGTATCAATTGCGCGACAACTTCCTTACCTGTTCCGTTTTCCCCAAGAATGAGCACCGCCAAATCGGTGGGTGCAAGCCGCTTTACGGTCTGCACGATCTTCTTGATTTCTGGACATTCGCCAATCAATTGAACTTTGTCAGCAGCAGCTTCAGCGACCTGTTTTCGGGTCGAGTCAATCTGCTCAATGTATTTCGTGTTTTCAATTGCGATCGCCGCGTATTGCGAAATTTCTTCCAAGGCCGTTTGATCCGCGTCATTGAAATTTCCGGCGCGCTTGTTGATCAGTTCAAATGCACCGATGATATTCTTGCGGCTATCCCGCAAGGGAACGCACAGCAACGAACGGGTGCGGAAATCCAGTTTGCGATCGGTCGCCCGATCGATTTGTTTAACTTCCGCGGCCACGTCTGCATCGACCCGTTGCGGCTCACCCGTCTGAATAGCTCGTCCGACAACTCCGGAATTTTCGGGGATGCGCAGTTCACCTGATGCGACTCCAAGAGCCGGACGGCCAATCAATTCCTTGGCTGTCTTATCCCACATGAATATCGTGGCACGTTCCGCGTCGAGAAGCTTCGTTGCCTTTTCCGCCATGGCATGCAGCAATGCGGCAGTCTCGCGTGACTGGCTCCAAACCTGCGTCATTTCCAACATGGTGCCTAAACGCGTGACTCGACTGTGTAGGCTGAAATGTTGCCGCGCCAAAATTAAGGCCTGTGCCAATGCTGCTGCACTTGCGTCCAGCGTTACTGCCTCGATCCGTTGATTTCGCATAATCACCAGCAACTCTCCGGGCAATAGATTTGACTCCACGGGAATCGCTTGAAACTGACCTTGAAACGTGGCCTCCTGGCTATCCAATACGTCAGACAACAGCTCGTTGGGAATCACGCCCAACTCACGACTTTGCGATATCGTTCGCCAAATTCCACGCCGGGCGGCTACCAAGGCAATGTCAGTCTTGAACTCCTTTGCGAGTATCGCAATTGCTTGCCGAAGAAAGTTCTCTTCGGATTTGCTTTCGGCCAGCAACGTAAGAAATGCGGCACAAAGTCGTATGCCCGTGGGTGACTTTTCAATTCTCTGAGACAAAGGATCATAACGCATGCTGACTAGTGCCCATAAGTGTCCATCAATTTTGCGCCTGGTCGATATCGGTTACGTTGATGATGACAATGTTCAACTGTTGAAGTGTTCGCCAAACAGCGCTGCGCGATTTTGAGAACTTAAGTGTACCCGATAACGTGTTTCCAATGTTGCTTGAAGACTCAAGTGATACATGGCAGTATAGTGTCGCGATTTCAGCTTTGAAACAGCAGATTCGCTACGGGGGAACTTGAGCCGAAAACTATCTTCGAGATCGCTTTAAGAATCTGTGACACAATCAGCTGGCTTTGGGCGTGGCAACATGGCGGCATTGGGCCTGAACCGCATCGCTGAACATCGACCAGAGTCGAAAGTGACGCCTTGTCAGTTCCCGATTGAATGAGTTAGATTCATAGGATTGAAACCAATGATGCAATTCGCTAATCCCATCGCGGGCATAATGATCATACGCACTTATCGCACTTAATTGTATAGATTTTTGAAAGACATATTCATGGCACTATTTTCAGGAAAAAAGGGGTTGATACTTGGAGTCGCCAATGATCGTTCCATTGCATGGGCGATTGCGCAACAGATCATTCGTGAGGGCGGCGTTTGCGGGTTTACGCATTTGCCTGACCGAGCTGACGACGAAAAGCAAAAGAATCGGCGAAGGGTTGAGAAATGCATCGAAACTCTCGAACCAGAGCAGCGTACTGCGGCCAAGTTTTTGGTGCCGCTCGACGTGCAGGACGATGACCAGATCAAATCGGCTATTTCGACCGTTAAGCAAGAACTAGGCTCCATTGACTTCTTACTCCATTCGATTGCGTTTGCTGATCGAGACGATCTGCAACGTGACACAATTGAGACAAGTCGTAACGGATTCGCGTTGGCGATGGACGTCAGCGTGTACAGTTTGATCGCCGTCTGCAATGCTGCAAAGAATGTCTTTGCCGACCGAGCATCTGTGTTATGCATGTCGTACTTCGGTGGAGAAAAATGCGTTCCCGGGTACAATGTAATGGGCATTTGCAAAGCCGCGTTGGAAGCCTCCATGCGCTATCTCGCATACGACCTTGGACCGCGAGGGATTCGCGTTAACGCGATCAGTGCTGGGCCATTGAAGACTTTGGCTGGGACTGCTGCTGGCGTTGGCGATATGTTGCAACTCTACGAAAAAATGGCCCCGCTTGGTCGCAATATTACTCACGAAGAGGTTGGGAAATCTGGGGCATTTCTGCTATCGGAAATGTCGGACGGAATCACTGGAGAAATCTTGCATCTTGATGGAGGGTACAACATCATGGGGTCCCCTGGTCGCGCGTTGGAAGGGCTCAGCCGCAAATAAGGTAGTTCAAGGATTACCGTTATATTTTATTGTGACTATTTGCTGATTCCAAAATCACGTCTGGGAGGCAGCGTTTAGCGCAAACGAGGTTTCTTTCCGAAATCGATCTATCGGTCTGCAGCGTCAAAGGTTCGATTCCACATCGAGTCGCGGTTAACGAGCCTGATGGATGCGGGGCATTGAGCCAGCCTATTTCGAAAATTTGGGGAAGATAATCATAAACCAGGCTGTTTCGTTTCGTTAAAGCGCGTGTAGAATATGGGGAACTTGGCTCTTGAGGGTTGAATTCGCTTGATTACGGAAATCTTGAAAACTCTGAGCGCGGCTTAACTCTTCGTTCAACGTGAGTTCATGTGGACGCTGCGATTCGCTGTGCGGAAATTGCGCTCGGCTTTGATGAGAATGAAGCGATTGAGGGCCATGATTCCATAGTGAATCTTAAAGAATCGGCAATGCATTGTTTTTGGGGAGGCGAGATGGACTCACCAAGTAAGACTGGTAATGACGGCGCAACCCGCGTGGTCGGTAAGAAAATTGGACTCCTCTTGGTTTTAATTGCAGCGTGTGCCGCACTTGGTTATGATTTTTTGATAGCCCGGACGCAATATTTGGCGATCACTAGGCAAGTCGAACAATTGGCAAATGAACCTGATGCGTACAACATGAGTGAGTTGAAACTTCACGAAGCGTTGGGGCGAACTCCTGTGGAGTCTCAAGTTTTAACGTCGCGCGATCTTTTGCTGGAGAAGTACTCGGTTCGCCGTGGATTTCTTGTTTCAACCTTCGATATGTATGTGTGGTATGCTCGACGGCGAGATCGCTGGGAGTACGCCGGGCATCGATTTGGCAGCGAGCCTACAGCGGAGGACTTCCCACTTAATTCACGGAAGAGGTTTCGTATCGCCCTCGATGCAAAGGACTATAAGATCGCGGCTGGCGGTGCGGCGAGCGTAGGGGTTGACGGAATTAGCAGTCCTTACGAAATTCCTACCGAGCACCTCAGCAATGAGGCTTTCAACGAAACTGCAGCTCCGGTGGAGAAAAAAGCGGACGCGTCGATATCGGCTGAAGGAGACACACGTTCTAAGATGAATCGAATTGAGTAACACGATCGAAAATAAAAACGAAGCTGGATAGTGTCTCAAAAGAGGGAAAAAAACGGTGCCTAAGCCAACGGACCAGCGGCAAGGTTCGTGTACGTGTTGAAAATCGCTGCGATGGGTGACTTCATGGCGAAGAGGTAACATTGAAGTTAGTGTCTAGCTTTTCGGGCAGGTTATTCGCGGTTAGCAGCAGTTTTGTTCGAAATGGATTTGTTTGCATTCGCCTAAATTGCTCAGTCATTCCGGGCTTAACGAGTGTTGCAGATTGATTGCCGCCATTTGATCGATGTAATACAATACTGATAAATAAGTTTCCTCGTTTTTGTATCGGAAAGAAATAATGTCAAATATGCGATTTAATCACAGGAATAAAAGATCGGGCTCAGCGATCAGATACGCAATTCTTGGACTGATTTTGGTCATCGTGTTGGGCATGGCCATTTATGAGTTTGCTTTTTCTAGACCCAAGTACGTAGGCATGACCGACTTTTTGGCGGCCGATGCATGGAATCTGACTGACGAGCAGATCGTGGAAAAGGTCGGAATTAGACCAAGTGAAAAACTATTTAAGGACGGTGACTATAAGCTACATACCTTTAAAATAACTCGCGGTTTGCCCGTTCTATCATACAACGTTTATGTATGGTACCAGCGTTCGGATGGCAAATACCTATTGAAAAGCTATAAGGTCGATGGCGAGCCGTCCGAAGACGAAATCGTACCCAAATTTAGGCCTACAATTGACCACGAAAACGCTCCGATCATGGCACCCATGGGAGGCGGTGGTGCGCGGACTCCAGATAGTTCGGATGGGCAAAGCAACCCCCCCATAAATATCGATGACGATGAAGATGATGACGAAGGCGAAGGTACGAATTCTGAGTCGGACAAGAAGAGCGACGAAGGCGCTGAAGACGAAGACGAGTCCTAAGCAGAAAAAGCACGGGACGATGATGGAGGCGACGTTTTCGTCGACTGAACTGTTGATCAGGCAGTTGCTGATCGAGGTCAAATTTGGGTCGACGGATTTCGACGATTTCTCGGCGCTAAAGAGCCGATTTTGTTGATTCTGGTTGGCTAAACAGCCGTATCGAGATTGAGTGCGGAATGTAAGCGGGCGGAACCGAATTGTTTGATTAGAAGCGTATGACGAATCGTACGCTTTTTTTGTTAGTGTCGAGCAAGTTGACTGAAGTTTGCAAATAGGTTTCCTTTTGTCATGAATTGACATCGCATCGGTTCGGATGACCAACTCTGTTATAATTAAGTAGTTTAAACGGAGGACATTTGCGGCTCGTTTCAAAAAATTTGCTTACACCGATGCCGATTGGCCCCCAGCGTGCGCGGCAACAACAAAATGAGGTCAATGTTGCCAACTGGCAATGCTAATCGAATCGAACTTCGGTGGCTTAAATGAGATTTTCGTCTTAGATTCGAAGTCGCGCCATAGCCTAGCTATGAGATCAGGAAAAGTTACGAGAGGTCTTACTGAATAGTCAGAAGGATTATGAATCGCTCTGTTGTATTAGTGGTTAATTGAAGGTCGTTAGATTGAACAAGGCATTTTCTGGTTTATTGATGTTGCTGGTAGCGGCTGTTGCAGGGCTTGCTTTGCTGCTGCTTCCCAATTGGTTAGTGACACAATATCAGACGGTGAGTGCACTTGGGTCATTCTGGGGATGGCTGTATTTGATCGTGGTCACCACCGGCTTGTTCTTGCTCGCCGGGAGCACCATCTTGCTTCTGTGGAGGTTGTGGGGACGCAAGCTTGCCAAAAAGTTGCGACGTGAACGACGCAATAGAAACCCGAGCGAATTATCATTAGGCCAGCAGTCTGCGGAGATCGACGAGAATTTGGATTTGGTCGGTCAATTGCGGTCGGGACAGGACGATCTGGAGTTACGCCAGCAACTCGATCCATTGGTTCGAGAGTTCGAAATAAAACGCGAGTCGCAAACACTGGAGATCGTAGCTTTCGGGACTATTTCTAGTGGAAAATCTTCCGTGTTGAATTTGTTGGCGGGGAGAAATGTTTTTGCTACGGAATTGCGGGGTGGGACGACAGTTTCGCGGAATGAAATTCCATGGCCGAAAATGGATAAGGTTGTGCTCGTCGATACTCCGGGATTGGGTGAAATCGATGGGGCAGAACATGTGAACATCGCCGCGCAATCGGCCAAAAATGCCGATCTGATTTTGTTGATTGTCGATGGTCCACTGCGAAATAGCGAATTCGCTTTGATCAAGGAACTGGGGCAAATGGAAAAGCGAATCATCATTTGTCTCAACAAATCGGACTGGTACGAGCGAGAAGATCGGCTCAAACTGACGTCGCAGATTGCATCGCAGGTTCGTGAGTTCGTTGAGTCAAACGACATTGTCGCGATTCAGGCTGAAACCGGCTTTCGCCTGCGGAAAGTGGTCTCCGCGGATGGGGCCGAATTAGAGGAAAGGATACCCGTTCCCTCCGATATCTCCTCGTTGGCTGAACGAATGACGTCGGTCGTGCGCTCCGATGGAAAAGAACTGTTGATGGCCAATTTGTTGCTGCAGTCGCGTGGTTTGGTTGAAAACGCTCGCATGCAAGCGAAGGACTTGTTAGATCAGCGGGCTTACCGGATAGTGGACAAATATGCATGGGGAGCCGGGGGCGTTGCCGCGATCCTGCCAGGGCCATTTATCGATTTAGTCGCCGGCGTTGGTATTTCCACAAAGATGATTGTTGACATTGCCGAAGTGTACCAACAGCCCGTCGACCTCGATACAGCGCGAAAATGGATTGGCGAGATGGGTAAAAACCTCATTTCTGTATTAGGAGTCCATGCAGCGATGCCGGCGGTTACATCCGTGGTTGCTTCGATGATTAAAACTGTTCCAGTTGCCGGCACCATCGCAGGCGGCATCGTTCAGGGATGCGTTCAGGCGCTGATCACAAAATGGATTGGAGTCGTTTTTGTCGACTATTTCCGTAATGAAATGAAGACTCCCGAAGGTGGCCTAGCCGGGTTGGCTCGTAAACGTTGGGAAGAGCTTACGACAATTGCTGAATTGCGCAAGTTGGTCACGACGGCGCGACAGAATATGAAAAATGTTGAAAACGACTGAAGAAATATGGTCGAAAACGCTGAGCGGTTTCCCGTAATATGACTTTTGAAGAGTAACACAAATTGAGCCATAACTTTCCGACAGCTGAAGATTCAAGATACCGCGAAGCGATTTCTTCGTTGGAAAAAACGATTGATCGTTTAAAGCGCTGTCGACCCGAAGAACGGGCTGAACTGCAAGCCGATATATTGCAGTTAGATGAAATGCATCGCAAAGCAACGGCGGGCCGAATCGAAATCGTAATCTTTGGTGAAATTAGCACGGGAAAATCAGCACTAATCAACGCACTAGTCGGTCGAGCGGTCGCCGAAGTCGACGTACAAGGTGGTTGGACGAAACAAGTGTGGGGAACGACTTGGGAGGGCTCAGGCTACATCGTGCCGGGATTTGATCGCAGCGAAATCGTTTTGATTGATACGCCGGGCATCAATGAAATCGGCGGTGAAGTTCGCGCTGAAATGGCTGACACAACTGCTCGCAAAGCGGACATGATCTTGTTCGTCATTGATTCCGATTTGAACGAAACTGAATATGCGTCCTTGTTGGAATTGGCAGCCATTCAAAAGCCTATTATTTTGGTGGTGAACAAGAGTGACTTGTACACACCTGCTCAACTAGACAATTTGATCAATATCGTTCGTGAGCGAGTACATGGGGTGATTCCAGATGATCACATCGTTATTACGATGGCCGACCCGCGTGCGATCGAATATATCAAACACCGCTCCGACGGATCTACGCAAACAGAATGGAAAAAGCCTGACCCAGATGTGCAGACTTTGAAGACATTGATCTTGGAAGTCCTGGAAAGAGAGGGCTTGGAACTAATCGCCCTGAATGCAGCCATGTATGCGGCTGACAAGAGCGACAAAGTTTCGACGTTACGCGTCAAGATGCGTAATCGTCGCGCGGATCAAGTGATTTGGTCGATGGCCTCAACGAAAGCCTTGATCGTTGCATTTTCACCTGGAATTGTCGATGTGATCGCAGGTATCTCGATTGACGCCCTGATGATCGTGACGCTTTCCAAAGTCTACGGGCTCGATTTTTCCATGAGTCAGGCCAGAGGTTTGGCCAAGGCTATATTCAAAGCTGCCGGCGTGTTTGCATTGGGTGAACTCACTTCTTATGGAGCCAGCGCCGTCAAATTTTTGACAGTCCACCTGGGTACGCCCGTAACGGCAATCCCACAAGGCGCGGCCGCCGGATTCAGCTCGTATATCATCGGACGTGCTGCCAAGCATTATTTCGAGCATGGAGGTTCATGGGGTACCGATTCACCTAAAACCGTTGTTCGGCGTATCCTCGACGATACCGACCGTGAATCTGTGTTGGATCATCTCAAAGACGAAATTCGTAAGCGGTTGCGCTGGAATCGACATGCGGCCCCGGCATCATAAATGGACAGGGATATCACACGATCTTGTTACAAACTGGAGTTCGAATGGGCCGAATAATCGTTGACACACTTCAATGGCAATACAATCTCACTTGGCAACTCGCGTCCGAATATCACTTGTCATCATTGAGTGACGAGGAATGCCATTGGCAACCGGCGGAGAATTGTTGGGCCGTCTTTCAACTTCCGGACGGGACATGGGGACATGACTGGGCAGACGAGGAACCTGCCTCGGCTCCCTCAGTCACCATAGGGTGGATTACTTGGCAGATCATCTGGTGGTGGTCGGGCCTGCTTGCCAGTTACAAACGCGAGTTGCCGCCGGACCATCAAGCTGTAAAGTGGCCCGAAAATGCTGCAGGAGTTCGCGCGACACTCCACGAACTTCATACGCAATGGTCGGAGATTCTAGCTGAGTTGTGCGACAATGATCTCGAGCAAGGTTTCTCCTTTCCATGGCCGGAACCTCAACCGTTTCGATTGGCAATTGCCTGGTCGAACTCCGAACTCATGAAGAACGTTGCGGAGATCGGAATCTTGCGTCATTGTTACCAAAATCGCAAGTAAGCCGAACCGCAACAGCGCGTCAAATTGTCTCGGATACCATCTCCTACCAAGGCGCTACTTCGTCAAGTTAAGTATGATGAAAACTTCTCTTATTTTTTCAACGATTGATGTCTGAGCACTGGGTGCAGTGCGCCAGGATTACGCAGGTGTGGATCTTGGCTGCATGGTTGCGTGAGCTTGAGGTTAGTGCAGCTTAGATTGAATTGGACAGGATGTTTTGTGCTCCTCAGTTATTGCATGGCCCGGTTAACAAAACTCATTCAATGCATTAGAATTTTTGCTTTTCCCGACCGCCGTGCTGTTTCGCAAATTGCACGGGTAACCGCAACGGATTGTCATGAACAAACTAGCTGAACACAGACGTATCAGATTTGAATCCATCGAGGATTGTTTAGCCGAGGTTGAACGTATCTTGGAGGCCGCTCGTGAAGGAAGGCTCCAAGCCATCGGGAATTGGACTCCAGGGCAAATCCTGGCGCACATTGCCTCTTGGATTGAGTACGCGTACGTTGGCTTTCCAATGAAGCCAGCGCCCGCTTTTCTTCGTTGGATCTTGAGATTGCGTCTGGGAAAAATGCTAGAGTCCGACATGTCCAGGGGCGTAAAGATACCTGGAGTAAAGGCTGGAACAACGGGCATGGACGAAATGGAAACAAGTGAGGCGGGCGCGAGGTTGGTCGCGGCATTGAAGCGTTTAGCCAGTTCGGAAGATGCACCGTACCCAAGTCCTGCATTCGGCCGCTTGACCCACGAGCAGAGAATCAAACTCAATCTGCGACACGCTGAATTGCATTTGGGTTATCTAATTTATGAATAACGCCATCGAATTGTGATCGTTCTTCCCAAACGAACGACGATTCAGCAATGTGATGTGGTCCCATGAACTCACGATGGGTTCGACTTGTCGTCTTCTAGGGCGTCAACGATTGTCTTGCGGATTTGAGTCTCGATGAGTCCGCGAAAAGGCATGGCCATTAATGGGAACGAGGACTCAATTCTAACCTCTTGGTGCATAACAAAAATCATCCCCTGCACAGTTATTCCCGCTGCGGTGATCGCAAATTCAATGGAATCATCGCGCCACTCTTCATGTAATTTGGAAATTTGCGATCCGTAATTCGCTTGGATATCATCGCGCACTCGCTTCAAGCGATTGATGACATCATCACGTTCCAATTCGTGCGGCACGTTAAGTTTAATTTTGGGCATGTTGTATTGTTACTTACGACGGAAGCGAAAGCCGAATAAAGCCGTCTATACCGAAAAATGGAAAATGGAATTGTCACCGTATTGTCTACCAGATTCATCGATCCATTCTGAATTCTATCTCAGCTTGCATTTCGCAATACAATTTCGATAGCCATTGCGGAACAACAGATAATTTGCTGGCAACCGAGAGTCTCAGCGAGCACGCTTCCGACAGGCCCTTCAAACGCATTTATGGCGGATCTGATTGATTCGGAAGAATTAGCCGGTTGCGTGAGGTTGGTAGTGTATCACAACCATCCATTCCATCATATCGGACACACTTCCGTGTTGGCTTTTCTTGGGAACCATTGACGAGTTGATCGATATTATTTTGACCGGATTTTCTTTCAGCCATTGATTAACTTCGGACTCGATTGAACTAACATCAAAATGCGTGAAAATTCGAATTTGATCCATTTGCAGTCCTCTAAATTATTCGCGATAGGCTTTGTGCTGGGGATTTCCGGCAGACTCAATATACATGAGCAGGTCAAGAATTTCTTCCTTTCTTAACGTGTTCAATAAGCCCGCAGGCATGATCGAGATTTTCGATTCTTTTTCATCTTCGATGTCCTCGATCATCAATGTGACTGGTGCTTGTTTATCCAAAGGATTGGCCAACAGTCGCAGGTACTCATCATTGCGTTCGGCGACGACACCAGAATACACTCGGCCGTCAAAATCTTGAACGATAATCGTGCGATATTTTTCCTCTATTTTCTCCGATGGGTCAACAATTGATCGAAGGATTTCAAGTCGATCGATATCGCCAGAAACCAACTTGGCCAAAATATCTTGAATCGATGGCCCAACTTCGCCGCCCAGCAGGTCGTCTGGACCGATTTTATGGCATTGTTGACAAGACATCTCGGCGAAAAGGTTTTTGCCTCGTTCGAACGACCGAAACTCCTCGATACTTGCCAAACTCTCGGTCAGATCTTCGAGCGTCCATTGACGAACGAAAGGCCTCGTTGACACGGCCACATCAACAGTCGGTGATACGACTTCGACCGGCAGTGCATCCAAGTCCTCGACAACATGCATTGTTCCGTACATACGACGCCAATGCCCAGGGTAAGTGCAAACATAAGGGTATTCGCCCGCAGTTTCCGGGGCGGTAACGTTCAGAACTTGAGTTTGACCCGGTTGGAGCATTTTAGAAGCGAATAGCACTTCTGGTAAATTTGGAACGAATTGTCTGTCAATTGCATCCGGCGCACTGGCCATCTCCTCCGAAGCGATACCCACTTTCGCGTATGCACCGGGTGCCGTAAAGACAATGTTATGCGGCATGATATCCGTATTTTCGAAAACAATCTGGACCGGTTTGCCAGCTTCCACGAAAATTTGCGAACGGTCATATTGCATCATGTGCGTAATCGGACGCAACACAATTACGTTCACTCCCAACTCACTCAACTGGTGCCGATACTTGTCTCCAACGTCGCGAGCCAGCATCCCCGAAAGATTTTTGGCTAACGCAAGTTCATCCAAAACAGAGGGATGCGTGCGGTCGGCGGCGTCAAGTTCGCCTACGTACCCCAGCGCACTCTCAATCAACTGAGGAATGACACTTTGATTCCAACTGTTTCTTGGAAGTCGAGCCAGCGCACGAATGGAGGCATCGCGATGTCTGTTCTCCAATACAAACGTACTCAAAAGATCGAATATCTCCGTTAACTCAGGGACCATCAACCCGGATAAAGTCACAGGGACCGTTTCGATGGCAGCACGTTCGATCTGTCCCAGCGCATTCCCTTTGATTGGGATGGCGACCTCACGTCTCGGAGCGGCAACGTGTTGTTGCTCAAATACCACATTTCGATTTCCATCCAAAGTCCTGAGCGTAAAACCCTCGAGCCGCTTGCCAAAATCAGCCTCAGTCCGGTTCCAAATGATCACACGGTCAACTGGCATCTCAACGCCTAGGTCGACCTCCCACCACGGATTCGCACTGTCTTCCGGCGTATGCGTTTGGCCCCCGCGACCGTAAATTCCTGATCGATTACCGTCGATGCCTCGATCAGCCGTACCGCCGTGAGCCGTCCCACTTTGCGTTGCAGTGCCACTTCGGGCTACATTCCGTTCGCCAACCATGACTTCAACTTCGGCTAGGGTCAGTGTGCGGCGTTCACCCGGCAATTCGATGCGAACGTATCGAGTCAGCGGCGCGTGAAGCGGATTGACTTGCTCTGCTATCGGCTCAGGAAAATCACCCTTCAAGATATCGCGCAGCTTGGGGAAAAAAGCTTGTCGCAATGACAGATCGCTCATCAAAGGAATGGACCGTACAAAATCAGCAAAGGCAGATGGATTCTGCGCGGCTTCGTGCCATGTCGAATCGATCTCGTTGCGACTGGCGACCAATATCGCAAAGGCAATTTGTCTGGTAATCGATTGCTTTGCTGAAGTCGTCATCCGTTTCAATCGATCAATGTCGCGTTCGCTTATGACATGATTTGTACCATGAAATCCTGCGTTTTCGTTGGTATTGCTTGAGCCGTGAGCGAACACATGTGCCAAATCAGCAAGGACGGGTGTGTCGCCACTTTCCCCCAATGTGTCCAAACGTTCAATCGCAGAAAGCAATTCAAAGGCAACGCTCGATTGGTTTAACTCAGCTAATTTCGCAGCCGCCTCAATTCGCGTTTCTGGAACAACTCCTGGCCTGGACAACAATTCTTCATATACCGGCCGACTTCGATTCACCTTGAGCAATGCATAGGTATCGATTCGTTTCAGCAAATAGCGAAGGCCACGAGCATTTTGTGTGCTAAACGGCTCACCGGACACCATGGCATGCAACCACTTGGGCTCCAGCGAGTCAATGGTTTCTTTCAAAGCGTATTCCAAAAAGCGATCCATTGGAAAATTGAGCACCTGCAAGGCAATTTCGGCACCAACGGCGGCATCGACGTAACTGCAAGCGCGGACGGCTTCTAATCGCACGCGCGGCGACTCATCCACCGCGGCAGCCGCGAGAATTTCCAAGTAACCTGAAACTCGCTCAAGCCAATAACTCAAGACTCGGATCGCCGCCGCGCGGGCTCGAAATTCTTCCGAACTGAAAACCTGCCCGAGAAGTTCCTCGTTAACAACATCATGTTGTTGATGAATCCACAACGCTTCCAGTTGCAATCTGGGAAAGATTGGTGAGCTTTTATCAAGGTTAGACAACCACTTGTTGGTTTCGTCAATCACTTCGTCGCTGTCCCGATTACTCAACTCAATGCGAACTCGATATCGCCCTCGATCTTCATATGTGGACAACATATCTAATAATTGAGGCACGGAGGCGCCGTGAATCGGCAGGTTTTCTAAAAGTTCGCGGCCTGAATGCGTGACTCGGTAAACGCGACCATGTTCGCGATCGCGATTGGGGTCTCTCAAGTTGTGTTGCATGTGGCCAATAATGGGATTCTGCCAGTCGAGAAAGTAGATCGCTCCGTCTGGTCCGATTTCAATATCCACCGGTCGGAAGTTCGGATCACTGGAACGCAAAATCGGCTTGGCTTCGACTGCGCTAAAGCCTGAGCCATCATCCGCAACCCGGTAGTTCAAGATTCCCTGGAAACCGATCACATTGGCGATTAGGTAGTTGTTCTGAAACTCTGGGGGAAAATGGCGGCTTACCATTATTTCGGTTGCTCCGGATGGTCTTACCCATTGCTCAAAGAAGGGAAAGTACCCCCCATGCTTGTTTGGGAATTGGACCTTGCCGGAAAAAGGAGCGGCAAAATAATTGACATTGCCAGTGCCATCCGTCACAAAGTTCTGGCCCCAAGCGTCGAACACATGACCATGCGGATTGGCAAATGGATACGAAATGAACGTATCGACTTTGTGGGTGCGCGGCTCAAAGCGGTAAACACCAGCATTTACGCAGCGAACGGGAGGGCCCCACGGAGATTCGATCTGCGAATGATGAAAGGTTCCCTCTTGAAAATACAGTCCACCGTCTGGTCCCAGAACAAAGCTATTGGCGGCGTGATGTGTGTCCGCTGAATCGATTCCATGCAGCACGCGAACACGCAAATCCGCCACGTCGTCACCGGTCGTATCTTTGAGAAACCAGATGTCAGGCTGTTGGGCAACCAATACGCCTCCATTCCAGAATTCAAATCCTGATGGATTATGTAGACCATCGGCAAACACCTGCATGGAATCTGCACGCCCGTCCCCGCTGGTATCCGAGAAAATCAGTAGCTTATCGTTCATTTCGTCTTTGGGTTTCCAATGAGGATAGCTGGGCCAAACAGCCACCCAAAGACGACCACGGGTATCAAAAGCCATTTGTACGGGTGAGGCAAGTTCCGGGAATTGTTGTTCACAGGCAAACAAATTGACTTGTAAACCTGGGTGCACTTCCATTTTTTCGATGGCCTCTTCGCCTGATAAAAAGACGTGCTTGCCACCGGGCAAAGGCCCCGGTTTATTGCTGATGACTGGCAGAAACTCAGGCGATTTCGCGTCGTCGACGACGTAATCCTTTCCTTGGACTAATGCCCAAATCCGCTTGTCGCGCTCAGCCACCATCCAATCCAGAATTTCCAGTTCGCGATCCATGACAACTCGATTGGTTTGGCCATCCGTAAACGCCAGATCTGCTCGACCCCCGAACGTCGAATATCCGTCCGTAGTGCGATAGCGGTGAAACCAGTGCCAATTCTTGTCAAGGACTGCCTCGTGCACTGCCGCAAATTGTCGATTCTCTAAATCCGAAGTATCAAGGCCGAACAAGCGGGCCACCATCATTCCAGCCAATCGCCGATTTCCTTCACTGGTTAAATGCAAACCGTTGATGGTTGGAAAATCCGTTGCCGATAGATCAACAAACGGGACGTTGTGCTGCTCAGACACTTCCCGCATCACACCGGAATACAGCTGGATCATTCGATTGACGTCCTCCACATGCGTCGGCGGCATATACGGATTATCGCGTATCTGCAACGGCGCGGGGCCCACGATTGCCACCCGCGGTTGCGATTTCCCGTTGTAAGACTGGGATTGCGTGCGTTCAATAAATTTCACGAGATCCGATCGGAATTGTGCAATGCCCGCCACGCCGCCCCACGACTCGTTGTAACCAAACATGGCGATCACCACATCCGCTTGGCAGCGGGTCAGCCACTCGTCGGGCGACCCGAATCCAGCCGACCGTAATCGCACCGTCAACGTATCAGCGGAGAATCCTAAATTGCGAATCGTCAAATTGGATTCCGGAAAGGCTTGGTTAACATACGACTCGAACCAAGCGTCATGCTGCAATCGCTCAGCCATTGTATTGCCAATGATGGCGATGTGGTCGTTTTTATTCAAAACGAGTTGCGCTTGAGTTTGCGGCTGCGCGCGGTCAGCGCTGCTGAAAACTAGCAAGCCGATGATCAAGGAACGAGCAAAAAACTGACGAGTTGTTGACATGTTGAATAAATCGAACCTGCAAATGAAAGAAATTGAAAATTAGAAGAGGTTGCTACGCGAAAACCGTTTCAAAAAATGGTTGTAGCAAACCATGTTAATGCACAAACGGTCGAGACTTCAGAGCTCAGTTGCCAAAACACCGTGTGCATGTCTCAAGAATCGCAGCTAAGCAGATCGGTCCTCATTGTTTGATTGTTATTTCATTGATCTTGGCGGCAAGGATAAAATCATTTTCACTTAACCCTCCGATCGCATGGGTCCAAATCTCTATCCGAACATTGCGATAGCCTTCGAGATGGAGATCTGGATGGTGTTGTTCTGCTTCCGCCAATTCGCACACAGCATTGAAAAATTCGATGGCGGCCACAAAATTTTTCACTACCCAATCGCGTCGGATACGCTGGCCGTTTTGTGTCAATCTCCAACCCGGCAGATTTGCCAATTGAGCTTCCGCGGTCGGCAGCGGGCAGGGTTCGATTCCCCCTTCACAGGGCACACAATTCTTGTTGGTTAACTGTTCCTTAGTTTGTACTTCCATCTCAAAACCTCGATCGTCTGGCTAACGTTTGATAGTATGGATTTATGGGTCAAAAGCCGTGCTAATCTTGCGAGGACGGCGTCGGATTTCCATTGAGTTTTAGTAGTTCAGCCTGCGCTGAAAGTGCATCGATAACAAACTGGACGTGCGTTTCAAACTCAAGATCCAACTCCTCGATGCCCTTCAGTATATCATCACGATTGACGCTGGCGGCAAAGCTCTTCTGCTTTAGTTTTTTGCGTACGCTAGACGGAGACAGTCCATGGATTCCTTCAGGCCGAACATAGGCACAAGCGGTAAGAAAACCGCATAATTCATCGCAAGCAAATAAGAATTTATCCAGTCGTGAGACTCTGGGAAAATCTGGCAAAACATCGACGTGCGATTTGATCGCATAAATAACATCATCCGGATATTTTCGATCCGCCAGAATTTGCGCGCCTTTGAGCGGATGATCCGGCACTGTCGGATTTTGTTCGTAGTCAAAATCGTGCAACAGGCCAACCACGCCCCATTTTTCCTCATCTTCGCCAAGTTTTCTGGCATAGGCACGCATGGCCACTTCAACCGCCAGCATGTGACGACGTAGACTGTCACTCTGTGTATATGCGCACATCAACGCATAAGCTTCACTTCGGTCCATACGGTCTCTCGTGCCAATTTACCAAAACAAATGATGAGCCACGTTCATTGATCTTGCAACCTCCATCGTTACTCAGCCCAACTCGAACCATACAGCCGTCAAGAAATTCCACCAAGTTTACGTCGTAACGGGACTAGTCAATCCAGCTCAGGAACAAGCGACCAAAACGAGCTGTTTCACCATGCCCGCGCGTCTCGATTCGCCTGCTACAAAGAGTCAGACAAGTCGGAAACAAAAATTTCTCGGAATATTGAATCGCAGTTCGCGAAGCCAATCGATTTGGCAGTTCAATTTCCAACTGATGGCGTAGACCGACGTTAGCGGCTAGACTGCCGCAAACGTATTGTTAGCGGACATGATCGCCGAAAGCGCCCGCTCGTGTCGCGCCGTGGCTTATTATAAAACAGACTGTCATGCAAGTTCCAAGAATTCGATGACATGCTCAATCGTTCCGGTTGACCTGTCGAAACGACATACAAGTCATTTGTCTTCTTCATTCTTATCTTTATCTTCGTCCTCGGACTCGCGAATTCGCCAAGGCTCGTTTTTCAAATAGCTGTCGAGTTCTTTCTGTAAACTCTCACGTTGTTCGTCAGACTCAGCCAATTCAACAGCTTTTGTCGCCCACTTGCGCGCCAATTCGAAATCTCCCGATTCGGCATAGCACGACGCCAATGTACTGAGAATATACGCCTTCTTGTATTCCGTAAGCTCAGCAGCTTTGAGACCCAATTCCAACGAACGTGCCCCGTCACGGATATGATCGTCTGGGGAAGTGGAAAGAACCCAAGCGAAATTGTTCAGTATCCCTTCGTCATCCGGCGTGATCGCCAATGCTGCTTCGTAGTCGGCGATGGCCTTGTCATGATCACCGATGTTCAGGTAGGCATCAGCGCGCCCGCGTAAAGCACGCACGCTATCCGGCTCTTCTTTCAACACCTGATCATAAAGCTGAATTGCAAACCTCGATCGTTTAGCGGCCACATGGAACATGGCAAAATCATTGGTGTAATTCATCAAAGCGCGGAATGCACTCTCGTCGTTGGGATTGCGCCGGTAATTCATCTGCGCGTTCTGGAGTAGAATCCCCATGTCGGCAATTGCTTGATCAAAATTATCAAGGGCAAGATTGATAAAGCCGCGCATGTAAAAACCACTGACGGCGCGAGGTTCAATTTCCAGAACTTTGTCGACGTCGGCCAATGCCTCATCATATTTCTTTTGCTCATACAGAAGTTGGGCTCGAAACATGTATGATTCCGGTGAAGCATCATCCATTTCGATTGCCTTTCCGGCAGCTTGGATTGCTTCGTCAACTCGTTCGCTGTCGCGATAGATTCTGGCCTTTAAAAGATAACCTTCAGGTCGATCGGTTTCGATTTCCAGCACTTTGTCAGCGTATGACAAAGCTTCCTCGTATTTCTTCTGGGAGGCCAACGCTTCGGCGACAATTGCGTATCCCGTGGCGCTTTCCGGCTCAAGTTCAGCCAACTTCAAGAAGTCTTGGATCGCCAAATCGATGAATTTGGAATCGACCGGTTCTTTCCGATCTTCATCAGCCGGCCGTTGATCATCATCTTCGCTCGCCTGAGGAGCAGTTCCCTGTGCGAGGTAACGAGCGCCTCTCAATTTTAATGCGTCTAAATTCGTCGGATCGGCTTCAATGGCCTTGGTTAATAACGCAATGGTCTCGTCGTCGTTATCGCTGAGTCGTGCCTGGAACAAATATCCCATGGAAAGATCTTTACCACTCCCTTCAGAAAGACTCAAAAACTTCTCGACTGCTTTTCGGCCAGCATCAATATCGCCGCGAGGAAGTTCTAAATTCAACCGCGCGATCGACATTTGAGCTGGAGCGAAATTTGGGTCGACCTCCACCGCTTTCTCCAAGCGAGATAGGGCTCGGCGACGATAAGCGGGCCAACGATCACCAAATTCTCCGGAGAATATTCGGTTCGTGTACGATTCTCCATGTGCATACAACGTCGAAACCCAAAGTTGCCGTGCCAGTTTCTCCGAGTCTTCACTGAGTCCTTTGCCAATTGCCGATTCGCACAAGTCAGCGATTTCATCCAGGTCTCGATCCGTGCTGGCGACGATATTAAGCTCAATCGCTTTGCTTAAATCCTCTTCACCCTTTTTTTCATCTTGGCCATGTACTGCTGAAACCCCAAATGCGACCAACAAGACAATAAATATCAACCTAATGGTTGGCATAGTAATTCCTCCGAATTTTAAAAGGCCCGGCGAGTTTACCTCAACCGAGTCCGAAATTTTAAAGCGTGGTCTCGAAACCAAAGTTCATTCGACAATTTTATTGCATTTTCACGAGCTTGGGAATGCTCAGCTAGGAAGAAAAAGGGGGATCACGCCTGAATGGCACTGCCGTTGATTTTGTCACAGTTTAGTCGAGTTTCGGTCAGTTTGCGTTGCTAAAGCCGAAGACGACGATTCAACTATTGAGAGGTGTAAAACCGAAGCACCCGCACAATGGATGGATTACAACAAAAGGTTGGACGACAATTTGCAGCCCAGCGTTGATTACAAACTCAAATGGATCTTAAGCGAACTTCAAAAGATATCGGATTTGCCGAAAGATGACATGAATGATGGCTTGTTCAACTATCAAATCAACTCGGCGGCGCCTGATCAATTTCCATTTTATTCTTCGAAACGCACACATTGGATGGAGTTTCAGGATAGACGCTTCCAAAGTGCTCGAGCCGTTGAGTATGAGGGAAAAAGATGCGTCGAAATCAAGATGGCTTTCACTGATCCAAAGTAGTAGTCTTACAAAGGAACCCTACAAGCGCCATTTCGAGTTGACAATGTTCTGTTGGTTCCTGCACACCATGATACAAAGTGATTTTCTCGCCTGCAGAATTGTGGCTTGTCAGGCTTGTCGAGGGACTATCATGCCTCTCGTCGATTTGGGAATTTTTAATTTGGGTCAAGATATCCAGACTCAGGAGGACTTCCGTGACCAAAAATCGACGAGCATTTGCTGCCGAGCAAAAGCCGAGATTGTCCGTCGTCATTGCCTTGCTAACAATTTAAATGGTTGACGATGAACGAGAAGTATCATTAATCCCCTCGATTCCCCGTCGGAACTTCATCGGGGATTTCCTTCTCTGACTTCTGTTCCGTTGCATCGATTTCGTCAATCCTCGTGTCCAAAGCCTGTTGCATTGGATTGCGTTGGGGATCAAGCGAATGGCCGCGACGAGGGTCGAAATTCTTGATTGGTATATCGCTGTCGTCTATGCGTCGCGGAAAATAGTTGTTTGCGATATTGGCGTCGGCGGTTTCCCAGTTTGGATCGAGGACGACCTGTTTAATCGGCTTTTCGACAATTAAAAGACGTGTAATTATTTGATTGTTGAGCCGCCAAATTTCCGCAGGGAAACGTCGTTCCTCTTGGGTACCATCAAAGTATTCAATTTGCAGGATGATCGGTGACACCAATCCCCCCAAGTTTTCTAACTCTAAAGCATAAATTAGAAGGTCCGACTCCAATACTTGTTTCTGTTCATCCTGCAGATCGGCTAGAAACTTGGAATAGGCAACTCGATCAGCCTCGGTTATCGCCAACTCATTGTATTCGTTGTAGAAGTCTTTTAGCTCAGGGAACTGTTCGACTCGCTTCGTTAGATCCTGATTGCGAATTTCACTGATTTGCGGCGGTTGACGATTGAGAGCCTCTTCTCGTCTCGGTTTGTCTAAGTAATCGACGTCAGTTTTCAATCTAATCCGACTTAAATTACTGATTGAAATGTCAACGTGATCGGTTGTGTAAAACCAACCATACCAAAACCAATCGAGGTCAATGGCCGACGCATCTTCCATCGTGCGGAAAAAATCAGCGGGCGTCGGTCGTTTAAACATCCAGCGATTGGCGTATTCTTTGAATGCAAAATCGAATAGTTCACGTCCCATAATTGTCTCGCGCAACTTCGTCAGGGCAGCAGCAGGCTTAGCGTACGCATTGTTACCAAATTGCAGCAGCGATTCGCTGTTCGTCATGACGGGAACTTGATTTGGACTGATCATGTACTCGATGATCAGGCGTGGCTCACCGCGCCGTTTTGGATAATCTTCCTCCCATTCACTTTCCGCCAGGCTTTGAACAAATGTATTGAGGCCTTCGTCGAGCCAAGTCCATTGGCGTTCGTCACTGTTGACGATCATTGGGAACCAATTGTGGCCAACTTCGTGGATGATGACCGAGATCAAGCCATATTTTGTTCGCTTCGAATACGTTCCATCTTTTTCCGGTCGGGGACCATTGAAGCAAATCATGGGATATTCCATTCCGCCCACTGGACCGTTGACACTGATCGCCACGGGATAGGGGTACTCGAACGTATACTTGCCATAGACATCCAGCGTGTGAGCGACAGCGTGCGTGCTGTATTTGCTCCATAATGGCTCAGCTTCATTTGGATAAAAGGACATGCACATTACGTTGCGTCCATCACGCGTCTTGTGTCCCATCGCATCCCAAATGAACTTTCGAGAAGATGCGAAGGCAAAATCGCGCACTTGGTCAGCCTGGAACACCCATGTCTTTTTGCCGTCCGTGCGAATCAGTTCGTTCGCTTTTGCCTCTTGCGGTGTGATGATGAACTGAGGTGTGTTCGCATCGCGGGCCAAGTTCAATCGCTCAATCTGCGTGGACGTCAGAACCTCGTGCGGATTCTGCAATTCACCCGTGGCGGTGACAACATGGTTGGCAGGCGCCGTTATACGTACGGTGTATGATCCGAAATCCAAGGTGAATTCACCGCTGCCTAAAAACTGCTTGTGCTGCCAGCCTGTATAATCCGTGTAGGCAGCGGCGCGCGGATGCCACTGGGCAATTTCGTAAATAAAATTACCGCAATCCTCGAAGTACTCGCAACCTCCTCGCCCGGATGCCAATCGAAAATCATTGACCGTATAAAACCATCCGACACGAAATTGAAACCGCTCATTCGTGCGCAGTGGAACTGGTAGATCGATGCGCATCATCGTCTTCACGATGGTAAACGGTAACTTTGCACCGTTAATATCTTCGACGCGAGTAATCTTGAAACTGCCATCAAATGTTCGGGTAGTCAATTGCTGCCTCAATCCGCGATAGGAAAGCCGATCCAGTTGTTCCTCGGCATGCGTTAGATTAGCATCCGAATGGGGGCTGAAAATGTTCGCGTCCAATTGTAACCAGATGTACGACAAGGGGTCTGGCGACCGGTTGGTATAGGTGACCATTTGCGAGCCAGTAATTTGCTGCCGCTCATCGTCCAATTCAACATCGATTTCGTAATCCACTTGTTGTTGCCAATAATTTTTGCCAGGAGTTCCAGACGATGTCCGGTAGTCATTTGCGGTCGGCAATCGCTCATCAAGTTGGCGAAATTTGTCTATCTGGTCGAATTTTTTAATCTCTTGCGCTTCAGCGATTTTGCTACTCATGACAAGGCACAAGATGAGGCATATCGTGTTCGCTGCCGTTATTTGGTTTGGACACATAGAAGTCAAATCCACAAATTACAAAAAGCCAGCCAATGGTTGGTGTGGGGAGTTCGTTACGGTGACAAAGCAAACTACTTTGAGCAACAATCAATACGGAAATAATGATGAATCAGTCTGCCTTTCGACGTGAAACGGAATCCGTTCATTCGATTCTAAACTACCCTGAAAAGCGAAGCAAATCAGCCGCACGGGGTGTTCGAAATCGCACGTCTGAAACTTGCGTTGCTCAACGCTGAACCGATCTTTGAAGTTACAAAAAAACCGACGGCGCTTGGCGTCGACGGTTTTATGGAAAATGGTTAGCGGTTCAGAGTAATTCGTCGGTGTTTGGGCACCTTGAATTAGAGGGCGCGGTTAGCGGCCCAAATCATCTCCTCCACCGCCCTTCTTCTTCTTATCCTTTTCTGCCTTTTCAGCAGCCTCACGACGCTGTCTTTCCTCAGCATCACTTTCCGGATCATCTCCCATGAACGTGGAAATGCGGAAATTGGCAGCGTCATTAAGTTCATTGCGGACAATCAGACGACCGGTGGAATCCATGATGAGCATTTCCGTAGGTTTATTGACGACTTCCCGTGAGGAAGAAAACGGCATGCGCTCGCCCCCTAAGAAGTCGACCAATATACTATCCGTTTGGTGGAAGTTTCCTCTAATCTGGATCCGTCTGTCGTTCTTATAGTCGGTTTTCGAATCGACGTATTCATGGAGCTCTTTTACTTCCCATGTAATTGGATGCAAGAATCGACCAACTGCGTTGAAGTTGATGACAGCACCGCGATAGGCGGTTACATTCAACAAAGGAATGGAAACATCCAAGTTTGGGTCGGAGACTACCGCGACGATTTTCGCGGCAGGTTCGTACTCCTCAGGCATAAAGTTGATGCCATCTTGAGCCGCAACGGGCGTTCGCGTTCTTAAATTTCCAGCATAAAACCTGGAGTAACGTTCCGAGATTTTGACCTCGCTTATTTCACTCCACGGAGTAGGAATACAATTCGACAATTCGGCTGCCTTGCCTTCCGGGAAATCTGAACGTCTTTGCCGTAGACGATCGCGGACGGATTTCGCCAACATGACTTCGCGAATTGGAGCTGGAGCGATTGTCATCGCCTTCTTCTCCTCTTCCGTCATGTAATCTTCAGGATCGTCCTCGGTGCTCTTTTGTCCTCCACGAGATGGGCCGGCATCATCGATACCAACACCGCCACCACCCCCAGCAAGTTCTCCTGGTCCGTCTCGCCCGGTTTGCGATTTGATTTCTTCAATAACTTCCGGTGAGTTCGGATCTACAAGCCAAGCACGAATGCGATATTGATACGTCTTTCCGACCTGTTTTGGCGTGGGATCGAAGAACCTAGCTAAACGATATGGGGGCGGTTCTTTTTTGGATTTACTCATGTCAGCAGTTGCTGCCGCGTCCAATTCCTCATCAAACATACTTCGCTTTTCACCTTCGTCCTCAGCATCCGCAGGCTTAGGAGTTTCTTCCATTAATCGCGCGAATGGGACCCGATCGTGACCGACGATTTCCCGGTAATCGAAACTAAGTAGTGGCGGAATCGGGAAAGTAATATCGTCCAAGACGTATTTGTTGTCGATTACTTCGGGTGCCGCTTTCGCATTCAGGCGCATATAACGATCGATCGCACTATTAATGTCTTTCCAAGTTTGACCGCCGTCATCACTTCTTTGAATTTGCAGGAACCGATAAACTGGCTGATCGCGGAGAGGATGCCAGCCTTCGGCATGAAAAAATTGTTGGCGGTACAGTTTCTTCTGCTCAGCAAACGGAATCAACCCAATACCAACGACGATGTCTTGAGTGACGGCCAGATGGGTTCTTTCATTGAGGTTGTTCTTATCAGGGCGGTAGGCGAACATCCAATAGCGCATGCCTTCCAAACCAAGTTCGTCGGACCGTGGCAGTGCTGCTAGGCGGTTGATTCGGTCTCGTTCGCGGCTTCCGTCGGGAACAGTCGCGGCGACCTGGGTCCGAATAAATTCCGTACGAAAATCTTGCACTGCAAGAATTTTTGGATCGGAGCGCTTCTCAAGCGTTGCGAAGATAGCGCCCAACATCGGGCCATAAGGGTAATCAGCAGGATTGAGTTTTCCGATTTCGTTGGATATGCGCTCAGCTGCCTTTGTTTCTGCTTCGCGTTCCTTGCCGATCATCGTCCAACTCTGAGGATTGTTGATATGGTCCCGTGCCTTTTCAGCCGCAGTCTTGTACAGATTAACGGGAGTCGTGGCTTCATAACGCGGTGTTCGTAAGCCCAACCAAACGAAAACGGCGAGCAAAATAAACGCCACCCCGAAACCAATCTTTTCCCCATGCCGAACCAAAAAGTCATTGGAAACACGGTCAGATTTGGATGCCTTTGCAGCTTTGGTCGCCTTCTCAGTTTTCTTTGCCATTAGATTGCTCCGTGATTTTGTGTTCGCCGATCAGAATTCCAAAATAGAGGATTAGGTTCCCTCTTTGGATGCCGATGAGCGTTTCCCTTTCAAGAGATCCGGATTGACTGGGTTATACAGTTTGACGATACCGTAGAATTCCACGTCGACGTCAAAATTTGTTCGTTGTTCAATTGAGGCGGCTTTCGGCGCAGGACCTTCTGAACTACCACCGCGTCCTTGATCTGAGGGCCTTGATGCATCGTCCACACGACCAGCTCCACCACCACCGGTTCCTCCACCACCAGCAAGTTCCCATTGGCTGCGATCGTCTTTGGAGGCCGCCGACTTTTTTGCGTCCATTGTGGGAGGTGGCACGTAGCCTTCGTTGGGAATATGACGGTTAATCCTGAACCGATCGATTTCAAAGACGAATGGCGAATTTGCACATGCGGCTAAGAACTCCTCAATTTTTCGTTCATCCATTCTCAAAGCGATCCTTACGGGAATCCGCCTTGCTACGAGCAGATAGGAATCGGTAATCAGCCCTTCATTAGTTAATGCATCAATCAGCTTCTTTTCACCAACCGGGAAGAAGTTCCAGTCAACGTACCGACCATGAAAGGGGCTGAGCGATTCCGTTTCCACGTAGTCACTTTTTGGCGGTGTACGGGATTTCTCGGCTGACATCTTTCGTTTTACATTTGCCTTCTTTGTCGGTGCTAACGCTGGAACATCGATTCGCGCATCCTCGCCACCAGTAAAACTGGTAGTCGCGCCTTTTTCCGTTTTAACAGCTTTCCCGGATCGTTCTACTTGCGGAGGATCCGTTGGTTCCATAACCTTGCCTATCGATTTGACATCGCCAACTTCTCGGCCGATCAAAATGTGATCGATTACCTTGATCGCAGCGAGGTCATTGGCCATTGCTTCTCCATTGACGTGTTTGATAATGTCAAAGATCCCGCCTAACAGCCACAAGTCTTGTTGCAACGCAAAGATCTGCATTATTGTCGGCGCCGGTTCGGGATTTCCGTAGCGATTTTGGAACACGGTCAATTTGTCGTTCCAAATCTCTTGATTCGCCTGATTCCAAAACACAACTTGTGGCTTTGGCGGTGCCGCTCCCGGTTCGTCGATCCCCTTATTTTGATCAGCCTTTTTTGTATCTCGCTTTGTATCGAGAATTTCTTCGGTTTCAAAGTTCCATTTGGCACCAATCTTTTCAACCAACGCGGGCATCACTTTTACGATCGACTCTTGATACGTCTGACGCTCCCCGATTCGTAGATTCCATTTCTTCATCCCTGATTTTTCAGATTCGACGATTTCCGGTTGTTTAATCAACATCAGTTCTTGTCGTACACCTGCTGGAATCACGTCTGGCCACTTCAAGTACTCCTGTTGACTCCTGTACCGCATTTCCCAAGCGTTGAGCGAATCATCAATCACGGAAGCCAGCTTGGCATCCATTCCTTTTTGCGTCGATTGATTCGGGTGCGCCTTGGCCGTGCCTGCTTCCTTAGCGTAGGTCTGCAAAACCATTTCGATTTCAGACTTTTTCGAATTGATTTTTCCTTCCCTTTCGCTTCGTTCTTGGTCAAGCGAATTCTTCGTGACAAAGAACGTAACGAGGCTGGCCAATGCGACCACACCACAACCTATCCAAAATCGCTGTGCCCAAATATCAGCAAACGTGATTTTTGGTTTGTCTTTCGTATTCATGGAAGAACTCTCCGAAGTTCGCTTCAGTTCACTCTAGGATTTGATAATTTTGTTTTGTCGCTAAATTTTTTCGTGGTCGTCGGTTTCAAGTCAAGGGCGATTCGAACATTCACTAGCCAACCATATACACGCCTCGATGACAACTCACCTTGGAAACAACATGGTTTGCAGCTACTAGGTTTGACCGCCACCGCCGGCATCATCATCATCGGTCTCGGTATCGTCGCCGTTCTCGCCCTCGTCATTGCTGGAATCGCCGTCATCTCCTTCAGTGGAGTCTACGTCGCTACCCTCATCAGCGTCCTCATCGGAAACATTTTCATCCATTGCAGCTTCGTTTTCGCCGTCAGTTCCCGCATCCTGTTCGGCATCGGCAGCCGTGTCGGCATCATCAGCCGGGGGCACCTCGTCGGCGGAATCAGGACCACCAGCGACTGCATCGCCAGAATCATTTTGGGTAGTGTCGTTGCGCAACGGTTCACTTGACCTGGTCGGCGTCGACTGCTTCTTGCCAGCGCCTGATCCGGCACCTGAGAGTGCGGCGACCATCTGTTCTTGCCATTTCAGCCGCGCTTCCCGGTTTAGAATGCGTTGAGAACGATTCGTGGGTACCCAGGCCATTTGAACCACAAAATCATAACGATCGACTGCAAAATCTGGGACATCTGTCGAGTCATCATCCCCCGTGCCGCTCGAACTTGAATCACCCGCTTCGTCCTCGCGATCTTCATTAGAACCAGCTTCGCGCACGCGGCCTACATTGATATTGGGAATCTTGAGTTGATGAACTTCACCATCAGAGATAACGGTGGGATAGTAAACGCCGATGTCCGAGAGCGTAAACTCTTCGAGCACGAAGGAACCATCCGCATTTCTTTTTTCTCCGGGAAGGAGTACGGTTGTTTCGATCAAGTTCTTCAGCAGCGTACGCCGCACGAATTCAATTCCGTGTTCCGATCGCATCCGTTGATCGCGAGAATTGTGATAATGATGGCACAACATCTCGACAACCCAACCATCAGTTTGCAAAAAGCTATCTCCGACAAGATTTGTATAATGGTCCATTAATGAGAACGCGTTCTGTTCTTTAGCTTCGTCAGAGGCTGTTAAACGTTCGAAACGCTCAAATTGGTACTCGAACCGCTTGGCCGCATTCTTTTTCCATTCGGCCAAATCCCAACGAGACTGAGTTTCAATACTGTTGACGTAAATTTCATTCCGTTCATGAAATGGGCGTTTCAATGGATCGAGAATACCGTCCGAGTTCTCCGAGTCCTTGGGCATCACTTGGTAAATTGCGGACATGAATTCCGCCATCGTTGCATGCTTCTCTTCTTCGTCAGCCAGTTCCAGCGAAATCTTGTTCAACCTCTCCAACCGGGTCGTTTGCTGCTGGTCCTTCGAAATCAATTCATCACTGAGTTGCTTCTTTTGAGCCACTTCAGCAAATGCGGATTTCCAAGTAGTGCCATCGGCCATTGCGTACCGCTCATCAACCCGCCACCAAGCAGCAGTGCTGAACAGGTAGCCCAGCGATAAACCGGCCACGATCAATGCCACACTTGACAAAACCCAAGGCTTCTTGGAACGAATCAACCGCTCTTTGACAATTTCTTGCGGCAACAAATTGGTCTTGAGCAACGATGAGTTCAGACCCTGAAGGCAGAGCCCATAACACGGTGCATAAGCCAACATGTTGTCAACAAACGCTTTCTCGCTGACAACATCGCCTTGCAGCGTCTCGAACTTGTTCAGCTTTACAATGTCGAGTTCTAATTGCTTGGTAAGAAATTGCCGTAGTCCAGGGAGTCTTGCCGCATTTCCTAACAGCACAACGCGCTCGATCTTGGCATTCTTTTCCATGCCGTTGTAAAAGGTGAGCGAACGTTGAATCTCGGTCACCAGATCATTGAATACGGGGCGCATGGCCTGGAAGATACGTTTCGCAGTGTCTTCATTTTCGGCCATTTGACGAACGTTTCGCTTCAAATGTTCAGCCTTGGCATGGGTCAGCTTCATTTCACGCGAAAGTTGTTTCGTGAAATGGTTTCCTCCGATCGGAATATTTCGCAACCACAATTTAATACCGTTGCTGATGATCAAGTCGGTCGAGTCCGTTCCCAACGACAAAACGACCAACGATTCTGGTGGATTTTCTGGGTCAATGAGTTCGGGGTCAGGTATCTCACCCAATACGTCATGACAAACGACGTTAAAGATCGCCAGCGGCGCTAGCTGGACCAAATCGACTTCGATCCCGGCCTTGTCAAACGGGCGCAGCGACGTGAACACGGAATCACGTTTTATCGCAAACAAGCCAATCTCGGCGTCGACGATCAAATCATCATTTTTCGAACCGCCAAGTCGTTGCCAGTCCCAAACAACATCCTCAATCGGAAACGGAATTTGCGCTTTGACTTCGTACTTAACGATATCCTGCAGAGTCTTGGCATCGACTGGCGGCGGACGGAAGAAACGAGAAAGTCCCGCCTGGCCGGAAACTGAGATAGCGATCGTATCCCCTTTGACATTGTTCCGTTCCAAAAATGTCTCCAGGGCCTCCTGCACTAATTCGACCGGGTCTGCGTCAGGCTGACTCAAGAGTTTTGGATATTCGATGAAGTCAAACGAAGTAGCAACCACCGCCCCATTTTCATCTTTCGAACAACGCAGAGCCTTCAAGGCCGCTTGCCCAATATCGATTCCCCATACCGATTTTGATTTTGCCATGATTTTTCTAATTTTCACAAAACCTAGAAAGCAACCCCAATGACAGGCATGATCCAGTAGATCCCACCAATCTAACTCTTGCGGAAAGAGAAGATTTCCTCTCCGCTCAAACAAATATTACGCGAAACAACTGCATTCAGCTGCGAACAATGTCTTGGGATTCGACAGCGGCTGTTATCGACGATGTCCCGACCGCCTCGAGCCCTACTCGCTTTGCCGAATCCACTTCCAAATCGGACGCCTCTCGCCAACCAATACGTTGGTTTAATTACAGTGGCTGGAACTGCGCCATCCACCGCTCCAATCGCATTTTCGTCGTCGACATCCCAAATTCAAACGTACCGCTCAACCACGCATTCGAGCTGTAAATAAACGGATTTTTCCCGGGATTCTTCAAGAACCCCGGTTGTCGGCCACACTTGGAGTTTGGGCTTGATCCAGCAGTAACATAATAATCAAAACTAGTGCGAATTGCGTCACTGTCCGGTTGCTTGGACGCGATTTAATCCAATATTTGTTCCAAAAACTTTCCGTTATTGGCAACTAATCCGGGTTAAAAGGCAAAATCCTGCCAACTGGACCTACCAACGGCGCCAACGCCATTTCAACGACGCTACCGGCGACCTGGAGGCATCGATGGCCGGCTGAATCGTCGATTCGAAGGGTGTGGATTATGCATTCAGTGATCCATAATACCATTTCCGCTGACTATCGCTTGCTCGTGAGCCCGCTGACACTCTACCAGACTTGCATGTTCGAATGAGGTTGTTGGCTGCGACTTGAATCGCTGACTCCAGTTCTTCATGCACGTTATTCAGCTACTTCCAGTTTTCTGCCACCCAGGAAGTCGGCAAGATTCGACGATACCACTTTCCACTTCTACCACGGATTGCGTCTGGCGGATTCGGCGTGCCATGAAAAACGATAATTTTCGCTTGAGGCGGACACACAGGCGGCGAAAACCAAGAGCGGAATCCGGGTTGGTTGCAGTGATATTTGAAGCTTCTGCACCATTCATCTGGCCAATAGTCCAAACGCCCTTGGGCAGCCACATATTGGGACAGATATTCTTGTTCGTTGCGAACCTGCTCCTTAATCTGCGTATGATTCGTGCGGAAGTTTTCGAGAATATCAGGCATCGAATTGACCTGAAAGCGATATACCGAGGAGTTGCCAGTCAAATCACGTTTCACCCAATCCTTGATGATGAGAAATTCGCCAGGATGCTCGAAGAAACAATCGATTGAATCAACAATGACAACGTCGAGGTCCAAGAAGAGTGCTGGCCCAGATAGATCGTACAAAGGATTGGAGAATGTTGTCAGCTTATCCCAACCGCGTTCGGGTCCCGCGCCAATGTTTAGCTTTATTAGCGGAAAAACATCGATGCCATCGTTGAATCCCTGCGAGTCATCAGTTAAACAGACGAAGCGAAACGGGCGATGCAAATGCCGCCGCACCATCGAATACAGGGTGTTGACGTAGGCGGCATTGTACTTCGTTCCCCACTTCATACAGATAACATTGACAACTGACATTCAGGCTCCCTCCAGTATCGTCTTATTCCCTTTGCTCACTAATTCGCTTGCACCGCACTCCGCAAGTTGTCAACTCCGTGAACGTGGATGATTGGCTCAATATACATTACGAATGCTATTCGAAATCCTCGAATTCGATTTGTGGACGAGGGGGCAGGCCGTAGATGCTTGACTGTTGCAACTCTTCCAGTTGTAACAATGTTCTGACCTTATCGCTTGTGAACAAATCGGGCTCTTGATTGGCAATTGCATATTCGTCGACAACTGCCTGCAGTGGGTGATCGGGGATCCATGGCGGCATCCCCGACTTCAAACGCAATCCGCTATACTCACGACAAACGTCAATGATCTCTTCAACCAACGTCCCGTCTGTCAATTCAGGGTAATCCTTGAACACCTGTGCCCAAAGTCGAAAAGCCTGTTCATAGCTCTCAATTGCACCAGGAATTCTCTCCTTCTCGCCAGTCACCGGGTTAACTTCCGTGTAGGCCACAAAAATCGCATTACGCCGATGCTCACTGGCATCAAACTCAGCTTGCCGAGCCGAAATGGCTGTGTCCGTTGCTTCGGCTTCGTTTCGACTTCGCCAATGACCATAATTCCAAATCGAGCGATCTTGTTCGGCGGATCGGAACCCGGAAATCGCCGTTAGGATCTCTCCCACTAAACGAAACGCTTTCGTGCGGTCCTCAGGGCTGGATCGCTCGGCAATTTTCCGTTCAACATCGCGCGTGATGGCGAACAAGCTCCCTTCCAAAACTTGAACCGAAGCAAGTTCACGATCCTCAAGTTGATCGTAGGGGCGGCTTAGCAATTCCATATCTTGGCTGCGAATCACTTCGTCCTTCACCGCCTCCTGCAGCGCATTTCCAAAGATCTCGGCTCTTGCTCCGGGAGCTAAAGCATCGAGCTGTTCCCGCAACCGCCGGACTTCAAGTACTTTGGCACCTTCTTGCTCCAAGCTGTAGGTAAATCCTCCCCGCGCAATGATTTTGCGCTTGCCATAATCGATCCATTCGCGTGATGCTCGATCCCACTGCTCTGCCATGAATTCCCGTTCCATGGCAATTTCATCATTGAGGCTAAGCATCATGTTTCGCCGCTGCGCAGGTTTCTGTTGGTATTGATTGGGCGCGGAGATTCTTAAACGAACTTCCAAACCGTCGACGCCACGGTCGATCATATCCTCGGCCACGCGATACCATTCGTGGGCTAACAGCCAATTATCGCGTCCATATTGCGTGTCCAGGTTGTTGACGTTTACAAAGGCCCCCATTCGCTCATGAAAAGTGTTATCAGTACGGAACAACCGTCGATATTGAAACCGCTCATCGGCCGTACCAAACTTTTGTCCGGAAAATCTCCCCAATTCATTTTGAATGCGGTGGTCGCGCTTGTTCGCGGAAATGCCCTGGGTTAGGAAATCGATGCCGTTTCGGACCCATTGGTAACGGTACTCATAATCATCGAACTCGACCGATATGTTGTAGGAGAGGTTGTGGGCCTGAAACTTCCAGACTTCGATAAAGTTCGGCTGCAACTTCACTAATGTGTCCAAGGAAGCAGAAAGCACATCCCATTCTTTTTTTTCTTTGGCCTCGAGCACCTGCATCCACAATAGATTGGCGGCCAATCCACGCAGGCCGAGCGAACCTAGCTTCATTGACTCACTGGCTGGGTCAATTTGGGAAAGAGTCGCAATCGATAGATCGGTTTCATTCCGTGTCCGGGATAGCACACCCCCCTGGTCAACCACCGTATTATCGCTATTCCGCGTTGAAGGTCGTCCGATCAAGGACAACGGGATCAGCAGACCAGTGATGATAAGGATATAGATAATTTTGCGAATAAACTGTTTAGAAGTGTTCATGCCGCTAATTCTCGGGTCTTCAGACTGAAGTAGGCCAGGATCGAAACGCCAAAGCAAAAGGCAAATGAAATTACGGCAGCAACCATGATCCGATTCTCGCCTATATTGTATCCAAATTTTACGTAGTCAGAAAAATTAAGTCTACTAAAATCGGGAACCACATAAGTGACTGCCTCCAATAAACGGAGCAAGAGTCGGTCTGTCGCTTCCATGATCGTCACCTGGACCGACTCATCGAGTTTCACTTGCATATTCTGCTGCGTTATCAAGCGAACAAACGATTCTATCGGCCCGCCACCGTCCCGATTTGGTAAGGTAAGTTCCCGAATGTCCGCTGAAAAGAACCCGAAGACCAATGCACAAATCGTAACCAGCATGGTTACCGGTGAGTTCAGCACCGTACTCAGTCCAACTGTTAACGAGATGACAACGAGCATCTGTAGCCAAATGCCAAAGTACCCCTTAAAGAAATTCCACCAATACACCCCCTCAGCAGCGCGGAAATAAACGTCAGCGCGAGCGACACCAATATATTGGTTTTCGTCGAGGCAGGTGAGGACTAAACGGAGTCTCCCATTCTTGGCATATTCTTCAAATAAGTTGAAAAACCGAGTCTCTATTTCCTCACCCTTGGGGGAGATTAAGCTACCGGGAAGATTCCGCGGAATCCCTTTGACTTGAATGCGAAATTCCTCCGATTCAAACTCCAGAACTTCCGAGCGATAAATGGGCTCGGCACGACTGTCTTCCGGAATACTCTCGAATTGCAATCCAACGCGAATTCTCCGTTCGATGTTCCCTTTGTGACTGCGAAATACGCTGAGCGTCAATTCCAAGGGAATCATCTCGGAATCAGCAAATCGATCGGGTGTGAAATTACTGAAATCGAACTGAGCCCGGGCCAAAGACGTACCGCCGTCAATGTATCCACGGTAAGTCCACGTCTCACCGATATTAAAACCCTCGGTTATCGGATTACCGAAATCATCAAGCTGAACTTCCAGTGTCTCAACGTCAACTTTTACCCGTTCGGTACCGTCACGGTCAAAGAAATCCAGGCGATCGGCATACAATGGAACACGGGCCCGAAAGAAACCCTTGGCGCCGGATAGGCTAATTTCGCCCGTGTTAGGATCAACAATCGCAGAATGGCTGTGACCGCCAACATTTCTCACTTGCACTCGATAATAGACCTTTTTGTTCCCACGATCTTCTACCCGAATCACGGATTTCATGTCAGCGGGAGGAGGCGCGTCGGCGGCCCGCACATCCTCCAGAATTTCGACAACGTGATCATGCCCACTGCTCTTGGTTGTGAAGGCCTCTTTGATGGCCATTTCCGAAGGGCGTCGCCCAGTAACTCGTTCATTGACCTCAGCAAAACTGGCTTCAACCGGATTGTCCAAGTCAAGTTCATGGACGTGATTGAGGCCTCCCCAGACAAAGGCCAGACTCATCACGGCCATGGTGGCAAGCAATCCCGTTCCCACCATCGTCAAGCCAACGATTCTGCCAACGATCATCTCAGTGGGGCGAACAGGCTTGGTGGCGATCGTGTAGATGGTTCGATTCTTGATATCTTCAGGCAAACTAAACGCGCTTACCAATAACGACATCATTAAGACTAGAATTTGCGCGCCCCACATCACGAAATTTACGTAAACACGTTCCGGATGTTCACCGCGCGTCCCCAAGAACCACCCGCCGAACAACAAGGCAAGCGCAAATATGATAAACGTAACCAGAACAACTCGGCGCCGAATCGCTTCTTTCGCCGATAGTCGCGCAATTGCAAAAATTCTACGTGGAGATGTACCGAGAATATCGGCAGGCGCTTGAAAAATTACCTTGGCGCAAACGTAAAATGCTTCAAACGGCCCATGGCGAATCACGGCAACTAAATAACCGACAAAGATAGCAACCAAGGCTGTCGCGACGCAAATAAACAAGAACGTGAGCCATGCACCATTCGCATAATTCACCCCGCCGATGAGCCACTCCCAAAATCCTTTAAAGTCCTCGACAACCATATTCGAATTTGCAACGTATTCGCTAAAGAGTAAAAGTTTATTTGCAGATTAAGGAAACGGCTTCCCAGGACGAGTTAATTACAACATGCCAATCGATTCGCCCAACCACTCGATTTGAAGAAATCCGACGACCGATGCCGTGGCACGTATCGGTCCCCAACTAGTTTTGGTTTTTCTTATTCTCGTTGTCCGCTGAGGCCTTTTCCAAACCCTGTGCGACGCGCGTACCGCGAACTCCCGGCCTGGCTTCACTCTCACGGACAATATTCAAGAACAGGTCCTCGAGAGTTGTGCGTGGTTTCTCGACCGAAACAACGGTTCCTCCCATCGAGCCAACCAGTTCCCTGATCTTGGCTTCAATTTCCGGATTCAGACCAGTGATGCGAACATCATTTTCATCACCAATTTCAAGCAGACTTCCCACATCGCCCAACTCTTTCAATTCTCCTTGATGCAGAATCGCAATGCGGTCGCAAACATCCTGCACGTCAGCCAACAAATGGCTGCACATAATGACAGTCTTGTTTTGTGATTTCAACTCGACAATCAAATCTTTCATTTCCCGAGTGCCCAATGGATCCAAGCCGGAGGTCGGCTCATCGAGTAATACCAACTCGGGGTCGTTAATCAATGCCTGGGCCAACCCAATGCGCCGAGTCATCCCTTTTGAATATTCTCGCAGCTGTCGGCGCCGCGCATGGGCGATACCGACTTTTTCGATAAGCATTTCCGTTCGCTCTTTTCGGACATTGGCCGGCATGTCGAATAAGCGACCATAAAAGTCCAAAGTCTCTTCGGCAGTCAAAAACTTATAAAGATAGGACTCTTCAGGCAAATAGCCGATGCGTTCGTTTTTCGTCACCTCGGTTGCGTCCTGGCCAAAAACCAAAGCACGCCCGCTGGTCGGAAACAACAACCCGAGCAGCAATTTCATGGTGGTGGACTTTCCAGATCCGTTCGGTCCCAAGAGCCCAAAAACCTCTCCTTTGCGCACCTCCAGGTCCAACGCTTTTAAGGCACGCACCTTCTGCCGACCCCAGAAATCGTTATAGACCTTAGTCAGACTCTGCGCTTCAACGATTACATCCGGATTGTAATCAGGGTTAGAAGCCAACGCGCTGCGGCGCTCTTTGTCCGATTTAACTGGAACCTCTGATTCGGGAACTTTTGAGGTTGTATCCGCCATCCTCGCCTAATCCTTCTCAATCGTTTTATTTAACTCGTCTACATTTCCAACTTGGCATTATCAAGTCGAAGGCATACAGCGGCACCTACGGCCCCGCGATTTCAGGCTCAGACTCGACAATAAACTGTTAAAATGCGAACGTTTCCGCTCAATAATCTTTACGCTATCACAGATAATACAGTTCAAACTTTTCAATGAGTTCCAAGGCAACGAACACCGAAACAATTCACCAATTGAACCATACGAGTTCAAGACATCTTTGAAAGCGAGTTTACTATACGTTGAGATGCGAATTCATTCAACCACCTCCTGATTTACTGGCGTGTTTTGACTTCAAAACACGTGACCGACCGCGCCCGCATGCCGAATCTATGGCAGTATGCAAGAATCAGCCACTTCGCGCTTTGGCTTCACAAATCTGAGTGACCACCGTACACGTGCCATGCCCGCGACTACTCAGCAGAAGATCACTTTGGATCACGGATGTTTTTTTGACCTCCATGTCACTTGTCTCAGGTAAAGGGACCAAGATCGTCAGGAAATCGACGAACCTCGCAGCGATGGCGGTCAACTCGTCATCGATAGGGCCAACGAGTTTTCAGACGCCAACTTTGACCTTCAACGTGGATTAACGTGAGTCGGGCCAAATTGCCAACAGATTACAAGAATTTCAACATACACTGGGCTTCAACGCCGATTGATTGGCACGCCAAGCCTGCACCCGTTGCCAGAATAGTTCAGTGAATTCTTCGACTTCGTGTGCCGGAAATAGAGTGCGGACCTTTTCTCGAATGGCTGTTTTCGCGGTTTCCGTGCCGAAAAACTCGATGGCCGCACCCTCGATGTCACCTAAATGCTCGTCACAAAAATCTTGAAAACGTTCGGTCTCCATACGCTTGTGGCCAATCGCTGCATAAGCAGTGAGACGTTCTGGATAGGGCAAATTCGCCTCAAGAATTTCATAATAGGGATCCCAATCTAAAGTCTTACGCATGCGTTTCTTGGTGGCTGCGCAAAACAATGACCAGCGAATGTTGGAAATCACGATCCAAGGAAAATAATAATGCAACGAAGTCACTTGCGAATCCGGACAAGCATTGGCAAAGTCAATCGGATACCACACCCCATCGCAATGCAACGATTCGCAGGAGTTGAAGTCCCAACCAAAGAACCCGTTGATTGTCATCGCCATGTCTTGCAACAATTGGCGTTCTTCATCGGAAACAAAATCCTTGGCGATCTGATAACGGTCATGCAAAGGAGCATCTGGATCATACTTGATGAGCAAGAATTGCGGCCCTAACCCGATACATCTTACGAATCGATCGAACGAAACCCCGCGTTGCAAGTGCATGAGGGACGTGCCACTCTGTTCATAATTGGCCCGCAACTCATCGGCATTGTTGGCTTTGCTGACGCCCTTCCATGCCCCCCCGTCGTAAGGTTTCATAAATAGCGGATAGCCAATTTTGTCACCGATTTCACCCAGATCGAAATAACGAGCGTATCGATTCAACATGGCCGTCAAATCGTCATGGTGCTGGTACGACTTTTGCGGGATCATCCAGGTGTCCGGCACTGGCAGACCCAACTTGGCCATGGCGCAATATGTCGTCTGCTTTTCCATGGACTGAATCGCCCATGGATTGTTGTAGACGTATAAGTCATCCATCAAGATCGACTTCTTGATCCACTCACGACTCGCGTGGTACCAATGAGTCACACGGTCAACCACGACGTTGTATTTGCAAGTCTGGCGAAGATTGAACGGTTCGATGGTTACTCGTTCAATTTCAAATCGAATCTGTTCGCCATTAAGATTTATGTTCAGATTCAACATCCGAACGATTTCTTCATAACATTTTGGCCAACAAAGATCGGCACCCAGAGAAAGACCAATACGACGGATAGATTGAGTCATGTTTTACCTCGAGCTTACTTGGTAGACGGCAGTATATCCTCGCTAACGGCAATTTTCCATCCAGGGAATCAGAGAACTTTGAACTCAAAACATTGGCATTGCCTCAAGCTGAAAACCCCGTGAGTTGGTGGAATTGATTCTCCATGGAGTTCTGTTTGGTCATTTCTTCCAAAGAACCATCGAACACTAAATGACCTTGATTAATGAGCAAGACTCGACTGCAAACAACCTCGACCTCTTGCAAGATATGAGTAGAAAGCAGGACAGACTTTGACGAGCCCAGGTCACGGATCAATTGCCGTACTCCAACTAATTGATTCGGGTCGAGACCGCTGGTCGGTTCGTCTAAGATCAAAATATCCGGATCATGCAACAAAGCTTGCGCCATGCCTACTCGCTGACGGTAACCGCGAGATAACTTGCTGATCGTCTTGTTCCAGACGTCTGCTAAATCACATTTTTCCACGACGAAATCAATCCTGTCGCGCAACAACGTTGAGTTGAGTCCTCGGACCTTGCCATGATACTTTAATGACGAACTGGGCGTCATCTCTTCGTATAAAGGACCGTTTTCGGGCAAATAGCCGATATGTTCGCTGGCACGAATACGATCGGTTTGCACATCATGTCCGGCAATGCTGATCGACCCTGATGTGGGCGCCAGGAATCCGGTAAGCAATTTCATTGTCGTCGATTTTCCAGCTCCATTGGGGCCCAACAACGCACATACCTGACGCCGGGGAATTTCGAAGTTGATATCCTCAACAGCTGCGAAGCCACCGTAGTATTTGCAAAGGTTGACGGCCTTGATCATGCATTCACTGCCGGACATGGTATTGTTCGCGTCATGCATACTTGTCTGTATATGAGATGTCATTTGTCTAGTTCCTGTCATTCGATTGAGGGCTTGCAAAATGTCTGGTGCGTTTCAAATTTTGCGGTCACACTTATGGGTCGAAGCGCACTTCCCCGGCGCTAATTGCAATGCACTGCGCGGCTCCATTGGCGCGTGGCATTCCCAAGGATGTCGGCAACAGCCAGCCGGCCAAGAAGCAACGAGTAACTTTAACTGGCCAAACATTGGATTAGGACATTGAATCGCCTCAACTCCACTTGAGCCAATTCGAGTCCAAACACGTGACGAACGTGACTACAATCTATTCAAGAGATCGAGTGTTCGTCAATTCCATACTTGCACATCAACGAATCCTGAAAGAAGATATTGATGGCATGGGCAGCGAATGACGCGACCGTTTCGTCTTCGTCGTTAGAGCTGCTCCATAATTTTACTTTGGGGAAAATGATGAATCGTTCAGCCGTATGGTTTTGCTTTTTACAGCTTGCAATTGGTTCTTCTGCATTCATCTGCGCCCAAGAGTCAGACCAATCGGATAGGCTGCGCACGCTGGACGACCATTTCCCTCTGCGAATTTCTGACGACATAACATTGGAAAAATGGACGGTACGGTCGGAGGAATTGAAGGAACATATTCTGTCCAGTCTCGGCCTGCTTCCGCTGCCGCAGAAGAAACCGCTGCATGCCGTGATCCATGGCAAGCTGGAGATGGACGATTACACCGTTGAAAAGGTGTTTTTCGAGAGCTTTCCGGGGTACTTCGTAACAGGAAATCTATACCGCCCGAAAAATCATCAAGGGAAAACTGCGGGTGTGCTTTGCCCGCACGGCCATTATGCCAATGGTCGTTTTCACAAGAGCTCGGATCAGGAAATCGAACGCATGCTGGCCAGCGGCGAGGAACGTTTCGCCGCGAACGCCAGGTGCCCATTGCAAGCGAGGTGCATCCATTTAGCTCGCATGGGGTGCACCGTATTCCACTATGACATGATTGGATACGCGGACAGCATTCAGATACCATTCAACATCGCTCACGGTTTTCGAACGCAACGTGCGCACATGAATGATGCTTCAAGTTATGGCTTCTTTAGTCCCCTTGCTGAGTTGAACCTGCAATCGATTATGGGGCTGCAGACCTGGAATTCGATTCGCAGCCTCGATTTTTTATTGACTCTGGACGAAGTAGATCCTGCGCGGATCGGCGTCACTGGCAGCAGTGGCGGCGGGACTCAGACTTTTATACTTGGCGCCATCGACTCCCGACCGACAGTCGCGTTCCCTGCTGTGATGGTTTCAACCGGTATGCAAGGTGGCTGCACGTGCGAGAACTGCTGTAACCTGCGAATTGAAACGGGGAACGTCGAATTTGCCGCCATGTTTGCTCCGCGCCCCTTAGGTGTGTCTGCCGCAAATGATTGGACATTGAACATGAAGTCCGATGGTTATCCGCAGATCCAACATGTCTACGCGTTGTATGGCGCTACCGACAAGCTAAGTTTTGTCGAAACTCGCGACTTCCCACACGGATTCAACGTTGTGGCACGCGAGTCCATGTATGAGTTGTTTGACAAATATTTGCAATTAAATGGCAGCGTCACGGAACGTGAAATCCGCCCGCTTTCAGCCGAGCAATTAACTGTATGGAATGACGAGTATCCCAGGCCCGCTTCGAGCGAACTCGCGGAATACAATGTGCTCGCTGCTTGGTCTGCTCAACAAGCCAACAAAATTACCGAGGCGTTTGGCGATGAACCCGGATTGTCGCTGGAAGAACGAAGAACATCTCAACGAACTTTGCGGCACTACTTCAAAAAGTTGATTGAAACCGCGGCCCCATTGTCGAGTTCCGCTGAGGAACTAAGAGCTGCCCAGGACATAGCTGCAGGTCTGTTGCCACGCGTCAACGAACAAGCCGGCGACTCGAATTCGGAGAAAACCGCAGAAATCTTGATGTTGTTTACCGATTCGGGTAGTGGTGACGCGGACGACAACAATCATGCAATAGACCAGCATGCGTCGACACGCGAGCAACTCGAAAAATGGCGAACAGAGCATGGTTTACCAAGTGAGGTGTATCTGCTTGATATGGCAGTTCTGCTCGGCGGACAGGCGGCAACAAATCGTTTGGTGGATAATGGTCGAGAAGCGGCCGGCTATACGTACGGTTATAATCGCAGCTTGTTGGCGCGGCAGATCATTGCTGTTCGAAACGCCGTTCATCATGCTCTGCAACGAACTTCTTTATTCAGTGGAGAAGGCTTTAAAGTGACCTTAATCGCTTTGGACGACAGCGCTTTGCCTGTCGCGTTCGCGGCCGCAACGAGTGAATTTTCGGAGGTGGTGGATTTTCAGCTTGCGCTTTGTACGGATGGTCGTCGCTGGGCCAACGTCGATTCTTTGATTCACCGCGACTTTTTACCAGGAGGGCTCAAGTATGGTGACGTACCAAGGCTACTGACCTTGTTGTCACCCCACCGCATTGTGGTTTTCGATGATGGTGACGATCTTGAAGTTTTGCGTGCGCAATATGGGCACTTCAATGCGCCGCATGCGTTGCGTATCGAGGCCAGAGCGAACGGAACGGAAATGTTGCATTCTTCGCTAAATCACTTCTTAGCCAACGAATAAACAGAGACTTTGCGTTGAGTCAAGTTGGCCTCGTGGAAGACCAAGAATCACTGAATCTCGCCGAGTCTCGATTCAATGTCCAATGCCGACTTTCGTAATTGCATACAGCGCAAAGGTCGCAAGCCAATGTTCACCTTCATAGTGACCACTGAACACGTAGCTGAGGCCAGCTTGCAAATGATCAGCACTGCTTGCCAGCAATTGGCGTTTCAAGGTTTCAGAAGTGATCGCCGACGCAATTCCTTGGAAACACCACGCGCGCGACAGATTAAGTCCAGCCAGATGAACCAATTTACCATCGGTAACATCCGAGACTGCAACCGGTTGATAGAGGTTGCTTCCGCCATCAACCAATTTCGGCAAGAACTGAGTTAACCAAGTCTCGTATTCGCTGCTCGGCAAGATGCGTCTCATCAGGTCCGCTTCGTTTAGGCTGGCCGAGAAAAAATCTTCGCCGGAGGGCTCATACTCCGAGTTAAAATCGCGATCGTTCAGGTAATAATCTTTCGCGCGACCAACGATTAGAGATTCCAAATCCCGGTTGCCAACCGCGCGGGCGTAATCCAGAGTCTGCCCTAACGCAAAGGCTGTATCCGGGTGGACGCCCGTTCGAATGGGAAACGTCAATTTCGGCAAGAAGTCCAGTGTGCGTTGAACCAGCACGTCTTCGAGAGGACGCAAGTTGTCCCGCCACAACTTTGCGTCGGGGTCATCCCATGTTTCCAATTCCGTAATCAGTCGGAATGCCCACGCCCAACCATACATCCGCTCGAAACTGCGGTTATGCTCAGCTCGAAAAAACTCAGCCTCGCGCAAAAGATTGTCGGCTGAAAGGTGCTCGGCCAGTTTCCAGCGGATCGATGCCTGTACGCTAGTCTCCGGATACAACTTGATGAGTCGCACAAGAACCCAGTGCCCATGAATGGCGCTGTGCCAATCAAAACACCCATAAAAGGCCGGAAACATCTGTCGCGGCGTAAGCACGCTGGCCTCGTCGACCAGAACATTTGACGGTTTATTGGGGTACTCTTGATCGATGCATTTCAGTACTAAGTTGGCGAAAGCGATGATTTGGTTTTCATTCAATGGATCTCCCACCTGAGGCATTTCCATCACTTTGTCCTCCTCGTCCTGAATCGTGGAACCGTCCTGAAAAGTGGAACGAACCAGCGTAGCATCGAGCCATCGATTCAATGTCATGTTGGCAATTCCGAAACCAAGGCAAAGGCCCGCAATCAACCTGCCAAAAAACGGATAGGTCCAAGCTCGTCGTTTGCTGAAGTGAGTCATTGATTACCAGAGATTAGTTCGTGTTGAGGCAATTAATCTGATTTCAAGGTACCCGCTAATCTCCGCATGCCTTCGTCAGCAGAGACAATGGGCTCGTAATCGAAGTCCCTGCGCGCTCGACCAATGTCGAAATAATGCGATTTCCCCAATTGAGCGGCGAGAAAACGCGTCATACGTGGTTCTTCTTGTATCCCGAAAGTTTCGTGATAAATTTCTAAAGCAAGACCCAGCCTCCAAGCCCAATAGAATGAAATCTTTTGTTTCACTGGACCGATCCCAGCGAGTCCCAATATTTCATTGATGAATGCCCAACAATTCACGGGATCTCCGTTAGTGATGAAATAGGCGGAGCCGCAAACTGGTGAATTAGGTTGCATTGCCATCGCAGCCTGGATATGGGCGACAGCCGCGTTATCGATGTAGGTCGTATCAATTTGGTTCGTTCCATCTCCGACGCGACGTAGTTGCTTCATGCGTCCACGATGGATGATTCGTGGAATCAAATGGGAATCTCCGGGTCCCCAGATCAGATGCGGTCGCAGGGCGCAGGTCATCAGCGTCGCCGGGTCGTTGGAATCGAGTACATGCTGTTCCGCGAGTGCTTTGGAATGTTGGTAATGACAGAGCCACTTCTTGGGATACGGAACAGACTCGTTTTCATTCACCTGATGATTGCCGTCGAATGTGACGCTGGGGGAACTCGTGTACACGAGTTTAGGAACCCCTCGGTTTATGCAGGCTTGAACGACATTGCGTGTTCCAATCGTGTTCGTCGAATGATATTTCTTCCAAGCTCCCCAGATGCCAGAGACCGCCGCCACATGAAAAACGCAATCGACATTTTCGAAAGCCGGTTCAATGCTGATATAGTCACGGATGTCGCCGTTGAACGTTGGCACATTCATCGCATTTAGAGACTCGTCACGTCTCCGTACCAGCGCCCGGACTTCATGTCCATGGTCCAACAGCATCTTTACTAAATGTGAGCCCACAAATCCGTTGGCTCCGGTGACAAGTGCTCTCAAGGGTGTTGCTCCGAATGATGAAGTCGTTTCGCGCACATTGATCGTATTGCCAATGGCCCGAAACCACCATTAGACTAAAAAAGTTCGAATAAAAAAACACCGGTATCGATGGCCTTGCCGCTATTTGGAAAAGTTCGAAGCATTATCGGCAACTCGCTGGGGCCATGCACTAGTCCTTGGAATCACCCCGACCCGTTAATTCGACGCCCCCAAGTTCCAGCCTGTCAGATGAAAGAGTGTGAGAACGAACCCGGAAGTAAAGCCGTAACTCAGGCCCTCGATACTTGCTGCCAACAACCGATGGTGGAACCACAGTCCTTGCAAGACTGCACCCGAAGAGTGCGCAAGTACGCCGGTGAGCGAAGCAAAATAGAAAACTCGCCACCACAAAATATCCCCCTGCGGGTTGCCTGAGATGGCTGCCGAACTCAAGTGGGTCACGACAACCGAAGTCACGAAAAAATAGACGTAAGTACCAAATAGAATCGCGCTGATGTTCGGAAAATCGTAGATCTCCAAAACACCCCGGGGACCGCGCGCCAGCCGCTTTTGGAAGTCGAGGCAAGACAGTGATTCGTCTTTTCGCAAACGAGGAAATGCATAAGCGCCCGGAGGAAGCTGCGAATCCTGAATCGGCGGCAAAACGTTTCCATCCAATGCACGGTCCGAATTGCGGAATTTCGACGTAGTTAATCGATAACGAATTATGCAACTCAGCGCAAACAGGCAGGTGCTAAGCGTAATCACGGGGACCCAAAATCTAGACGCGAATTCCAACATCACGCGTGCCAACTAATCAGTCTTGGATTTTGCAATTCGTTCCGCAAGGGCCTCGACAATTTCAGAATGCTCAGGAAACCTTCCTGAGGCTTTTTTGGAATAGAGCAAGTCATCGTTTACACTGATTTCGAATACTCCGCCACTACTCCGTATCAACAACGCATCGATATTAAAGTGTGCTTTGATTTCGGCGGCCAAACTGGTCGCTCTCGGTAAGTAGTTTCATTGACCACAATACTGAATCGTAACGTTTTTCATAACAACTCACCAAAAACAACTAGCGTTTAAAAAAGTCAGCGAGCGGCCTTGGTTCTTCCGCGCACACACATTGGACGCGATTTCGGATTGAACTCGAATCCAGTCATCCTCGAACTCGGTTCGTTAGGAAGCACGAGAACAAAGGATCTGTAGGTCCCCGTGCTTTGAGGACGATCTAATTGTAGCTGAACTTGGGGGGGAAGCCTAGTTCAAAGAACGCCTCCTGCAAATTGGAGGTATCTGTGGAAATTTCAGAAAGATATTTGATGAGCAACTCACAACGTGCTTCGACGTCCATTGTTTCCAGGATTATTTGTTGCTTCGACACGTCGATTTCGGCAGAAAATGCAATCAAATCGCACAATGTCCCCAGCGGCAAATCTTGTTCAACAATCGATCCGCATAACTGGTTCTGACTCGAATCATTTTCCGCGTGACAAAGATAGGCGTTCACCAATTCCCCACGCAATTCGCGTTCGAGCGACTGCGGTACGCTAGGCTCGCGCAACAATTGCACATTTGCCATGCGGAAGGGTTGCTCCGTTGCAATTTCGCGTACAATCTGAGCCCGGCTGATTCCTTTGAGCAATAAATTGAAGCGTCCATCTTCCAATTCAACATGAGCCAATATCTTTCCGACAGTTACGATGTCGTGAATCGCTTGCGTCTGTGTTGGGTACGATGGTGCGGATGTGTCAATGTTGTGTTTGAATAAAGCCATCGCAATTAATCCGTCCCCCTCTAAGGCATGTCGCATCATTTTTCGATAGCGAGGTTCAAATATATGCAGGGGTTGCATAACCGACGGAAACAACACCAAGTTTGACAATGGGAACAAGCGGACAATGCCCGTAAAACCAGGGATTTCAAGATCGTTAGGCTGCAGCGACATTTAATGTCTCCAAGTGAATTGTCGACCAAAATCAGCGTGTTAACTGGTGGGAACGGAACAAGCCGCAGCAGACGAGCCGATGGGGAATAAGCAACGATTTCAGCGATGAAATCGTGTTCCACGAACTGTTAATTGAATTAGAGAAGCATGCTGCCAAATTGAACGATTGCGTTAATAAGTGTGGCCCCAAATTCAGCTCAACATCAAAGCTATGTCGACTAAAACATTCCCCACTTGCTTAGGATTTTTTGCGTATTGGCGATCACCCCAACGAGATCGCTGACTCATGAATGGTATTCACTGGCAATCAAAAGGCAAATTACTTTTTCTGAACTTTTATCAAACTCGCACAAAAACTTTTTTTGACCAGTTAACAAAAAATGGCCGCGTATCTACTTGACAAGCGGCCACGAAATTATTTACTCGCCGAACGAATCTTGAATGAAATCAAATTCCGATTGTTTACGCAAACAATCGTGATGATCTACTCTCTCGCTGCCATTACCAGCCTCAAGATGTACCAGAATAACAGGGCGACGGATGAGAACAAGGCTAAGGATGCCGCCACATATTGGTCAGTTCGATAATGGTGCAGCACATTTGATGTGTGATATAAGATGTAACCTGAGGCCAATGCAATCATGCCTATCGTAAAAGCCAAATGCATAATACTAAAATCTACGCCCGGCATAAACGAAGGTAAGAACATTAAGCACAGTAAACCGCAGATGGCCGCTAATCCCGCAACAAACAATACATTTCTCAAAAATGAAAAATCAGTCCGCGTGAGGAAAACAAAGGCTGTCAAGGCGATGAACACGATTCCAGTTGCGACAGCAGCAGTTTGGATTGCACCAGGAAAAAATGTACTGGCGATATACAACAGCGGTGCCAAAATTACGGCCTGAGCAACCACATACAAACTTAAGCCCAAATATTGCAACCCAAGCGAACCACCAGACAACGCCCAGCGATCGGCCACCCAACTAACGACCATGAAACCGACCAGCAAGCCGAGCCAAATGTACTGGCCGCCGAGCACAAATTTTGCAAACGATTCAAGTTGTTCTGAAAAAAGACTGAAGGCCGCAAACTCCAAGCCAATAAGAGCTAAGATGGCCATTGTCAGATGAAAGTACGTGTTCCGGATAAATCCAAGTCGATCTGTTAAGTCCGCATCAATGGCGAACTGAGGTGCCGAAGTGGGACTTTGGTAGGGATTTGAATAGCTCATCTAAAAACCTCGATAGTGATTGTGAACTTGTCCATGTCAAAACTACTATTCGGCCTGAACCATACTACGTCTCAAACCGCTTCAAGCCTAATTCTATCCGATTTATCGAATCCAGTACATCGAAATCCACGGAAATAGCGGAGTATTTTTAAATCGTGCAAACCGTTCACTTAAGAAAGAAATACACAAACCCGATTTTTGGACACAGATTTAAAGCGTGTACTGTCGATGGCTCGGGTCAAAATGTCGATATCCAACGATTTCCCATCGCCCATCCTGATTCTTGCGAAATTCGAGAACAACCGCCCGTCTCACCGGACCGTTGTAGTCGTAGCGAGGCGCATTGACGTTGACAAACACGTGAACCTCGATGATGGCCTCTTGCGGGTCAGACGGATTATCAAACACAACCGATTTAAGCGAGGTCACATTACAAGACCGAAATGTGTACGATGGCATCTCCGTGCGGATCCTGCGCAGAGTGATCTCATCGTTAGGATCGACATGCCGAACGATACCCTCCACGTTGTTTGTAGCGACTTGGCGCGCTAAGTCATAGACGATCATCCGCAATCGGTCTTTGTCAGTGACCGTAGTTCGTTGGACAAAAAAAACGGCAAACGCTACACCCATCAATCCCAATCCAGGGAGGATCAGTATTTTCCTTTCAATAGAAAACGCAGTCACGCAAAGACTGGCTCCCAATGTAACAAGGAGCAGTATTAACCAAATTGCGCTTGATTCCATACGAAACTCGCATTGAGACTGGGTTGCCTGACCAGCAGCGAAAGGCGTCATCGATCCGCCGCAGATTGTAAATTGAAACGGTATCCTGATTCGTGCTAAATGCAGCTTCATGCGCCATTCACGAACCGACAAAAACCGTTTGCTCAGGCGGCCCTAAACGTGTGCAGACCGTGCGCACCATTTGCACACAATTATACACGTTGCGCCGGTCAGAAAAAACTCGCGGCCGCTGAAAAGACCTGCATCGCTGGCCGACGCCGCGTTTAACAATTCAGCATTGCACGCCTAGGTTGATGTTTCCGACTTACGCCAAACAGCATGCCTGCCGATGCGACGGAGAAGCAACTGTCAAAAGCGAAAATACTTGCCTCCGAATTCAGCAGTACTCCCCAAGTCCTCTTCGATCCGCAGAAGTTGATTGTATTTTGCCATGCGATCGCTACGTGATGCGGATCCGGTCTTGATTTGTCCAGTGTTTACCGCAACCGCCAAATCTGCGATGGTTGAATCTTCGGTTTCTCCGCTGCGATGGCTCATAACGCACGAGTACAGGTGTCGATTGGCCAAACGAATCGTATCCAACGTTTCCGTCAATGATCCGATTTGATTCACTTTGATCAAGATGCTGTTGGCGATCCTCTCGTTAATTCCTCGCTGCAATCGATTGATATTGGTGACGAAAAGATCATCGCCAACGATTTGGCAACGATCGCCGACACGATCGGTCAATAGTTTCCATGCCTGCCAATCGTCTTCGCTACAACCGTCTTCAATCGAGCAAATCGGATACTTTGATACCCAGCTTTCCAACAAATCGACCATTTGACCCGAGTCGAGTTTTTTGCCTTCGACCGTATAGGTACCGCTCTTTTCGTCATACAATTCCGTCGCCGCGACATCCAAAGCGAGCTTCACTTGTTCTCCAGGTTGGTAGCCGGCCTTCTCGATCGCCAGCATGATCAAATCCAACGCATCGGCACTTCCCGACAAGTTGGGTGCAAAACCACCCTCATCCCCGACGGCAGTACTCAGTTTCTTTTCGCTCAACACCTTTTTCAAGTGATGAAAAATTTCGCAGCCACAGCGTAAAGCATCGGAAAACCGATCAAAGCCCAAAGGCATGACCATGAACTCTTGCACGTCAATCGAGTTGTCGGCGTGTTGCCCACCATTCACGATGTTCATCATCGGCACTGGCAAAACTCGAGCGGTTTGACCACCGATGTATTGAAAAAGCGAAATTCCTAAATGATCAGCAGCGGCACGCGCCACGGCCAAGGAAACGCCAAGGATCGCGTTCGCGCCAAGATTCTTCTTGTTTTCTGTGCCGTCCAGTTCCAGCAGAATACGATCAATGGATGCTTGATTGAGAACGGGCAGGTCGATTAATGCATCCGCAATTGTTGAATTGATATTGTCAACGGCACGACTGACTCCTTTCCCCAAGTAAACCCCCTTGTCGGCATCGCGCAATTCCCATGCTTCATGAGCTCCAGTGCTGGCTCCGCTAGGAACGGCAGCGCGGCCGAAACTGCCATCGTTTAGAATTACTTCGGCTTCAACCGTGGGGTTCCCGCGACTGTCCAGAATTTGCCTGCCGTGAACGGCTGCGATAATACTCATTATTTGATAATCCTTAAATATGTGATTAAGTGTCGATTTTGGCTTGTTGTTTTCGGTGCAGAAACCGTCAATTTATCAACTGTCCTCATGCCTCACGAGTCCACTCCGCAAAAAAAGCAGACAGGTTCGTGTAGACCGCCAGAGCAAAAAGATGCTTCTCGGGAAATGTATAGAGCGAATACTTTAAATTCAACCGGGGTTATCTGTCCCGTTACGGTTTCAAAGCATGCGCTCACATCGCTGGTAAGATTCGTTCGATCAAGGGATGCTTTCCGGTAGGTTTGCGTGCCCAAGAGGTTGGTGCATCAATAAATACTTCTATTTCTCTTGTGTCCTCAACGACACTCGAAAAAGGGTGAAGCAAGTCCAGAAGAATACGATCTGGGCTCAGAGAGTGCAATTGAGTTAGAAGTCGTCGCAGTTCATTCGCGCGCAGAGTCGAACCGCGTGTCACCCTAGGTCTCAGTTGTTCACGCGTACTCGAAATCAATCGAATGGCAACGAGATCCCCGAAAATCTCGATTTAGGGAACCAACCAGCTTCGTTCTGGACGTTGCCACTGCGAACCTCCTGTTCCCAACGTCTCAATTTCAATCATTGTCACCGGGACTTTCAGGCGAGATACAACGAGCAAAACTACACATTAACCAGTCTTCGCGACCGTCAGTTGAAGGTGAGACGCGAGTCGAGAACGTCATCTAACTTCGGTTTACAATTTCATTTTGCGTCGACATTATCAAACCGATATAGTAGCCTATGTTGTTTGATCGTTAACGGCACCGCAATCAGAAGGAACGCTCAGCGGTTCAAATCGTTGTACCAGCATGAGTAGAATTTCAGGGACACCGATATCGGTCGCCCAACATAGAATTGTCGCGCGGGGTTTTGTTGCAATTCGTGCATGCTCGTGTGACGTTGAAGATTACAGGTTCGCTGGCAAGAGAGTGTGATTCGTATCGTGTTTACAGGCATCGTCGAAAGAACGGGAACGGTTGTCGAAATGTTGCAGCAGCCGGTCGGTTGTCGCATCCGAGTTGAAACACACTTCGGGTCCGAGGATATTCCCATTGGCGGGAGCGTGGCCGTTAATGGCTGTTGCCTCACGGTAGTCGAATCGAAGGGAGGGATCCAGACATTCGAAGCTGGAAACGAGACATTGTCAAAAACCAACTTAGGCAGCCTGACTGCTGGAGCGTTGGTGAATCTTGAACGTGGAATGCGGCTAGACGGACGCCTGGACGGTCACCTTGTGACCGGGCATGTGGATGCCGTCGGTGTCTTGGTTGAGCGCGTCGACGATCATAATTGGTCCACTTTTTGGTTTGAGGTGCCTCAGGAATTGACTCGGCAAATGGCGGCGAAAGGTTCTGTAACCGTAAATGGAGTAAGTCTGACTCTCGTCGATGTCGAAGATACACGCTTTAGCATCGCCCTAATACCTCACACATTGCAGGTTACGAATTTAGGGCAATTGCAATTGGGCGACCTGGTCAATGTCGAAACCGACCTATTGGCCAAGTATATTGAACGTCAACTGAGGGCGGTTGGGACTATTTAACGTAACTGATGACCTCGCGCGTTTTGAATCCACTTGTTTAAGAATTGAGAATACCGTTGTCGAATACTCCCAGTCACAACCGACAGACAATCTCCTATCTAAAAAAACGGTTCAACGAAGTTGGGCTGACTCCCAACGCTCGACACGGACAAAATTTTCTGATCGACTACAACCTTCTCGAGTTATTGGCTAGGTCAGCGAAAATTCAACCTACCGATGTTGTACTGGAGATTGGAACCGGAACCGGATCCTTGACCGCGTTGGTGGCTCCGCAGGCTGCCAGAATGGTGACTGTCGAGTTGGACCGTCATCTCTTTCAACTCGCGCGGGAAGAGCTTGAGACTCAGTCCAATCTGACGATGTTGTTGCAGGACGCTTTAAAGAACAAGAATCGCCTTGAGCCACGCGTCATGGAAGCGGTCGAAGCGGCGATGCGTGACTGTAATACCGATACTTTTCGCTTGGTGGCGAATCTTCCCTACTGCATCGCCACGCCGATAATCTCGAATCTGTTGCGCGATGAGCCCGTACCAAAATCAATGACCGTCACCATACAAAAAGAATTGGCGGATCGTATGCTGGCCCATCCCTCAACTAAAGACTATAGCGCACTCAGCGTATGGGTGCAGAGTTTATGCGATTTGGAGCTGATAAGAATTTTGCCCCCCAGCGTATTCTGGCCGCGACCCAAAGTTGAGTCGGCTATTATCCATATCGAACCAAATCCAGAAAAGCGTGCATTAATTCCCGATCTAAGTTTTTTTCATACATTCGTACGTTCGCTATTCTTTCATCGACGCAAGTATTTGCGCAGCGTACTCGTAAGCGGTTTTAAAGAGCAATTGGAAAAGCCCGACGTCGATGAAGTGATGCAGCAAATGGGTTTGGGAGCCATGTCGCGCGCGGAGGAATTGTCCATTGATCAGATCCAGACCCTGTGCACTGCATTTCGCGATAAACTCAACACAAAACGTTAACGCTTTACCCTTGAGGTTGCCATGCCGCAAGCCATTGCACTGACAATTGCGGGCTCAGACCCCAGCGGCGGTGCCGGTCTGCAGGCGGACCTAAAGACGTTTCAGCAGTTGGGTGTGTTTGGGATGTCTGTCGTCACATTGCTGACAGTACAAAATACGATGGGAGTTTCTCGCGTTGAGTTAGTCAGTCCCGACTTAATCGTCGAACAACTGTCGTGTGTACTGAACGATATTCCTCCCACGGCTATCAAAACCGGTGCCTTGGGGAGTCACTTAGTCGTAGAACATGTGGCCACGGCACTTGAACACGTGGAGTGCCCGATTGTAGTGGATCCCGTTCTAGTTAGTAAACACGGGCACTCGCTTGCCAACGATGATGTGGTTGTGGCCTATTTCGAATCGCTGCTTCCGTTGGCGACACTAATTACTCCAAACCGATTCGAAGCGGAAAGATTGACGGGGTTTCCGATTCTAGATGAGCCATCTGCAATGAAGGCCATGGAACGTTTTCATGACCGGGGTGTTCAAAACGTTTTGCTAAAATTCGGGCTCAGCGGCGAAGAAATGGTGAATTTTCTAAGCCTGAATGGTGAATGTGTCAGGCTTACAAGCTCCAGATTGGCGTTTAATAACACACATGGAACTGGCTGTGTCTTATCGGCGGCGATCGCAGCTAAACTCGCCAGCGGTGAACTCAATCTTGAATCTGCGGTTTCTTTTGGCATCGCACGAACTCACGAATCGATCCAAGTGGATATCGGGATCGGACATGGTATTCGTCCGGTTGACGTTCGACGAATGAGTCGCAATTGAAAGCCTGACGTAACGCAAAGGAATTACTTGAGGCGAACGCGACCAGTTTTGTAACTGAAGAAACGGTAACACCAAATCAGCTATTTCGATATCGATCCTTTAGCCTCATCCATGCGCGCCGCCCTCATCTTCCCCCATCAACTCTTCGAGGAACATCCCGCTCTAACACCTGTAGATATCGCTGTGTTGGTGGAAGATCCACTCTTTTTCAAGCAATATCGCTTTCACCAGCAGAAACTGATCCTGCAACGGGCTTCCATGCAAGTTTACGCGCAACAGCTGCGCCAGAATGGAATCGAGTCATTGTATATCGAGGCGAACGAACTCGAATCGACCGCGCAAATCGCACCCATTCTCAAACTCCGCGGAATAACCAGCGTACAGTATGTTGATCCATCGGATGATTGGCTGTCCGCAGCGCTCGAAAACTCGTTGGCTCGTGAGAACATCCGGTTTGAAGTGTTAGAAGATCCCTATTTTCTAACGCCAATGCATGTCTGGAAAGAGTATGCAAGCCGGCGAAAACGCTGGTATTTTACTGAATTTTATATCAGCCAACGAAAGCGACTAAATGTCCTGGTTGAAGGCGCGCACCCGACCGGTGGAAAATGGAGTTTTGACACCGAAAATCGCAAAAGGCTACCGAAGGATGTGCTGATCCCCGAGATCGCATGGCCCGGAGAGAATCCAGCGGTTACGGAAGCGATGCATTATGTGGCACACAACTTTCCCCAGGCGATTGGCTCCGGCGAACGATTTCGATACGCAGTGTCAACAAGGGATGCTCGTACGTTATTGAACGATTTTGTGGAACGCCGCCTGTCGCGATTTGGTGACTACGAAGACGCCATCGCACGCGACGAAACATTTTTATTTCATTCGGTATTAACGCCTTACCTCAATATCGGGTTGATCTCGCCGGGGGAGGTCGTGTCCGCGGCTCTCGCATATAGTGATCGCGTTCCTTTCAATGCACTCGAGGGGTTCATACGCCAAGTTATCGGATGGCGTGAGTACATGCGAGGCGTTTATCTGAACTTGGGACGCCGACAACGAAGTCGCAATTTCTGGCAACACCATCATTCGATGCCAAGTGCGTTTTACGATGGCTCGACCGGGATTTTACCGGTGGATACTGTCATTCATCGCGTATTGGACAATGCCTATTGCCACCATATTGAACGCTTGATGGTGTTGGGAAACTTTATGCTCCTCTGTGAGATTTCCCCCGACGCAATATACCAGTGGTTCATGGAATTGTTCATCGACGCGTTTGATTGGGTGATGGTTCCGAATGTCTACGGAATGAGTCAGTATGCCGATGGTGGCTTGATTACAACCAAACCCTATATCAGTTCATCGACTTATATCAGGAAGATGAGCGACTTCAAAAAGGGGGATTGGTGTGAGATTTGGGATGCCCTGTATTGGCGGTTCGTCTGGAAACATCGCGACCACCTAGCTCAAAACCCACGTACTAAGTTGATGATTAAACAATGTGAACGCATGGGACGCAAGATCGAACAACATTTGAGCTTATCCGATCAATTCTTGGATGCGCTTCACCATCGCGGGCCAGGCGTTGACGTTTGACTAAAGAAAGACCGCATGAGTGAAAAAAAGATATTGTTGACTGGTGCAACGGGCTATATCGGCGGTCGGCTGTTGAGCAAACTGCTGCAGCAAGGATACCACGTTCGCTGTCTTGCGAGACGTCCACAATCACTTGCCGGTCGGAAGAATAAATGTCTTGAAGTGGTGTGCGGCGATGCGTTGGATTACGAGTCGTTGGTTGCGGCACTTCAGGGTTGCAACGTCGCCTATTATTTGATTCATTCGATGGGCGACAACGGCGATTACGAGCAGCAAGATCGAATCGCCGCGGAAAATTTCGCAAAAGCCGCACAGCAAGTCGGCATTGAACGAATCATCTACGTCGGGGGTTTAGGCGACGCGGAAAAGGGACTTTCGCGCCATCTAAAAAGTCGACAATTGACCGGCGAAACGCTTAGGAAATTTCATCCGTGCGTCGTCGAGTTGAGGGCTTCGATAGTGATCGGTTCCGGCAGCCTGTCCTTTGAAATGATCCGTAGCCTAGTTGAACGTTTGCCGGTAATGGTCTGTCCGCGCTGGGTGCGGGTGAAGGCCCAACCGATTGGAATTGAAGATTTGTTGGATTATCTCGTCAAGTCGATGGAGGTTTCCATTCAACAGTCGACGGTTTTTGACGTGGGTGGTCCCGATGCTGTGTCGTATGGTGAGATTATGATGACCTATGCACAGCTTCGCGGTTTGCGTCGCTGTATGATCCCGGTGCCGTTTCTTACACCGCGACTTTCCAGTTTGTGGTTGGGACTGGTCACACCACTGTATGCTCGCGTGGGACGTAAGTTGGTTGACAGTTTGCGTAATCCCACGTTAGTTTCAAACGATCGGGCACTCCGTGCGTTCGATGTAAAACCACGCTCGGTCAGCGAGGCGATCAAACGCGCACTGATCTGTGAAGATTGCGAGTTTGCCGAGACTCGGTGGTCTGATGCAATTTCGTCATCCGGTAAGCTTGTCAACTGGGGCGGTCAACAGTTTGGTTCGCGCCTTATCGATTCGCGTGCGATGGACGTGTCCGTTGATGCTCAGCGGGCGTTCGCAGCGGTGGAAAGAATTGGCGGCGCAAACGGCTACTATTACGCGAATTGGTTGTGGTCCGTGCGTGGTTTTCTAGACCTGTTGGTTGGCGGAATTGGCGTCCGGCGCGGTCGACGACATCCGACGAAATTGGCCGTAGGGGATGCTGTCGATTTTTGGCGGGTTGAAGCGATTCAACCCAATGAAAAGTTGCGGCTATGTGCAGAGATGAAGGTGCCGGGGCGAGCTTGGCTCGAGTTCGAAGTGACTCCACTGGCCAATGGATCGCGCATCCGGCAGACGGCCATCTTTGATCCGTTGGGGCTTTTCGGATTGTTGTACTGGTACAGCATCTGGCCGCTGCATCAATTGGTGTTTCGCGGCATGCTAAAAAACTTGGCACGCTGGGCCGAGTCTCAAGCTAATTGATTCTGAATGTTCTCAGAGCCGGTGTTCGATCGTAGTTGCCGGCGGCGTCAAAGGCTCTGGCGGAGACCCGATAACGACCGGAGGATGATGCGAATTGATAAGACCAACGGCCATCCGCATTAACCGGGAGAATAATTGGCTTCAATGATTGTTGCCACGAAACTCCATCAAAGTATAACCCTGTGTCCAAATTTTGCATGACTAATCGCAACTCGCGAATCGGGCTTTGATCGGTAGCACGTCCACTGATCGAAACCGGGCTGTTCAATACGGACTGATTTGCCGGTGTGTCCAAGATTGTGTCGGGATCAATGCGATCGACAACCAAGCGGTGTACCAACGGATGTCCGGCAACCCCTTCGATATCGATAGGCCGCGCAGTAATTACCAAATTTCCGTAATCGCCGGGAATCGTATGCACCGGGATGGTGTGTTGCCAAGTCGACAATTGACCTCGAAAGTTGTTTAGAATCGCGGAGGCCGCAGCGAATTCAGTTTGCCATTCTGTGCCATTCAAATACAAACCGCTGGCCGCGTGCCGGACTGAGACGCGCACGGCATGAATTCCGAAGCGATGTTCCGCAATTCCTGTCAAATCAATTTGATGATTCGTGTAAGCCGATGATGCCGCGTCGTTGACTTGCATGTTCACGATGGCTGTGACAGGATTTGCCCTCATTTGCTGCATCACCAATTGGTAGAAGTTGGCCTCTTGGGAAGGCACTTGTGCGATGGCGTTTCCTAACTCAAAGGGATCCAGGCTCTGCTGGTAAAACTCCTCAGCACCATTTGAATACCGAGTAAAAATCTTGTCATGCATCCGTAGCGAAACGTACGAACGCTCGACCACGGTACCGAACGATATCATGTCTTCCCAATTTTCGATCAGAATCCCAAATCTCCAATCTTCCGCCGGAATCGAAGTGGGATCGTGAATCAATTGTTCAAACGATTTGCCCTGCACAAAACCCGGTGACGTTCGATTTGCCAGATCCAGAATTGTGGGCGCCAAATCAATATTGGCGAGGAGATGATCGGCGACACCAGGCTGCACATTTGGTCCCCAGACAATCAACGGCACATTGGTATTCCGATTGTAGGGGGATATCTTTCCGGTTTCCCTGTGATGACCCAGTTGGTAGCCGTTGTCCGACGTCACAATGATATAGGTATTTGTCAGCATATTCAGTGCCGCCAATCGATGCCGAATCAGGGCAATCATTCGGTCTACAGAAATCATGCTGAGGGCTCGATTTCGATACTCGACGTTCATGCGTTGTAACGCGGAGGGTTTCAACCGCGAGAGAACTTGCAAGTGCTGTGGCTTGTCGGTGAAGTCGACTTCATCAAAATCTGGATCCAACGGCACGCGCAAATTCGGCCACCAACTCGCATACGTCAAGTCATACATTTCGTGTTCGTTCGAGAACTGAAGATGCGGTGCATACGGAGCCAAATAAAAGAAAAACGGCTTGGAAGAGCCGCTTAGATAATGTTTGCTAAGCAAGTTCAAGCAGTCCGCAGTTTCGATATTGGTTCGGTATTGGTTGCCGGTTAAGTAGCTCAAGCTTCCTTGGGGATTGGTGCGTGTCGTGAATTGCGGTGAGTTGTAATAGTTGCCACCGAGTGAAAAATAGAATTCATCCCAACCTGGCGGAACAAAATTTGCGTTCCCATTGTTCAAGTACTTGCCGATCAATGCCGTGTGATACCCGGCATTTTTCATCCAAACACTTAAATCATTCAGGTGGTGGCCACGAGCAAAGTACTCCGCGGTCCCGCCTCGATATCCATTCGCTCGTAAACTTCCTGTCTGATTGACCTTGATCCCTGTAGCGTGGGCGTATTGACCACGCAACAGGCAAGCTCGAGATGGACCACACAAAGGTGTTGTGACGTGAAAGTTCGTAAATCGCAGGCCTTCATTGGCCAAACGACTGAGATTGGGGTACCGCGCTGCCAAAACGTCCGGTCTGAACATGTCCAAATCAGCATCATCCAGATTAATCAAGATGATATTCGGTCTGGTTTCGTTCTGTGCAAAAATCAGCAGCGGAGTGCAAATCAGTAAGGCCAAACAAGCAAAAATAATTTTCAATTTCACAGTCAATAAGTGCAAATATGACGGAAGGATTAGACAATAATTCGTTGACGCCAAGTTGAACAATTTGCCGTGGCCGCAAAAAACCACGAAGCAACCGTATGCCGCCCAACGGCACCTTCATTCGCATTGCCTGGCATTCTCCAGTATAAACGCAGTCCGGTGGACAATGTACGTTTGGGATCAAAGAAATTGGAAAAAAAGCAGTGACGAGACGTCGTATTTGAAGCAGGCAACCTGGCAGACGAAATTTCCGCCAAGACTTTAGCCAAGATGCCATCACTTGCTTAAAGAGAAATAATGGCCGATTGAATGTCCTAAGTCGGTGAATAGATTGCGAGTAACGCTCGGTCTCTCACAAATCAGCGGAAGGACGCTCGTTAACTAAAGCGACTTTGTCATCGCCGCTGTTTCGACTTGACTAGTAAAGCAATTTGCACTGTTGGCCGGATTTCAATTTGCCATCCGCATTATCCAGCCGGACTTTGAGTTGTTGCGTTCCGCTTTCTGCATCGAACCCGACACCAACGCAATAAATCTCTCCTTCGACAACAAGTCCATCTTCAAAACTCACCGATACGACTTGTCCTTTGGCGAAATCTTTGGACGTTGTTGGAAGGATATTGAATACGGCTAATAAGACATCCGTTTGAACGAGCGTTACAATTTTCGGATGCATTGGCGATACAAACTCGCCTTGGAATTTATGAACTTCAGCGATCTTGCCCGCGAACGGCGCGTGGATCTTTCGCCTTTCCAAGACAATCGTCGCACGCCGATGTTCGATTTCACGCGACACAACCTGTTCACGTGCGGCAACCAGACGAGTTTGGGCGATGGCCAACTCCAATTCGCTTCGGATCAGTTCCGCTTCGCTGGCATGTCCGTTTTTGCGGAGTTCTTGAATGCGGGCATGAATTTTCTCGCGCTTGGCGAGTGCTTCGCGTGCGGCATCGACGTCGCAATTTGATTGCATTTGGTGCAGCGTCAATTCCGCTTGAATGGCTTGTAACCGGTCGTCAAGTTTACAGATTAGATCGCCTTGGCGAACTTCGGCTCCTTCATCAACGTGCAATTCGAACAGTACGCCCGGCTCGTCGCTGGCCAATTCAATCGTGCGAAATGGCAATGTGAATCCTGTCAGCGTCTGGCCATGCGCGGCATCTGCGATAACAAGCGTAATCAAGAGCAAAATGAATAGGCAAACCCAAGGTCGGAGTCTCCAATCCAGGATATTGCAATAGTTTCGTGACATATTCCCCGGTTCCCCAAGGCTGTGAGCATGTAAAACAGTTGTTTTTATGGAAAAGGTGCAGCCCAAACATGGTGTGAGCGAGCGGCCCATGCCGATCTGTGCCCGGTCCGAACTGCACCCGATGTGAATAAGCGAAATTCCGTTACCCAAAGGTTTTGGCAACGATCCTCGTTCGTTGTCGATCCAACGAGCATTGCAAGGCCACGGGTAAAGGCAGCATTGCAAAGAGCTTTTCATCGCCCTCGCCAGCGAATAGCCGTTTACCAATGCGGCGCGATGAAATTTTCTGAATCGAGAAATCATAGGTCACAATAAGCAGCATTCGAGTGACCGTGGGCGCTTGGCATTTTGGATTTTGAGGCGTGAATTTGCCGATTGATTCGAGAGATGCGATTATGCGGAGCGCGCAAGGTGAGCTTTGTAATCGAATCTTTAGCTGTTTGGCAACAACGGACATAAATTCATCTCAAATTGTTCGATGGTTTCCTGCCATCTCCCTGACTTCAACGGAAGAACGAATTGGGTAGACAAACTTGCCCGTGTTAGAGTGACTCGATTAAAATTCCGATAGGCAAGAATAATCTGCAGTCACCCATTGGCTTTTCAGATCGAACATCGCAATAATTAGGTTTCACACGCATAAACGATATAAACGTTATTCTCAATACGAGCTTCGCGCAACATGATCGAAATCAAAATTCCGGAATTTGGTGAGTCCATTCAAGAGGTGCAAATAAGCACCTGGTACAAACAAGTTGGAGATTGGGTGGAGAAGGATGAAGACTTGGTTGAGCTGGAGTCAGAAAAAGCTTCGCAAGCCTTGCCCGCCCCGGAGGCAGGTGTGATTGAAAAGATCTTGCATGAAACGGGTACCTTCGCGAAAGTCGGAGACATAATCGCCGTGGTGGACCCTCAAGCGGTCCGATCGACACCGGGTGCGTCTTCAACTACTGCTACGGCTGCTTCCCTTGCTGTCGCGGCGACGACGAAATCTGCTTCTTCAGAGACTGCAGTGATGCCGGCGGCCGCCCGTCTTTTGGCCGAGAATCAATTGAGTGCGCGTGATGTGGAGCCGACTGGGCCGGGCATGCGCATCCTGAAAGAGGATGTGTTGCACCATTTGGAACGACGTACGAATGGCCGGGATGTAGAAAAGGCCGAAGACACTTCGTCGACATCATCGGCTTCGCCAGCTGTTGCTTCGGTAGGTCTCGCGGTTGAGCGCACAGAAACCGTCAAGCCGATGAGCATGATTCGACGTACGATTGCTGCTCGTCTGGTCGAAGCTCAACAAACAGCTGCCTTGCTAACGACCTTTAATGAGATCGATATGCATCCGGTGATGGAGTTGCGAAAAAAATATAAGGATGTGTTTGCCGAAAAGCATGGCGTCAAGCTGGGATTCATGTCGTTTTTTGCAAAGGCATCGGTTGAAGCATTGCGACGTTTCCCCGCCGTCAACGCTGAGATTCGAGGCAATGATGTGATCTATCGGAACTACTGCGATATCGGAGTCGCAATTGGCGGTGGCAAAGGTTTAGTTGTTCCAGTATTGCGCAGTGTCGAAAGAATGAGCTTTGCCGAAATCGAGAAACAGATTGGGCTCTTCGGAAAGTTGGCAATGGAAAACAAGATCAAGCCTCAGGATTTGTCCGGTGGCACGTTCACAATCAGCAACGGTGGTGTGTATGGATCATTGTTGTCGACGCCGATCGTCAATCCACCACAAAGCGGGATCTTGGGGTTGCATGCGATTCAAGAGCGCCCGATCGCATTAAATGGACAGGTGGTAATCCGTCCAATGATGTACGTGGCATTAACCTACGATCATCGCATCGTCGACGGTCGTGAAGCAGTACAATTCTTGAAGACCATTAAAGAAGTTCTAGAAGAACCCGCACGACTATTTTTGGAAGTGTAGGTGTAACGCGAATTTGAGCATTGCCGTTACTGAAACGTGCAAATTAAGGTATTACGCGACTGCGAGGTTTGAAAACGGGGCGCGATTCGAATTGTTACGAATCGTTCCCGAGAAATGTGATCGTTCCCGAGAAATGTGACGCTAAAAGATGAAGGTGTAGATCCACGGGTGGACCCATGGGTTGGACCAGGAGTAAGCCGCCGCCGCTGCGCTGATGAACAGGGCGATTACGGTCACCACTTTCATGCCCCCCCAAGTACTTATGCGATCCAGGCACGGAATCATCGCTACCAACCACAGCGGAATTAACCAGAAAAGCCAGCGTGGTCCGCTCGTCATGCCCCCGTACGCTCTCTCCAACTCTGGGCGTGTCAAGTAAAAGCCGATAACGACCACGGTAATCAACAGGATACCCCAACCCAGCAACCGCAATCGGTACTGTTTACTCAAAGCCATAAAAAACATCCCAGGTAGGGCCCAAATCCAGATGGGGGACAACGAAAAGACTCCATGGTGGCCGATTAGAAAATGGATCGCATATTCTGAGGTCGACGGTGTTCCTTGGTCGACCCAAGCCTTGTTGGCATTGTCCGTTGTCCAGTAGCTGCCGGGATACTCATACCAGTTTGACCAGCGGTGCAACGTATACGTTGGGCTCGATTTGTGTTTGCCGATCACAACCCGTGCGGTCAGGTCCCGATTTTCCACCAGCCAACGTTGCATATCAGGTCCAATGGGCCATTTTCCTTTGGTCACCAAGACATCCTCATGCAAGTTGGCGCGGAGCGCGTGCGCGTTGTTCGCGATTGCCTTCTTGATTTCCAGCGGGATTTCCCCCTGGTCCAAAGCCTCCGCGAATTCACCTTCAATTTCAAAAATCACCGGCCCGTCGTTGCGATGGCTGTAGGCCGGAGTCCATGTCTGGTGCGCGATGTAGTTCGACGCAAAGAAGGCCGCAGTCACTAACAATACCGGTGGGACAAATCCGACAAGCGTCTTCATGGGCGATTTCAGCAAACAGATGACCAAGCAAAGTGCCAAAAGAGCCGTTGCGGGTAAATCACAGGCCGCCGCAAACGAAGCGCATAGCCCGGTGACAAAGAAATAGCCCAAACCAAGGCGCTTCTGGTTCCAAATCATGACGATGGACCAAATCGCAAACCCGGCAGCAACGGCTGCGAACACATGGTTCGTTAAAGTAATGGCAAACGTTGTCAAAAATGTACCGTATGTTGCGGTGGCAACTACGACCAGTTTCGTCCATTCGGACTTGGCTAGTTTGTCAGCCAAGGAAGCCATCAAACAAAAAAATATCGTTATAGGAATTACTTGACTCAGCAACAGCATGCAACGGACGATGAAGAATGTGTCTTCGGTCAGATTTCTGCCAGTCAACTGCTTGAGTGCGACGTATTGATATGCCAAGAGCCAAGAAAGCATTGGGGGCTTGCTGGAGTAGAAATGAGGTTGACCGTCTCGGCCTAGGTGCATGACTTTGTCGATGGAGTCCCAGTTTCTACCGTTTTCAGCTTGCAACACTCCGTCCAGAGCAAACGTGTTGTGATCGCCTAGAGCGCGGATCGTAACCCAACGACTGCGATCATTGGCGCTAAAATAGGGAACAGACCGCCCGTACGATTCACCCTCCACGGTCATCAGCCGCGCGACCATCGTCAACAGGCTACAACTAATTAGTAAAACAAAAATGTACCATCGTAAGGAGCTGAGTTCGCGTGCGTTTTCCACTTGCGATCTTGCGTTTTCGGCCGGTGATGTTGTTTCGATGATTGGTTCATTCATACGCGATTTCGATTGAGGTTAATGTCACCTTCATTATGGACGACATTCATCGGATCACCAACGACTTCTTGAATGAAGTTTGGCCGCTGCAACCCTGCGCGGTTCGTAGCTAACTGGGAGCGGTTGATTCCCGACTTGCCTAAACGTGTTGCCCACATAACGCGCGCAAAGTCGCAAAAGCCACGGACGATTCGACCCCATCCGTACTTAGAGCGGCCAAATTTTCGGGGGCGGTGGTTCACGACCAATTCGACGACATGTCCGTCTGCAGCACTTATCATGACCGTAAAAAAACGATGCATGCCTCGACTAAAGTCTAGATGGATTAACTTAGAGCGCCGTATTCCCTTGAAACCGCAATTGTGATCATGCAAAGTGAGCCCCGTCATCAAATTAATCATCTGGTTAAAGCCGCGGGACAAAAAACGCCGACTCCATGGATCTTTTCGAGCTTTCTTCCAACCGCAAATTAAGTCAACGTCGGTAGCAAACAATTCCACGAATTTGTGTAGCTCCCGTGGATCATCCTGTAGATCGGCATCCATCATCACCACATACTCCGCTTGACATAGCGAAAAGCCCGCCAGCAGAGCACCGGATTTTCCGGTGCGGCTGTTCAACCGAACACCCACAACCTCACGATGCATATCGCACAGTGCACAAATCACGCTCCAACTGCCATCGTCCGAGCCATCGTCAACGAATATCACTGAACCGTGAAGCCCATAATTTACGTAAGCCTGACTAATTTCACTCCACAAAAGTTGCAAACTGGCTTCTTCATTGTAAACCGGAATGACAATGTCAATTCTCATCAAGCAAATCGTGAAAATAATCTGTGGATCTGAAATGACTAATATAACTCAGCCCATTGGAAGGTTAGATCAGCCTGCCATCGGCTTGCGTCGAGCGTATCGTACACTATCGGGACATGGTATGGCTATATCTATATCGACCGACCGATGGCTGCCTCAGCAAAAATCAAATTAGTGCGAAGCTAAACACCGGCAAGACTTGACCCAACCAGAAAACAAAACACGATTCAGCGGGTGAGGCAGTCACGCGACGCACGCCTTCGATTCATTGGATCGTGTTAGCAGCTGAAACTCTCGAATGCGATCGGACGAAAACTCAATTTGAATCCTGCATTGAAAACCAATGCTGAAGTTTGAAAATACCGGCGAGAAACAACTCAACAGAGATCCACAAAAGTCGAAGAATGATCGGCGCACAGATCGCGGTGCCGGCACCGACAACTGGACCCAACATCGGAATCATCACCAGCTCGCGCACTCCCAGCCCTGCCGGAATGAATGAAAGGAAACCAACGACTGATGCTAATGTAACCACGATTAGACAATGTGACCAATTCAGGTCAACGAGTGTATTCTCAGGCAGGGCGTTCAGAACCATCCAGAGGCTGGTTGCCAGACAAAACCAACCAAGCGAGAGAATTCCAACTCCTAAGATCCAAACGGGAATCGAAATTCCTGATCTGATGGCCTTATTTGCGTCCCAGAATTTTCTCGTCCCGGCAAATCCAATCATGCGGCGAAAAAATGGTGGAAAACTCAGGGCAAAGAACAATAGAGTGGCACCAGCTGAAATCCATAAACTAAATTCAAGAGCTGTCGAGGGGATATGGATGTCCTGTGGCATGAAAAATATCCGCACCATCAATGCCAAGCCTGCGGCGCTCATCATCCACGTGAAGGTTTCAAAGAACACGGAAACCACGGCAGCTTCCGCCTTCACTTTCTCATCGGAAACGCATGACGCGCGAACCACCAGGACCATCGCCTTGCCCGGCACGTACTTGGCGAGTTGGCTGTAAACAAAAGCACGACTTGATTTGTCCAGATTAGGCTTCTGGCCGATTGCGTGCAGCATAATGTGCCAAAATGACCAAGCGAGACCAAGCCCAATGGCATACAGGACCGCCGCGCCAAAAATCCAACGCAAGTCCAGTTGCTGAATGGAAACCGCTTGGTCGTCAAGTTGTTGGAGCGACTTGAAGGCAGTGTAAGCTACGGCCAACAACACAACAGCCGAAACAACTCGCTTGCCCCAGATGATCAGGTACTTTTTCTTGGGTAGCATATTCAAGATCGACCGTTACTAGAATTCGATTGCGGGACCGACCATGCTGTCTTTCTAAGCGTGCTTAAACGGCTCGTTGTTTGATTGTTCACGACAGTCTCGTGTTGTTTCAGACGTTTGGGTTGTATGGCACAACGAGCTTAAAGTGTGTTAAATACTCGATCGCCGGCATCACCCAACCCTGGTACGATAAAGTTGTTCTCGTTCAGGCCTTCATCAACAGCGCACGTATAGATAGACAAATGAGGAATCTCTTCCGTCAAACGCGAGATTCCTTCGGGGGCCGAAATGATTGAAAGCATACGAATCTGCGAAACGCCCCAATCTAAAAGACACTTGCATGCGGACACGGCAGAACCGCCGGTCGCCAGCATCGGATCCAGAATAAACGCGAAATCGACTGGACGCCCAGGAATTAGTTTGCTGTAGTACCAAACCGGTTTGGCCGTTTTTTCGTCGCGATACATCCCCAAATGCCACACTTCCGAGTTCGGAATCAGCTCCAAAACCGGCTCTACCATTGCAACGCCAGCGCGCAAGATCGGGACTAGCCCAATGCGTCCGTTCACTTCGTGCCCCGAGGTCATCTGGATGGGTGTCTTAACAAGAACTTCTTTGACTTGAAGATCCTTTGACGCTTCAACCGCCACAAAACGGGTGAGCTGATGCAAGGCATAGCGAAACTGGAAACAATCCGATGCTTCATTCCGCAAAACGGTCAAGTGATGTTTTACGAGGGGATGGTCGACGACGTGAATCTGTGACATTTGCGAGTTCAGTTGAAACAAATTGTTTGGTGCCGAATGCCAAAGCAGTGAACGCGTCGTTTGATCAGCGTATTGCACCTTCGGGTGATGAAATTCAGCCGAATATTGTGCCACTGGACTCTTCGCGCAGCAACCATGCTGACTACGTTAAACGTTGTTTCTCCTCAAGGTTAGCCAGGTAAAATCGCTCAATATGGTCGATTTCAATTGAGACCGCGACAAAACATGGATTTGGTTACCTGTACGATCCGAGCTAAAGATGGCACAATTCTCTAATTCTGAAAAAATTGAGTTGTTGGATTCATTCTTTTCCTGTTAACGACAGTAGATTCGTGATTCCCAATTGCGTTATACGCGGAGACGTGTTGGGCACACTGATTCAACCGCTGGACTTATTTTGTATCAATATTTATGGAAGAAGTAACCACAATTAACGAAGTAAACATCCAATCAGGACAAGTTCCTGCGAATCAACCCATCGATGCGGGGGAACTGAGAGTTCAATGGGTGCGATGTTTGCCCTTCATTGCCATTCATCTTGCTTGTTTGTTGGTTTTCGTGGTTGGATGGAACTGGGTCGTCATATCCACTGCGGTTGCGTTGTTCGTTGTGAGGGCCTTCGGCATTACGGGTTTCTATCATCGCTATTTCTCACACCGGGCGTTCAAAACTTGGCGACCAATTCAATTTCTGGGTGCTTGTTTAGGAAATGCTGCTGTACAACGCGGACCGATTTGGTGGGCTTCGCATCACCGTGTACATCACCATCATTCCGATACTGGGCAAGACGCCCATTCACCCGAACACCATGGTTTTTGGTTCAGCCACATGGGGTGGTTTATGACCAAGAAGAACTACGAAACGGTCGAACGATATGTGCCCGATCTACTAAAATATCCTGAATTGCGATTTCTGAATCGGTATGATTGGATCGTGCCTGGATTATTGGCGATCGGCCTTTATCTGTTTGGGACCTGGATTGGCCGCGCATGGCCCGACAGTGGAGTCAGTGGATTTCAGATGTTCGTATGGGGATTTCTGGTATCGACAACCGCACTCTACCATACAACATTTTCGGTGAATTCGTTGGCCCACAAGTTTGGTTGGCGTACGTACGACACCCGAGATGATAGTCGCAACAGTTTCATTCTCTCATTGTTCACCTTCGGCGAAGGTTGGCATAACAACCACCACCATTTTCCTAATTCTGCACGAAATGGCTTTCGTTGGTGGCAATATGATCCGACATATTACACGCTTTGGTTGATGGCTCGCATAGGCTTGGTGTGGGATCTTAAGCCAGTGCCTAAGCATGCTCTAGACGACAATTCCAATCACTAGTTTCCCAGGCGGGGTTCGCGAGTAGAACTTGCAAGGTCTTCGACAACCATGCGGCAAGAGTGAGAAATCAAAACGTACGGCTTATTGCGTGTTGAGACGGCGGAATAATGCTAACTGCTCTTTCATTGCTTCGACGCGGTCTTTTGGATTTGTGCGCGCTTCGAGCAGGACCCAACCGCAAAACGTGCTGTTGCGCAGCAGTGCAAACAACTCGTCGTACGGATACTCTGTAAGATCTAATTCACGCACATGTAGCGTATGCGCAAGGCGATCTTCGACCAGTTTGAAGTTGTGCTCCAAACCTTCACCTGCTAAATCTTCTGGATTGCAATTCCAGCATACCGCGACGTTCGGATGATCGGCAATATCCATGATCTGCTTTATGGTTGGCAAATGCGCGCAGGACCCATGTACTTCCAAGCGAATTTGCTGACCGTAGCCTTCTGCGAATTCTGCAACCTTGTTAAGAGACTCGCCGATCTGCCGAATTGTGGTTTCACGCGGGACGTTGGGATGAAAACTGTCTGGTTTGACTTTGACGCCGCTGCCTCCCACATCATGGCTCAGTACGACGAAATCGCAAGTAGTCTTGATTGCCAACTTGAGTTTATCTTCGTCAGGCGAATCGAACCGCTCGTCACTACCGAGCCCTACCAGCGTAACTCCGCTTTCCGCGAACTGATGGCGCACTAACTCGCGTTCCTCTGTGCTCAAAGCGGGCTCAACACCATGAGCGTGTGTTGTCCTCAATTCGATCCCAAGCAGCCCGGAGTCTTGGCAGTTTTTGAGAAGTGTCGTTAAGTCCCAATCCTTACCCCAAAGATACGTCACGAATCCAAAGGCGAAATCGATATCAAGTTGATCATCCTGTAGCAGACGAAATTGTTGTGAACTCGTCATCCTGCAACCTCGTTTCTTGCGATGACAGATTTGTTTGGACGACATCATTCATAGAATGGATGTTCCGAACTTTCATTATCAACATGAACTCGCAGACCAACAAGCCGATTGGACTGTTGCAAAGAGCAGCAAATCAATGCACAGGCGAAATTGAGGCCTTGTGAGGGTGTTTCGTCCAACGATTTTGCCCGCGAGAGGACTATTCTTGTCCGGAAACTTCGATCAAATAAATGGCCGTTGTGCCACTGACCTCATTCCCGACTAACAACAACGGACGCCCTTGGGAATCTGGGCTGTCTGCCGCGCCAACAAAAAAGAGCCCTTCCGCTCCCAGATCCGTCTGAGTGTGTGCTGCGGTTGGATCAGTCGCGATGGAAAAGTCACGAGAATTAAGGTATTGAAGGAATTTCGTCTTGGCTGGCTCAGTGATATCGTAAACCATCCCCCCGCCAATTCTCTCCAAACCTAAGAAAGCATAGGTTCTGCCGCCGATGCTTCCAACTGCCAGCCCCTCTGGCTCCGGCCCCTTACTGCGCGACCTCTTGTCGAATTGCGTTGGACTGTCTTGATGGTCGGCATTAAAAAATTCCGGATACATAGCTGCAGTGGTCTCTTCGATCTGAGAACCAGTATCGTACACTAACTCCAAACCAGTTTCCGCAACCATCCAAATCGACATTGATCGAGCACCGAAGCTATACAGTTCCCGATAGACAAGGTGCTCACCTTCATTCGGACCAGCATTTACAACAAAACCACCCTCTGTTCTGGTGACCAGGAGGCGGCCTAAATTTTCCGGAAGTTGCAATTCTTCGGCGTCTGGAAAAACCGATCGGTCAAGCTGCAAATCAGCAACCGACGCTTCTTCCGAGAAGCCGTCGTACGCGCGGGCGTCACCTTCGTTGGCAGTTATGATGTACGTTTTTCCATCTACCTCGTAAAGCTTTATCGTGTCAGGTTGAAACATACCGTATACTGGCCAGTTGCGTATATTGATGCGATTGTCTTTATCGCTGGCATCAAAGCCTCGGCCAGCCCATTTTGCTCCAGAAGACCAATCTTTGAAGCCCAGTGGCATAACGCGAGTTACCGTGGCCGACGCAATATCGATTTCCGCAACAGCGTTATTTTCCTGCAGCGAGACATAGGCCCGCGATGAGTCGCTTGTTACTTCGACCCATTCCGGCTCAAAATCCTGAGCGGCTGAGGCGTTTGGTCCAAATATGCGAATGCCTTGTGCGCGAAGCTCGTCTTCTTTGCCATTGAACTGGCGAAAGTCAGCGGTTCGGACATGCGCAGCGGTCAGCTGATCAATTCCCTGCGATACATCGATGATGGAAACGGAACCTTCCGGATCAATCGTGTAATCGGCGTTTGGTTCTCCCTCATTTGCTACCAAGACCCATTTGCCATCAGGAGAAAAGGTAACTGCATCTGGCAAGGCACCGACCTCGACAACTGATTTACGTATTCCATCGGTATCATAGAAGGCGACGAACCCGTTTTCGGTGCGGTTGGTAGCCTCCACGGCAATGGCCACCATACCATTGGACACGGAGACACTGTTCGCGGCAGCACCTAGGTCAGAAACATCAATGCTGAACAACAGGTTTGGTTTTGCAATGTCGGCCAAATCCAGCACGTCAACTTTTCCACTAAATGCGTTAACAACGAAAGCGCGCTTGGTAACGGGTTCAAATACCACGATTTCCGCCCCACTTTGCTTGTAGACGCCACTCACGTAACGACTGAAAAAGGAAAGCTTGATAGGAGAGGTGTCATCATTTAGGGGCTCATCCGCGCGTTCGATCGATGGCGAGTCGCCAACGAATTTGAACTCAAGCTCAGGTGAACATCCTGGGTACACCAACAAGCTACAGACGAAGATTAAACAAGCAAGTTGCTGCGAGAGAAGCGATGTGCAATCGTGCGTCATGATTTCGTCAATCCGTAAACGTTAAGATTCAAACTGCTGACGCGATAGTTGTACTCCATTCTCTTTCACGATTGAACCATGATTAAGAAATCATCACATGCAATAACGCCTTGAGGTTATCGAAGATTCGTTCTCCGTTCGACAACTTGTTTCGGTCGGAGTTTTGTCGTCCATGGAATTCTGGAGTCAAGTTGCTTCCGATTGAAGGCGTCGTGACGGAGTCGCGCTCGATCAGGGTCGACCCGCATGCACGGTGGTATGGGAATCCTTGTTGGCATTTGCGGCGATTTCCCGATGTTCAGCAGCAATCCGGTTGGCCAGCAACGACAGAACTGAAAATGTGAAGCCGATTAAGCATCTGGCGGCCGCAGCATACTCACCCCATAAAGGACTGATGTCGAACTGCAATTCAATCGGAGATTCACCCCATGGCGCGGCGGGTGTGCCTTTACCGGGGGCGTTCCGGGGATCAGCTTGATCGTGCGACCGAACCTAACCGTCTCGCCTTTCCTGTCTCCATACGATAACGCACCAATCACTATCAGCGCAGTGTCCTGCCCGCATATGCCTGTTATTTCTTCTTCCACATCACCTTTTCCGACTTCGCTAGAGTAATCTCGGCCATGCCATCGCCACAGCCATCGCTTTCGCCGAGTTGCTCGATTTTAAAAGTAGATTCGGTCATTGGCAGAATCAAAAATTGCCGTGTGGTTGAGTCAGTCGAGTTCGCTGGAACGATGTTACACCCAAAGAGAGACGCAAATTTTAAGCGGAGCATTTCGGTCGCAACGAATATCGGGAGCGGAGAAAATCCCGGTCACCATTGTTCATTGTTTACTCCTTGGGAGCTGCGGCTTCACGAATTACGGCTCCGAATTGTTCGCTCATGATGAGTATAGAAAACCGTTGTACATCATCTAAGCTTTGGTCGCTCAGCGACGTGTAATCAAACCGGCCACGCAAGTCGGTGTATCCATCTTTGTAAAAATGTGGCGAGCCATCGGCTTTCATCGCGTACACCTTTACATAAACTTTACTCAAAGGTTTGTTCGTTTCGCGGTGACTCACCCGCAATTCCCCAAAATCTTCAGCCAACATGATTCGTAACGAATTGGCATAGTGAGCCAATGAACGGCCCCGATTTCCATCGCTGATTTCGATTAAGACGTTTCGATTGTCGAACTCTTTGGGCAAATCGAATTTGTGAGTCGACTTGCCGCCGTCGAGCTTCACTAGTTGTTCGAAGTTTGGCCGAATCAACGCAAACCCCTCAGTTTGTTGAGATACAAATGGATTGCGGCTGAACAAAAGTTCAATATCCATCAAATAAATTCGCACCTGGACTGACTCAATATTGCGGTAAATAAGATCGATTGAGTTCTGCGTCACGCTGAATTCAAAGCTAGGCGTAGCGGCAGCCGCCAAACTTTGCATTTGGGCTTGATCAAACTGATCGACCACTTTCGTTGTTCCCGTGTCGATTTCGTCCACTTGGGCGACAATATTTGCGAAAAGATCTCGCCAGCGATTGACGGGATATTCGGAATACAAAGCGGCAATTTGCCGCGCCTGTTCAGGTAATTCCGACGACATGGCCAAGTAAGCAGCGCAGTAATCGTAATGCAGACGCGATTCCAATTGGACTGGATCAACTTTCGCGAAGTGTTTTTGAGCTTCACTGATTCGATCTTGGAGTAACAAGTAATAGGTGACGGCCAAGTGATCATAAGAATTCCGATCAGGTTTGCTCACCAAATATTTCAGAAAACGATGATATTGTTGATGCAGGGCAGAATTCAGAATCCGCCGTCGTGCTCCGATTTGGTGGGCACGGGCATTGACCAACGGCCAATATTCCAAATGTTCGTACAACTTTGAGTCAACAGGATCGACCTCCAATAATGGGGAATGAAGGTAACTCCCCACACTGTTTACAAGTTTGTGATGTCGTGACAAATATTCGCGAATGGTTTGCGGTTCATTGTGCAATATTCCGTAAGACCACAAAGTCGGATTGAAGATAAAGTGTTGCCTGAGGAGTGCCAGGACCCGATCGAAGAAACTTTTGTCTTTCATGCGAAACGCAATTTTGCTGACATCGACGGCCAAAAGGTTTTCATGGGTCAGGAAGTCGAGAACATCATCGTCAGATCCATACTGTGATATGTAGGCCCACGATGATCGATCCACGGTTGAGAGTCGATCGACGACCGTAAATTCGAATCCATCGGCCACGGCAATTACGCGTTCAGCGTCGCATACATGCGCGGGGAAATGTTGGTATTTTCCAGCGAGCGGAAAATAGAAGTGGTATTCCAGCGTCTGCGTGCTAAATGCCGCCAAGTCGATCTTGTGAGTCCGCGTGATTTGGCTGCCGAGTACCGGGAGAGAGCCGACTGGAAGTTGTACCAACACTTCAATTCTTTGTGGGGTAGAAGTTGGATTGGTGACGACAAGTTGACCTCCATAGACGGTATCGATCAAGAATTCATCCTTGATGAATTTGTCGAAACGTTGGTCTCCACGTTGCAGGTAGCGATCATCATTGCGAAAGAAATTTTCACTGACGAGTAGGTTTGAATCTGCGCGGTCAAACGCCGTCTCCGATACTTGTTGGTAAAACGCAATCGTGTGGCTCGCAGCCTTGAATTCCAAGCGATCAGCATTGATGTCGATTGCGTGTTCTTCCGCTGAGAACGGCAAATCTAACAACGCAAGGGCCAGCATCATTTCAGTAAAACTGCCACTCGCTTCAGCAAAAAACGGGGAACGGAATCCCCCTTCTTCCGCGTGATTCGCATAGTCACGCCAGAACCGATTCATAGGCAAAAGGTCTCCCAATTGCTCAACATTTAGAAGCTTGTAGTAATTGTTTTCGGCCCACTCCTGAGTCGGCTTGAGTCGTCGATAGAAGCCTCGTTGCGGACCAGGAACGTCAGCGGGTGAGATTCCACCGAATCCGCCGCCTCCAAATCCTTCAGCAGACCTGAGCCTGCGACCTGGGGCCGCATCGTCACCAAAAAACCCTCGTCCAGCCCGCCGCTCCATCGCTTCACCCTTCTCATCCTCGGCATCCCGATGTTCCCGCGCATACGCTTGATTCAACTCCAAGCCGGCTCGCAACTTGGATTTTTCTTCACTAAGCAGACTCTTATCGAGTTGGCCAGTGGCGAAAATGAATCCAAAGGCCCGATCAGACTCTAACTGGTTTATAGGTGCCAAGTCATATTGGTGGTTAATTAGTTGGACTAAAGGAGATCTTCGATCGCCTAAGCGTTTTGACAAGAGCGCACGTTCCACAGTATTCAGTTGATCAAATTGCCAGCTATTTATGTAGTTATCAAGTTCAGATCCTAGCAAGAAGTAGTCCAAAAACGTTTTATCTCGTTTTTGCGATAAGTACGGTTTGACAACTTCATCAAAGAAAGCAGGGTCTTTATGTCGCAGGAATAAGTGCAATTCGTGGCAAGCAAATTTCGTATAAAGTGCGCGTTTATCTTCTTCGGTTTGGTTGTGCCAATTCACAACAAACGAGAACTCATTCAATGTGGAGTTCCCAGTCATCGCCATGAACAAACGGTAGACGTCCGCCAATGTATCGAATGTCTGAAAGTCGCTGGTCAATGGGTTTTCTAACGTGAAAGATTCTCCTGGCGATAAAAGCTTGTGTGACTTTCCGCGGAGGAAATGTTTTTGCGGATCGAGGCCATTCGCTAATCGCAAGTCTCGTGTTACGAATTTCGACTCCTCAATCTTTGCGAACGTCGAAATGATGTTACTGGCATCAACCAAGACAATATGTAGTAAGTGGCGGTTGCCGAGTCGCGCTCGTTCGATCGCTACCACTCCATTCTTATCGGGAATCAGATTCGCGAACAACACGCTGGGTTCGGCTAAATAGTCCAGGTTGGACAGATCACGCTTATGCTCGTCCTCGGCTTGTTGACGTTTTCTCGCGGCGGAATCGCCTCGCATTGACTCTGTCGGAGCAGACAAAAAGTCGGAGCCTTCACTGAGGACATAGTCAGCGGTGTCTGTATCGCGTATGGCCCATGGATTGAGTAAAAGCGATGGACGAGTCAACGAATTCCCTGGGAATTTGTCGGCGTGTTGCCGATCCAAAATATACCGCAATTCGTCCCCTAAATTTCTACCGGCCACGTACAGTGTTTGCACTGCCGCCTGATTGGATCCCGTCAATTCTGCGTCGCGTATGCCATGAAACTGGTTGTAAACATCAAAACGTGGCACGAATCGAGTCGCAATCAGGTGAACCCGGGTGTGTGGAGTCGCACCCGCTACTTGAATGGAGACATGCGTGGCGTCGGTTGTTACGGACGTCAACCATGGACGCTCGCTCATACTCATCTCTAGCTTGCGAGTTTGATTTACCAAGTGGCCGTGAACGTACACGCCTGCCGAGACGCGAATTTTTATCGACTCAGAATTTCCCTTGAACACGAAACGATAGTTCCCCGGCATTAACCCTTCGATCGTCAGCAGGCCTGGGTTCCATCTCAAACTCTCGAAGCGATTTGCATAATATTGCCCTGCCCGCATTTCAAACAAAGCGACATGTGCTGGAGTTACCTCAGTCCATTCCAGCGGAATCGCGATGTGAACCGGTTGGCCAGCTTCCACGTGCAGAGCCGCGTGTTGGCTAAGTTTGGATCCATGAACGGGCCAATGCTGTACCACGTCCGATGAGAGCCGCACGGCAACCGAATCAATGTCGGGCAACTCGCCAAGCTGGACAAAGCCATGCTCGTTCGTCTGCAAACTGACTCGAATCGTCTCCTTAAACAATCGATGTTTCAGTTCGACGTTGATCGGGTATTTCAAACGCGGTTCGCCAGTTTTCCCGCGGACTTCGAAGCGATAACCATTTTCGCCATCAACGAAGAAGACATCGGTAATGTGCTGTGTTTTGTCAATTTGGTTGATCTGAAACGATTCGCTAACGGTAAGCGTTTGATCTTCACCGCGACTCGCGACGTGTACTTTGCCTTGCAAAGTGAACGTAAGCGTATTGAGTCGGTCAGGCACCTGAAACTCGATGATCGACTCTTGGTCTTCGCGCAACTCTAACTCAGAAATCTCTTTGTACGATGAAATTCCCTCGTGATCGGTACTGCTGATTGTCAACTTGACGTCTTGCAAGCTCTTCAACGACGTGGGCAGTGCGCCTATCAACAGTTGGGGACGAAGCACAAGGCGTGATCTCTCCCCACGTAGCAATGTCTCGCGATCGACGTAAAATCCAGCTTTCAGCGAATAAGTTTCCGCCTGGTGCTTGAACGACGCCAATGAGCAAAAGCGATTGTTATCCACTAAAACGATAGGTTGTGTCGTCGGTCGAGTCGTGAACGGAAGCAAGATAAATCCATTCTCATCGGATGCGAATTGCCGACCTTCCATCCAAATCGAGGCAGGGTTCACGGGACGATTCTCTTCGTCGAGTACCGCGAACATCTGGCCAGCAAAAGTGGTCTCAACTACGTGGTGCAGTTGCCCCTTGCGCACAATAACGCGGCTACTCTTGCCGTTTCCAATGAAATCGATCACGTAAACGCCACGTTGATTCAACTGATCGAACGTAAACTTGCGAAGCATTCGCCGGACCGGAGGATCATCGTAGCTGAACAACTCTTCCCAATTAGCGACGAGTCCATCAAGATTGATGTCGGTGGCAATTTCCTTCTTGAGCGATTGGTAATAAACTTCAGTGTTGATTTCGTAAACCTTGACGATTAGTTTCGAGACGTTCTTGGTGTAGAGTTCGATTTCTACAGTCTCATCGACATTGTGATTTGTCTTGTTCCAGGCAGGAAAATCGAGGTCAACACGCGTCATCAATGCCTGGTATTCCTCTGGCGTAAGCATAGCTATCCACGCTTCGACCTCGCCAAGCCCATTTACAATTTTCGTTTCTGCAAAAAGGCGTTGCAGATAATTATTGTCGACCCAAGGAAGAAACTCCTTGAAATTCTCAGCGGACTTCAAGAAGTGAGCAAGGTGCTCGCGGACAAGCGGTTCGTCATTCCCAATCGGCCGGAGTGCTGTCGATCCAGAAAAATCATCATTCAAATTGACCGCCGCCTGAGTTCGAGCCTCTCGATTGAAGTATTCGCGATTGGCGTAGTGAACATCTCTTGGCAGCGCAAGATATTTGATCAGCAACTCTTTGTCATAAATCTGTTGTTGAAGATTCAACTGCAATTGCTGGTACAAGACGTTGGCCTTGAGCGAGTTATGTACTGTGCCAAGTCTTTCTACGAACGACCGTAGCCGAAGCAAATAGATTTGCTTTTGTTCAATATCTCGTGCCCAATTTGTGTCGTCATCCGGTCGCAAACGCGCCAAATAACTATCGACAAACCCTTTCTGGTTGAGGATGTCTGGCAGGAGTTGCTCCAATTGATCTAGTTGCGCAAGTGTTAGACGACTGTGAATGGGATCGCTTCCAAAAGCACGCTCTCCAAAATTTCGTAGATCACGCACGATCAATTCCGGGAGATTAGGAAGATCAGGTAGCGAAATTCTGGACAAAAGATGTCGGAGTTGATGGGGCGATAGCTCTTTGTCAGCCAATCCGTTCAGCCCAGCATCTTCAACTTGGCTCAAATCATTGGCTTGAGCCAACGCTCTAGTTAATAATGTTGCATAGGCAATGACATCTGGATCGAGTGTATCCGGGAGAACAAGCTCAGAATTCGGAATTTCGCGCTCATGGTTAAAAGCCAATGCCAGATAGCGACGAAGGTAATTTAATGATGCGGATGGGCCAGTTGTGTATCGCAACAACGCTTGACGATTTTGAATCTGCGTTACCAAATCGGTTTGACCATGTTGGCGAATCCAGTCTTTGAGTAAGGACTCAACTTTTTCAAATTGCTCAGTGTGTTGGTAATGAAGAGCATGTGCGTAAAAATAATCTTCTGTTCCAGGAATGAACAGAGCCAAAGCCTGTTCGCGGTTTTCGGCTAAGGCAAGTTCCTCAAAAAGCGATACTTCTTGAGCCGATGCGTCGCGGGTTGCGTTAATGCTGAGTGTAGCCATGAGTGTGAGTAGAAGTCGGAGAAATTTCATGAGAGTCAGCCTTTAAGCCGAGATGCGTATTTTATTGTTGTGAGATTGGTTTTTTCCACTATGCCTCGAATTATAGCACGGAAAAACTGAGCATCGGCGTGAACGAAGCACTGCCGTTTTCAATCTGACGTGTCAGCCGACCTAAAATTACCAGAAAAATTTGGATGGGAGGCCAGTTCCTGCAATTTTCGCGAGCGGAATCGCGCGCCCGCTGCCAAGACCCAGGTTGCCGCAACGTGTTGAAGAATTATGGAAAGCCGATTGCGTACAAGAATAAGATTTTAGCGAAAGTCAGATCATACGGATTGATTCATTGATCCCGCGGGAATTATCGCTTAACGACCATGGATGTTTTTTGATAGTCGTTGCAAGGTACGTAGATGTATTTACGGGCGTAATGAGAAGCCTGGCTTGTCGATACAGCGAGTGGGGTTAATTCGCTACGAATTGACAGTGGAACGGTTGCCTATATTAATCGTCTGATTGCTTGTCGCTGCAGGCAAGCATCGATTTACAAGACGTTGAGCCGCGGTACCCTAGTCAGCTGCGCCCAACCCAAGTTCAGGAGAACGTCAAAAATGATTTAAGCAACTTGCTCGTCGCAAAAACTAGTCCCTGGATCGAATGACGTATCGCTCAGTCTCAACTTTGTCGTTACTGGGCTCGCCAATAAAGTACAACTTTTCGTAGGCTTCGGCTTCTCGTTTCTCGTGAACCGTTTTGCGATAGTCCCAGGCGAAGGTGCCAGTTGATGCGAGCAGCCAAATCATTGCGTGGAACGGGGAGTTTGATGCGATTAGTAGAAGTGTCGGCAATAGAATCACTCCCCCCCAAATTCCGTAATACTTCGTTCCTTGTTTCGTAATTGGTCGTAGAATTTTCTTTTCGTTTAATGGCCCAAACCATTCAGCTTTTCCAAACATAATCGAAGCTAACTCCCCGTGAGCGATAGATCTATTCCTGAAACAATTCAACATTACGCCCCAAAAAGGGGGCAGACCCCTATTGGACACGATTTTTTTCAAATCAGCCGTCGGGCGATAGTCCTCGGTTTTTTGGCGTCAATCTTGCCTCGGAACCGGGGGCTATCGCCCGGCGGCTGATAGAGCCGTGAACGGTTACAAATCTTCGCTAGATCGACAACTCTACGTTGGTTTCGATCTCAGCATTGACCGATTACACATTGATTAAGCGGGTTTTCCACATGAATCATCATGTGAGATCCTTCTCTTAGTCACAGGTCTAACACCGTCGTTTCGCCGATCGGTGAAAGAAACCGATAACTACTAAGTGCAAGATCACTCCTGACCTCAATCTAAAAATATTGTCCCCTGCCCTTCGCGACAAGCGTCTCAAGGCGGGCATAAGGTGTTGTTCGGTCAGCGAAGCATAAGTTTGGAAGAATTTCCAGGATTAGTCAAAATTTGTCGAACGCCTTGATCGCTTTTTATCGGCTTGCAGCCGTTTGTCTGTCAATCGTCGGCGTTTCGCCGCTTTGGAGACCTTCTTCTTTTTTCGTAATTTTGGTGGTTTGGCTACATCCAGGATCAATTCCCGCAGTTTTTCTAACACATCTTCTACGTTGCGAGGTTGATCGCGAAATCGAGAACTTGAAAGGAGCAGTTTGCCATCCTTGGAGATGCGCCTCTTTTGCTGCAATAGAAATCGTTCCTTAATTGCATCGGGTAATGACGGACTATTGGTAACATCCCAGCGCAATTGAACTTTCGAATTCACCTTGTTTACGTTTTGCCCTCCAGGCCCTGGAGAACGCGAAAACTGCATCTCGAATTCAGTCAGCGGGATCGAAAGCTCCGAATTTACTTGTAACATGCGCTATTCCAATGGGCTCAAACGAGTCATGACCAACTCTTCAGCTAATGAAAAATCAACATGATTTATGTCATTTTCACCTGACAGTAGACGATCTAGAATTTCGTTCTGGATATTGCCTCGATTAAAAACTTCAGCATACGGATATCGTCGAAACATCACCATGGAATATCGCGGTACAAAACGATCGGGGAAGCGACGTTCGAGTTCAAACCCCAACAACTTTTTGAGTTGGAACGTTTCCTGAGCGACACTCTCTCTCATGGTGATATAGTTTTCTAACGCCATATTGGCGATGGCATCGGCATCTTGTTTGCGACGCTGTTGAAAAAGCTCCATGGTTGCTGGCCAATCTTCGTCATTTTCATCCAACAGTTTCAGCAAAAGCGCACAATCTTCAAAACCTGCATTCATCCCTTGGCCATGGAACGGAACGATTGCGTGCGCGGCATCTCCCAAAATCAAAGACCGACCGCCATACGACCAAGGATAGCAGCGCATGGTCCCCAGTTCACCCATGGGATTTGCAAAAAATTGCTGACTGAGGTCGGGAATCATGGCGCACGCGTCTGGGAATTGTTCAAGAAAGAACTCCTGGACGGCATGAACCGTCTGCAATTCAGCAAAACTGGGGCTTCCCTTTCGGGGTAGAAATAATGTGACGGTGAAACTCCCATCCGAGTTGGGTAACGCGATCAGCATGAAACCACCGCGTGGCCAAATGTGCAATGCCTCCCGTTCAATTTGGTGCACGTTGCCTGGTCCGGCGGGAAGTGTGATTTCCTTGTAGCCATGGTCGAGCAAATCGTAAGTGCTCGTTCCGCTGGTCGCTTTGATGATCGCTTGGCGGACGGCTGAACTGGCGCCATCACAGCCAATCAAGAGTGAAAAGTCCACAGAGCGTCTCGTGTTATCGCGCAAATCCACGATACTAACTTGATTCTTTTCCCAATCGACGGCTTCGCAAAGCTGCTCGAAGTAGATCTTGACGTTGGGGTGTTGTTCAGCTGCCGTCATCATCAAACAATTCAGGTCGCCGCGCGATACCGAGTAAATGACCTCGTTGTCCCACTGGCCGTATGGCGAAAATTCCAGTTCACCGTTTATCGCGTGCAGCATTCTACCGCGCATCGGTGTCAACAACGTTTGCACCTGAGAAAAAATTCCGGCCCGTTTCAACGCATCCACGCCTCGTTCCGCCAAGGCGAGATTGATGGATCGTCCGGCCGAGATTCGCGTCTTTCGCAAGTCAGGTCGTTTTTCGTAGAGTGCAACCTGGTAACCACGTTGTCCTAGCATCACTGCCAACAACGCCCCGACTAAGCCGGATCCGGCAACCAGAATTCTGTGAGGAATGTTGTGCATGGCTTACTCCGCTGATCACTTTGTGCTGGTCGACTCGATATGTCTCAATATCTGGATGAATTTGGCAACGTCCGCATACGAATTGTAAAGTGGAACTGGCGCAACACGAATCACATCGGGCTCGCGCCAATCTACGCGAACATTTGCTGCCTCCAGAGCCTCATATATTTCTCGCCCCTGCGTAGCTCCAAAGTCAACTACCAGCGACAATTGGCATCCTCGCCAACTCGCGTCATTTGGGGTAAGAATATTGATCTGATTTTCGAAATGTTGTGTTAAACCGTCGTATAAAAACTGTGTTAACTCGACGGACTTCTTCCGCAACTCGCCGATCCCACCCGCTGCATCGAATACGTCCAATGAAGCACGAATCGCGGCCAGCGAAAGAATTGGGGGATTGCTAAGCTGCCAACCTTCAGCGGTTGCGATTGCATGAAACTCGTTCTTCATCAAAAATCTGGTGGATTTATCGTGTCCCCACCAACCAGCTAGGCGTGGCATGTCAGTGTCGGCTGCGTGGCGGCGGTGGATGAAACATCCTCCAACCGATCCGGGACCTGAGTTGAGATATTTATACGTGCACCACACTGCGAAGTCGATGTTCCAATCATGCAGTTGCAGTGGCACGTTCCCCACTGCGTGGGCTAGGTCAAAACCAATGGCTATCTCCATTTCGTTAGCCAATCGAGCCAGCGATTCCATGTCAAACAACTGACCAGTGTAATATTGGACGCCAGGCAACAAAATCAGTGCCAACTCGTTACGGTGAGTTCGAATCGTCTCACACAAGCGACTATGATCGATCAGACCAGTTGTCTCATCCGGCTGAACTTGGATCACGCAATTTCGTGGATCGAGTCCGTGAAAACGAACGTGGGAGGTGACGGCAATCCAATCTGAAGGAAATGCACCTCCCTCAATCAGGATCTTGTTACGCGGTCCTCGCGGGCGGTAAAAACTGGCCATCATCAAATGCAAGTTGGTGGTCAAAGAATTCATCACCACAACTTCATCTGTGTAGGCACCCACCAAACGCGCCATGCCAGGCGAGAGAAACTCATGATATGGCATCCAAGGGAAGTCGCTTTCAAAATGCCCTCGAACACCTAGGGTTCGCCATTTTTCCAATTCTTCCTCGACGTAAATCGAAGTCAGTTTCGGTTGCAATCCGAGCGAGTTTCCAACAAAGTAGATTTCAGGCTCCTGATCATCACCCAATGGAATATAAAACTCCTCGCGAAAACGCCGCAGTTCGTCATCCCGGTCCAAACTTGATGCGCGCGAGAGAAACTGATTGATCATCATTGCCATCGGTATTGAAAACGTGTTCCAAAAAATAGGGAGACTTTTGCGCAATTGCCCATTGACTCATGGTAAAGCGCGGCGGCCGCGATCCAGCACTTGGCGCCCGCCCGGCGGAATGTGCTACAGCCGCCAAATCTCGATCCAGTTATCGTGTCGATATCCTGCACAAAACAATTCACCACAACGGAACTTCGAGACGCGGGCAGAATCATCGAGCCGCCGAATCGTGCCAGTCGCCAAACTTCAATCTGATCTGACCGCTTGTCTGGTCGGCAGAAGACCAAACGTCGACTTTCATTCTAGCAAACAATTCCAATAACAGTGAGTCGTGCCTTCATGTCCACCAAAATGAAGTTGCGTCGTCAACACCATACACGGGCACGCCAGTTTCGGCTTGGATCGTTGTGCCAGTCAACATTATTTCAGGATTCGATAAACGATCGGGCGTGAGGGTGCGGCATCGCTGGCAAACGCTGGAATTTGCAAATCAAGGAGAAACAACCCGTCGTCCAAGTCGTCGGGAACATAGATCATTTCAGTAATCGTATTTTCGACGCGGCTAACCGGAGTTGCGCTTCGAGTACCGAGAGGTATGTTCCAAAATCGATGATGATTGCTTAGCAAACCCTGATCAAACATGCGATCGATTGATGGAAAGTCGACCAGCAAATGTCGGATACCCATAGCAGTGACCCATTCAATCGCCTGATTCGTAAGAAATGGAACTGGCTCACCGTCCAAGTAATTCCTCGATCGCTTAACAGCGGTGTTTGGTAATGTGCGAATCATGAGCGCATCCCCCAACATCGATTCATGAGATACTTGTTCCAACAACTTGCATGTGACTACAAGATCGTCTCTTTCGAGTTGAGGTTCGTACGTTTCCTGGCAATCCAAAGCGGAAACCGGTTGCAACGTGACAAGCCGACCCAGAAAAAAGTTGCCGTTCAAAATTCTATTGATCGAAACGCATTCGTTCAGAATATGACCGACCGATTCGGTATGGGTTCCGTTGCAATGGGGCGTGAGATTTAGCGTACGCACATTGCATGGGCCATTCCGCGTAGTGTCGCCAATAAATCCGTCCATCTGGACGGGCATGCTAGTTGCCGGGGGGACGCCGAAGTGGATTGGCTGCGGTCCATTGAATTCAAGTTCGATCGCCAGCGAAACCCCGGTCGAGGAATCAACAGCCAAGGTTCCGAATTGAGTTTCCAAGTTGATGATCATCTGTCAAGTTGTCGTGGGGCTGTAAAGGCAGTTGTGTCCTGGTAAATTATAGTGAGCGTTCGGTTACGAATGAGTAGGCATGGTTTGATGATTTTAGGTTAGCTTGGCAGAATTGGCGATAGAGTACGATGGACCTTGACTTAAAAAACAAGCGGGCGGTTGTTTGTGGAAGTTCACAGGGGATTGGAAAGGCCGCAGCAATCGAATTAGCTTTGCTCGGAGCGGAAATTGTGCTGTTCGCCCGCAACCAAGCAGGCCTGGAAGCAACCCTTGATCAACTGGATCGATCGGCCGGTCAGCAACATCAGATTGCGATCGCTGATTTTGCTCATCCGCAAGACGTGAAACAGACTATCCAGAGGATTGTGCAAGAGGGGCTTGTCCATGTTTTGGTAAATAACACCGGAGGGCCTCCTGCCGGTCCAGCCATCGATGCTGATATCGAGGCATTTCGGATCGCTTTCAACAACCATTTGATCTGCAACCAGTTGTTGGCACAGGCGGTCGTTCCCGGTATGAAACAAAGCGGATACGGGCGAATCATCAATGTGATCTCCACGTCCGTCAAACAACCAATTCCTGGTCTGGGTGTATCCAACACCATTCGAGGAGCAGTTGCCAATTGGGCCAAGACACTGAGCATGGAGTTGGCTGCCTTTGGAATCACGGTCAACAATCTGTTGCCGGGAATGACGATGACGGGACGCCTGCAATCACTTATCGAGGGCCGGGCGGCACGGCAGGGCGTATCGACCAGCGAAATTACCAAACACATGAAGGATGAAATTCCCGCAGGACGGTTTGCCGAAGCCAGCGAAATCGGTGCCGTTATTGCATTCTTGGCGTCCCCAGCCGCAGCGTACATTAACGGAATCAACTTGCCGGTCGATGGAGGCCGCACGTCATGTCTCTGATCGATCTTAAAAACTATGTGGCGGGAAAACTGGTTGCACCTCATGCCAATAACTGGCTGGACAATGTGAACCCGGCTACGGGCGAAACGTATTCGCGTGTTCCGGAAAGTGATAGCCGGGACGTGCAGGCGGCGGTTGCCGCTGCCCGCGAAGCGTTCCCGAATTGGTCATCGTTGCCCTCCGCGGAACGAGCCAATTGGCTCCGTCGCTTGGCTGATGCGATCGACGCCCACTTCGAAGAACTGGCAGCCGCCGAAACAAACGACAATGGCAAGCCCATTCGCTATTCGCGCACCGTCGACATTCCCAGAGTCTCTGTAAATTTTCGTTTCTTTGCATCGATGTGCGAGAGTTTCGCCAGTGAATCCCACGCCAGCTCTGATGGAATCAACTACACGTTGCGACAACCTATTGGTGTGGTGACTTGCATATCGCCGTGGAACCTTCCGCTTTATCTCTTTACCTGGAAAATCGCACCGGCGCTGGCGACGGGAAACTGCGTGGTCGGAAAACCCTCCGAAGTTACTCCTTACACCGCATTCTTATTGGGCAAGATCTGTCATGAAATCGGCTTTCCTGCCGGAGTGTTGAATATTCTGCATGGCTCTGGCGGGGGTGTTGGCAACGCGATTGTCACCCACGAGGGAATTCAGGCGGTGTCGTTCACCGGAGGCACGAAGACCGGAGCGCACATCGCAGCCCAAGTTGCTCCGCGTTTCAAAAAATTGTCGCTGGAGCTTGGAGGCAAAAATCCAAATATCATTTTCGCGGATTGCGACTACGAGCAAACACTGCAAACAACATTGCGCAGCTCATTTCAAAACCAGGGTCAAATTTGCTTGTGCGGCTCGCGCGTGTATGTGCAACGGCCAATATTCGCTAAATTTTGTGACGATTTGAGCGAACTCACCAAGCGTCTTGCTGTGGGCGATCCAATGGACCCGCAGACTGAACAAGGGGCCGTTGTTTCCGCTCCTCACCAACAGAAGATTTTGAGTTACATTGAACTGGCGAAACAAGAAGGTGGCGAGATTCGCGTTGGCGGCGCGGCGGCAACGATTCCCGGCAGATGTGCGAACGGCTTTTTTGTCCAGCCAACTATAATTACGGGTTTGGACGACCAATGTCGTACGAACCAGGAAGAAATATTCGGCCCCGTGATCACGATCCAGCCATTTGATGACGAAGACGAGGTCATAGCGCGGGCAAATAGCACGCCGTACGGTTTGTCCGCCACGATATGGACCAATCAACTGCAACGCGCCCACCGCGTTGCGAAGGCGCTGGACGTCGGAGTCGTGTGGATCAATAGCTGGCTCGTTCGCGACCTCAGAACTCCCTTTGGCGGTGTTAAGAATTCGGGTGTGGGACGCGAGGGGGGATTAGAATCCATGCGGTTCTTTACCGAGCCAAAAAACGTATTTGTGAAGTATTGAAGTCTGTAGTCGCCCTGGGGGATTTTCGTTAGCTGGCAACTTAGATTTCTGACTTTCAGCGCATTCAGAAACGGAAGCCCATCGAATTCTGAATGTGGTTCGGCAATTTCGGGATTTCCGACCGCCGAATCAGGAATGTCGAAAGATTAAAAAGGTCTTTGAATGCGCGATTTTGATCGGTCGTGCGACGTAAATAGTCATGCCCGGATGATCCGCCAGTTCCTATCTTCGACCCGAGCATGCGATGTACCATGAGTGCATGGCGGCTTCGCCATGTCGTCAAATTTTGGTCCAGTTCAACTAAGGCCGACAGATACCGAAACGGTAGTTGCAGCAGCGGTTCATCGCGATACAAGTTAATGAAGATGGCGACGAGCATCCCTCGATGAGAGAAGCGGAATTCTCCAGCAGCCCGTAATTCGTCAAACTTGGACTGATCGAACAGCGCATTAAACCGCATGCGCGTTGCATCCAACTCAGCCAATTGGTGTTCGAGCACGTTCGGTGGCAAGGTCGAATTCGATTCGATAATGTTTCGGTCGCGTTCCAGCATCTGCTCAACGGATCGTTCGTATTCATGCCAAAAATCAAAGCCTTCAAAGTTCAAGAACGGAAATCGCTCAAGCCAAGTTTGCGTGACTTCGAATAGACTTGGCAACGCTTCTATCTTGTACAAATACTCGCGATGTTCGTCACTCAACCTGGAATAAAAGAACTCCCGATCCGTGGGAATTCGTTGATCCCGTTTGATGCCTAAACGGATTTCTAGCTCTTTGAACTGGACGCTTTGAAACCCCGAGGCAGGAACCAGCAAGTCTCGAAATTCCAAAAAGTCTAACGGGGTCATCGTTTCCAATACTTCCAATTTGCCAATCATCAAGCGTTGGATAGCGTGAATCCGCTCCAATAGCGCGACGATGCGACCAATCTGACGCTCGTCGACAATGTCGTCGTTGAACATGTCGATGACAGACTTTAATTCGAACAGGATCAATTTGAACCAGAGTTCATACGCCTGATGCACGACGATAAAAAGCAACTCGTCGTGTGCCGGATTTCCCAAACGATCGCTTTCCAGTTGCTGCGCGTTCAACAGTTTGTCGAGTTGCAAATACTCCGGATAATAGATTCCACCTGGTTTCGTCATAAGCGTGACCGTGTTCTCCAATCAAACCGCGTTTTAACTCTGCAGCGGTGTTTTGAATTGCATTGTACTCGAATTCTTGCAGCGGGAAGAAAATCCCGCGACAAAAAAGCCGTGGCAGGTGCTCAACGAACGACGGCCTGCCACGGTCAGCTATTTTTTCAGAATACGTTCTGGGATGAATCGGGCAACTTCGCCGAATGGGCCAGCCTGCGATTAGCTTCTGCCTGATCCCGGAATGGCGACTGGATCAGCCTTGTAATCGCCCCATGCGTAAGATTCCGGTCCCAATTTCTTTTCGTCGTTCAGGGCCTCATCCCACGTAATTTTGCGACCAGTATAAGATGCGTCCCGGCCCATGAGACAGGCCAGCGTGCTCTGGCACATGTAGCGACCGTTGTTGATATACGGAAGGTCACCCGAAATAGCCTTAAATAAATGCTCATGCTCAACATCGTACATACTGCGTTTGCGATCGCGGTATTTCCATGTCTCGCCAGCGGCATCTGTGATTTCGTGGCGCAAAATACTCGCACGTCCGCCACTGCCTACAACATGACATTCGTTTTCGCTAAAACAATCATTCATTTGCCGACAGAAGGAGAACATTTTGGTTCCGTTACTCCACTCGAACACCGTCGCGAAGTGATCGTACACATTACCCCATTGCTCGCCAATCCTCTTTTGACGACCGCCAGTGCCATAACAGAATGCGGGTGGCTCATCGTCCATTAGCCACAGCCCTTTGTCGATCGTATGAATGTGTTGTTCATTCAAAAGATCCCCGGACAACCAATTGAAATACAGCCAATTGCGACATTGGTATTCCATTTCGCTCCATTCTGGCTTGCGCGGATGATGCCATAGTTCACCTGTCAGATAATTGGAATGAATATTGAGAACATCACCGATCGCTCCCTCCTTAATGCGACGCATGGTTTCGGTTACGCCAAGATCATACCGCCAGCACAACCCAGAGACGACATTCAATCCCCATTTTTCGGCCTGCTCGCAAGCTTGCAGCACACGGCGCACGCCAGATGCATCGGTGGCAATTGGCTTTTCACAGAATATGTGCTTTTTGGCGGCCACAGCGGCCTCCATTTCAGCTGGACGAAAATGTGGTGGCGAGCACAACAACACGACGTCGATATCCGTGTCCAGCAACTGTTGGTACGCTTGAAACCCCGTAAACTTCCTGTCCTTCGCGACATCGATTCGATCAGCAAATTCGCTGAGCGTCAGCGTTTCCAAGCAGGTTTCCAGCCGATTTTCAAAGGCATCAGCCAAGGCAGTGATTTTAACTCGCGAGTCGGCCTTTAGTGCATTGACGGCCGCCGCAGTACCTCGTCCGCCACACCCAATTAGTCCCACCGCATACGTATCTCTTACTGAATGATGAAATCCCGCAAGTTTCGGCTCATTGGCGCTGACCATTCCAACCCCGGATACCGTGCCGGCGGCCACGACCGTTGAAGAGGTCTTCAAGAAATTTCGGCGATTCAGAGGATGCAGCATTGGTTAAACTCCGGCTTGAATTATTAAAGTGAATTATCAAAACTAGTCAACTATCGGTAATCGTTTACCCTCTGCCTGCTAAGCATAACAAGAAATACGGTTCTTGGCGATGAAGCCTCAGTCCGAATCAGTTTTTTTTTCCTTGAGCCAGATCTCTGACCTGAGTCAAGTCGGGTCGTTTGTATTCGAATCGACCATGGATTCGACAAATAATTGGGCGCTGCGTAATTGCGGCAAAAAGGTATTTAATTATCCATTGCTGATTTTGACGGATCAGCAAACTGCAGGCCGAGGGCGTGGATCGAACCAATGGTCTGCGCAAACCGGCAGCCTCACGTTTTCGCTCGTCGTCGATCTGGAAGGGGAGAATTTGCAAGGCGAGACCAGGAATTTGTTATCGACGGCGATTGCGTTGGCGATTTGTAAAACCATTCAAACTATATTCAATCTGGAGTGCAAGCTAAAGTGGCCCAACGATGTCATCATCGACGATCGTAAAGTCGCCGGAATTCTAATTGAGACGGTGCAGCGAGATCAGTTGCCACTGGCCATCATCGGCGTCGGCGTTAATTGCTACAATCAGTTACCTCCAACGCTACGTCCGAAAGCAGTGGCGCTTGCCGAATTGGCTCCGCACGTCGATATGAATCAAGCCAGTGTCACCGACTTTCTTGTTGGCTTGGTAGGCGAAATGCGATTTGCGATTCGAAGTCTCGCGAATAATCCCACTATGATCGTGCAGCAGGCGAATGCCAAGTCCTGGTTGGTTGGTAAGAGAATCCAAGTCGAACATGCGCACGAAATTGTCGAAGGATGCGTGATCGGCTTGGATGAACGCGGGGGACTCGTTATCGATGTCGATGCCAAAGCTAGAACTTGCGCTTCACTGCCGGATTCCACGCACGGTGCAGGCTCTAACCGGAAAACGATCTACTCGGGGCATATCCTAGCTGTGGGGCAAGTTTAGGCCGCCGCGATTCAGGGCATCCATCCGATAATTTCGCTACAAACGAAGGGGCGTTGCGATCTTCCGCTCAGCCAACCGCCGTTTTCGGCGCGAATTGGCGATCCGCCGACCTACATCATTGATGTCGGTTAAGCGCTCACTTGCCACGCCAACCTAAGCCATAGTTGACGCGGTTGCGAAAAACCCAATCGCTTTGTCAACGCAACGACTTTTTTGTTCGCGACCCTTCGGGTAGAAAACATGAATCTTAAATTGGTATTCTTTAGCCTTTTGTGCTTCTGCTTGCCGCTGGGTCTCATGATCGATTGGTCAGCGATCATGGAAGAATGGGCGGACATTAGTCCGGAGCATGGACGCCTGCTCTATTTTTACGTGGACGGATGACGGCCATGTTCTAATCAATCAGCGGTCGCTGATTTGCGAAAACAAGGTTTCCGCATCGACACAATTGATGTCAGAGCCAATCCAAGTGTGGCGGATAAATATACTATTCGCAGCGTACCAACGTTCATTCTGATTTCTTGTGGGAAAGAGATTCGGCGGACTTCCGGTTATCAATCCAAGCATCAACTGCGTCTCCTCTTCAGGAGTCCCGATGCATTCTTTTGAGTGCGGCCGAGAAAGTCGTGCTCTCATGCGGCCATCGAAATGCACAGTGCATGCTGCATGTTGGCTGGCCATTCAATTCGATGTGACAAATCAAAGAAACGACACTTCTCGCTGATCGCCGCCACCCAGAACGGCCCGCAGCCAAAATCTTTCTTCATTTTCGTACTCAGCGTATGTGGTACTCGTACTCGCACTCGAAACCGCGTAGCGTTGCGAGTACGATTTTGCGGTTCGCCTTGCTGGCAACCAGCGAGTAGTGTCAAAAAAACAGTATCGATGTCAAGAGTAAATCGGTCAGGTCGTTGGGATGAACCCACTGGCCCCGTAAATCTTTGTGGAAGCGCAGGAAATCATGGATCCAACCGACGTAGGCTTCTTCGGTTCGTTATGCCAGTTGTCGCAACCGCATTTTGTTTCGAACTTGGTCGATTAACATTGGCCTTGGGGGTTGTTCATTTGGTTTTTTGTCCATCACAGCTTCCTTGTTTGTTTGAGCCGATGGTTTGGCCGATCGTAATTTGAATCTACATAAGGTGTCTGTATAACATTCTGCCACTCTGCATTGCATCCGATGCTAGGAGCGATCAGTTGGCGGGATTTGCCAGAATACAGAAATACACGTCGGTAAAATCTGGAAGCAGACGGCGTGCGAGAACTTTGTTGACAACCCGGTAAGAGCCGGTAAGATATTATCGTTACTAATTATATAGATTGGCAGCGACATAATACCGATTCGCGAATCGGTAAAATAATTGTTAGGATCGGCCCGCGGCCGGTCCTAACGCACCCGCGATTTAATCGCTTTTTCGGCCGCAGGCGGCCTAACGAGCGATAGGGGCAGAAATCGCTACGTGAACTTCGTTACCTCCGCGACCCTGCTCAATCGCGGTAGCGTTATCCGCGGTAGGCTTGCATGATGGACAGTGTCTACCTCGAAACCACTGTGATTGGGAACATCGCTGGACGACTTCACCCTGATCCCGTAATCGCCGCTCGGCAGATCGTGACTCGCAAATGGTGGGCGAAAGCATTTGCTCGATATGAGCTGTTTGCGTCGGCCTTGGTCATCGACGAGTGCCGCGGTGGCGGCGCCGACGCGGCAAAAGAACGACTTGCTGTCCTTGATGGAATTCCCCTTCTCGGCTCCTCGACCGAAGCCGAAACATTGGTCGAAGCCTTACTCAATGGGAAAGCGGTGCCGCGATCCGAGCCCCGGGACGCGACGCACATCGCGATCGCAGCGGCGAACGGTATCAACTATTTGGCGTCGTGGAATTTCAAGCATATACTTAATCCAGGGACAATGCGAACGATTGAATCGGTTTGTCGTTCCTCTGGATTCGATCCACCGATGCTTGTAACTCCTGAACAACTCTTCGAGGCATTCGATGATTCCTGACCCGACGGCAGAAATAAAACGAATCCGACACGAACTCGGAGCTGCGGATGGTTTCGACGTCGAACGAATCTTTGCTCGCTTACGCCGTCTGGAAGCAGAATTCGATCGCACGGTAGTTCGACGTCCACCGCGCAGAATCGTGGATAACAATGCGGTGCATCGGAGCGACGAAGCGGCGCGGTCCGAAATGGAGAATCTCTCACCGCCCCCCGTTGATCGCTAACGTTAGGACCGGCCTGTGGCCGGCCCTAACGCACCCGCGATTTCATCGCTTTTTCGGCCGCAGGCGGCCTGACAAGTGATTGCAGCAGATAGTTAAAAGGACAGGCATCTTAAATTTGTACTCATTTCTTGGTGTTGCCCTCTGAATTGTCGTCGCAGCTTAGCTGTGACTGGTGACTAAGGCCTTGACCCGAATTAGTTCCCGCGTTCTCGTTAAATCGTCAGTCATAGGCGTATCGCGTTCTCGCGCTAAACGGGCTATATCGTGGGTCGACGACTAACGGTTAAACAAAACGGGGCCTCTGACCGGAAAGGTTGGACATTCGCATAACCTCGCGACCGCCATGGATTTTCTTTGACAAACATCCTTGGCCGCTGGAGAGGGTGTTCGACAATACGGGCGGTTTGCTCGGAGTCGTTTCCAAGTCAGGCTTTGATTCGATCAGGGCCAGCCAGCGAGCTACCCACAGCAAATGACTTCTGCGAATTCACACAAGCGTCATCGAGCTTTCATTAAACAAAAACAAACTTCTGCAACAATGCGACACATGTGAACGGTTCCTATCGACAAGTCTTGGTGACTTGTGAACCGCAAAATCCAAACCAGGAGGAAGATCGCGATGAAAATTTCTTTGTTGGCCACGCATTTCGCAATGTTGTTGTTGCTAACCGGAGTTCAGACGGGTAATGCACAAATTACTTATCTGGACAATTTCTTTGTCTCGCAGGGTGTCGCGCAAACTGACGCGGGCAACGAATACGACTATTACATCGACGAAGCTGATGTTGCAGGACCCACAGGCGTTTACCAATTCATCGAGTACGGCTCGGCACCAGGATACGGATCCCGCGCCACGATCGGCGTGGAGCATGATTCTAAACTCACGTCTGGTGACATCAGTTTGGCGGGCAAAACCTACTCGTATGTTGCAGACGATTATGGCTACGCATGGTGCTTCGCCGAGTCCTATGCCTCATCGACGGTCAGATTTCAACTCAGCAGCCGCCGTCGCGTGGAGTTGACGGGCAATTTGACACTCGTCGGCTCATCGCCCCCAGATTGGTACTACAATTCGGTCGAACTGCGAACTGCCAGTGGCCAACTGATCTACCAGAAGACCGGAGTTGGCCCGGTCAATTTCTCCAATCGCTTGGTAGCTGGCACATACCAAATTACCGTGGTATCCACGGTCGCGAGAGAAATCGACTTCAGCGGAGGCGACGTGTATGAAAACAGCAACGCCGGATTCAACGTTTTACTCCGCGCTCGATAACCGCAGCACAGCAGCATACTTAGGACCGCAGCACTGTTGGCGAGGACTTGATCTCAAGTCCTCGCTTCATACAAAAAGCAAGCGTTCATGTTGAGGGCATATTGAGTTTACCGAAATTGGCAGATACATCGTTTAACAATCAGCCGTAGGCGCACTCGTAGGGCAAAACGAATCGCGCCGCTCGATTGGAAGCAAACTCGGATGCCGCGTCAGCGGTCTTTGGTTTGACGAGTTCGAGGAACCTTTCGATCCAGCCGATACAGGCCAGCTCCATGCGCCGCGCGTAATGTCGGACCGGGAGCAACTTTCGCGTTTCTTGGATCACGGGAAATTCCGAAGGAGCAATCACGCCGACATCACCCTCTTCGAGAAGGCAAAAGGGATCGAAATCCGAAACTGCCTTTGGATTTTGTTCCCATTTTTCGTTTGCCCGTTTTTCCGAGATCTCATCGCGGCTGATCTTTTTCAGCTTTTCGTTGATCTGTCGGAAATCGTCAGTTGGTTGTTTGAGGACGATTCGTTGGCACAATTCAATTGCCCGACCGACTGGAGGCGCCGCTATGCAGGCTTATTTTCTTTCTGCATCGAGCGCAAAAAGCTGATTACATTTTTCTTTGAACATTCGAGGTTCTGATCTAATTCTTGATCGCTAGACGTGGCGAATTTAGTGACGATTTTTGGGAGCCACTCTCGGTCGGCCTTTGATATTTTCTCGTATTGAACGAAACCAGGAAATTCAACGACCACTGTTTTTCCCTACCCTTTCTGTCATGTTCCCCCGTCCCGAGCGCGTCAATACAGGATTATCCGCGCTAGCCAAGTTTTTTCCGGAAACCAACTTGTTGACTGGGTTTTAGATTTTATCTAAACTTTGAACACGTGGTTGGGCGTGTATTATCAACTTATTACGCGCTGACCGATGATAATTACAAGTTAGGCCAATGAAAGGTACATTGAATGAGCTTGGCTCCATCCGCATTGTTTGTCCGCCACCGAGCCCTCCCTGGGAAGCGGGAAGAGGTGCGCCGCATCTGGGAGAAGTTCGTCCGACCGCGGGCGGAGGCGAATTCGGCGCACCTCGAGTACTATTTCTGCTTCGACGACGGGGATCCGGATGTGGTGTGCGTGTTCCAACTTTACACGGATGCGGATGCGGCAGAAGACTTCCGCAATGGTGCATGGTATTCAGACTACTTAGCGGAGGTTGCAACGGTGGTCGCTGCGCCACCTCAGCTCACGGCAGCGTCGCTCGTCTGGGCCAAGCCGATCGTGGCGGGCCACGAACACCGAAGGCAGGCCTAACCAAGCAATGCACCCGAGTCGCGAAGTCGGGCGTTTTGGCAATTGAGAATCTCTCGTCGCGACCGGGTGATTGCAACCGTTATCCTGCTCGACGATACGCGGTTCTGAATTCATGTGGAATCCCAAGCGAATTCGACTCGCACTCATTGCCACACTCTTGGCCTTTGGGCTGTTCGCATTTCTTGTTTTGGCAAAGCCAGTTCAATCGGCCGGTGAAAATGAACTCCATTCGATTTTTGACCAATTCCTTGGCAAGCACTCAGCAGTCGTCAACTTTGATTTGGGCATCGCACTTGCCAACACGTTAATCGCGATTTTTCCGGTTGCTTTTCTGTTCCTGATGGTCGATCTGTACGGGTTGCGAAAAGCACCCGTTCAGAACCTTGGATTTTTTGCATTCTGTTTGATCGCTGTTGTACTAAACGTGATCGTCAGCATTGTGATTTGGTTTTCATTTGGCGGCTGGGGTCCACCTGCCGTTGGTCCAATCATTGCAGTAATTCTTGTCGCGATGTTGATCCCCGCTATAATCAGTGAATGGCGAATATTTGCTTCGCCGACTGAATCCGACCAGATTGCCGGATAACAATGCGATGCACGCAAGTCGCCGGTTGGCCGCGAATTTGAATCATAGTTTTTTGGCGGCGACTGCGTGATCGCTGGCGTTATCTTGCTGGACGAGACCTACAGTTGGCCGAAAAAGCAACACAACACTTCGTACCGCAGTTCTTTTTCCGGCTATTCAGCCAGCGTAGGAAGTATATTCACCTTGTGACGAAAGACGCGTCTCGCGTTATCACATATGCCAGCGTTCGCAAACAATGCGCCCGCCACAAATATTACGGCTCGACTGAGTTCGAAGACTTTCTTGGGTCGCTAGATGGCAACCACGGACGTGCATTGAATATCCTCGCTGCCAACGCGCGCACTTGTGAGAACTTTAGCTTTTGCGACGATGATCGACAGTACATTTTGGAATTCATGATGCTCCAGCGGTCACGTGTGCCGCGAGCTGCAAACAAAATCGCGAAAATCAACCGTCAAATGACTCTCACGTTTCTAAGAGAAATCCTTGCAACTTCCACAACGATTCCGCGACGCCTCGAATTGCTGGCTGCAATCGACAACGACACTATTATCTACGATCAGGATCCGCTTGAATCAATAATGCTCTCAATGAAAGTGTCGCTACCAAACTCGCAGTTGTTGTCAGATTTGTCATGGGCTGTGATTCGCAATCATACTCAACTCCCGTTCATATTTGGTGATTCTCCAGCTGTCTTGTACAACCAGTACTTGCATCAGCACCACGAACAAACCGGCACAATCGGTTACATGTGTCCGGGACTCATGGTTCTTCTCCCGATTGGCGCTGACCTTACCCTGTTACTTTATGACGACGCGGCATATTCGGTTTCATCTTCGTCGTCTGTCGTTGATGTGGTTGACAATCCAATCGTTTCTCGACTTAATGTCCTGCAAATATTGTCGTCCGTCCAGAATGTCTATTTTGGCAACCAAAATGATGGCGAATACGTCCGTGAGCTAATTAACGCTCATCGTTCGTCTTTCCGCGATGACTTCACGGTGGTGCGGATAGCGCCACCTGGCGCATTCTCGGTTGACGGAATGCCCTCCGAAAACGAAATACTACATACGTTTGAACAACAGCTACCAATTCGATTGAATCTTCCATTTCTTAACGTCAATCCTACACCACAGATCAATGAAATACCCACCTGTCGTAATGAACAACTTGCAAATTCCATTTCAACGCCCGACGCTCATTCTCACGATGGCTCGCTATCTGCAGAACAATTCCTTGAGGAAGCACTGCCGAAAATACATCTACCCAATGCTTAATCGCAAGATAACAATGTGTTGCACACGGAGCGGCGGGCGGCGTCGGTCCTGAAGTCAATGTCGATCGCCGCCGCCCGGTGAACACAAGCGTTCGTCGGACAGACCAAGGAACACATGGCAGAAGAATACGTATCGCTGAAGCATCTCGCTGAAGAAATTGGGATGGATCGCTCCCATGCGAGGCGGTACGTTCTGAAGCTTGGAATCACACCGCATAAACGACGGACGCCTGATTCGCAAAATCAACTCACGCTGGCTGTGGATCAGAATGAGGCTGATCTGATCCGGCAGAAACGTCGCGAGGAAGGATTTGCTGGCGATTCGAAACCCGTCGCTAAAGATGTCGGTGAATTCTACATCATTCGCTTGGTTCCTGAATTGGATGATCGGCGAATTAAAATGGGATTTGCGGATGATCTCGCAACACGACATTCACAACATCGCACAGCCGCACCAACGGCTCAAGTTGTCGCTTCTTGGCCATGTAAGCGATCATGGGAAAGTACTGTGATGGACTGTCTTTCGAAGTTTCAGTGCCGTCTAATTCTCAACGAAGTCTTTGAGTGCGATGACGTTAATGGGTTGGTGGAATTGGCAAATCAACTGTTTGCGTTACTGCCTGATCCGGCCTTAAAAACACCCCTAGCGGAAGCATCCCCGTACAATACGTGACGCGACAGATCCGACGAACCATGCCATGCACCGGAGTGGCGGTGGCCAGCGGATTTGAAATGGAAACTTTACTCCCGCCACCCGGTGATGGCGGTCGTTCGGCGGCAAAAAAAAGCAAATATTTACATGCAGAGTGCGAACAAAGAATGAAAGCTGCTTCGATTTTTGAATTTTCTTGATACGTTAGGCAAGTTGATACCGCTGTGGCTTGCTTGACCACGACATTCAGCGAAATTAAGGAGTTTATGAAATGAGTCACCAATGGTGGACGCATGCCGTGCATAAGGCAGGACATGCCAAAGGAAAAGACCGTAAAGTCGGTGGGTGCTTTTTGATCATTATCGGGTTCTTCTTTGCCCCACTGCTCTTCGGAATTCCCATCATGATTTGGGGGTTTGTGAAACTTTTTTCGGATGGCGACTAGGGTAGTCACTAGTTGTCATAGTCTTACCGTAAGCCGAGCCATGAAGAAGATGAGGAATGAAGTATGACGATGTCCCCCGAAAAGAAAGCTGAAAGGCTCCGAGAACTCGATGAAGCAGAGGCTTACGCTCGATATACACTCAAGAAGTTAGATTACCCTGAAGGGTCAGTGGAGTATATGTGGTGGTTGGCGACTTGGTTCTCCGGAACTCGAAGAGCTTGGAGGTCTGGTGCCAATCGAGCCTTAAGGCTGATACATGAAGAGCGGGAAAAATTAAAGGAATAACTACGAACCCATTTCCTTCTGGAGGAGGCTCGCTGTTTGGCGTGGCGGATTGGGTGACGAGCCGAACAAACGGATGCACCGGAGACACCTGAGTCATCGTGTCAATAGGTTTGAGTAAATTTTTGCGGTTCGTTT
>CALMEE010000011.1 GCA_937862885.1 uncultured Planctomycetaceae bacterium
TTACCGCTGGCTCTTGGATCACCAAGCGTTGACCGATTCGGTAGGTTCGATCCCCGCTCTTGTCGATATACGCTTGATCAACGATGCCTTCACAATGACTTAGCAAGTGGCGCTGTTGAAAAAAGAGATTGAGTTGTGTCAATTCATGAGTCTCCAAAATGTTTTCGTATCCCACACCAATGGCTGATTGCCATGCAACTGTCGATTCTCCTAGATTTTGGAAAAGATTTTTTCGAACTTTGACGATTGCATTTTTTGGTGCACTTTCGAACGTCGCCTCCGCAAAGCGTTGGAACGATGAAACCAGTTTTACAAGTCCGTTTTCCAGCAATTGTCGGCAAGTATCTGCTGCCGCGTCTTTTCCGGCCGCTTCTTCGACAGTTCGTCTGATATCTGGTAGATGAGCAATCGTTGTTCGAACTCCTTCGACAGCCGCAGCAAACGTCGACCTTGCGTTGTTGGCACCGCAGGCAGGGCAAAAAAAGGACGCACCAATTGAGCTGTATCTGCAACCACATTCTTCGCAAATAAACTCCTGCCGCATCTCTTCGGCAGCTCTTGGTGGAATTAAGATCGCGGTGCTCTCAGGCTTGACCTGCATCGATATAGAAATCAGTCCGCCGCGAGGCTGGCGTGAATTGAAAGAACGAGCATCTTCAACCATGGCCTTGTTGACAATCTTTTTCAAATGAGCCATTCCGGCTCGTTTGATGTAATTCTCTTGGGAATTGGTGTTCCACTCTGTGGATGGAGCTTCGTGTCGACAAAACGGGCAGAATACGACTTCGTCTCGAACTTTGTCACGCCAGTCATCAAGAGCGATCTTGAAAGTCGCCCGACATTTCCTGGAAGGGCAATGTCGATCCAATTGACCGTTGTCGTCCAGCGAAATCTGGATTGGCACCGATACGCCACGTTCGAGCTTTTTCAATTCACGCAACAGTTTATCAAACATCACCTAAAGACCTCCCTGAAATGCTCGATCCAATATCGAGGGTAAAAGTTTATTCAATTCTTGTTTTTGTCCAAGTGAAAGTTCGATCTCAGACAATTTACGGCGCACGTTTCGGAGAGCGATCTGGGATTCCATAGTTGGCAGAGGAAATACATGATTGAGAAAGTCATTTGGATTGAGTCGTCTGCGACGAACATTTGTCCCGGTGCTGGCTCCGCTGAGAAGCGGCCAGACGGTTGACGACCGAAAATAGGTATCCAGCACTTCAGGCAAAACGCGGTCTTCGCGAACCGTGAAAACAGGAAATTCAGGTGAAACAAACAATCCATCGCATTCTTTTGGAACGATACCCAAGGCACCCTCCCATGCCATCAGCTTGGGATAAATAAACTCGCCAGCTCGTATTTGGGTAAGCTGTTTGTAGGCAAACTCCGATCCTGATCTTCGCTGCCCTCGGAATACGCCTCGTCCGAAGCAGTAGACGCCAGCGAAATCATACGTTTCCGATGCTTGGACTTCGACATCTGATTTGCGCAAAATGACCAATTCATGCATTTTGGTTGGCGTGTGCGGGCCATAACGTTGATCACGAAGAATTGCGAGACACAATTGTCTGTGTTCCTCGGCCAAGCGATTCCGCAATAGAAGAGCTTCTTCATGTTTGGCGAAGAGGCTATCGATTCGGGCCACGACTCGACGCTGTTCCTCCAGCGGCGGCAGTGGGATCTCAATTGATAAGAACTTGTCCGGATGGACTGAGTCGCGCCTGGCTCCCATCCCCCGTGATACATTTCGCAACCGATCCCAAACAACAGATTGCTTGCCGAACCACTCCAAATATCGAACGTCAAGTCGGTCTGGATTTGCTCGGAAGGTTGGAAATACCGGTGAAAGAAACCATCCTTCCAGTTCGGCCGGCACTAGAGCAATGGCACCTTCCCACGCCTTCGGCTGACTAATAACGTAGTCACCCTCATGCAAGCGATTGAAGTACTTATAAGTCGTATCCGCACCTGAAATGGGTTCTCTCTGGAAAAGCCCTCGACCGAAGCTGTAGATCCCAGCGATTCTAAACACTGATGTTGGTGTCGTCTCGACCTTGTCAAGGCGCAAAACAAGAACCTCCCCTAGTGACACGAGCGGCCATCGGTTGTTGCTCATGTGCGACCTCTTTTCCTCTTAATCGCCGATTTCTCCGGCGGAGTGCGACGTTCGAGTGCCGCCTGTGTTCGCTCCAGTTCCGCTGCTAGAGTTTTCTCGTCTGGTAACGTCATCCGGTACTCTGCGGCTAGCACCTTATCGGGCATCGTCTGTGCAATCTGAGAAGGGTCTACTACCGCTTGAGGTCTCTTATCCACCAATTTTCCAGACGGTGTCTGGAATTTCGTGTCAGCATTCTCACTAGCCAAAACGGGGTCATTTTTTCCAGACAAAGTCTGGAAAATGTCTTGGTAAGCGTGGTAGAAGTTACGCATTTGGTAGAGGTTGCTTTTCCCAAAGCCGCGCCCAAATCGTTTCGTCAAATCATCAGCGAGACGGACTACCACCGCTTGCCCGTACTCAGCCCGCTCGTAACTTCCTTGCTCCCACTCAAAAACGCGGCGGCCGATCTCCCAATACGCGGCGGTCATGATGGCGTTGACGGCACGGGCGGACGTGCGGCGGGCGGATTCCAGGAGATCAACGACACCGGCCAGAACATCATCGTAGCCCGCAGCGATGGCCGGGAGGGTATCGGAATGCGTGGATTTCTTCCGAGACGTGCGTTTCATCCAACCTCCCCCGCCAGTTCGGCCCGAATCTCTTCCATAATCTCGATGATCCGCCGCTCCTTGGCGAGAATATCCTCGACAAGTTGCTCCGGCGGGAGATGTTCCAGTGCCTCGGCCCCGCTCGGATTCTTCAAATCGAGATTGCAGGCGACGAGCGTACCCGATTCGTCATACGTCAAAACATCCGCAACGGAAACTCGCCAGGCATGATCGTTTTCCTTTCGACGTTTGGCCTGAAACCATTTGATGCAGTCAGGAAAATCGTCGAACTGCAGGGGTTTGGTTTTGCTGTAACTCTTGCGGCCTTCGGGAAGTGGCAATTCGTAATACCAAATCTCTTTGGTCGGGCCACTTCGATCAAAAAACAGCAGGTTGGTTGGAATCGGCGTGTAGGGAGCAAAGACGCCATTGGGGAGTCGGACAATAGTGTGCAAATTGAAATCCTTCAGCAATTCCTCCTTGATTCGCGCACAAACACCATCGCCAAACAGCGTGCCGTTGGGAACGACGATTGCCGCTCGCCCGCCGCGTTCGCTTCCCGCACTCGGCCGGCGAAGCTTGCGCATGATCAGCTGCAAAAACAAGAGGGCCGTTTCGCTGGTTTGTTTGTCCGCTGGAAAATTGCCACGAATGCCCGCCTCTTCCTCACCACCGAAGGGTGGATTGGTCAGGATTACGTCAACGCGGTCTTTCTCACCCAGCTCTGTAATTTTGACAGCCAGGCTGTTGCCATATTCGATGGCTGGCGCGTCGAGGCCATGGAGCAACAGGTTCATCTGTGCCAGCATGTAAGGAAGTGGCTTAGCTTCACCACCACGAATCGTTTTTTCTTGAAGCGTCTTGCGATCTTGAACCGTCTTGGCCTGCTTCTCCAGGTGAGCAAACGCTTCAGATATGAAGCCACCGGTTCCACAAGCTGGGTCGAGTACCACCTCGCCGATTTTCGGATCGGTCACTGTAACCATAAACTGAATCACAGGTCGTGGTGTGTAGAATTCACCAGAGTCCCCGGCAGCATCGCGCATTTCCCGAAGCATCGATTCGTACAATCGGGCCAGCGTGTGAATTTCCTCTGAAGAATCGAAGTGAATACCATCGACGAGGTTGACTACGTCACGCAGCAAGTAACCGGAAAGCATGCGGTTGGTGACACCGGAAAAGACGGTGGCAATCACGTCGCGGCGACGGTCTCCGTTGGTGGATTGAAGACTGCGCAGATAGGCCAATAAGCCTGCCCCTTTCTTACCATCCGGTCGAACCGCTTCTTCCTGATTTACAAACGCAATCAGCTCGTCACCGGTGATGCCGTCTTTGGTTGCCGCCCAATCTCGCCAACGATATGGAGCTTCGACCGCAGTCTTGTATTTTTTGCCAGCGATTCCGGCGCGGGCTTCCTCAAGCTTTTCGCGGTCATCCAGGAATTTCAAGAACATGATCCAGGTAAGCAAAGGGAGGCGATCCAGGTCGCCGTTAAGTCCCTTGTCTTTCCGCATAATGTCTCGTGCTGATTTGATGAGTGATGACAATTGCTGTGCCGTAGTCTTGAGGGTTTCAACCTTTTTTGGTTTCTTGGTTTTTGACTCAGCCGTCTTGGCTTTCTTCTTGGCCATCTTCTTAACTAATCCGTTTCGATTGTGTTTTTGATTTCATCCGTTAGGCTGCTGCGTACAACAGCGTTTGAAGCTGTATGATCGCTTGACGAAGTTGCTCGACCCCGCCGAAGCGTCCGGCAATTTCAATCACGTTGCCGTGGTCGCTGATCGGTGGTACTTCCAGAACATCTGGGATGACGAATTGGGCTGTTCCGTGCTCGGTATATTTGTCGAGAAGTTCGTCGAGGATTTGCCTTGCATCCGTACCGAATTGTTCGAAGAAGTCGGGGCGCTCGCTGCGTAGTCGTTGGGCACGCTCCCGTCGAGTACGAAGCGGAGCGTTGAAGGCGAGGTGGCAGAGCAAATCGAGTGGATCGGCATCAGGTTGGTTGGCTGTCTCGGCTAAGTGATCAAAATCAATCCCTCGTTCTTCCAGGCGTTCGATGATTTCGCTTCGACGATGAGGGTCTGCCCATTCGTCACGCAACTCAGCAGCGTTTCGATAAAGTGTGCGAACGCGATCCGCTGTGTAATCTGTAAATTGCACGACTCGGAGTTGATTGCCATCAGGATCAAGCTCATAAACCAAGTGTGCGGCGATTTCGACTTGGCCCCCATCGAAATAGAGCTTCCGACGGGGCTGATCCTCATCGTCTGGGGGTAGATGTGGAGTTACCTCATAGTCGGCTTGCTCTTCCGCAACCACGACGTTTTCGTCGTCAACTGGTTGGCCTTCCTCGTCAATAGTTTGCTCGGTTTCAATGCTTGGCTCACCGTCAAACTCCGGATCGGCAAACATTCGTGTGGCAGAGCCCGTGTAATCCAAGATGCTGAAAAACAGCTTGCCATAATCATCGCGAACTCGGGTACCCCGACCAATTATCTGTTTGAATTCGGTCATCGAGTTTATGATCCGAACGAGCACGATGTTTTGCACTGTCGGTGCGTCAACTCCCGTGGTGAGAAGTTGCGATGTCGTCAGGATGACTGGCGTGCGGCGTTCGAGGTCTTGGAAGTTGCTGAGATGTCCCCGACCGGTATCACCTTCGTCAGAAGTAACCCGGCAAACGTAATCAGGATTGTTTCGGACAAGATCGGCGTTGAGGTTATTTAATGCTTGTCGCATCTCGTTCGCATGTTCCTGATCGACACAAAAGACGATAGTTTTAGCGAAGCGATCGGTTCGTCGCATGTATTCGGTCAGATGACGCGCGACTGCCTCCGTTCGAGCTCGCAGTGAGACAATTCTTTCGAATTCAGCGGTATGGTATTCACCGTCCGGAATTTGGCGACCAAATCGATCCAAATCGCCCTGACTCGGGCGCCAGCCCACCGCGTCCCAGGTCGTGACGATACGGTGTACGCGGTACGGGGCGAGAAAGCCATCGGCAATCCCTTGGCGGAGACTGTAGGTGTAAATAGGTTCGCCAAAGTAGTTGTACGTGTCTGCGTTGTCTTGCCGGCGTGGCGTTGCCGTCATGCCAACTTGAAATGCTGGCTCGAAGTATTCCAAAATCTCTCGCCAGTTGCTGTCGTCTCGGGCACTTCCTCGATGACATTCATCGACAATTATCAAGTCGAAAAAGTCGGGGGCATATTCGCGATAGAGTCCTGGACGGTTGGCATCGCTGGCAATTGACTGGTAAATGGAAAAGTACATTTCTCGACTCTGCACCGCTCGACCGCCAGTGATTTTCCATCGCGCGTCGCCAAACGGCGCAAAGGTCTTGGCCATGGGATCGTCGACCAGAATATTGCGATCTGCAAGATAGAGAATCCGGGGACGGCGATGCTCTCCAGTGCGGTTCCAGCGGGAATTCCAAAGCTTCCAACAAATCTGAAATGCCACCACGGTTTTGCCAGTGCCAGTGGCCATGGTCAGCAAAACCCTTTGACGACTTTGAGCAATGGCCTGGATCGTTCGATTGATAGCGATCTCTTGATAGTACCGTGGTGATTTACCGCTCAAATGGTAAGCCGGTGCAAGGATTTGTTCCGATTCGGTCTCGGTGAGTGACTGGTCGTCTTGTAGTCGATTCCATAGCTCTTCTGGCGTTGGAAATTCGGAGAGCTCTCGTTCGATGCCAGTCGCAAAATCGAACTCCACGATACCGTGACCGTTGGTGGAATAGGCGAATCTTAACCCAAGAATTTCGGCGTATTCTTTGGCTTGCTGTAAACCCTCTCCTGGCGTCGCGTAGCTTGCTTTGGCTTCAACGACCGCAATTGGAAAATCCGGTCTGTATCGTAGAATATAATCGGCTCGTTTGCCGGGACGCCGCCGACCTCGTTGGCCAGTGACGACAATTCTGCCGTCAGTAAACGTTACCTGCTCGTTGATACGGTAGGGATCGGCATCCCACCCAGCGGCTTGGAGCCGGGGAACAATGTATCGTCGACATGTATCTGCTTCGTTTGGCATGGGATCGCCGGGTGTCCATGTACAGTAAACGCGGACATCATAACCCGGCAGTCATGCTGGCACAATCCCTTAGATTCGATTTTTTGGATTTCTGCCTCAGTCCCCTGATTCAGGGAGGGCTGTTTTTGCCGATTTCCAGAGGATTCGCTGTGTTTTCCAGTCAATTTGGCAGGAAATTGGCCTCAGCATTTTTTCATGCAGCGTCGGTTTGCCGGTCTCTGTTGGGGGCAAGAACAGCAATTCCTCCTGAATTTCAGGAGCGAGCATGTTCAGATTCAGGATTTGCGACATCCGGGGCTGGGTGACGTTCGCGATCCGGGCGAGCTCGGTCAAGTCGGGTACCTCGCCAGTACGAATCATCCGTTCAAGACGGATCGCCAACGCCATGAGCCGGGATACACGAGGAATCCGGCCTTTGGGTTTGATCGACTCGACACTGGGCTCATGCTCAATACGTCGTCGGCTATTGGCCGTTCGACTCATCTGGATTTTTCTTGTAACGGTAATCATGCAGCTTCCTCCGAGATTCCCGTCGCCAGCGATTTGATGGCCGACGGATGAAATGAAATGGCGATAGTACAATCGGTTACGTCGAATTCGATTCGAGCAACCAGCAGCGAGATAACTTTGGTACGTTCACGGGTACTCAAGACGTTCCAGATATTGTCGAAGTCTTTAAAGGCTTCGATCACGTCTTGATGGGTGACTTGTTGGGATTGCAAACTCTTGACTCTGGAGACGATTTGAACCAGTTGTTGCTCGTTTCGGGAAACACGCTCGTGCAGATCGGCGATTCGGCTTGATGTGACACTTGTTGGATCTGGCGTGATGGCTAACCTGCTAATGTCAGCGTGGTCGCGAGCCAACTGTCGTTCGA
>CALMEE010000012.1 GCA_937862885.1 uncultured Planctomycetaceae bacterium
GCGTGGCATTGCAGCATTCTAACTGGACGAAGTCCGCATGTAAAGTAGAATGTCCCCTTTTGATCTGAAGACGAGTAAAAGGGAATTAATCGACTTCGTAAATAATTCTGAAGCCAATGTTGTGACCCGTCCCAGTTCTGGGCGAAGGGACGCGCACGGCGGCCCGCTGGAGTGCAATCCGTCATATATAACAGGCCCCACGAATGGCGTAAGTGTCCGTTACCAGCGAACCGCGCGGGTTGACGGATGTGCCCTGAATATACTCAAGATCAAAGCCGTCATGGCACCATTCCCAAACGTTTCCGTGCATGTCAAATAACCCAAACTGATTCGGTTCAAACTGACCCACGGGCGCGAGCCGATCGTCGTATCCATCGTTCTCGTTCACCCAATTCGTAAGTTGATCATGCTTCACCTCTATCGTTTGGGATCGGCCAGGCTCGATGCGGTATGTGCCGAGTTTTGTCTTTACCTCAAGTAATTCATTTTGGTCCCAGTTAACAATCTCAATTCGATCCAGCGCGAGTCGATCTGGATGCGCATACATGGTAACGACCTCCCAACGGCCATCGACTCGATAAGCGTAGAGAACGTCACCCTGAAACGCGTACCAAGATCGCCACTGCTTGGTATCATCATCGATAGATTCCGTCTGCACTTCAAACCCAGCCAAAAATCTCCTGGGCATGGCCGCCGGAATTACTTCTACAACATGGTTGCGGGTAAGTGAAATTGGATTTTGGTTAATGATCAGTCTTAGGCTTTCAACCTCCGACTGGTTTTCAACCACGACGCGTCTGACCGGGTTCCCGTCGCCACGTTCGGTATCAAAATAAAGCGGTTGGTTCGTTGCTCCACCTTTGATTGTCACACGTTCGACGGTTGTATCGAAAATAAATGACAATGTTGATGGCGCACGTGGATCGCCGGCATTGGCTACATCAATTCGGTGCGATTCTCCGCGATTGGGTACATTGGCATAGCGGTGCAACAGGCTAACTTCATCACCGAAGAAAAACCGCGTGCTCGCTCCGCCTCGGCAAGCGTATTCCCATTCCGCTTGTGTCGGCAAGCGTACTCGTCGGTTCTCCTTGCTACTCAGCCACTTACAAAATGCTTGGGCGTCGTTCCAGCTTACAATTGTTACAGGATGTCGGTCAGTCATGTACGAATGTCCTGAATTGTCCCAAGAGACTGACTTTTCAAATGCGGCAACCGGTAGTGGGCTTTCCCGTTTTATCCCGCGCTCGACGTCAGTTTGATATCCGGTTGAGTCAATAAATTGGCGAAATTGACCGACGGTCACCTCATGAATTCCCATATAGAACGGTTCGGTGATGCGGACCCGGTGCCGTGGAAAGCTTGCAAGGTGGACTGACTCTATTTCCCCCGGAAATTCGGCCATGATCTCATCGATGGAGTGTTCGCTGCCCATCATGAATTCTCCAGGTGGGATCAGCGTAAGCCGCATGCCTATCGAATTCTCGAACCACAATGAACCAAGCTCCCATGAAGCGCTATCAGTCGCGTCACGCCGCACTGGCAGTTGAGACTCGCCGGCAAGTTCATTGGCCACGAATCGTTTTGTATTTGAACTGGTGTAAAATGTTAATCCGTCAAGGTTCAGCTTTCCGTCGTCATAGAACGAGTCGGCCGCATTACCTCGCAGGTACTCGATGACATAAAACGAGAAAACGCTGTGTCGAAGCGACGGATGTTCCCAGCTCTTTTGCCCACTAGAGCAACTGAACAAAATCGAAGTGCCTCTGGGTGAAATATAGCGATTCTCATGTACGCTCCCTAAATCAAGTTTTTTTGAACTCGATTTATCGCCGATTTCCGAGAGAATGTCGTTGCGGCATGCATCGACAATTAGCAACTTTCGATCCGCGCGGCATTCACCCACAATCTTCAAGACGTCTTGCATACGAACCAACGTCGACTTTTCGTTGGGATTGGCGTCCTCTGGACAAAAGTAAAGTTCTTTCACGCCGTCAATTGCTTCATCGTCTGAAAATTGAACTCCGTGCCCAGAGAAGCTGATGATTAACGTATCGCCCGGTTTCAACCCCGTGGCTATATTTCTGATTAATTCTAGAATCTTTGTTGGTGAGTTAGGTTTCAACATGGGCGTATTGGCTGTGCTGACCATTACGCTGACGTTGAAGCCCAGCCGTTTCAGCGCTTGACCGAGAGCTTCAGCATCATTCTCAGCATAATCGAGATTACGAAAGTACCTGGCATCATACGTCTCAACGCCAACAACGACAGCATACTTCTGCTGAGCAACCAGCGCTCCGTAGGGCAGTACCAATAGCGTCAGAATCAACGATATCAGTTGAAATAAAGGGGACATTCTACTTTTATTGTTTCTTTGGCCTGCCTCGAGGTCGCAGCGA
>CALMEE010000013.1 GCA_937862885.1 uncultured Planctomycetaceae bacterium
ATAACTCAAATATGTACCCGAACTAACTGCTGACACAGAAATATTTACAGGCCCGGCTTTGATGAAGCGAACTTTTCCTTGAACGAGGAGCATCCGCTGAAAAATGTCCCCCTCGTCGTGGCAACCTCGAATTCGTCAATATCTCGTGGCTGCAATGCGCTGAAATCAACAATGATCAAAGCAAGTTTGCGACATCGATAATTTGCAAACGACAAGTAAGCGCGATTTGCACCGGCAACCACTACGTATCGATGTAGGCCAGCGTGTCGCTTAATTGTTCCCAGCGCTGTTCAATACTGCCGGTTAAGCCAACGCTAATACGCACCAGCCCTGGCGAGATCCCGGCGACTCGTTGTTCATCTTCCGTCAACTCGCTCGATGTCGAACTTCCGGAACAGCTCATCAGCGTTTCAAAGTAGCCCAAACTGACCGCCATGAAGCCGAACGAATGTTGGTTCTGCAATCTTTCCATAAAGCGATTAGCGCGGTCGATCGTCCCCAAATCGACGGTCAATAACCCGCCATAACCAAAGCCTTCGTTCAGCATTTTTGAGAGGAGTTTGTGCTGGGGATGATCTGGGAGACCTGGATACATCACCGTGGCTCCGCAGGCTCGCAAGCGGGTCGCCAAATCCATGGCGCGCGCACTATGTTCGCGCATGCGTAACCCTAAATGCGGCAAGCGCAGCGTCAGTTCATGAGCGATTTTCGGGTCCATTGTCGGGCCGAGCAACATCAATGATCCATTATGCAAATCCATCAGAGAATAAATAAATTCTTCAGAACCACAGATCGCACCCGCAATCACATCTGAGGCTCCGCTAATAAACTTGGTCACGCTGTGGATGACGATGTCCGCCCCCAATTGAGCGGGCGATACCAACATCGGAGCAAAAGTGTTGTCGACAACCAATACGGCTCCATGGCTGTGCGCGATTTCTGCCAACCCACCGATATCGGCAACTTCCATCGTAGGATTGGCGATGGTCTCGGTGTACAAGACTTTTGCATTGGTGCGTTGCAGTGCATGGCGGACTGCAGCGTGATCCGTAATCGAAACAAATTCAGTCAACACACCGGTCTTTAGCGGAAAGTAATCTTTCAATAACGCGAAGGTGCCGCCGTAAATCGTCCGTGAGGCAACAATCTTGTCTCCCTGATCGCAAAGTTGGGTCAGGACGGAAGCGATTGCACCCATTCCAGATGCCGTTGCGTAGCCGGCTTCGGTCCCCTCCATAGCCGCTAACATGCGACCAAAAGTATAGACGGTCGGATTGAAGTTTCTGCCGTATAGGTAGCAGCCTCCAGTGGCTGTTCCCGCGCGCATCGAGAACGGGCCCCGTTCTCCGCGGAAAATTTTGGGCATTTCGTCAGCAGCCAGCACCGTGAAGGTGGTGCTGGCTTCGATCGATAGGTTAACGCCTCCATGTTCGCCAAACTCATGCCTAGCGTCGGCCATCGACTCGATCGGATTGAATTTTTTGTTGACCATTTCGCTATTCCCAGGAAATTGTTCCCTACTTATGGAGCGACTAAAAGGCCAACCATGTTTAGACAATTGTCATTGGCCGTCGATGTCGCGTAACGATCGACCGAGTCGCTTGCGGCCGCCGTTGTTTGGCACGTTGCCGGGAACAAGGTTCGCATCCGAAGATTTCTCAATATTCTGCAAAAAATGCTGCAGGCTGCCTTGAAGATCTCCGCCTTCGAGGGGTGTGCCGACCTGTTGTACCGCGTCGGCAACGCCCAACATCACGGAACGCTTTACTCCCTCACGAATCCAGCTAAACAGATTAAATTGCATCGGAAATCTCCATACATCCTTGATCGGGTCCAATGTTCTACAGCAACGAAATTACCAACTCGGAGGCACATCTCGCGCTTTTCCTGAGGTGTGACTTTAGTGGGAACGCCGTTTGGCGTCGACAGGAAAACTCCGTCGCTAGCTTCCTCAATCAGGCCGACTCCCTATCTGATTTGAGCGCGTTCCACGGCGGTCACTACACCATCAATCAAAAAGGTTTTTTTCAGAATTTCCGCTTTGCCCTCGACGTCAACTTTCGACGTTGAACCGTCAGCCCAGGCAAGTAGGGTTGTCGTCCCATGAACATTTCGCAAGCGTTCTTCAATATCGGCATCCGTCGAAAAATCGCTGGGCTGCGTCCAATAGACAGCGTTACTCTCATTTGCCTCTATGATCATCAGAGTAAAACCAGTGGGACTGATAACATCACTTAACTGGATTCCTCGCTTTGCGCCTGGCCCGGCAATTGGTTCTCGAAATAGCGTATTGGGACCGACGGGGACAACAAACGTTGTCTTTCCCGGCTCAAGCAAGAGGCTGTGCGATTTATAAACTGAGGGCATCCGTTCGATCAGCGCGAAATTGTGTTCGCTGTCCCACGGTTCATCCAACTTAAATTCATCGTATAACTCGTTGTAACCCAAAAATGGCAATAGCTGCACGCGCCAACTTAATAGTGGCTTCCCCGCCTCGTCGATAGAATAGGGGGCAGGCAGAGATCCAAAAGCATCATGATAGCTGTGCATCGCCAAGGCTTGCTGACGAATATTGTTCATCGCTGAGGTACGTTTCAATGTAGCCATGCTGTTGAGGTTGGCCGGAAGCGCAGCAACCAACAGCGCGCCAGCGGTCGTTCCAATCGAACTGGCGGGAAAAGTTTGCCGCGATACCAACTCAACTCCATCGTTCGTTAGGTAGACACCAAGTGCATTCGGCAGCAGTTCTTTTGCCATTATCTCAAGCGATGGTATATCCTCGCGCGTTAGATTCAATGCAGAACCCGGGACTATACCGGACTCAAGTAGTTCCATCAGTGTCGGATGCAGCGTTTTCAGCATTTCATGCAAGTTGATCGTCAAAATTGCTGTCGGGTGCTTTGGCATATTGAGGGAGTTCTGGAATAGTTGGCTGACGTTCAATGTCGCGCCAAGTTGTTCGTCCACTGGAAGCGGCTCGCGGCGCACGTGACGACTGAGGGTACTTCGGTTAAACGAAATCGCCAACTCATCATCGGCAAAGCACCAACTCGGTTCGAAAGTAAACGGCATGATCATAAATTCATCTGTGGACTCTGGATACTTGTAGGTGTAGATTGTCTTCCCCGCGCGCGTCTGCTCTTTGACTTCGCCTCCCGACGACGCTGCGTTCTTAGTGACCAATTCAACGAAATTTTGGTAGGTATCGTGAAAGGCCATACCGCCTTTGGTGCGAAATGAAAACACGAAGCTTCCCGCGGGATCGAGCATATTGACATTGCCGTAAACCTGCATGAACCCATCCAGCTGATCGATAATTTCCTCTTGGATTTTGATGCCCGTCTCTGACTCGAACTCAGTAAGCGTCCGCTCGAGGTCGGGATCTCCACCACTTTCTCGCATCAGGTTCATGAACCATTGATAGGCTTGCAGCGGGTCGATGCGGACACTTAGCGAAAAATTGGTATCTCGATTAATTCGAGCCAGATCGTTTAGATCGATTGGACCAACACCAAACTTGGGCTCGGCAGCTGCGTCAGCCACGCCATTCGTTTCCAGCCAGATTCGACTGACGGCGCCATGCTGATCAAGGCCCCCAGTGACCGCGATCGAACGCAGCTGATCCACTGAAACAATGTCTTTAAAAAAAGCAAATTCGAAATCCATTTCGTTCGCCACGATTTCCATGACAGCTGGCAAATTAAAATAGGCCAGCGATCCAAACCGCTCGATCGGCAAACGCTCGCGAATTTTTTGCAGCCATTGCGGCGGTGGGGTTTGAGCGTTTTCCAAAAGCTGTTCTAGTACAGTTGTATCGTTAGCACACCATAAGAACTCGTCATGAATTCCCCACAATACTTGGCGAACATTTTGGGAAAAATTCACGTATGTCAAGGCTTGAAAACTTCGGCCTAATATTTCGACTGTTTCGACATCCATTCCCCCCTGAGTGGCCGCAAGACTCGCAAGACGTTCGAGGTGTTCGTCTAATATTGAGGCCGATGCAGCCAAATGCATAACGAACCCGCCCTTGAAATGATAGTCGTCTCCATATTCACCAGCTTCAACCTCTACGTTTTTCAAAACAATCGAGCAGGATTGTGTCGTCATCAGATCGAGAAGTTCTACCAGGAACGCCAACGCGGCGTCCTCCATCGAATCACCTTTGTTATTAAAGCCCCACAACTCAGGTCGTTTCAATCCTTGCTTCAATTTGTCGTAGAAGACTTGTAATTCCGGTTGGGCCATCCAAGTTTCAGTTGGACTTTTTGAGGGGTCGGGCGTGGTTGCTCCAGTCCACGTGGCAAAAAACAAACACTCCTCCGGTGCTATTTGCGACATCAGCGGAATTTCGTCCGCTGGTGGGGTGGCTGCCGGGAACCCGAAGCCAAAGCCCAAGAAAAATGGCAAGATGAAATATAATTCGATAATACCCATCATCGGTTCCCTCTCCAGCTAAACGTGATCGCTTGAATTTTGAGGCAAGGACATCCTCTGGCTTATGATAACATCTTGCTGAAAACTAGAAAAACCATGATTCAAGTCTGAATCGCCACTCTTGCCTGATCATCCACGTTCGCACATGTACGCACTGATCAATGCTGCAGTCCCTAGCGAACATCGGTCACTCAGAAAATGGCTTTTTGTATCCGCAACTTTAACTCGACCAGTCATCGCGTGAGCATATTGGTGAAACCAACGGGGCCCGATCTGTCCACGAGGACTTGACAGCCCTGACGCAGGCTTCGCGTTCAACAAGAGCCGCCACCGCCCGACGGCAACGATCCTCGATTTGTCTGCAAATAACCAGCAACGCAATATTAAATCGGACCAAAACTGGGCCAGTCGATTTACACGGTTTCAACTGAAAACACGTTCGACGAATTTGTAAAGTTTCTGTGAATAATATTGTTTCCTGTGATTTGGCAATGTTGTGTCAACGCGTCCTTTTCGCCAACCAATCAATTAGAGCCGACAACGTGGTCGGTTGCAAGCAAATTGCGTAAGCCGCAGCAAGGAAATGAAAGTACAAATCTCCTTGATTAGCATAGTTTAGTGATCGAGAAGGACGCACTTTTAGAGTTGCCGCTTGTCAACCGGGTAGTTAATTCGATCCGCTTTAACTAAGATACTCGAACGGCGCACACACTGCCGCAATTTCTCTTTCACGCTAGAGCAACTTCCGAACAATTTAGATTGAACGACGAATGAGTAGTGAAAAAAATAGTCAACATTACGACGGAGTCGTTGATTCGTGGCAAGTCATCATGGGAAACAGTTTTCATTGGGGCTACTTTTCCCACCCCGAAACAAGCCTGGACGAGGCAACGGATGCGTTGATCGATTTGCTGGCGAGTCTTGTTGATTGGTCCCCGAACACGCGCGTCTTGGACATCGGGTGTGGAATCGGCGAGCCTGCAACATACCTCCACAAAAAGTTTGGCTGCCATGTGGTAGGAATCAGCAATAGCCCCAACGGAATCAACCGCGCAAAAGAACGCACGCATGAAGCGGGCTTAAATGGATATTTAGAGTTCCATGTTCGAGATGCGTTAGCCAATGATTTTCCCGATGACACTTTCGATGTTGCCTGGTTGATGGAGATGTCGCATCTTATCCAAGATAAGCTTGGCTTAATCAACGAGGCGATTCGATCTGTCAAACCTGGCGGTCAAATCGCCCTCTGTGATCTCATGTTCAATCGCCGCCCGCAACCTCGTGAAGTGTTCTCGCGGCTCGAAGACCATAAGCTGCTGAAACGAGTATTCGGCGAGGCGCAAATCGAACCGCTGAAAACCTACGAAGATCTTTTCAACAAGGTTGGACTTCGCGATGTGCGGAGCCTGAATATTAGCGCCGAGGTGCGGCCAACCTTACGTTACTGGAAAGAGAATGCAGCGTCACTTATGGCCAGTTCAGTTGACGAAGGATGCCGCAACTCTGCTCAGGAGTTTATGCGTTCCTGTGATGTTTTAGAGGACATGTACGCCTCCGGAATTTGGGGATACGGTTGTATCGCCGCACGCAAACCAAGATAATTGCCTTGCATGACATCCGCAGTTGCATCCAGTTCCCTCTCGGGCCGGAACGGCAAATCCCCTGTGAGGGACTTCTCCAAAAGTATGCACTTCGACCCAGCAGTTATATGATCATGAAATGTTTCATTCAATTATTCTACGTTAAACTAGCCGGTCTTGCCGCCGCGCTGGTCATGTCTTTTAGCCTCGTTGGCTGCTATGACCTGCATGGGCAAGTCGTACCCATCAATAACGCTGGCTTTGAGGCCGGGCAGCTTGCAATTCATGGTGCGCCAGTCATTCCTCAAGGTTGGCAATCCGCATTGGAAGGCGCTGTTGAACAGCGTTTGCTGACGGCCTGGGACGCACCGGCCAAACCGGCAATCGCAATTCACGGCGGAGCTTCACTCTCGCAAGTCATTGCTGTTCCGGCGTTGGATAAGGAACTGAAGCAGGAGTCCCAATGGCATTTGGTTCTAGCCGTTGATGTGATCGGGGTCGCAGATGATTCCCTGGGTGATGGTGAGTTACAGATCAGTTTGCATAATGCCGAATCTCAACAACGCCTCGCCGAAATGCGCTGCTTGGTCAAACAGCGCGCTCCAAAATCACAAGTCGCTCGGCCAAGAGTGTTTGCGTCCAGTTTTCAGCCCGGTTCGCAGCCGGAAAATGTCTTCGATGGAAACCCAGAAACGGTCTGGCACAGCAAATGGGGAGATACAAACCATCCGCATTGGCTGGCCATCGATCTGGGCGAAGAGCGCGAATTGCGCGGATTAACGTATTTGCCACGCAGTGACATGGGAAACGGCACCATCAAGGACTATCGACTTGAAGTAACTACCGATGGAATCGATTGGCTGACTGTTGCTCGAGGAGCATTTGAGTATCGTGGAAACGACCGAAGACAAGAAGTTGTTTTGGATCAGCCAGTCCGCTGTCGCGGAATTCGATTGTGGGCCGATTCGAAACGCTTTGGTGCCGCAGATATTAACGCCAGTTGTGCCGAACTTGTTCTCGATGTGATCGGCGGATTCGAGTTGTTACCTAGTTCACAAGTTGAATTGCCGACGGCACCGCAACGCGAGTTTCTGATCATTGATCAACGGCAGCTGACTGATCTTTCCAATTTAGAAATTTCTCTGCTCAGCCTACGTCCGCAAGCTGTCGTAATCGATCGCGTTCATCTGTTTTACATTCCTCAAAACGCGACACATAAGATGGCGGGTAAAGCGAATGGCGTGTCCGGCCCCGATGTACTGGGTGCGGGAAGTTACGGCTTTCGTGGGTTGATGATTCATAACTACCCTGCTCTGCCAGTGATTGACGTTGCGGATGGAAAGCCGTCGGGCCAAGCAGGGTTGGTTGGCGGCGACTTGATCGTCGGCATCAACGACCGATTCTTGCCGACTGGAAATGTGGAACCTGGTTTCGCATGGCTTGCGAACAGCCATGAAGCTTTGTTGGGCCAGGCGGCGATTGAGGCATTCGGTAGTGGCCAGAGATTGCCGCTTGGCCGAGTGCGCCTGAATGTGTTGCGGCAGGGAGCAATCGCCAACATTGATGTTCGGTTGAACCTACCGAAAGAGATTGGAGAGCCTGACTTTTTGGTTAACCCGCGCTCGTTGGAGTTGCTCAATCAGCAATTGATGCAACATGTAATCCAACACCAGCACGCAGATGGTCACTGGCCTGGCAGTTCTATTCACACGGCTTTGGGCGGATTGGCATTGCTCTCGACCGGGGATCGGCGCCATGCAGAACAAATCAAGGCGGCCGCCAATTGGTTGTGCAGCAACCATAGCGAACCGGATACCGGTTTTTACTGGTACCCGTCCTTTGCCGGGATCTTTTTGGCTGAGTACTACTTGGCGACCGGCGACCAACGAGTGTTACCCGTGATTGAACGTTTGCTAAGGCACATGGCTGCGGCCTTACATACTAGTAAATGGGGAACAGATACATTCGGCCATGGTCCGCGAGCTTTGCCTTACGAAAATAAATCTTTGGTGGCCGTAATCGTGCATTGTTTGGTGTTTGAGAAGCTGGCCAAACGATGCGGAATCGAGTCGAACCTGCACGAACTCCTGCATGATTTTATCGAGTCTGCCTGGTCGGATCCGTCACAAGGTGGTCATGGAGCCCTTGGTTACAATGCCTCCTTCAAAGACCTCGATGAATTTTGGTCGCGCACAGGTTTATTGCTGTTGGCTTTAAAGTTGGATGATCAACGTCCTGAAATGCGAACCGCAATGGCCGAGATTATGTATCAACGTCATCCCTGGTTTCGCAACAGCCATGCCTACGGCGAGCCTGGCGGCGCGTTGGGTTTGATTGGTCTCTCACAGGAGAATCCTGAGTATTTTCGCGAGGTGTTTTCACAATATCGTTGGTGGTTTGGAGTCGCATGGGAACCGGGATATGGATTGCATTACACGCCGCCGCATATGGGGGCACCGTACATGGAGGGTCCGGTGTTGTTCAACAATGCCTACGCCATTGTCACCAACTTACACAAACAGACGTTGCATATCACGGGCAGCACAAAAACGCGCTGGCTAAACGTCAATCGCATTCCCGTACCCCTGTCGGAAGTGTTGATTTTGCAAGACAAGGCGGGGTTGGTTAGTCTACGTTGCAAGATTCCTGGACCAGAAATTCGTTATACGGTTGACGGTTCCGATCCCGGTCCTCGTTCATCCGTTTATAGGCAACCTTTTGCCGTTGCTGAGGGTAGTATGGTCAAAGCTGTCGCCGTGGATGAGAACTCACACAGCCCGCTGGCTACGCGACGGTTTGCCTTGAACAAATCAAAATGGAAAGTTGTGGCGGCGAGCGGCAATCGCGACGTTGACAAAGCTCGCGAGCGCGCTGCTGGTGCGGTCGACGGCGACCCGCTGGTTGCTTGGGTTACAGATGCTGGCGAGAGTGCTCTTGGGTACCCGCACGAAATCGAGATTGATTTGGGAGAGGAACGCACGATCCAAGCGGTTTCAGTTCGGTATTTATTTCAAGGTGCGGCGGCCAAACGAATCGTGGTTTCCGGAGCGCGTGACGCGCAATCCCCACTCGAAAAGTTGGCTGAGGTCAACCTGGACGCCTACCGTGAGAACCCAATTATTGAATTCCAACAAAAGATTCAAGTTCAACGTTTGCGTCTACAGTTTGCTGACCCATTCGAAGACGGCCCTTTATTGATGATTGGCGAAATCGATGCCCTGTAATGATCCAAGAGCAAAGTAGCAGCAAGAATCACGGCAAGTGTCTTTTATCACTCTTTTTTTGCGAGAGGCAATTCCAATAATCCCTGCGTTGGTGGGTTCGGCAGCCTACTCTAAAGACATTCACCGCTCCCTCGATTCGAACCTGACGCACTTGGCACTTTCCATCCAAACAACAGAACACTCACAACCAATTCCTTTGGACGGCGCCGCGAGCACGCAACCGCCATACTACCTTCGCAAATCTTTGTTAATTGCTATAAATATTTCATAGTAATGGGACATGCGTGATCCGATTGCCGCTATTCTTGTTCATATGCCAGGCATCATTATCGAACGAACTTATTTCAATGAACCGATTCCGATTAGCCGATGTGAGTAGTTGCCGATCCGGATCTGAGTATTTCGAATTGCGGAGTGGTCACCAGAAGACAATGACACTTCTGTTTGCGGTAGCAAATCTTTTTTGGGACGAAGTGTGAATCCTGACGTTGATGCGGAACTGAATCCGACTAATTTACCGAAACGAAATCAAACTTCGTTCCGCGGCGATGCTGTGCGCTTGATAGCTGGAACGGTAATCGCGCAGTCGATTGTCGTGGTCACCATGCCCTTCTTGACACGGTTATACGAACCGGAGATGTTCGGAGATTCGGCGTTTTTTCTTTCCATCATTCTCATCATCGGTGTCTTGTCGTGTCTCCGATATGAATTGGCAATCGTGCTTCCAGACAAAGATTCCGCAGCGGCCAACTTGTTGGTTGCCTGTTTTGGAATCAGCCTACTATTGTCGTTGTTGTTAATTCCGATAACGATTGTGAGTGGGCCGCTGGTCGCCAATCTGTTTAAGAAACCTGCTTTAACAACGGTCTTTTGGTTGGTTCCCCTTGCGTTTTTCATTCACGGAATATTTCTTGCACTCAGCTATTGGCACACGCGAGAAAGAAACTTTGCTCAGCTTGCAACCGCAAAAATAACGAGCTCAGCTATGAACTCCGGCTCAGCTTTTGGACTTGGAAAACTTGGTTTCGCTTCCAGCGGCGTGTTGATTGCCAGTCAGATCGTTGGGCAAGCTCTTGCCTCGCTCCTTATGTTCTTTTCGGTTTGCGTCAAGAACTGGAAGTATTTCATGCAGCAAGTTCGTTGGCGTACGATGTTGTCCGAACTGACCCGTTATCGAAAGTTTCCTTTGATCGAAAGTTGGTCGACGTTGATGAATGTGTTGTCGGCCAATCTGCCGATTGTCCTGCTCAGTTTTTATTTTCCGCCCGCTGTCACTGGATTTTTCGCGCTCAGCCAAAAGATCCTCAACATTCCTATGGCGTTCTTGGGGAGGGCCATATCGCAGGTATTCTTCCAACGGGCTTCCGTAGCCGTCTTGAACGGTAACTTGCCGCATGTTGTCTTGCGTACGCTGAAGCCCTTGGTGCTGGTCTCCGTATTTCCGTTTTTGATGTTGATGATTATTGGGCCTGAGTTATTCGGAGTAGTCTTTGGCGATAAATGGGTTGAGGCTGGAGTGTTTGTGCAAATCTTGGCACCTTGGATCTTGTTGAACTTTTTCTATTCGCCAATTTCTGGATTGATTAGCGTCTTGCATATCCAAGAATCCGGCTTCGCACTCAACATGTTGCTGTTGATTACTCGTATTGCTTCATTGGTCTATGGTGGCATGCAAGAGAATGTTTTGCTTGGTTTGATCCTATTTTCATTGTCGGGATCCATCATTTATCCAGCTTTCTTCATCTACTTGATGTTCAAGTCTGGAACCAGCTTGATGGAGATATGGCGTCATATCAGACTGGGCCAATTCGTGGGTTTGGCATTACTGGCCCCGATAGCCTTTTGCAAGTGGGTGCTATTATTGTCGGCACCAGTGCTGGTTGGAGTCGCTATTTTGTCTAGTGGCTTGTTCTACGCATGGGCAATTATGCAAGATGTGCATGTGCGAAAACTACTTAACCTAGGAAAAGGTTCGAAATCAACAGATTGAACAAGTGGGCGCAAACTCATTGCACAGGACCAATCGTTTCGATTGTATGAATTGGAGTATCCTTTACTGGTCACACCGTGTTCGCCGGATCATATAGGTTTTATCGCGTAATCGTCAGTGGAACGATGAACCCGCGAGTTAAATGTTGTTGCGGGTCTACCTAGGTTCAAATATAATTGGCTAACTGACGTTTCGGTATGAAGCCATTGCTTGGGACAAGCTGGCTCTTCATGAATTGCCACAAAAACATCGATTCTAGGCGGCGTAAGCAAGTTAAGTTCAGGCTAATTCTCAACCCTAAAGTTCCATGTCTTACCCCAATCCGCCCTACCGTCTAGAAAATGGCCTCTTGAGTCGCGAAATGTCGAAGGCCAAGAAGGAGCTGCCGTCTCTCGCGTTGCGATTGGCAATCATCATTTTCTCACTGATTTACCTGTTTAGTCTGGAATACATCTATCTCGAAATCATTTCTCGAAAATATTTGTATATGGGACTGCGGTCCTCAAATATCGCCAATTCAGACTATTTGTTTGCGGTAGTCATGGTGATTCTGACGAGCGCATTCATGCCACCGACCATGCGGCGTCCTTCGACGGCCATCCTCATTTTCATGTACGGAACGGTCGTGCTGCCAACTATGATCTTCCCTTGCCATTTGCTGGGAACACAACCCTATCAACTCGTCTTGTCGATTGCTGGTTGTTTTATCTTGTTATGTTTGATCTGCGGACGAAAACCGATTGTCCTGCCGGCGATGGACTTTGGCCCCAGCATGGCATTAACGCTACTGGTGTTGATTGGCTTCATAACCTTGGCTTTGAGATTTTATTTCTTTCCGGATATCGAGTTGGACTTCAACCTCTACGATGTGTATCACCGCCGGCTGCAGGGGCGTGAAATTACGGGGACACGTAACATCAATGCCTATGCACTTAATTTGGGAACGAGCGGTGTTGGCCTCCTGTTGATTGCCGTTGGCATCACGAAAAGGATTTATGCCCTTTTCTTCTTGGGAGTATTCATTTACTTCGTCGCATATCTCACAGTTGGCAACAAGGACTCGATTTTCGTTCCGATCCTGCTGATCTTTGCCGTTATCTTCTTGAAATATCAACGACGGGTCTTTGTTCCATCGATTTTCGTGGCACTAATTTTGTTGATTTGGCTGGGCATTGTGGAATGGCATTACCGCAAGACATTTGAAATCGCCTCCCTGTTGGTGCGCAGGCAGTTAGTTTTCCCGTCCGTCGGCAACCTCTCCTACTTTCAATTTTTCTCCGTGAATCCTTTGTATTATTGGTCCGATAGTTTCTTGCGCTTCTTTATCGATTGCCCGTATCCCGAAGGAAAGGCCTTCTTAATGGGACGCATGGCGGGCAGTACAACACTGAGTGCAAATACGAATATTTGGGCTTCCGCGTTTGCTGACGCTGGATATCTCGGCATGATACTTGTAACGGTGGTGGTGGGTTATATCGCGCGGATTTTGGATGGTTTCGCTACGCGTTTGGGCTTACCTATCGTCGCGTTGGTCGCATTTGGAATTGCTGCCAAGATGAGCAATACGGGATTAGAGCGCGTGATGTTCACCCATGGCGCTTTGCCTGTGATTGTTTTCCTTTATCTGCTGCAACCGCTCGATAGACATTCGCTGTTCTTCGTCAAGCCTCGCTCTAGTACCTCGTACCCCCATCTTCAGCCAAAACGAACCCCTGGGAATCCGAACGTACAGCGATAGACATGTGTTGCAATGGAATCTGAATTAGCGCATTCACGCAAACGAGTAGCACATCTGACCTCCGTGCACGCTCGATTTGACAATCGAATCTTCCTGAAGCAATGCGGAAGTCTAGCCAAAGCTGGCCTTCATGTTACCCTGATCGTCGCCGATGGTGCGGGGGATGCCGTAATCGACAACATTAACATCATCGACGTGGGGCGGCCAAAGAATCGCTGGCAACGCGCCTTTTCGATCGTCAAGCGTGTGGTGGAGTGCGCCAAGCGGCAAAACTTCGATCTATACCAATTCCACGATCCAGAATTCCTGCCGTATGCGAAAACGTTAATCAAGACCGGGGCTCCCGTCATATACGATAGTCACGAAGACTTCCCCAAGCAGATCTTGAGCAAGCCGTATCTGAACTGGATCGCACGGCAAACTCTGTCACAAATCGCTCACCAAACTGAGCGTCTTGTTTGTCCCAAATTGAGTGCCATCTTGTGTGCCACAATTGGGGTAGCGAAGAAGTTCAAAAAGATTAATCCATCTACCTATGAGCTTCTTAATTTTCCCCGCATTGAAGAGTTTGATCACCCGGAAGTCTTGGGAACGAAACCCCTCGAAATCGCTTTCATCGGCGGGATCACCAAAATTCGAGGCGTGAAGGAGTTAGTTGACGCGCTCCCGCATGTGCCAAACGTTCGTCTCAACTTGGCTGGCTCAATCAGCGAACCCAATTTTGCAGAAGAACTGCGCACCGCCAATGGCTGGGGCCAAGTTAATGAACTGGGCTTTTTGAATCGCAATGAAGTCGTCGACGTGTTGGGTCGATCTCGTGCTGGTGTTGTCACCTTTCTCCCCTATCCAAATCATATTGAGGCTCAACCCAACAAGATGTTCGAATATATGGCGGCGGAGTTGCCGGTAATCGCCTCAGACTTTCCTCTTTGGCGCGAGATAATTGAGTCCAACGAATGTGGTATGCTCGTTGATCCAGCGCAGCCTAAACAAATCGCGGCGGCGATTCAATGGATTATCGATCATCCGCAAGAAGCCGCCCAAATGGGTCGCAACGGCCGCAGGGCGATTGAACAGAAGTACAACTGGTCGGTGGAAGAAGAGAAACTTATCAGAATCTATCAAGGATTGCTCAAGTGAAAGTGGTCACAGTCTTGGGGGCACGACCCCAATTTATCAAAGCAGGATCGGTGAGCAGAGAAATCGCACGCCAGCGGGACCTTGGCACAGATTTAACGGAAGTAATCGTGCATACTGGACAACACTTCGATAACAACATGAGTGATGTCTTCTTCCAAGAAATGCGAATTCCAGCTCCCGATTATCACTTGGGAATCGGAGGTAAGTCTCACGGTGCAATGACGGGTCGAATGCTTGAACGAATCGAGGAAGTATTGGTTGAGCAACAACCGGACTGGACGCTTGTGTATGGTGATACCAATTCAACTCTTGCTGGAGCGCTGGCCGCTTGCAAACTCGGAATCCCTGTCGCACATGTCGAAGCCGGGTTACGCAGTTTCAATATGGCGATGCCTGAAGAAATTAACCGAATCTTAACCGATCGCGTCAGTCGGCTGCTGCTTTGCCCAACGCAGACGGCTATGCACAATCTCGAACGTGAAGGAATCGCTGACTGGAAAACGGACGCCGACTGGCTGTTGTGTGGAGACGTCATGCTGGATGGCGCCCTGTTTTACTCCCAATTTGCCACTCCTCCAGAGGGCGTTCCCGAGCATGAGACGTTTGTTTTGTGCACCGTACATCGAGCCGAGAACACGGACAATCCCGGAAGGATTGCTGGGGTTATCGATGCCTTAAACGCCATCACCCATGAATGCAAGGTTATTTTTCCAGTTCATCCGCGCACAAAGAATATCTTGTTGAAATCCGGTTTAGACGTGTCTCGCCTAACGCTCCTGGATCCGGTAGGATATTTGAACATGTTGTGGTTGCTCAAACATTGCACCCATGTGTTCACGGACAGTGGTGGCTTGCAAAAGGAAGCCTTCTATTTTCAAAAGCCGTGTTTCACGTTACGCAACGAAACCGAGTGGGTTGAACTCGTCGATCATGGTTTTAATGTCCTGGTGGGTACCGAGGCGGAAAATATTCTGCATTCGTGGAGGGGCCACAAATTCTCAAGTCAGTGGGATGCATTGTGGTATGGAGCGGGCAAAGCTTCGCAAGTTGTCGTGCATGCTTTACAGGGAATTAACGTGAAGGGTTAGTTAATTCGACATCGATTGTACGCCTACAATTTGTAATAGCGCAATGAACATCCTTTTCTTCACCCACTATTTTCCTCCGGAGGGCAACGCCCCCGCGTCACGTACGTACGAGCATTGTAAACGTTGGGTGGCTGAAGGGCATCAGGTGACCGTGGTAACTTCGGTTCCCAACGCGCCAGACGGAGTTGTGTACAAGGGATGGAAGAACCGCTGGTGGCCGCAGCGAGAGGAACTGGACGGAATTCATGTGCTACGGATTTGGACGTATCTCGCGGCAAATGCCGGGACGCTGCGCAGAATTCTCAATTACCTTTCCTACATGTTTTCAGCGATTCCGGTCACCATCTTCTTTTGCAGGCGCCCCCATGTGATCGTGGCGACCTCTCCACAATTTTTTTGTGGTTGGGCAGGTGTCTTCGCCAGTTGGTTGAAATGGTCGCCGCTTGTCTTGGAAATCCGCGATATCTGGCCTGACTCGATTGTCACCGTCGGGGCTATGAAGCCAGGATGGACGATCCGATTTTTGGGATTTCTCGAACGATTAATGTATCGATCTGCGCGAACGATTATCGCCGTCACAAATGGAATACGTGATGACATTCAAAGAAAGGTCCCAAAACACACGAAGATCAAGGTGATTACGAACGGCGTAGACCTTGGTCGATTTCCGCAACTCCCTCCCAATCCGGAATTTCGGTCAACGTGGCAAGTCGAAAATAAATTCGTCTGTGGTTATATTGGTACGGTGGGGATGGCACACGGCCTGCGCGTCGTCCTCGACGCAGCTAGGTTGTTGCGCGAAGCAGGCCAACACGAAGTCGCTTTTTTGATTGTTGGCGATGGTGCCGAACGAGCAGATCTCGAAAAAGAATGCATAACTAGCGGCTTAGAACAATGGGTAAAATTCGCCGGTCGTATCCCAAAGGAAGACGTCCCAACCGCGCTTGCATCTGTCGATGTTCTACTAGTTCATCTGAAAAAGAATCGCTTGTTTGAAGCAGCGATTCCCTCAAAGATTTTTGAGGCCATGGCCATGGATAAACCGTTATTGGTGGGGGTGCAAGGAGAGGTCGAGGATATCATAAAACGTTCCCAATGCGGGATTTTGTTTGAGCCTGAAAACGCCGAAGCGTTGGTTAAGATTCTTAAAGAATTGGCCGACAATCCTGATTTATTGATTATGATGAAGAACAAAGGCCGCGAGTTCGTCGCACAATTCTACTCCCGAGATTCCTTGGCACACGAAATGCTTCAGTGGATTTTGAATTCGACGTCGCGCGTTTAGCCAGCCGTGTATTGAAAGTAAACATGAAACTTTTTAGAAAAGTGATCGAAAGCAATAACTGGCTGTGCCGTAAGGTCACGGAGTCGGGGTGGATCAAAGCGGATGAAAACCCCCTGCCCCGGTTCCAGCAGGCGATCGAAACTATTCTTGAACAAAGTCCGAGTTTGAGAATATTGGAGATCGGAGGGAGCTCGCGACCGTTTCTCGAGAAAGGTTCCGGTTCTATGTATGTCGGGTTGGATATTGATCCGGTGGTATCCGACAATGAATGTTACGATCGCGCAATCGTTCAATCTGCGGAAGAACCAATCGACGGCGAATTCGATCTGGTATTTAACAAATACGTTCACGAACACATTAGAGATAACGCCAAGGCCGTTGCCGCCATTTCAAATTGCCTCGCCGAGAACGGGCATTTTATCTGCTTGATTCCTTGCGGGAGACATCCCTACTCAATCGCCACAAAAATTGTCGGCAACCGCCTGCAACGTTTCTTGATTCGGGTATTGCGCCCCGGGTTTGTTCATAAGACCGGATACCCGGTGTTTTACGACAAGTGCACTCCCAAGGCATTTGAAAAGCTGCTTGCTGCCAATGGTTTCACGATCGAAAAAATGACCCTATTTTGGGGCGCTTCGGCTTATTTTTCCTTCTGTTTTCCGCTCTTTCTAGCTATTTGCGGGTTCAACCGTTTTGCCAAATCGTTGACGTGGCGCCAGGTTGCCTCAGGCATGATTGTCCATGCCCGCCGCACAAGTGCACAACAGATTCACATGCAGCGCAAGGATGGAGCGAGAGTTCCCAATAAAACGGATGTGGATACGATCACTCGGTAAGCAAACTGGGAACGTAAACCTCGTTCTGTCCCAAGTCCCCAGCTTCGTCGAAACCGGGCACTTCAAGATGAAGTCGGATACCAATACGCTTCAGCAACGATTGACCCGCTCGTAATACCATCTGCAAACCGTTTCGAACGACGAGCTTTGCAATCCAACGCGTGCTGGAATATGGCCAACAGCCAATCGCAACCTTCAAATCGGCTCCACGAAATGAGCTAAGTTGACACCAGCTGTTGATAGAACTCGAAATCCATTCGGTTATCGAAATGGCTATTGTGCCAAAGAATCGAAAAGTCACCCGAAAATTTTTGACAAATTTGCTTGAGTCGCACCATGGTCGACAACGCTTCTGAACTGTAGCCTAAGCCCATGTAGCAATCCTCGATTACCGTACACTCCATCAGGATCAAGGGCCGTTGTCGGAGATTTAACGGGCGGCGTTGTCGGACATCATACATCTGATATTCATGGCACGTCCCGCAACGGAAACCAGGGCGATCGGCGTACGATAGCGTTGAGTCATAATCCAGTTTGTTTTGTTCCCATAGCTGAGCCGTCGTTGGGTTCTCCCAGCGCAGATAATGCTGACGTCCGCCTAATTGAGGTTGGTCAATCTGTTCTTCATCAAGCACCCGGCGTAAGGTTTGTACCGTGCGTGTCATTGCCTCAGGGTGTTTATAAGTATTGAATCCAGGATGTAAGCCGATTTCATGTCCGCGTTTGCGAATCTCTCGAATGAGTTCACGCATGCGAGGTTCATCCAGACTTGGACTTTGATCACGGGTAGCGTCTGTTTTTTCTGGAATAAAGTAAAACGCGGCCGCGCGGCCCGCACGTTCATTGACGTCCATGATGAACTTTAAGCCGTTTCGAAAGGGATCGTGTTCGTAGCGACCACGCCGCGCGCCTGCCGATCCCCAAATGCTCCCCCAAGCCATTTTCGGTGAACGCCGCTTGAGCAAGTCACCCGCAAATCGCCGAGCAAATTTTTTTAGCGAGCCGTCAAATGTAAACGGCCTATCGACATCGCAGCTGACAAGGATGCGGGCTTGACGTTGCCTGCGCTGCAACGACGGCCAAACTTTTTGCATCGCTGCCCATAGGATTTCCACATACTCGTCGATTATCGGTCGTTCCAAAAAGTCCGCTTTAAAAGCTAGAGATGCCGTCGCAGGAAAACGATCGTGTTCGTCTCGCTCCGTGATGCAGGCTTCCTCATATCGAGTCAGCATGAAAAACGCTGAGCCAAACACATCAATGGGAATCTGCATTTCCACGTCGGTCGGCGACGTATCTGCGTGATCGTCGCCGAAAACTATGGGAACCCGCGGAGCCGTCATCAGGATGTCAGAGTCCAACTTCCGCGCGTCATAAGTTGCCAACGGGAGTTGCGGTACACTCGTAACATTTAGCCAATTTTCTGGAAATTCAGCAAACTGGGCGAAAAAACGATGCGGTGTGCGCACTGCGCCGCGATGACCGCTGAGTGTCACGATCACATCCGATCGCTCAGTTTGTACGTGCGTCCAAGGCACTCCTAACCAGTCGCCAAAAATCACACCAAAGATGTAATCGAGTTCGTTTTTGCAACCGATCGGAGACTCGATAGCTAACATGATTCTTGCCTAAACCAATTTGACGGCCTGGAATTGCGCGTGCCCGGTGTTGATGCCATTATCGAAAATACCAAGGCCAGGGGATCGGCCATACGTACATTGTCTTACCTTTTCGCCCAAGTTCAATCGCCCTGTCCAGTAACGTTCGAGTTCGAATAGCGTACGCCTCTAAACCCTGTAACGTATCCTCGACAAGTTCTTCGCTCGAAAAATACTTGGCAATTTTCGGCGGATAGAGTTGACCGATACGACGCGTGTAGCAGTGGCGTCCGGTTTCACCTTCTATCGTCTTGTACTCGTAGCATACTTCGTCCTTGAACAACTTGCGATAATAGGCGTTTTCCCGACTCAAAATGGTCTCGACGCAATGCAATACCGTTGCGATCCGCAACCGATGCCCGACTCCGAGTCCGACCGTCCAGGAATCCTCAATCTCTCGCAATCGATAATAGGGTGAGAACTCGTCCCACGACTTGTTGCTGAGATGGTGATCACGGGTCAAATAATCTGCTTGAGGTCCGAGGGCACAAACCGAGTGATTCAAATTAATACTGCGTCGTACCCCCGCATAGCGGCGAAAACTATCAGCCAGCAACCCTCCTCCGGAAGGAGTTCGCTTTACGTCAAAGACAAACCCGGGCTTAAGTTGTAAGATCGAAGGCGGAAAGGCCGGCATCACCAGGGTGCCCTCTTCACCAATAATGCTCAGTAGCAACTTAATTAGCCCGGCTGGTGTGAAATGGCCACTGTTGAGGTGTTGCCAAGAAGAGTGCAAGAACAACGTCGACCCTTTGGCAATACCGGCCCTAATCAAAAAATTCTCGATCTCGGGAAGCGTCACATCGGAAGGAATTTTTAATGTCGGAGACGACCAGCGATATCGATGAAGCTTGTCGCAAACGACTTTGACGATTGAACTCGGCAGCGTACCCGGTTTACGTAGAATTCTTTTTAGTTTGTTCGTGATTGCCATTAAACTTGGCCACTCGGTCCGAGACGTGTGGAACTGCGCTTTCAATTAAACTAAATGAACCCCTTGATCGACGACCGCTTGTGCTCGCCCAACGCTCATCAGCAAGTAACGCGTCCCGCTGGCTAGGCAGTTGGTCTCGTCGGTCGACCACGATGTTGCCCTAAGCCGCCATCAAGTCAATTCAATTTCCTGACTCAAAAATTATCGGCAGCAGCGCATTGTGATTTACTAACTGTTTAGGCGGTGCTCCCCGCGTCAATCGTCAACGTGGTTCCAGTTACGTTGGCCGCGCCATCGCCCAGAAGATAACTCACGGCATGAGCCACATCTGCCGTCGTCGCCAACCGTCCAAGCGGGCTGCGTCGTTTGATTGAAGCAAGCTTCTCCCCTTCCAAGCCAGCAGTCATGTCGGTGTCCATATAGCCGGGTGCAATTGTATTCACGGTTATACCGGCCTTGCCGACTTCTCGCGCCAAGGACTTCGTGAAGCCGATCAACGCCGCCTTAGTTGCCCCATACACGCTTAAGCCGTTAAAGCCGGTGCTTGCGATAATCGACGATATGTTGATGATTCTCCCTCCTCTGGCGATTAACATGGGGCGCAAAATGTATTTGGTCAATAAGATAGGAGATTCAATATTGACTCGAATCAGCGCAGCAATTTCACTCTCATGCTGGGTGGCCAAGACGCCGTCACTTCCCAGTGCCGCATTATTGATGAGTCCCCATGGCCGACCGTGCCGACGCACAATTTCCGTCGAAAATCCATGAATTTTGGCAAGTTCGGATAGATCAAATGGTTCGAAAAGGCCTGTCTCTGGGTAGGTACTGACAAGCTTCTCAAAACCCTCGGAGATCTTGCGCCCGACACCCACAACTCGGTATCCTTCGCGCAAAAGATGGTCGGCCAGGGTCAGCCCCAGACCTCGCGTTGCTCCCGTGATTATCACCGTTCTCATGCTTGCGTTCGCTCCACCTTACCTGCGGGATTGATGTTTATCGTTGAAACAAATCGAATGAAGGCCGGCACCTGCCATGCCTCCAATTGTGCACGGCATATTTGGTTGATTTTTTCCCGCACGCTAGTTGCGTCAAAACCATCCTGCAGAACAACATCGGCGGCAACCAGTTGACCGACGACACTGTTCCTGCGCGGATAGACCTTGACCTCTTGTATGCCGACCACAGAACGGATGACTTGCTCAACTTCTTCCGGAACCACTTTATTCCCGCCGACATTAATCGCTCCTGAAACGCGTCCCAGGAAGACCACACGATCGCCACTAACTTTTACAATATCTTGCGTGTCCAAAAAGCCACTTTGGTCTAGCCGCGACTGAATCTCCGCCCCTGAAGCGAGCACGGGTGGCTTCAGCAATAAATGCCCGTGCTCATTGATTCTGATCGGGACTGGTCCGGTTGCCTCTTCCAACCATGCAACCGGAAAACCGGCCTTGCCATCATTTACGGCAAACCCCGTACCGGCCTCGGTCGAAGCATAAATATGGGTAATCCTGGCATCGGGGAAACATTTTTTCAATGCATCCAGAATTGACTGATCGGCAATCTCACCTCCCAACGTGATCTGCCGCAGAGCCAACTGACAAACTCGACCATCCATCAGCAATTTCCGCCACATGCTGGGCGTCGCCGACAGTGCATTTACAGGGGAGTGGAACAAAGCTCTGACTTGATCCTCAAAGACATCACTATCGGGCAAAGCCAAACTAGAACCGCCCAACAATGCCTGCAATACCACTTGTAGTCCGGCAAACCGGTTTGGATCGTACAGCAAACCCCACACGAGTTCCCCACCTTTATTCAAATCGCGTCTAACCGTACGTGATAAGGATTCCAGGGTGTGCTCGATTAATTTGGGCTTCCCGGTCGTGCCGGAGGTAGCCAGGATCCAACGAGTGGCCTCTGGTTTTTGCCGTTCGGGCAGGTCGCTTGCCTCCAAACTTGCCAAGATCCGTTGGCCAGCCTCGATCAAATGGGTGCAGCGTGCTGTCCGAGTCAATTCTTGACAAGTCGACTCGTCCAGCGAGTTCGGGAGAAGTAAGATTGCATCGACGCGTCCATCAAATGCAATCACGGCCTCAATCAACTGCAAGGGGCCCAAACTACGCAGGGCAATTCGACTATTGAACGTGGAATCCGTGGCGGAGCTGGACCATCCCGCCGAGGCTTGCCGTAACACATCGCCAAGCGAATACAGCCCCGCAGCCGAGTAGAGACAGGGACGGGACTGGGGATAGGCAGCCAACGCGTCGTACAAAGTCTTAACGGTCATTGAGCGAAACGTTGATAAATTTCGACGAACTCGCCGAACGTGCGCGGATATGTTGGCTCTTCCATCATCACAAACGGATCGTATCCCAACTCTTCTTCTAACCGGGCCACCAGGATAGCGAATCCGAGAGAATCAATACCGGTTTCCAAGAGGACCGAATTGTCTTCAATGACACTAACGAGTTTGCAATCGGTCTCGGCAGCAACCTGCCGCATTGCATTCAATATCACATCACGCATAGGGCGTCTATCCAATTTTAAGTTGTTAGGTGGACTTCTTTTTTAGAAATGCTGCCCGGTAGTTTTCTGCTCAACCGTCATCGTAAAAGCCAATATTGCCAACGTCAAGCCTAAGCCATTTTCTGGCCGGTGTTCCGCTAACGCCAAGCTTTTGGGTTGTACACACATCAAATTCATGGTTCGACATTGCACATGCGGAACTGGCCTACGGCGCGTGTTAACCAAACTTTCACAGGGCAACTGCTTGCCGAGTGCTTGCCGAGGACAGGCACATGGACCCGTCTACAAGGATATTTGTTCGGCCTGTTTCTGGTTGGTAATGCAGTTTATCGGTGTGAACGGCTTGCTAGGCGATTCGGATTGCAGGGCAATGCTGGAGAAACCAAGCTGGTGTCGCACCATGACAAAGAATTACAACAACCATTCATTATAGTCGCAATCGATTTTGATGCTGAGAATCAACAAAAAAACCCGCTGCATGTTTTGGCTAAACAATGCAACGGGTTTTTGTTATCAAAATAATAGTGAACTTTTACCATTTCCAGTCATTTTACTGACTGGCGTACAAGGTCATTCCCACGGATAGTTGTTCCGGTGGTGTACCGAAACGAAATCATATCCTTAGAAAGGAGGTGATCCAGCCGCAGGTTCCCCTACGGCTACCTTGTTACGACTTAGTCCCAATCAGGAAGTTCATCTTAGGCGCCTCCATCCTTGCGGTTTGCTCAGCGACTTGGGATGCCCCTCCCTTTCGTGGCTTGACGGGCGGTGTGTACAAGGCTCAGGAACACATTCACCGCGGTATGCTGACCCGCGATTACTAGCGATTCCAGCTTCATGCAGGCGAGTTGCAGCCTGCAATCCGAACTGAGCTGCGTTTTTTGGGATTTGCTCGATCTCACGATTTTGCATCCCTTTGTGCGCAGCATTGTAGGACGTGTGCAGCCCTAGTCATAAAGGCCATGAGGACTTGACGTCATCCCCACCTTCCTCCGGTTTAACACCGGCAGTCTCTCCAGAGTCCCCGCCATTACGCGCTGGCAACTGGAGACAGGGGTTTCGCTCGTTAAGGGACTTAACCCGACATCTCACGACACGAGCTGACGACAG
>CALMEE010000014.1 GCA_937862885.1 uncultured Planctomycetaceae bacterium
CGCCATGAAGACCAAACAGGCCACCATGTTTCACAAAGATCCGCTCGATGCGTTCGGCCGACAAAATTTCTGCAAACGGCAACCCATCGCTGGTGAGAAAAGCATCAACGATCTTATGAAAACTGCGGCTGTCTCGACGGGAAGAATTTGGTATTCCTGTACCCATGAAAAACCCTCCTTGGCTTTTCAATCCAAATGCAGCCAAGGAGGGCGTCACTATCATGGCCAAACGAGGGCAAAAACCTGAATACCAGTCTGGCAAACGGGGCATACAAAATATCTCCGTTCTGTCATCGATGAAAGTGCGCACCTACCGCATCATAACAGTGCCATTTGGGTCTGACCCCGACGCCCTTTAATGTCGGCCGTGCCATTCAGTTCTGCCCGATTCTTGTTCGGGCAGTGTCAGCGACGTGACAGCTGCTATGTTACCGGGAGACGGGCTGGGACGTCGAGGGATTGATAGTTCGAAAGTAGCTCCACATCCTAAACCTTGACTGTGAACCTTCAATGTGCCCCCCAATTCAACGGCGCAGTTGGCACTATAGTGCAAACCGAATCCGTGACCGTGTTCTTTGGTGGTAAAACCAAACTGAAAAACTTGCTCAATCTGCGAAGCGGGGATACCCAGTCCGTTGTCAGCCACCAAAAAAATAACCTGATCTTCGTGCAGACGAACCTGAACATGGATTGTGGGGTTATCAGCCTTGGCCTCAACTAACGCATCCTTGGAGTTCGTAATCAAGTTGATCAAAATCTGCAGGATACGTTGTTTGTCCGACAGGAACGACCCGACATTGGAATCAATGGTTTGTTCGAATCGAATACCGTGTTTGTCAAGCGAATCGCGAATGGCATTGTTTGCCTGGCGAACCAAATCGGCTGGGTCGACTTCCATTGCAATCGCCTTGGACCTAGCCATGGACTGCTGAATATTGACGACTTCTTTTATATGCTCGACGTGTTCCAGAATCTCCGTACATTCGCTAATCGCTTGTTGTTGTTCTTGCTCGAGCGTTCTTGTCAATTTTTGCAAGAAAACGGGAATCTGTTGGCCCCTTGGGTCATCGCGCAGAAAATCCGGCAGTTGATCTTTCTTGGTTTCAATGAGGTCAACGAGTCTTTGCAAACTTGCAACCGCGCTCGATTCCACTTGCTTTTGCAGCACATTGGTTGCAATGTTAATGCTGTTCAAGACATTGCCAACGTTATGTAAGACACCCGAAGCGACTTCGGCCATCCCCGCTTTTCGAGAGTATTCCAGCAGCCGTCGGTGCAACATGCTTCGCTCATTTTCGAGTTTAGCTCGCTCTGCCTCTTCGTGGCGACGCCGTGTGATGTCGCGTACGACTGCAACAAACTTGCCCGCCTCAGCATCCATCCTGACAAATTGCAGTGTAACCTCGACAGGTATCTCACGGCCTTGCCGATCCCGATGAACCGTTTCAAAAATACGGTTGTCGGTCTGACCAATCATCAGTGGTTTCAACAGCGAACGGTAAGTCGCTTCATCGAACTCTGGACTGATTTCGATCGGCCTCATGTTCAGCAATTCTTCCCGTGAGTAGCCTACCTGGCGTATGGCTCCTTGGTTGACGTAGCTGAAAATCAGGCTGTCTGGATCAAAAATAAATACACAGTCGTGGGTCTTGTCTAGTGTTTCGCGGAACTCAGATAATTCCAATTCCGTAGCGCGCCGTTCGGAAATGTCTTGGCCTGATCCAACCAGAATCAGGCGACCATCGTTTATCACGCGGCGCCCATTGAGTACGACATACCGGATACCTGATGAAGTCAATAAGCGAGCTTCGGCCACGGCCTGCCCGTTGGTAAAAACCTCATGAATCTTTTCGGCGATATAGGGGCGGTCGTCGGCATGAATAAAATCCAAAGCGCTGGCTTGGCCCATCTGTTCAGACGTCGCGCCTAACAGAGACTGCATTGGCTGGTTCCACATCATGTAACGACCTTGTTCATCAAGGACATAGAATAGGCCGGACACGCTCTCGATGATCGTCTGCATGAACTGTTTGGTTTCCGTGACGCTAGCCATCGTCGCATCCAGCTGCTCGACTGTGGCGGATAATTGGCTTGTCCGCTCCAAAACCTGTCGTTCGACGTTCGATTTAGCTGCTTCCGTTTCAACCTGGGATTGGCATAACGTCCAAATCTCACGTTTTAGACGAATACACCCTGGGATGAGAAACGAGACCTCAAACAACACCCACCATGCATGTTCTATCCAACGATACGGTGAAATCATCAGTGTTCCGAAGACTGACTGAGGAAACCATACCCCGCGCACCAGATGGTCCACGGCCACAACAGCAGTTGCCGTGATCAGGATTCGCCAATCGCGGTATAGGCTCAAGATCGCAATTGAGGCAAAAGCATGGAAATGCGTTTCGATTCGCCCGCCGGTCATATGAATCAGCAAGCAGGTCCACAACAATGGGACTGCAGCGATCACGTGCCGCGTCAGTGGCGCTGCAGGTCGTTTCCATAGATGCCATATACCAAGAGTCGACAGGGTCCCGCCAATGAAGAAGGCCGCGATAACATGCACATGAATCGAATACGCTGACCCGATCCAAGTGAGCGGCGACACCGTCAGCGCCAAAACAACACATGCTACCCATTGGGCCAACATCAACCACATCATGCCGCGGCTGAGTCGTTCACACTCGCGCGCGTAGCGTTGATCGAACAGTCGCTGTGTGCTCTCCAAAAACTGAGGGCATTGATCCGCATCGGTGCTCATAACTTTAATCCTTGGCTGAGAATTGAGATTGTAGCTGGCATCCAAACGTCGGCCATTCATTTCGCTGCGAGGCTCGCTCGGCACACGCACGCATGAGGTCTGACTGGGAAATGCAAGGGCCGATATGGCCGCGAGCGGCTGTGATTCCTCCTCGAAACTGCTCGTTACCTTCCCGATCGATGAGCAGAATACACCCGGAAGTCGAAACGCCTAGCAATTCGGCAAAGTTACCGAGTCGGTCGAGTTGAATCTCGATTCGGGGGAGCCGTCTCAGCGAACGAGTCGCGCGCGTTTCGATCCAGGATGCCTCTTCGGATTCAGGAACGAAAGCAAAGGCGACCACGGGTATGGGACTGGCCATGTGACCCATCATGTCGTGTAACTCGGATATCGTTGCTGAAGTGCATGTGCAATGCGGATGATAAAAAAGAAACAGAGTCTTTTCACCCTGAACATGCGCTTTCACCAATTTCTTCAAGTCATCGGAATTGCGAATCGACTCAGAAGTTAGCCCAGGTCGATGAGAATACGCCGTAAGTCCTATTAGTCCGCTGGCGACAATGGCGAATCCCAAAACAGTAATGATCCCAGGAAAAATGGGTAACTTTCGCATGATGGGCGTTGAACTCCTGCCCACGATGGGGCTGAATGCTCCGGGGGAATGAAATCTAGGTCCAAGAAAACCGGGGAAGAAAAAATGACATCGAAGACTAGGACGCTGTGCATTGATCCATCGGGGAAAATCGAAGGTATTTGGTCAATCCGTTTTGACACCACACGAATTTGCAGGAACAAACCAATTATTCATCCCAAACTTGCAAACAATTACACCCGCTAACATCAGTTCATTCAGTATTCGCAATACATCAAAATTCTGAAAACGGCAACTCCCGTCCCCACCGATGATGAACGAAACCTAAGCTGTGGTTGAACGTTTTGTCCCAATCGAACCACTTTTTTGGGAATTAATTGAATTCAATGACCACGAATATTTTGGATACTGTTGTCATGTGGATCCCCCGCATTTTGATCATTGATGATAATCCCGCCATCCATGAGGACTTCCGCAAAGTCCTATCAGGGAAATCGCCTGCAAAGGACGAGTTGAAGGCGATTGAACGCGCGTTGTTTAGTGACCCAAAACCATCGCCAGAGCCGGAGTGGATCGAATTCGAGTTGGACAGTGCTTTTCAAGGAGCAGAGGGACTTAGCAAAATTCAAGCCGCTCACCAGGAGCAACGACCCTACGCCATGGCCTTCGTCGACGTGAGGATGCCTCCCGGATGGGACGGCGTGGAAACTGTCTCGAGGATCTGGGAACAGTTCCCTGACTTGCAAGTGGTGATCTGTTCTGCGTATTCAGACTATCAGTGGCATGAAATCCGTTCTCGTCTGAAGCATCGCGAGAATCTATTGATCCTCAAAAAACCATTCGATGCGGACGAAGTCATTCAGATCGCATTAGCGCTTACTGAAAAGTGCCGATTGGCCAAGGCGGCAACCGCAAATCTGGAACAACTCGAAAACGTGGTTGAACAGCGAACCAAAGATCTTCAACTTGCCAATCAAGAGTTGCAACGTCAAATCGCGCAGCGCGAACGCGCCGAACAGCACTTGCGGAACGTGGCGTTCCACGATTCATTGACTGGACTACCTAATCGGCGCAAACTGCAAAATAGTCTGCAGTCAGCGATCGACTACGCACTTGCAAATTGCGACCATACATTTGCAGTATTGTTTGTCGACGTTGATCGATTCAAGTCCATCAACGATCAATTCGGACATGAAGTCGGCGATCAATTGCTCAAACAGTTTGCAGAGCGCATTACCGGCTCGTTGAGAGAGAGTGATGCAGTGGTCTCGGACAACCTGGAATCGATCACGGGTCGTCTGGGTGGCGACGAATTTGTCGTCGTGATCGGCTCCTTGAAAAATCAGGTCGACGCCGAACGAATCGCAGATCGGTTGCTGGAGGCTCTGCGCAAGCCGTACCAGTTCTGCGAACAAGACATCCATGTCCGGCCAAGCATTGGTATTGTACTCTCCAACCCTCAATACTCTTTGGCCGCCGAAATGTTGCGCGACGCAGATACTGCCATTTATGAGGCCAAATCGCGCGGCGGTGACCGCTATGTCGTGTTTGATGTTCTCATGCAGTCTGCTATTCAACATCGGCTAACCATCGAACGCGCGCTTTATGGGGCCTTGGAATATCAACAGTTCTTTCTGGCTTACCAGCCGATCTGGGGAGTTGCTGACGGAAAACTGCAAGGTGTCGAATCATTGTTGCGATGGAACCACCCAGAGCTTGGATTGATACCACCCGACGAGTTCATTCCTATTGCCGAACAAACGAAACTGATCATTCCAATCGGCGAATGGGTGTTGCGTGAGGCCTGTCGTCAGCTGCAACAGTGGAAACAACAGTTCAGATCGAATGCTCCTCCGTACATTAGCGTGAATCTATCCAGGTTGCAATTGCTACAGCCCGGGTTAGTTGACCTCGTGCGATCGACCTTGGAAAGTTCCGGTATGGAAAGTCGTGAACTCCAAATTGAAGTGACGGAATCATTGATCATGGAGGATGCGCAAAAGGCCGGCCAAATGCTGGCAGACCTGAAGGCACTAGGTGTTCGCTTGGCGATCGACGACTTTGGAACCGGACACTCCTCACTGGCTTGTCTCTACGAATTCCATTTCGATGTGTTGAAAATCGACCGTTCCTTCATCAGCCACATTAACGATGGAAAAGCTAATTCCGAGTTGATAGTGTCGATTGTCCGTTTGGCGAAGAACTTGGGTCTAGGTTGCATTGCCGAGGGGGTCGAGTTCCGCGAACAGCTAAGCCAGCTTGGAAACATGGGCTGCCCCAGTATCCAGGGGTATCTCGTCGGTAAGCCTAAGAGTGGAAATGACATTATCCAAGATCTCGAGAATGCCAATTTGCCTTTTGGAGGGCAATTGGAACTCTTTAATTCGTCTGCATCGTCGACGTTTAATCTACAAGTCCCCACAGCCGTTGATTGCAACTTGGCCACAAATTAGCTTGAGGCTTGACTTGCCACCATTAGTGTTCATGCAACTTGATAGCAACACTAAAGCGTGGAGTGTCGGCCTCGGATTGGGTTGAGAACCGAATCATTTTTCGTCGCGCCACACCCGGTCGACAGCGCGCCACACAACGTGCATCACACGGAATCGCTGGCATTATCTAGGCCGGGTCTTCTTGCGCCTCGATCACAAGCATTGCAATTGTCCCACACATTCGAGCCTCCACTGGGCTAAACTGGACAATCGCTTCACAACGGCAAAGCTCTTGCATCCGTTTGATTACATTGACGAGCCACTCATTATCCGAAGAGACCGTTCAGATCAACTGAACTGGGGCTTTGCTAAGACAAGCGAAAAAGTTGACAAATTCTTTTATTGACCTGCGAGACAAGTTGCACGCTTTCGATGATCACATTGGCGCGGTTCGGACAACACTAAAATCTGTCCCATACTAAAACCGCAATGGCCTTGTACTCGAAGATCGAGGCGGCAAGGCCAAAGGCGCAAGAGCAAAAGTCCAATCTCGACAAGACTCGCAATAACATGGCGAATTGGGTTCAGGAGAAACCAACCGAGATCGAAACCGTTGTCCGAGGTTGGAAATCCAACACGGTGCGAAAAAACTTGAATTCTCGTGCCGTGTGTTTTGAAGCGTACACCAAGGGAGCGTTCTTTATCACCATGACCGTCGTCGATTGTGCAATCTTCGAAGCAAACAACGGCTGAATTTGTCGACTCTGCTGAGCAGACAAAAAAACCGAGCTACACGACATCGCATAGCTCGGTATGACTAAGTCGGATCAACCCATTTGGCGATCCTGTAAAATTTTGGGTAGTTGCTCATGGCAACTCGCCAATTGCCATTAGGTTAAACTACCCACTTGGCTAATACAGACATATTCCACAGAATCACCTCCTTTTGTTAAAGCCACCTCGACCGGCCGTTGGAGCCAAAGAGCAGACCAGTGCGAGCTTTAGTAAATCGCGTTGCGAGCGCGAACCAACCGATTTATTCTTGCTTGCTTCCCCGATTTTGACAAGCCCGTTTTTTTCGGTAACCACGAAGATTGAAGAGACTCAAGAAAATTCGTTCAAAACCGGTTATCTTCCACGCATTATTGCATTTATGAAAAACGTACATGAAAATCAGCAACTCAATTTCCGTACGATTTTGCCAGCAATGACGAGGGCTAAGAAGCAGGAGGGGGACAGAAATCGAACCCAGAGAAAACGGTTAAATTTCGATTCTTCTCACTGATCGCGACCATGGCTAACCGCGCGATCGTACTCAATAAAATGGTACTCGTACTCTCAAGCTCACTTGGTTTCGAGTAGGAGTATCGCACAAGCCGAGTAAGAGTACGAAAATAAAGTTGTTTTTGATTCTGGGCAGTACTTGTTGGCAGCGATTAACGAGAAGTGTCAAAATTGTCGTTCCAATCAACTCCAACCCGGAAAAAATACATCTTCTGCTCTAGCGTCAATTTTCCAAGAGATGACGGCGCAGAAAAGCCAGCCGTTTCGCTTGACCACTTGGAGTATCAGCTGCGCCATGTCCGGCGTTAGGAACCACAAAAAGTTCAAACTCCGAGTCCTTTCCAAGTTCACTCAGTCGGCTGGCGACATCCAACGTACTTGCCGGATCCACGTTCTTGTCCATTTCGCCAACAATCAAGAGCAGCTTACCTTTTAACAGGTGTGCGTTGTCCAAGTTCGAGTTCATGGAATAGTGATCGCCGGGTTCAACTTCTCCCATCCATTGTTCATTCCACCAAACCTTGTCCATGCGATTGTCGTGGCAGCCGCAATCGGCGACGGCTACTTTATAAAAATCGTGGTGCCAGAGCAGGGCGGCCATCGCGTTCTGACCACCAGCCGATCCCCCAAAAATCCCCACTCGATCTAAATCGAGGTTGGGAAACTCTTTTGCGAGCGCGCGAATCCAAGCAATCCGATCCGGAAATCCTGCATCGCGTAGATTGCGGTAGGCAACATCATGAAATTCCTTGGATCGCCAAGCCGTCCCCATCCCATCAATTTGGACAACCACGAATCCTGCTGACGTAAATTGGCTGAAGCTTCGAGAATTGCGAAAGCGTTTGGGAACGTGATAGTTATGAGGGCCGGCGTAAATCGACTCCAAGATCGGATAGTTCCGATTGATATCAAAATCTTGCGGAAAATGGACAATTCCCCAGATCGGCGTCACACCGTCTCTTCCTGGTGCCACGAAACGTAGCGGCGTAATCTGACTCGAACCAGTTGTTCCCGACGCAACGATCTCAGCCCGTTCGATTTCACAGATCAACTCACCGTCCGCAGATCGCAGTTCATGAATGGGTGGTAGATCAATTCGCGAATACTGGTCAATGAAGAACTCATTGGTCGGTGACCAGTAGATTGTATGCATCCCGTCTCCCTGCGTTAAGCGTTTGAAGTTTGTACCATCCAGGTCAACCCGACAATATTGTTCGTGATAGGGGTCTTGCTCGGCGTCGACCCCGACGGCATAAAACCAAACTTGGCCGTCCCGAATCGTGTCTACGCTCTTAACATTCCACGCACCCGACGTGACTACATTAATTATGTCACCCGTATGCATATCGATGCGATACAGATGGTTCCAACCGCTCCGTTCGCTGCTCCAAATTGCTGTTGAGTCATTCAGCCACCCAAGCCGATATTTGTTTCCGTCGGAATAATGCAAAAATGTATCTGAATTCTCGTCGATAACTACATTTGTTTTTCCTGATTCTAGATCGAGTCTAACGACTTGGATCTTTTGATGTCCCCGACGGTTATAATTGATCCATACAGATCTCCCATCGCGGCTCATCCGTTCCACATTCAGGCTCCATGCATTACTGAAGTCGACGCCAGTAACCGGAATCTCCAATCCCTGTTCAGCGTCAAACAGCCGTAAAGTCTTGAAGGGTAGGTCGTCACCCGGCTTTGCATACGGATAGAATAAGTCAGCTTCCTCGTACCTATCCGGCTGTCCAGGATTCAAGCGCACCAGCCGTTCGCTGACTACGCGTGTTTGCCAAGCGATAAAGTATCTTTCGTTCGGTGTCCACACGATGTCCGGCTCGTTTGCAGGTGCGTCTTGGGCTCGGAACTGCATCTGCATTAACCGTGCTGCTTGCGTACTGCGTCGAAAACTATTTTCGGCATTTGCATCGCTCGTCAGCTGCTTGGCCGCACCTTCGACTCCTGGGGTGAGCAACCAAAGATTGTCTTCGCGTACTTCTAACGAATACTTGCGTGAGGCGCTCGTCGCTCCAGTCATCATATTCCGTGAGACATTCGGGAACGTGCTGCGACGCGGACGCGCCTGACGCGCACGCGCTCGGGGCGTCGAGCGAGTTTCGACTCGTTCAATCATTGCCTGATCGAGGTCTACCTTCGTTGCGTTTGCATCAGGCAATTCGATACAACCGAGCACGTTTCCGTCGTGAGCACGAAAGGCCCACACGTGCCCTACGAAACTGTTGGTTGAGAATGATTTGTCTTTCTCCAACTTGGCGTAAGATACCAAGTTATTCCTGAAATCGACCCAGAGAACCTCAACCTCTTGGTCCAGTCGATTAGTCACTTGAAACGCTAACGTGTCTCCGTTAGCTTGCGACGCTCGCGGTGGCAAGAACATCGGCAGGTTACGATTTTGAGAATTTTTCAGAGCCGTGATGGTCGCCGCATCGACCACCAGCTCATGCGATTTCGTCTCATTCAGACGAAAACAGCCCAGATCGCCGACGGCCGAGCTTCGCAACAGCCATACATGCGTCGCATAACTTGAGATCTGAAACTTTTCACCGGATTCCACGGTCCCCTTCGGGACCAGATCTCCCTCAAAATTGACCCAAATAACTTCGAGCGTAGTATCCAACCGATTATCGATATCAAGTGAGACCTCCACATTGCTCTCGAGCGAGTTCTGAGGCGGCCAAATCATCAGATCCATAGGGATCCCGCTGTCTTCGTCCAGCCTGACAATTTCGTTCGTAACTCGGTTAAGCGTGATTTTACGCCCCGCAACCGTCATCTCAATGGTCTGCAAACTCGGCTCAAATTTGTTGACACGGCCAGGAATGCTGTTTGCGTTTACAGACTTACTCGTTTTCAGGGCGATTTCTTCGGCCAGTCGTTCGTGATTGAACAAGGGTTCTTTGGTCCCTTGTCTCGCATCGACCAGCCAGAATTGTGCTTCGCCGTTCGCCAATCTTGATGCAAACCAAAATTGTTGTCCGTTATCGAGCCAATTGGGTTCAACACTGTCGCGGATCACAGGTATTCGCTGTGCCTGGATCATCTCGCAACAAATAGACGATACCACTATGAAGGTGAAGATGCAGGCAACGAAGTGCGAAAAAACAGGTCGCTTATACCTAAGACCAAACCGATCGTGGCGTTTCATCATCAGCCAAAATCGCTTGAAACAGGATTCTGAATGTCGTTCCTTATCCAGCGACTGTCGTTGGTGATCGAACGATAATTTGCCTCGATTGTTTTTCACTGGATCCCTTGAGAGAAGATTCATTACCAAGCTCACAGAATTAGCAATATGTAGACTCGAATTGTCGGGGTCGAACCAGAATTTGAATCTACTTTTTAAACCAAGCAATTCTTCACGTCAATCAAATCGCCATCGGTTTCTCGCTCACAATTTCAATTGAATTGGTCACAATTGTTGCATTGAGCACAATGGCTGAATATTGGACGACGAAATTTCCAGATGAAGGTGGACATCAGCGCAATCCACTAGGACAGAGCATGTTGAACGACGCTCTGGTTGATGAAGGGTGATTCTGTATTGTTGTGACAGTTCAACACATGAGACAGGGCACAGCCCTGATCTAGCACACCATGATACGAATTAAGCCTGCAAACGCCCGGCTGCTAAGGCCGACTGAATCATGTGGGAGAGCCAAACATTGGATGGAACATGCTTTCGTTTAAGCCGATACATCCAGTAGTTCCAGGTTGATTCGATGAATAATCTAATCTGGCCGAGTCGTCGTCGATCATCGTTCATACCGAGCGTTCGTCCCTGGCCGAAAAAGTACTGATAAATGTACTCGGGAGTCATACGATCCGCTGGAATCATGTGTTCTACGGGATTGTGGGGAACCCAAGCCCCACGGTGACCAGCAGCCAAAACTCGCCGCATCATGTCCGTTTCGTCCTCGCCAAGTACCTTACGCTCCCGCCTTCCCAAATCTTCATTGAAGCGAAACTCTTTTTGCAAGTCGGTTCTGATTGCAAAATTTGCTCCGTAGGGGAGCCGCCGATCAGTCAAATCACATGCAACGTCTCCCAAATCTCGCGCGGCAAAACATCCCTTGCACATCTCCCAATTCTCGTTGATCCATGTTGGGACCGCTTGTTCAAAAACCGGAATAATGGCCGCTCCCCAAAATGCAAATTGGGAAGCACGTGCCGCATTGACATAGTTGGTAATCCAACCAGCATTAAAACGGCAATCATCATCAGACCACAACAACAATTCTCCCTCGGCGGCACTGATGACCCGATTTCGTGCGAATGTGTGCCCCTGTTTCTTCTCGCATAACGGTTCGACGGAAAACCGCCCCGCAGCTTGACTTGCCGCGAAGTTCCGGATCGTCTGAGGCGTATCGTCGGTGGAATTATTGTCGACGATCAACAACCGGCATGTGACTCCGCCGGGAATTTCCAGTTGGGATAGACTATTCAGAGTTCCAGCGAGCAACCGCGAACGGTTCCAAGTACAAATTGCAATCTCAACTCGCATAGTCGATCCGCATTGGATCCGAAATTAATGACGACTTCGCTTGAACTGTTTTGTTGTTCTTTTCATTAGCAGAGAAAAGTGCGCGTCGTGGAATGGATGTTCTTGGTGTCCATGGAAGCTCCAGCGAGCATCTTAAACCAACCGCTTGAGTTTTTCAGCAAAATCGGTCACAGGTCGCGTCGAATAACGTTGCCGCACATGCTGACCAGCGAGTTCACCCATTTGCTTCCATTCGTGCCGCATGTTCCATGCCCGCTCCATCGCATCATCGAGCAAATCGACCATCGCACCAGCAGCGATAAAACCCGAAACGGAATCATCCATCAATTCTCTGTTGCGTCCGGTATCAGTCGTGATGCAGATTCGGTTGCACATCATCGCCTCGATGACGCATAGTGGTGCACCTTCGTAACGGGAGGGGAGCAACAGCCCGTGGTTCTCCGCCCAGATCCTATTCACGCCATCGACAAATCCAGCAATCTGGATTTTTGACTCTAGTCCATGCATTTTAATCAAATCTTCGAGCTGGCGACGATTGCCTTGATCACCACCATACATCGTCACCAGCAAATTGCGCTCGCGCCATTTTGGTTGGCGCAAAACATCGATGATCAAATCTTGGCCCTTCGATTGGAAATGAATTCGTCCGACGCAAGCCAAGCGAAACATGCCGTCTTCAACTTCAGGGTACCCGGGAATATTATCGACGTCGATATTGAAAGGGTTGCAGACAATTTCAGCGTTGTGGGCCAACGATGCCGCTAAATTGGTTTCAATCTTGTGTTGATTTTCGGGTGAGACGAAAAAGACCCGTTTGGCATTTTGGTACCACCCGCGGTAAGCATCCAGGACTTGACCGCTGATGAAAAAGAAGTTGCTCGCGCATTGCACATTGATGGCATAAGGAATATTGTTTTGCAAGCAGTAATCGGCGACCTCGATGCGGTCAGGATGATAGCCGATCGTTATCAACACAGCATCTGGGCGATATTCGTCGAGCCAAGATTGGGGTGTGCCGTTGCGGTGCCCGAACAGGTTGCGGGCGAAACTGAATTTATTTTGCCAGTAAGTTGGCGGTTGATTTCGATAGTAAATTCGACCACCATGTTCAATCAATTCACGCAGTTGGCGAGCTGGTTCAGGCCACCACTTGTAGTTTACTACGACTTCGTGCCCTGCAGTTTGAAGTTCTCGCGCAGCACGCCACCAGAGTTCCTCGCTCCCTCCCCAGGCAACACCGCTCATACACGAATAAAAACCGATTCTCATGGGTGAAAGTTTGCGAATGAATTTGAATTGATCGATTGATGATGTCGAGCGATTTTTTTACTCGGATGCAAGTAGCCCAATGGTCAGACGGGAGTCAAGTCGACTCGCTCCCAACCAAAACCTGTTGCAATGGCCTAGCTGATGGCTGGGTCACTTCGCGTGCTCCGCACATGCCGCGATTGAGTCCATTAACCTCATCTTGATGCCACAGAATTATACGGTCGGCAAAAACAACTTCGGTCCTACGCATCAGTTTTGTGGAAGATTCGGCCGGCGCCATTTTAAGGGCGGAGGAAGTGGTCGAAGATAGTTTTCCTTCGCATAGTCGTATATCGCTTTCAACAAGGGATAATCTCGATAAAAGCGATCTCGCAAACCATCCGGCACCACCTCATCGTACACCGATTTATTGAAGTGTGGCAATTCGACAATCGGCTTTTTGAATAGTTCCGCGAGTTGACGAATCGAACCTGGCAAATCTTCCTGAATTCCAATATAGATAAATTGGGATTCAATTTTGTCTCGGTAATTTGAAAGCGTAATATCCTGTGGTAAATGGTTGAACAACCAGTACGGATAGTCGGCCAAATACGATTGTAACGTGGGGTATTCGTCCAGAATATTGACCTGTTCCCCCCGATACCAGTATTTCCCTTCTTTGCTGCGGCCTTTGCAAAAAAAGTACATCGAGACCACGATATCAAATGGATCGCGAAAAATGGTGAAATATTGGTTGACTTCCGGATAATAATAGGGCAAACCGTACTTGCGCCCATGATCAAAGTGTCCATGCACAACCTTGATCCCATCCACCCAATTTCCGTTCGCATCCTTCAGTTCATGACGCGGCAACAAGATGTCCTGTCGTTCATCCTGATTCAGTTTAAGATATTCCGGGCCAAACCATCGAATTAGCAAGCGAATAAAGCTGGACCCAGCACATTTCGGTATGTGCGTAAAAATCACGGGCTCATTGGGGTCATACGGTTTCATAGCAAGGTCTAAACTTTTTCCAACTTGACTTGACTTCGTTCTCCCAAACTCAAAATTTGCCAGTTTTGCGGACTAGGCATTCAGACATCCGCATCGTGCGTAGATTTGGTTGTATCTTGATATTGCTTCAACTTTTTCTCTAATAGCAAGACTTCTTGCCGCAAATCCCAGACTCGCGCATTTCGACTCTTTAACCTGTCGCGAACTTCGTTGAGTTTCCGCGCTAAGTATCGTGAGTTTTCGCGACTCTCCAGCAGTTCATTTGGCAATTGCTCCAGTCGCAATATGGCTCGGGCTAGTTCAGCCTGCAGTTGTTGCAGCTCTGTTTCCACAAAACAATCTCGATCAGGAAAAAGATTTCTCAACTCGAAACTTGGGTCCACGCGCTGAAACCCATGGTCAACATCGGCGAGAATGCGCGGAGGAAAACTCAGCGGTCGGTGCGGCCTGCGACCAATTTCTATCATCGCCTCAACCAACTCAACCATGCGAAGACTAGCAGGCGAATGACATTCCAACTGGTCATGCAAAACGGCACGTTGGAAGAGCATTTTGGGTGCGGGAGGATCCAACAATTCCGCAATCACGCGACCAATTTGGCTAGTATCGCTAATTGTCCACGCCAAGGGCAAAAACGGAGGACTTGCGTGATAATCCAGGGCAGCAACTGGACGGTGCTTCAAACAGCCTTCCAAAGCAATCGTTGAGGGAGTCGTAATTAATGCGTCAGCGCTATTCAATAAGTCAAACAACTCCTCTGATTCCTCGTTTTTCACTTGCAGTTCTTCATCCAATCCCGCCGTCAACCGGTAGAGGGGTTGAATTTGTCGACCCAAAAACTCCGGATGGGAATTGATCCAGTCTTTCAAGTCGATTAAGGCCTGCAGCGTGCGCGCTTTTTGCTGCTCATCAAAAAACGGATTGGTGGCCGTCGCAATTAGCACGCGAAACTGCTTCGACTTAACGGCCTCGCTACGCACCTCGAAAGGCTCCGCCAAATAACGGTCAAACCGTGGTAAGCCGACCGACTCACAAATCCCTGGGTTACCAAGCGCCTCCAAGAATCGGACTTGCGCCCGACCTAAGCAAGCAATCTTGTGCCCGAACACCGGTTGATAAATTGAGCCCGCCGCAACCTGCGGATTTTCGAATATGTTACGATATTCGAGGATGCCATCGGCCAACACCAACACTGGGACGTCACCTGCCTGCAGCGTGCGGCGTAAGATATTGCAGTCTTCCCAGCGAAAGTGCATATGCGAAATCAAAATCGCTGCATCGTCTGGGCACTCCCAATCGCTGCGGTAGTTTTCTAAACGCTCGGCCGGCACGCTCAATTGCTCCGACCAACCTCGATACAGGCTGCTGTCGTTAGCAAAGGGGCAAAGCAAATAGGCGCGAGACTTTTTCATAGGCAATGCATGACGCTAGAGACCGGTGCAAATAGCGAATCGAAAATTATTCCTCAACTAGTTAACGAACTGGCTCACCCGTTGTCTCCATTGGAGTCACGCAAAGTCGAGTTTTGACGTTAATGACGAAAGTGTCGATGACCCGTGAAAATCATGGCGATGCCAAATTCGTTGCAGGCCGAAATCACTTCGTTATCTTTGATCGAGCCTCCGGGTTGAATGATGGCTGAAACCCCTGCCTGACCAGCTCGCTCAATCGAATCCCCAAATGGGAAAAAAGCGTCGGAGGCCAAAACACTTCCCCGCGCGCGTTCGCCTGCTTTTGCAATGGCGATTTCCACTGAGTCGACCCGGCTCATTTGTCCGGCACCGATGCCGACCGTCGCAAAATTTGCCGCGAGTACGATCGCATTGGACTTAACGTGTCGACACACATTCCATGTGAATTTAAGTTGCGCCAGCGTTTCCGGATTCGGTTGCGTGCGGGTGACGACCTTCCAGCATTCTTCCTCTTCGAGCCAATCCCTTTGTTGAGCAAGAAAACCGCCATGAACTTGCCGAAATTCAAGTCCGTTTTGGTCGTTCAATAAAGGACCGGTGGCGACCAAACGCACATTCTCTCGCCATTTTGGTTTGGTCTTCAATGTCGCCAGTGCCCCCTCGGAAAAACTTGATGCCACAATCGCTTCCACGAACAATTTGCTTCCACAAAGAAACTCAGCGGTCGACTCGTCCAGCTGACGATTCATGCCAACGACCGATCCGAATGCACTCACACTATCACTCGCAAACGCCATTTCGCAAGCCACCGCGATGTCTTTGTGAGTGGCAACTCCACACGGATTGTTGTGTTTGATCACGCAGCAAACCGGTTCTTCAAATGACTTGACGATGTGCAAAGCCGAGTCCATGTCAAGCAAATTGTTAAACGATAGTTCTTTTCCATTAAGCTGCCGCGCATCGATCAAGTTGATGTTGCCTGGTTCTAGCTGCGCGTATACTGCAGCGGCTTGGTGATTATTTTCGCCGTAACGCAAACGATGTCGCTTCGTCAAATGCAAACAAATCGAGGCCGGTAACTCGGCAGAAGACTGAACATCTTCGGCAAAAAAATCTGCAATGGTTGAATCATAGATGGCTGTGTGTCGGAAGGCTGCCCGCATTAAGTTCGCTCGCAATTCCAAACTTGTTCCGCCGCTGCTGCGAATAGCCTCTAGAACTTCAGTATATTGGCTAGGATCCGTGGCGATGGTGATCGAGTGAAAATTCTTTGCGGCGGCCCGAATCAAACTTGGTCCACCGATATCGATCATCTCAATCGCTTTCTGCAGATCGACGTTTTTGTCCGAGATGGTTTCCGCAAACGGATAAAGATTGACGACAACTAGGTCAATCATGGGGAAACCGAGTTCGGCCATGACCTGCACATCACGTGCCTTGTCTCGCCTAGCCAAGATTCCCGCAAAAATCTTGGGATGAAGGGTTTTTACTCGACCATCCATGATTTCCGCGAACCCAGTAAACTTGGACACATCAAGTACTGGAATTCCGTTTTCGGCGAGGTGTTTTGCCGTACCGCCGGTGCTCAGGATTTCAATTCCACATTCGTTCAATCCTCGCGCGAACTCGGCGATCCCCGTTTTGTCGCTCACGCTAATTAACGCGCGATCTATCTTCGTCGACTCCATAATTAGAAAAGACCACTCCAACGCCAAACATCCAAGGAAATAACTAGTAGCATCAAGCCAACAATAAAAATCAAGCCCGCGAAGGAGAGAATAATTTGCAGTCGTTCACTGACGGGGCGGCGAAAGATTCCTTCATACGCCAGAAACAACATGTGCCCGCCGTCCAAGACCGGGATCGGCAAGAAGTTAACGATTGCCAAGTTTGCACTCAACAACGTCAAGAACAACAGAAGTCGTGAAGTCCCCTGGCTGGCCTCGCTTGTCGCGGCAGCCACAATCGTTCCTGGACCACCTAAGCTGGTGACTGAAATTTCTCCGCGAATCAACTTACCCAAAAATCGCAACACCTTGGTGGCATCAATCCAGGTCTGGTGCAATCCCAACTGCAAGGATTCTACAAACGACTTCGCTTGATAATTCATCTGTTCCAAACTAATCGGCAGCCCTCGATTGACGGCGTAAAAGCCTTCGTATTCACGCACGCTGGTACGAATGGTCTGGAAGGAATTATTCAGTTGGCAAACCAGTTCCACTTGTGTACCCGGCTCCAGCATTTGAACTACCGATTCGATCTCTGCCCAGGAAACCTTTCCGGAGGACAAGTCGATCGGCTTTGAAGTCAGCGGAGAAAAGCGTTTCGCTTGCTCATCGGACATCAAAAAGTGAACTTTCGCTATTTTTGCACCGACCTTGACCTCCTGCGAAGCTGGATCAGCGGATGAATTATGACCCGCCACGATATTTTTCACATGAAATGCAATGCCGAGCGTGTCCACAGCAAAAGGCTCACCATCTTGCGAGAGCGAAGGTGATCGCGGGAGGCGAGGCTGAATTGAAATCGATAGCTCTTGACTCGTGCCGTTACCCGTGTCACGCACGATAGTGAATTCTGTTGTGCCAGCTTGCTTCGCCAATCTTGTCATACGCGATTGCAAGACAAAAGGATCTCCCACGGGTTCACCTTCGATGGCAATTATTTGGTCATCGATTTGTATTCCCGCGTCGGCCGCAGGCGACCCAACCTGCAATGCAACGACACGGCCGATTTCCATGTTCAAACCCAGAGTGCGCATCGGATTGGGCGGAATCACAGAATCAATCAACGTCATTTGCTTCGTCCGCGGATCAGTCCTCTCGACCGTGATCGTGATTTCTTCATCGGTAACTTGGGACAACAACATGCGGAGTAGAAAGACACTGTGTTGACGATACGGCCGACCATTTTCATCCACTGAGTTTCGAACAATCGACTTATGGTTGATCTTCACGATACGATCGCCAGCTTTCAAAGGAGGCTGCGCTGCGGATGCGGCTTGTCCTTCGCCGGCCGGGTCGGATCCAAGTACGGCCGAATACGCCGGTGCAATGCCGATTGCCGGCAAGTTCTCAGCACCCTTGACCTTCAGCAGGTTCTTTGCCGGAATGATCGACAAGGAGATCGGGTTCAATTGGGAATCATCAAACGGCTCATCCGATAACTGGGAAAGTTCGGGAGCAGGAAGTACCGATAATTCGATAGAGGATTCTCCTTCAAATACAATCGACTCACGCAGATGCCCAAATGTAAAATACCGGTTGCGGGTCGTTTGATCGTTGATCGACAAAACTGTCACGCCGTCTAAGTTGTGTTGCCAAGCGGGACTTCCTGGAGTCGTGAAACCGACATGCGGCGGCTCGTAGTTGACACCCGTCCCGAAAGCGATCGCTGCAAAAATCACCGCAAAAATCAAATTCATAATCACGCCAGCCGAGATGATCGCCATGCGCTGTGGCACACTCTTTGCTTGATAACTACGTGGATCGAGTCGCGGCACTTGGGAAGAAACCGAAGGAACTTCGGCCTCACCACTTTGTTCGGCGAGTTGCATCGATCGTTTGCGCTCCTCAGCAATTTGCGATGGGTTATCGTCTTGGCCGAGCATCTTGACATAACCTCCCAAGGGAAGAATGCCGACACCATATTCCGTTTCGCCCCATTTCCAATGCACGAGCTTTCGTGGCACGATCACTCGATCGCCGATCTTGATGTCGAACGCATCAAAGCCGACATAAAATTTCTCACATTTGACGCCGCACGCCTTGGCAACTGCGAAGTGTCCCAGCTCATGCACAAAAATCACGAAGCCCAAGCCCACGACCATCTGAAAGATGGCCCACAGACTCGATGGGTCGAATAAAGAAAACGAAATCAAATTGAAATCCACTGGTTAGTCTCCTCACGAGCCCAATGATCCATGGCAGTAATCTGCTCGATGGTCGGCTCGGCTATAAAAGGGTGTCGCGTGAGCACATGCTCGCATGCTCGCACGATGTCGGTAAATTTGATTCGACGGTCCAAGAACGCCGATACCGCGACTTCATTCGCGGCATTAAGGACTACTCCGCTCGTCCCACCCATTTTTGCGACTTCGAAGCCAAGCCGCAATGCTGGAAAGCGATCGAAGTCGGGGGGCGTGAAATTAAATTGATGCGTGAGTTGCCAATCCATGCGACGACAAGGGCCAGGAACTCGTTCGGGATACGTCAAGGCATACTGAATTGGCAAACGCATGTCAGGCGGACTGAGTTGAGCCAAAACTGAGCCGTCTCTGAACTCAACCAGGGAATGAATGACCGATTCCGGGTGGATGACGACCTCGATTTTTTCGGCGGGAAGGTCAAATAACCACCTCGCTTCAATGATCTCCAAGGCCTTGTTCATCATTGTCGCCGAATCAACGGTAATTTTTTTCCCCATGTTCCAGGTTGGGTGTGCCAACGTCTCTTCGACAGTCGCCTGAGCCATTTCAGCTACGGATTTGTTGCGAAATGGTCCACCGCTGGCGGTCAAAATCACCTTCTCAATCTCGCTGGCCCTACCAGCTTGGGCAGCTTGAAAGATGGCACTGTGTTCGCTGTCGACAGGGATCAGTTGGGCACCGAATTGCCTTGCGCGTCCCAGCACCAACTTGCCAGCAACAACTAAAGTCTCCTTATTCGCCAATGCAATCGTTTTTCCTGCACCCAGCGCCGCCCAGTTGCCACGCAATCCAGCCATCCCGACGATCGCAGAAAAAACAACGTCCACGCTCGGATCACAAATCAATCGGTCCAATTCCACTGCGTCCGCGACAAACCGGCAGTCCAACTGCGGGCACGGAAGGCCACCACACGAACCAGTATCCGTTAATGCAATCCAATCTGGACAAAACTTGCGAGCTTGCTCTGCCAAAACATCGAGTTGACTATGCGCCGTAAGCCCGACAATCTTGAACCGGTCGGGAATCGCGGCCACGATCTCCAGCACATTGCGGCCGATGCTGCCCGTTGACCCCAGAACGACAATCTTTTTTTGCAATGCGTTCATAAGTCAACGAAGTTATCGGTCTGGGACAAAACCGAGCGAATCGATTGTGTGATTAAGGCTATGAATGGTTTTTACATCGGCTAGGGTGAGTGTCAGCCTTTTTTGGGATGAAGGCCGTAGCCTGCTAAAATCCAACGCATTTCACCCAACTGAAGGATTCGAGCCATTATAGCAATCGTCGCATATTGAGAAACGGGATATTGCTGAGTTGCCACTTTTTTAAGAATCTTGGCAACTTCGGCTTACGTTACAAGTTCAATACTTTATCTGCTTGAGTACAAGTCGTCGAAGCCTCGTGGTATTGGATTCCGGAAAAGGCCCGCTTGTTCAAACACAAATCTCGTAACGCGAAAGTGAATTCGTATGACCAAGAAATTCTACCATTTTCGGATTGATAAAGGCTGGTTCAACATATCGTTTTGCTCGACGGCATGTAGGTTGCTCAGTGTTTTCTGCGCATATTCGTATGCTGCAAACGGACAAGGTCAAGACTTCGCTGGCGCGCATGATCAAGGACCAGCTGACACAAAGATTACGCAGGAGGAGAGACTGGATGACGAGCAACTCCGTTTCACGCGTTCAGCCGATTACTCAGCTGATCACAGCGGGCGAGCGTTTCTGGTGCTACGCGATGGAGAGATCGTCTTCGAGCGTTATGATAATGGCTGGTCGGCGAATCGGCCGCATCTTCTCGCCAGCGGAACCAAGAGTTTTGCGGGTGTACTGGCGATGTTGGCTGTCGAAGATGGTCTGCTTTCCTTAGATGAATTGGTCTCGGAAACGATCGATGAATGGAAAGATCATCCTAAAAAATCTCAAATAACCATTCGGCAATTGTTGACCTTGTCGTCCGGGCTCCCTGCGGGAGACCAGGACCTTGCTGGCGGACGAAGTGGAGCACTTTCTTTGGGCGAAATGGCGGACCGACGTGCGCGTCGGTTAGGCATCGAAGACTCCAATGTGCGCCCCGAAAATCAGAACCAACGCGCTGTGGATTTGGAGTTAGAAACGGAACCGGGAACCAAATTTCAGTATGGCCCCAGTCATTTCTATGTATTCAGTGAAGTACTGCAGAGAAAACTTAAGGCTAGTGGCGCGGTGCAGCAAACAACGATGGCTTACCTCAACGAGCGGCTGCTGAAACCAATCGGAATCCAGAATGCCAGAATCGGACGAGATCGCGCTGGCAATCCAAATTTGCCGGGGGGAATGTTCTTAACGGCCCGCGATTGGGCAAAGTTCGGGCAATTCGTTTTGGATGGAGGTAGCGTGAGGCAAGCCGATGGACAAATGAAAAGTTTGCTTTCCAGCGAACTGCTTAATCAATGCTTCGAACCAAGCGAAAGAAACAAGAGTTACGGTCTTACGTGGTGGCTGCGAGCTGCGAATTCAGAAGCCGACCAGCTTGCTTTACTGGGACGAACGGAACGTGTCAGACAGGATAGCGAAACCGCGTTAAAAAAAGATGGGAAACCTGTGACGGTGTATATGGCCGCAGGATTGGGTAAGCAGCGACTCTACGTGCTCCCCGAATTCAACATGGTGATCGTTCGATTCGCCGAGGCCAGTGTCGCTGGACAACGTTATAGCGACGCCCAATTACTCAAAATGATCCTAGACGTCGACTAGATCCGCAATTAATCGTGATTCGGTGCAAAAATCATTGGGAACTGATCTTGTAGAAGATATTCGTTCACGTCTAAAATTTCTCGGCAACTCGCAGGGAATAACCGCATTTCACCATGCGGACCAACTTCGACTCCAACGAACAGGAAGTTCGCATGACAACCGGCCAACTGTACGCAACTCCAAAGCACATTGATTCTCCGGAAGACTGTTTTTTCTATCATTTTATGGAGTTACCAGAGGTTGGAACCGTCGGCTCAACCTGGGACCTCAGAAAATGCACCAACGAATATCTCGGCAATGAGGACTATTCGGGAAAACGTGTCCTGGACGTCGGCGCCGCATCGGGCTTCGTCACCTTTGAATTGGAGCGTCGTGGCGCGCAGGTCGTCTCATTTGATTTGCCCTCGGTCGAATCGTGGAACTTGGTACCGCATGCTTCCCTTCGCCAACATTGGCCGGATTTGTTGAATAGCCGCGCAGAATGCCATCGTAAGATGCAAAACGCGTATTGGTATGCGCATCGCAAATTGCGTTCGCGTGCGCGGGTCCACTATGGGGACATCTACAATCTCCCGCTCGAATTGGGGACGTTCGATATCGTTTATTTGGGCATGGTCCTGCCTCACTTACGCGATCCTTTTCAAGCGCTGTATTCAGCATCCCGGCTTGCAGGTGAACGATTGATTGTGACCAATCCCGGACGCAAACCGACATGGTGGAGGCGTTTGCTTGGCCAAGAGCGCAGGCAAGCGAAGTTCATGCCATCCAAAGAGAATCGAAAAACTGATGTCTGGTGGGCATTATCGGCCACATGCATTGAACGTATGTTAGCGGTGTTAGGATTTGAGGTGGAGCGACGCGTGGTAGCTATCGCCGAATGCAATGAGAATGGTCGCGTACGCAGCCGAAAAAACGTGGCGATTGTTGCACAACGTGTTCAGAACTCGCCCGAAGGTCTCTGTGTTAAACAGAACCAATGCAAAGGTGACCAAAAGGAAAGTCATCGACTTGCAGCAGCGGAAGCCGGCAAGCTGACCGCCTCTTGACCATTGACTTGGATCTGATTGTCGATTGCGTAGATGCCTGGTTCCATTCTTGCCATCCGCTCGATCAGCTGACGCTCTTCCGGAGAATCAACACTCCCAGTCAACGTAGCTCTTTTATTTTCGACGGAAATTGAGACAGAACCACTCAAGTTGATGAGCGATTCAGAAAACATTCGCCCCTGCACGCGCTGTTGAGCGATTAAATCACGCTGATCCGCATTAGCAACAGTAATTTGATTTTGCAACCTAGTGCGCACAGATCGGCGGATCACGGTGTTATTTGCCCCAAGACCTCCGCCTTGTTGAAACCCTCCAGCCATTCCGCCAAATTGACCGCCGAACGCACCGCCTTGTTGAAGTCCTCTCGCGCCGGTTCCACCTGCTTGACGTTGTCCCGCACCTTGTTGACCTGCGGCTTGGTTGGAATACGGGTGCTGTATATTTCCACGGTTCGGTCCAACAAACGGTTGTCGCCTCGTGTCTTCAATCTCAGGAGTGATGGATTCCGGTCGAATCGTCTGA
>CALMEE010000015.1 GCA_937862885.1 uncultured Planctomycetaceae bacterium
TGGACGATCCATTACTTTTCTGCCAAGATCAATCTTTGGAACGGTAAACAAGTACTCCACTTCTTCTGTAGCGATGACCAACAACGCTCAATAGGATTGTACTTGCTATGATAGGGTGGATAGTAGACGAGCCGGATTTCCAAGCCTGACCAGTCGGCAAACTCCACCAGCCGTTTGAGAAACTGTTTGCGGCGTCCCGAATTCTTCGGGCCGTTGTCCAGGAAGATGACCAGCCGTCGAATAGCACGATGGGAGCTGCGTACGCGGGTCCACCAATTCGTCAGACAGTCGATCCAAAAATCGCTGGTCTCATGATTACCGAACATCAGGCTTAAGACGCCTGTAGCCAGGACAAGAATTCCCAACGGCACCAACTTTTCTTTCGCTGGCGGATCATGATCCCAACCGTTTTCGACGTTGCCATTGGAGTCAGTTCTGGTTTTTTCCCCCTTGAGCGTATTCCCCTAAACTCACTTTTGCCTTGGTATCGACCGAGATTTGCAGCGTTTCCGGATCGTCTTGGTATTGCTCACGCACCGACTGGACGTTCTCGAAGATCGCATCGGTTTCTGCCGTCTTCTTCAACGGCTTGCCCTTTTGAATTCGTTTCAAGCGATAGTTCATGCGGTTGAGAATGTCTCGCAGCGTCCGCTCGCTAGGCAACTCGTCGCTGCTGTAACCACGCTCTATCAGCCGCTGACGAATTTCGGCCTCCGAAAGATTGGCATAAGCCGTTCGGACTTCAGTTCCGGATCAGGATGCGTATGAGGTTCAACAACTAGCCTAATGTCGATCGCCAATTGAGGATTGCGATCTTCGCTACGTTGTTTACCTCGCGTTTCACAATGAGTCTCTGGCAGAACAACCGATTGACCGACACGCAGACCTTTTCTGACCGTTTCCCGTCCCCAACCAAATCGCTCTTCCGTCTTTCGAGGACTCCCTTGGCAAAGCTTCTCGCAGACAATGCCAAGAAACGCCCTGCGTTCATCGCCAGATAAACGCGACGCAGCATCAACCAACAATTCATCAACAACACCATCCATGGCAGAGCCCTCGTGAGTGGGTGACTGGATACTAAATACAACCACTAACATCCCACAAGATGCACTTTTCACATACACCAATTCCCTGGTAAACTTTCATCTGCCGCTCGCCTAAGTGCCTGTACTTTGAAGTTCTTCTCGCGAATTCGAAATTTTCCCCAACTTCGCGATCATAAATCATTGGTTTACATCGCAACCAAATTTACTCGCAAATAGTCGCAATGTTTCTCATGACTAAGATAGGGTGAAAACAAAGAGATTTCCGGACCATGATTAGTCTCATACCTTGAACAAAATCATCCGGAGTTTCGCGTCCCAGGGGCAGTGGTTAAGTCAATGGAACCACAATGGTCTGGCCGGTAAATCTGTCTTTGTAAGTAAATCGACGAGGAGTAAGAGAATCTATCACATCAGTGTATCTAATAACTCCTTCGAACCCGTTGCCCATCGCGTTTTCTTTGAAACCACAAGTTCCCTTTTCGCAACCAAATGTGAAACTAGCATTCATTAATCTTTCGAGATTAAAGTATTTTGTACTGAACTGTCTGTACGGTGAATTCACGTTTGCATGTCCGGCAACGATCCGTTCAAAGAATAAAACCGGAGCCTTGTGACGTGTTCCGTCTGATGCGTTTTGCCATGCGAGGTAAAACTTTTCGTGTGCAGTTCGTGCCAAATTGGCGTCTCCAAAGAGCCCGCCCCCCCCATAATACGCCCACGACATTTGGCTGACTTGGCTAAAGTTAATATTACTCCAATAATGTTGGCGATCTAGACCAAGTAGTTTGGCAGCATGGTTTGCTTGTGCAGGATCCAGCGCAACAATTGCCCTTTGTTCACCCGCGACTCGATGAGCGATTTCATAAGACAGGTAAGATCCCCAACTGTGTCCAATTAGCGACAAATCATGGCCAAATACGCGTAGTTGCGTCTCTAATATCGATTCGACCCACTTTGCAACATAAGGAATCCATTCAGATCCCTGCAAGCCAATCGCAGATAGATTGTCAGCTGCCCCCGCCCTCCAATCTAGCAAAAGCACTTGCCGATCGACGCTTGAATTCAAGTCAAAATAGGACTGCAAGTTTTTCGCCAATGGCAAAAACCGATGGCTATTGTCGGCACGTCCATGCACTACGATCCAGGTTTCTTTGTCGGCCTGTATATGCCGATTCGGACCGATAGTTTCCAGCGTGGGCACTATAGTGTACCGCCCTGAAGCCTTATTGGGAATGGAAACCGATCCTGACCATCTGTTAGGATTCGCAACATACGTGCTCGCAACATTTGTTATTGACAAAGAGTATCGGCCTGTCCCGCCTCCATTAACGTCGTTTCTGCCGTTTATGGAATTGAAAGCAAAATTATTAAATGCTGATACGGCAATATGGTACTTTCCAGTCTGGTTAAACCTATATTCAAAGTAAGGCTCAAACTGCGATTCATTTGGCGCGCGGTTTAAGAGGCCCGAACTTGCTCTGGAAGTCCAGCCGTTAAATAACTCAGTGAAGAACAGGCTTTTGCCAAGGGGACCAAAAAGTGTAATCCTCCCTTTACCAAGGAAGCCACTCAAGTAATCCAAGTCGAACGCAAGCACCTGGCCGGGCGAGACTACCGAAAACGAGTACATGTCCACATCTTTTCCGGAAAATAGTTGGCCATTGCGAGTTTTCGTTCCGATTTGAATCTCACCAAAATCGACGGCTTCAACCAACTGATCATCTGGATCGGATAAAGTTAGTCGATACCAACCAAGTGCCTGTGAACTGTTGTAATCGAAGCTGACCAATTTGCTAATATTGTCAGTCCCCTTCAAATTCTCCGAAGTCATGAACATTGGTGAACCATTGTAATTGTTGTTCACTGCCACATAATACTCACCTGCTTCCGCAAATGTGTGTTCGAAATATGGATCCCAACCCCATTCCGTCTCGTCAGGTGCCTTCATCATTGGGCGATTGCCATAAGTTGCGTGATTTAGGCGTCGTCCAGTCGAATCAAACAGTGTCAATCTGGCTCGGAATTTATCATTGCCAAGTCCTAAACCTGGTGTATTAATGTCGAAAGCAACGCGCTGTCCAGAAGCAACACTGAAACGATACATGTCCGTATCATGCAAATGCGAAATCCAGTTCGTACGCATAACTTCACCGTGGATGAATCCGAGGTTGGTGGCCTCGCGGAATTCATCGTCATGATCGATTCCGAAGAAAGTCATGCGAATTTCAGTTTGGGAGAAGCCACCCTCGTGGACGAGGAGACTTTTGGCGGCCGCAGAACTGGGCGGGGTTGGATCACCGGGCAATACAAAACCGTATGAGTACGCTTTGGCTTTCCCTGAAGGCAAATCGACGGTTGTCCAAGAAGTGGGTAGAAACAGATAGTCAATCAGGCTTGGATTTGCTTGTTGCAAGTTGATCCACATGAAATTAGGTTCGGCATTTAGACCAAACTTTATCTCTAATTTGACGCTAGTTACGTCGTGAAATCCTTCCCCATTCTGATATTCTATTTTTCCAATTTTTGTCACAGTCTCGTTATAGACGAGTTGTGATGGAAAAGAGCTAACGCTCAAGAAGGAATCATTAAGCTGACCATACCGGTTTTCTTTCGTCCCTTTTAGAATCAGGTTTCGCGTGCCTAAGCCACTAATCGAAGAGGGGCCGCCGCCAGCTTTAAATTTTGCGTCGACGAATCGAGCAAATACCGGCAGGTACGCCCGATCTGTTGCCGATTGATTGGAAGGTGGTGACGGGCTGGTGCCAAATGCGCTGCCACGTTCGAGCCCTGATAATGTCGCTTCAAATCTGGCGATATTATCCACGTTTTGGCCATGATCCACACCAAATCCTTCAGCGAGATTCAAAGACTGGTGAAGTATTCGGTTGTCGTTAGGATGATCAAGAGGCGTAATTGATTGCTGCATATTAGGCTCCTAGTTGAAAGACTTTGGAAATTCCTGTTGCCGTAAAATCCACAGCTGGACCTGAGCACCGCCAAACAAAAAAAGGGAACCACTCATTGATAGCTCTTCCTTCGGATATCAATCCAAGAGCGAATATGCTGTTCACATATTATCGACTGGACTTAACAGCCCAATTTTGGTTAGTTGAAGTCCACTGGTCAGAGTGTTATAACGCACGTTTATCATTTTACAAGTACGCAGTATCTTTTTCGTTCATGAGGTAAACTTAACAGTTTTGACCAATTCTGGCATTCTTAATATCGTCGGCAGTGACCAGTTGGCAAGTGGCTTGCATGTCAAGCTATGACGACAGTGAGGGGAGATTTGATTGGAACGCAACTCTTTGAGTGTCCCAGCGTTAGTTCTTTGTCGAGCTAGCGTCATCAGATTGGGTATATTATGGAAATTCGCGTAGCAGCGAACCATCTCGAAACAAGGCCAAAGCATTGTTTTTCGATTCCAGTTTTTGGTAGGGTGCTGCTGAAGAACCGCCGAGGATATTCTCAGCCAGAAAGACGCCCCATTCCGGATTTGCTTAGTTCGCCAAGCCTTTGTTAGGCTGCGTATAAGCTTCGCAGTTAAACAAGCGAGTCAGTTCATCAAGCCACCATCGCTTCTCGGAAGCAAGCTTGTCCTTACTCAATTTACCGCCGTCCCGAAGGCGATGGAACCGGCAGGATCGACTCACAAGATTCTGGTCATCTTCAAAGAAGATGAAGTCAACTGAATCGGCCTCGACAGGTTTTTGCCAATCACGGGCCTTCCGCGAAACGAGAACCAGGCATTACTGTTTTGCTCCAGCCACCGTAGCAAAGTAGCCGCTGTAACAATCGGTCACCAGCGTGCCTGTGAAATCGTCTCCCAGGATGTTGCGCGAGACTTCTCCAGCACGGGTGGTTCCCTATTTAAAATGAATATTGTTCGAGTCCCCATGCACCCCAAAATAAGATCGCGCACCATAGATCGTCGAAGAGGTTTCACCGACATGAACGGCACCATCGCTACTGGCCAGCTTTTTCCCTATGTCCTCGACAACCGGCTCGGACTTCTCGGCCAGCATCTTCTAAAATCCCAGCAATGCCGCCGGAGTCAAAGTCACCCCGTAAAGCTCCTCGATCACTTGGGGAACTTTGCGATACGTGATCCCGATCCCATTGCGAAGCCAAGCCGCGGTCGAACGAAGTTCAGGGCCGATGCGCCTACCAAGGATTTCACCTTCCCCAGGTTGTTGAACAAATCTGCGATTGGCATCGCAACGGTCCGTCTGGTGTTGATAATTTTGTTTATTGGTGGCAAATTTGTTTTGACGTTCAAGCTTGAGTTCGAATTTTGCTTGTTCGAGTTGCTTTTCCCAGTGCAGATACTGTGGTGTGCCCCCATTTTCTGTACCAAGTGTTATGAGAGTACGGGTTGGTTAAAGCCTACCGCAGGTAGGCGGCAGTTTTCTGCTTCTGGAGCGTACGCGAAAGAAGTAGAAAACTGCCGCGCGAATTCGCTGGGAGTCTGATATCCAAGCGAACTATGGGGACGATCCTCGTTGTAGTTGCGTCGATAGGACGCCGTCAAGCGTTTGGCCGCCGTCAAGTTATCAAAAATTTTCAGTGCCAAGAATTCATCACGAAACCGACTGATAAAGCTCTCCGAGTAGGCGTTCTCCCAAGGACTTGACTGCCTGGTTCGATGTACAGCGTTTCAACCTCCAGTTGGCCCAGCCAATCCTGGATCGCCTGGGCGATGAACTGCGGGCCGTTGTCGCTACGAATGTGTTTGGGCAAACCCCGCGTGGCTAACAACTTGGCAAGATAATCAATCACCTGTTCGCTCGTTATATTGTGCTCCACTTCCAGAGTCAAATTTTCACGTGTGAATTCGCCGATAATAGAAAAACGGTGCCATGCACCTATTGATTGAAGGGGTTTGAGGGGGTATGATGGGGAGAAATGAGGGTTTTCTCGAAGGTTTTGGAGG
>CALMEE010000016.1 GCA_937862885.1 uncultured Planctomycetaceae bacterium
GCCCCACTCCGATAGAACTACCACCACCCATCTTGGCGCGGTAAACAAGTACGAAGTGGAATGGTGTGCTGTTGAAATCTTGGACAGTCGTCGCGGCTTGCGCACAACGGATGACTTGGCGCGGCCTCCATCCGGCAGTCGAAAGAATCTCAGGCAATTATCCCACGGGCGCCACAGTGAACTCGAAGGAAATGAATACGATCAACGCACGCTTGGAACGCTCCAAGCAGCTACCAATCTACGATATTACCATTCAACCAACCAAACCACGCGGCAGGTAATATTTCATCTGCCGCCCGCCTTAATTCTCGACGCATTACGCATTCTTCAATGAGGCGGCGGCATTCGGTGAGATACTACGAATGTGCAAGTCGCGCTGTGGAAACGCGATTTCAATTCCAGCATCAGCAAAGCGTTGGTTAATAGCAAGATTGATTTCCGTAATGGTTTTTATCCGCTGATCGAGATTGGGCAGAAAACATCGCAAGGTGAGTTGTAATGAACTGTCTGCAAACTCTTCAAAGCTAACAAGTGGAGCCGGGTCCTTCAGCACTAGGGGATGTTCGTCCGCGATTTGCTGTAAGGTATGAATGGCCAAAGGCAAATTTGTTCCATAGGCGACCCCTACCGGCAAAACGAGTCTCGTCGTTTCGTCTGAAAGTGACCAATTCAACAGTCTTCCAGTCACGAACTCTTTATTTGGCACAATATATTCCCTGCGATCCCAATCCGTGATGGTTGTCGCCCGAATTTGAATGCGCGAAACCTTCCCAGTGACACCATCAATTGTGACCACGTCTCCGATTCGGACTGGTCGTTCAAACAGAATGATTAAGCCGGACACGAAATTAGCAAAGATTTCCTGCAATCCAAATCCCAAGCCCACACTCAATGCGGCGACCAACCATTGAATCGTGTTCCAACGCAAGCCAATCAGGTTGCTGGCCACGACGAGACCGGTTACAAACAGAGCGTACTTGGTAAGCAGCTTAATTGCATTTCGGCTTCCATGATCGATAGGTAAGCGTTGTAAAATCGAGAATTCCAACAGTCCAGGTACGTTTACGCTGGCGTGAGCGGCGATTGCCAAAATGGCAAGTGCGAGCAATACGTGGCCAAGCGTTACGACTTGAATTCGAGTAAATTCACGAATCTTTGGCCCTTCGCCAGCTAGGTCGATCACCTCATTTGCGACGACAACGTTACTCCAAAGTTCAATGCGACTGAATCCTTGCAGCGCTGGCAGCACCTGAAACCAGATTGCCCAACTCCCGATCAGAAACGCAATTAAGACTGTTCCTTGAACAAATCGGATCACCTGTTGGCGCAGGATTGTCGGATCGATCTCCGTGGCTTCACTCGGAATTTGGATCGCACTTATTTCATCGTCACCGGTCTTCTTTTCTACCGCGGCCAAATCGGCTTCCCGTTTGGCACGCATCTGTTTCAGCGACAATATGCGACGGACCGAAAGAGACCAACGCATGAGCAACGAGTAGAAAATAGCCAAGACGACTAATAGTCCCAACGAAAGCTCTAGCCTCACAAGAAGTTGTTCCGCCGTATGCTGGTAACCGCGCAATGACAATACAGCGATCACCAAAGGCAAACCTAAAGCGATTGGGTACCACACCATCCGCAACTTATAGAGTCGAGATTTGGGATGTTCGCGAACAAAATTGCTCACGACAGGCCCGCGCGGGTTCAAGATCCTTTTAGCGACATACATAAGAACGAAGCAAAGCCCAAGCAAAGCCACTCGCCCAATTGTTTCAGTGGTTGCACCGTCGCCAAGTTTCGCAGCGAAGACCATTATAAAACTGGTTGGAACACCAAACAGGATGTATCTTTTCGTGGTATGACATAGTCGCTGCACTGTACTTGTCGGCCAGTTCAGCAGTGATTCGGCGACATGTGCACTTCGGCAGAATTCGAGAAAGGAATTGAGTAACCAAAGCAAATTGCCAGAATAAAAGAGCGCGGCGCTGAACGCTTGTGCAGGATTGATGTCAAAAAATGACAAACGCCAACTTGCGAACCAAAACAAAATTGGCCAGTCGAGAGCTGCAATAAACGATAAAGCAATTCCTAATAAGGTTTGGGGAACAGCTGAGTCGAGTGGACTGCGAATCGATTGTTTCAAACGGGCTACGATACCTTTCATGCGTATCCGCAGTAGAAACACGTTCGCCGAGAGCACGACGAACAACAAATAAATGAGCCAATGTTGACTGAGGTCGTTCAGGAACCGCGTTGCCAATAGAGGCCATTCCGCATAGACGAAGACCTCGCGACAATGGTTCCAAGCTTTGAGCGGGAACTTGGCGTTGATCGGCTGAATACTGCGAATCCACAATACACGTTCGTCGATGTAACTTTCAAACTCGCGGATTCGTCCGGAAAGCGTCCGTGCACTGAATTCCAAATTGGTTAATGTCAGTAAAGCGGATTCATGGGCATTCAATGAGCTGTCGAGTTGGTTGCGCAGTTCCGCATACTGCTGACGAGCCATTTGGCGCAAATCATCGAGGGTAATGTCAGTGAGGTCGATTTCACTCCGGGCGGCCTTCGCTTCAATTTGAGCGATAAAGTCATCAACGTTTAATTCGAGGTCACTTAAACTTCGGCGTTTTAAATCGATCTCCGTCTGCTCAGATTGCAGCTCGACGATGTCGAGTTCAGCGCTGCGGCGCATTTGAGAGTATTTTCGCCAAGCGGGAAGTTGATTTCGTTCGTTCCGTAGAATGGTCCCTGCACCAATGCTCAATCCCACACGCTCAATCGTCTCCGACACGTCGCGAAATTTCTGGTCAATCTGCTGCAACTGCAGTTGCACTTCCGTCAGCTCGGCCTCCCACGTCTTCCGGCGATTCTGCAACTCCGTCAGGTTTTCGATAAGCAGTTGAAATTCC
>CALMEE010000017.1 GCA_937862885.1 uncultured Planctomycetaceae bacterium
CGCTTGTAGAGCTCGGCATTTTTCTCAAGCACCCGTGCGGCAGCCCGCTCGAAGTCGCTATCCGGTTTTGCGAGCAGATCAATGATTGCGGCTTTGGCAAGGTCGCTCACAGAGACGTTGAGTCGCCTTGCAACCTCCTGCAGTCGCCGCGTCTGATGGTCATCGAGTTCCAAATTTAGCGTCATTTGGTATGAAATCTCGTACTCAAGGACGAATGACCGCGATCACCCAGTCGCCGTCGCAACATGTTGAAATTGAAAACCGGCTCTTTCGGCGACGTGGGTGCATCGCCTAGTCATGCCTGATGTCGGTGTGATTGGTGGGTGAGCGGTTGCACACTCCGTTCTTGTGAGTGACAGCTCGTCTCACACGATCCCTCAGTATTATCTGCAAACCCATTTGCCTCGGCAAGCAGCCTGTGCTCAAAATTTCAGCCGCAGGTTTCGTCGCCCTGAGTGTAGCATAACGACCGGGATAACGGGGGGCGAGGAGAGGAGCCTGACTTCAGGACCGACTGCGCCAAGCCCTCCCGTTCACCGATTTGTCAGGTTTTTTTTCGTTTTGTGTAGTGTTTGTCGAACTCGGTAAGGATGTTGTTGTTGTAGAACCGCTTCTTGGAACTCTTTGGGTTACCGGGATCAAGGAGACGTTCGATGCAGTATTTCTTTTCCGATTCAAGAGATTTTCGAATCCTATGATATTCCATGTTTTCCACAAAGTCGCGATACCTTCGGCGAAGTTGTGCCGTAAGCCGTTTGTAGTCGAGCGTGTAATTCTTGAGGACATCTTCCTCACTGATTGACAGAGTTGGTGCATTTTCGTCATCAGTCCATCGAAACGCGAACGCGTCATCGCCTTTGCCACGCGTGAGTGTGGTTTTGATCCGCATTGTTACCGCACCAACGTCATCGTCCGATTCTTCGTCGTCTACGTCCGCATCCAAACCTTCCAAGTACGAAAGTAGGCGAGATTCTTGGGCTGAGTAATTGGCAACCGACGCGGCAACCACCGACTCGAAGCCGTGATAGAACGACAGCGGCATCAAAAAGAAGTTGTAGCGAGAAAGATCGAAACTGAACCATTCAGTAACGAGGCGAAGATAGTTCTGTAGTGAGGCGGTTCCGAATTCCAGAACGCGACGCCCGAAATTCAGGTCTTTGTTCATGAAATGGGCTGCGTTGTCGCGTATTTCAATCAAGCCCTTCAGGTTCTCGTCGCATTTCTTTCCGAATCCGGAATTCGCATCTTCAAGTAGTTTGCCGGCGAGGTAGGTCGCTCCAAACGTGATGGGGTTGCCGCAACGGTTCAGCTTTGCGCGTCGTTGAGTACTGTCACTTGGATCAACTTCTGTTTCGTAAAGAGTTGACAAGTCGTCGTTGTGATCAAGCAACCATTTTGCCTTTAGTAACAGTTCCCACGCGTTGCACATCAGCAATGAGAACGCCTCTTCGCGGTACTTGAAATCGGGCTTGTTGTAGATCTCGATGGCAGCGACAGCAGCATGGACGGACTTCTCAGCGAGCGATGAGCTGTCTGCCATTTTGCTTCAAGACATAACGTTCAAGTTCACCCGGCCGCGGGTTTGTTGTTACACACAAGTTCGGAAGTGTATGATTTTGAAGGTTAGGATCGGCGAAGTCAAGCTGATTCGTGGAACCTTGTTCCGCATGGATGGTTGGGCGTAATGGACGTGGAGGTCCCGGTATCATGGTAAGTCAGTGGGTTATAGATGAAGTTCAGGATGTAACTCTGTTCGATAAAAGACTCGAACAACGCTTTCGAAATTTGCTGGATAACCTTTCGCAGGCTTCGACCGCCAGCATTCCAGCTGCTTGTAATGATCGGGCGGAAATGGTCGCCGCTTATCGATTCTTTGACAACGAAAAGGTACAGTTCGAAAACGTCATTGCGCCACATATCGAAAGCACCTATCGCAGAATCAACAATCAGAAGATCGTCCTGCTGGTTCAAGACACCACGGAACTAGACCTCACAAGGCCTCACTCCGAAGTAGCAGGGGCCGGGCCGTTGCATAACGGAAACCGCAACGGAGCACTGCTGCATCTACTGCATGCGTTCACAACCGATGGCACTCCGCTGGGTACCGTGTCGGCCGAAGCGTGGACGCGTGAACCCAAATCCGACGAGCCCGCTCCGAAGCGAGGATCAAGCGAAAAGAGGGTTCAGATCAAGAACAGACCTTTCCATGACAACGAAACCTATCGCTGGCTAACGACAGCTGAGCATTGCACGGACGTGAGATCTCACGTTCCCCAAACGCAGCTGGTGATGCTTGCCGATCGTGAGTCAGACATCACCGAAGTGATCGACTTTTGTCGCTGTCAAACGGGTTTTGATTGGATCATTCGCAGCGACGGCGGGCGCATTCTTAATAAAGACGTCAAGTCAGATCCTTCGATTGCTGTGCGTGAATCGCTTCGTAAAACTAAGGCTTTGTTCGATCGAGAATTGGAGATACGTCAGCGACACTCGTGGGGTAGCGCCACGGTCAAGCATCGTCCGGGCAAAGCGGACCGTCGTGAGCGGGCGGTGTCGGTGAGTGTTCACGGTGGTACGGTCACACTCAATGATCCGCGAACTGGGAAACGTGACGGCGTTACGGTTAACGCTGTATTGGTTCGCGAAACCAAGCCAACAATTCAAGATGAACCGATTGAATGGTTATTGCTGACTAGCCTGCTCATTGAATCACGCGAGCAAGTTGAACAGGTCATTGAGTACTACTTACAGCGTTGGATGATCGAACTGTTTTCAAGGTGCTCAAGAGTGGTTGCAAGATTGAGTCACGTCGCTTTGAAGCTATGGACCTATTCTTGCCCGCGTTGGCGTTGTATTTGATTGTCGCCTGGCGAAGCCTTTATGTATGTCGCATGAGCCGTGCTCACTCGTCAAAGTCATGCAGGCATGTTTATACGGATGCGGAATGGCAAAGTGTGTGGCAAGTCGTCAATCGAGCCAAGCCGCCGAAGAAACCGCCAACGTTATTAGAGATGACAAAACTGATTGCCCAGCTCGGTGGTTACGTGAACCGAAAAAATGCCGGTCCACCGGGTCCACAAACGGTCTGGCTAGGTCTGCAAGCCATGCATTTAATCGCCACCTGCTGGCTTACTTTCGGCCCCGGAGCTAATGAAACTTGTGTGTAACAACGAGGGCGGCGACGAAAGATCCACCTTTCCGAATCCGCCTGCCATCGCCGCTCGCGTGCATCGCTTGGTTATATGACCCATTGACGTGGCAATTGGACCAGGGAATATGTTCATGTGACGATTGCGGTGATTGCTGCAGCGACTCCAGCGCACAAGAGAGCAAAGGGAATACAACAGCCGAGCGATTTGCCGACCTTTCGCTGCCGGCCAGACCGTGTGAGCGGAATTCCTGTCTTTCTCGAAATCTTTTGTTTCATTGCCGATAATCCGCTTGCCCTCTTCCAGGACCATGAAAAACCGAATTTCCTACTGCGCCGGCCCATCGCGATTCTCCTTGCACAATGTCGTCGAGTTGCTCTTGTAAACTATGCCTCTTCAGCGGCTGTTTGATTATCCTCCAGTTCACGTGCCTTTGAACGGACGCATCCGAGCACCCCTCCGGGTAGGAAAGTGACCCCCAGCCCCGTGGCGAGACGGCCAAACGTAAAAATTTTCCCGCCGGTAGTTACCGGATAGACATCACCGTACCCGACGGTTGTCAATGTACAAACAGACCACCAAAGGCTGTGAAACACTGAGGAAAACGCCTCTGGCTGTGCCTTGTTCTCAAAATAGTAAATCCCTACAGCGGAAAGGTATAGGAGAAGAGAGGCTACGAGTGCGAAAAGGATGATCTCTTCTTTGGCGATGAGCAATGCGCGATGAAATCTGCGAATGGCAGCATTGTACCGGACCAATTTCAGTATCCGGAAGAGGCGGAACAAGCGGATCGCACGGATTGACCGGAGGTCAACGCCTGTGGAAATGTAGAAGGGCAAAATGGCCAGCAGATCAACAAGGCCGAAGAAGCTGAAAACGAACGACAGTTTCCGATCAGTGACGTACAAGCGGATTAAGTATTCGGCGGTAAAGATGATTACGATGACGATTTCAGTATAGCGCAAGATGTCTCGTGCGGCCTGCGACAGATCGGGCAGGGTTTCTATGGAGAACGTAACGAGGGAGACGACGATCAGGAACTGGATGAAGAAGTCAAAGCCTCGGCCCAAGCGGGTATCGTTGCCCTCGACGATTCGTTTGAGTGTTGGCATTTGCGGTTCACCTGCACCGTGCCGGAAGACATGGGCCAAATAACGAGGGCGATCACCCAGTCGCCGCCAAAAAACTATGATTCAAATTTGCCGCCGAACGGCGACTGGGGTGCATCGCATTGTTCGTCGCTCCGGTTTCACGTCAAGCTTATGAATTAGGCAACGATCGAGCAATCTTACAAGCCTTCAAGCATCTTCTTGCTCTCAGGAGAAAGTTTTGCAATCGGAACAGTAATTTCGCGACCATCTTGAAGTTTGAGCACAACGTCAGTGTTAGTTTTTCGAACAAACGTTGCACTTGTCGAGAACTTTCCGGTTACATCAGTCCAAGTTCGAAAGTCACTCACCTCTTTTTGCTTAGCAACTGGTGATTTCTCGTCGGATGACGAGTCCTTGCCATCACCATTTTTATCATCATTCTGGAATTCGTTTTCAAGCGAGCGTTCACTTCCTGGATTGATGACGTTGTCAGATACGGCATTCTCAACCGTTTTTGAATTCACCGACTGAGTCATTGACTCGGGGGATTCGGCGAAACTCGGCGGAGAAGACGACTTCTCGGGATCATTTTGTGTAGACAGAGAAGTCGGTGCGGAAGCGTCGGCGGATACATTGAATCGAGAATAATCGCGATTGCTGATAAGGCTGCCAACGACTCCCATGGCAATTACAACTATACATATTGTCCCGAGACATCCTAGACAGCCCAAGAATGCTGACGATTTCTTCAGTACGTACTCGCCCTTGCAATGCCTACACCGCGTGACGATCCCCACCGAACTTGCGCGGTGTTGATTCTTCCCTCCGCAGTGAGGACATTTCGAATAAGCTGCCATGGATTCTCAAGTAAACGCGCCCGTGCGACGAACAACTGCGGTAACCGAGTCGCCGCTAAAAAAACTATGATTTTAAAACCCGCGTAATCGGCGACGTCGGTTCACCGCTTTATTATCGTGCGTTTCATCACTCTTTGCATCGCGACCGTAAATCCCCTAGCGTTCCATCCAACTCATTGTACCAATTAATCGGAGTCGTCAAGCCAGCCTCGCCAAATGTTTCCCAAAGATCATCGAGATCATGAAGTGAATCAGCGGCATAGTCTTGCCACCATGTATCGCACCAACTCTGTGCTTCTGTTAGAGTGGTATCACCATGGGTTGTGGCTGCCATACCTAGTCCCGACTCATATGTTTTGTGAGTATCCCCTGTAGGCTCGTCAAGCAACTCCCGTAGCTGAATCGAGTCAGTGAACATCAATCGATCATGAGGTTCCTTGATGTTGCCGAAAGTTGATATATCAAAGCCGACATTCACGGTTTCAATTTCGGCATCTCGCGACAGAAACACTTCATCGTCGATTTTTGCCAATAGCATTCGGTCAAGGAATTCGTAAAGCGATCGTCTTGCTTCAGAAATGACAAACGACTTATCCAATGTAGCCTCTCTCTGGCTCATAGTCCGATAACGGCAGGGCTCACCGGGCCGCGGCGAACAACTTTGGTATCAAAACACCGCGCGGCCCGCGGCTTCGGTGCATCCGTTTGTTATACGTTTTCTCTCCGATTGGTATCAAAGTGCCCCATGGGCAATTTCGATCATGTCAGCGACTTTTTCAGATTCAAGTTCCTGGGTTGAATGAATCTTGATGTGGCGAGCATGTTTACCAGAACCTTCAAGTCGATATCCGGATTTCTTGAGTTGCTCCCATCCATGGAAGAAGAGTTTACACATATTCTCAGTTGGTTGAATGCCACAGATGACGTTGTTGGCCCCATTGATGCTATAGAGCGCCATTCCGATTTTAGTTCCGCCAGATACCGCTTCGTCGGCATCTGGAATGGTAGCCTTGACGATCGCGCGCAATCGAGTCGCGATTTCACGGACGTCTTTTGGAAGTGGCCTCATGAGTTCTTCGAAGTTCTCAGGTCCTGATTGCTGGTAGTTGGTCATTTTCGAAATGCGTTTCTATGCGTATAACGCTGGCGGTAAGCGGGCCGCCGCCAAGAGACTACGAATTCAAAACCCGCGTCATCGGCGGCTCTGGTTGACTGCTTTGTTCGGCCTTCGGATTGTGACGCTCCCAACGCACCACCGGACCGTCTTCGGGGTCGATCACATCGCCAATTCGTTTGAAACCGGCTTTCGCCAGCACCCGTTCCGAGGCGATGTGACCTGCCAGCGTGTGCGCGCAAACGGTCCGAATAATTCCATCGCGGAATGCGAAGTCTACCAACGCATTGGCTGATTCAGTGGCGTAGCCGCGGCCTTGGTATTCCGGATTCACGCCATATGCCAACTCGACAATCCGTTCAGTGTTCGGTGGGCCTTTGAAGCCGCAACTCCCAACCGCAGCACCGGTAGCTCGGTCGACCATTTTGAAACCATGCAACCACGGGTCGGCTTCAGTGGCCGCGAGCGCCTGCGCGAGCCACGCGGGAGAAACCTGCGCGCGATCCGCCGGGCTCAAAGCCTCGATGCGAGCCAGCACTTCCGCGGGGTCTTCGAGAACCAAGTCGATACGATCTGCTTGAACGATGAAGTCACACATCGAAACTCTTCTAACGGCCGAACGTTGGCGGTAACCCGGCGGCGGCCAAGATCCGTTGATTTCAAAAACCGCCCGATCCGCCGCTCGGGTTCACCGCTTTGTTCTGCCGCTTCTCTCGCAGTTCGCGGGCATTGTGCCTGACGTGTTCGCTTGGATCATTCTCCATCGCGTCAACGGAGGATGCAAGGTGAGATGAATCAACGGTATCCAAAACATGCAAGGCCGTGATTCGTGTGTATTCAAACGCGGCAGTCAGATTTTGTAAGGCAATCTTTTCTGCCTCTTCAGGTGCGTATCGGGCGTATGCCATGAGCGATCGACGTCGAACGTATTCGTCCTCGTCGTTCAGGAATGGACGAATGAGATCAGCGGCGTCGGGCAGGTTCGACTCCGCTACGGACACGACAATCTGCCATTTCGCATCAGCGTCCGAACTCTTGATAGCGTAGATAGCAAGCGCCGACAGAACACTCGGGGTTTGTACAAGATGATCGCGTACGTGCTCGGCCTCGTTGTCACGGGCGAGCACGTAAAGCAAGTCCGCTGCCATATCGGGCGATACGACACGATCTGCAAGTTGATCGATCATGGAAATTGCGGCAGACCAAAGCTCGGTCCAGTGCTCATAGCCGCACTCCCACTCGCCATGTCGGCGATCCGTCGGGGGCGCCCAGTTTCTGAACCGATCTATTTCGTCGTGGAGCTTGGCCATATCAGGCAGAACGACCGCGATCACCCCGTCGCCGCTATAAAACTATGATTCAAATTTGCGGCCGAACGGCGACTGGGGTGCATCGCATTGTTATGCCGGATTTCTGTTGGCTTGGCGGGCGAATGCAGGAGCACTCCGTTCTCGTGGGTGGCCGAGCGTCCCACCATCCGTCGTCATTATCCGCAAACCCAATTGCCCCGGCAAGCAGTCTGTTATCAAAATTTCAGCCGCAGGTTTCGTCGCCCTGAGTGTAACATAACGATCGCGATAACCCCAGCGGAAACGGCGATAGGGTGCCGCCATCGATGAAAAAGTCTCCCCGCCGTTTGCGCTTGGGTTGATCGCTTTGTTCGGTCAAACGTCGCGCAATGTCCGACATCAATTTAAGCCCGCTTTGTGCTACTTGTCCAATACCGACCGCAATTTCGAGTCGTCAGTCTTTGGAATTGGTAGCACGACCTTCGACGCATCGCATCCCGCGCAAGAGCCGATAGTCGAGCGATCAAGTTGCTGAATTACGTTATTCAAATTGTAATTTTGCCTCCGCACGAAATCCGTCCGCATGGCATCGACAACCTTGCGTTGTTCCGGATTGAGCACGCTTGTTAGCTCGCGATGTAGTTCGTCCTCAAGCTCAATGACAGTATCAATGATCTTTTTCCGCATTTTGTCCGCCGTCTCTTCGAGTTGTTTGCGTTGCTCGGCAGTAAGCTCAACTGATTCTCCAAGGGGTCCATAAGTTAACATTCGGAACAAACCGTTTCGAATCGTCATCAGATAAATTGGATAGCGATCCACCAAATCTAGCTGATGGCGTAGCAAAACCCTACTACGGACTTCCTTTTCAAGCTCTTCACTAATACTTCCTAATGCCTCTGTGATCGCCACCACGGCACTATCGTCATCTTCATTGCGCGATATCCAGTCATCAAGCTTTCGAACAGCTTGGTGCATGGAGTCGGCTGCAAGATCATTAAAGTCTCGGCGCTGTGAGTCGATCAAATCTAATTGATTAACCTGGGTCGAGTCGAATAGTCGTGCCAACGGCAAGGGGACAATTGGAACAGCATGGACAAAACCGTTTCTCGTTGTGATCTCGATAGCCCAATCCTGTTCAACTACTTTATAAGTAACCTTGTCACCCTGCACCTCTTTTTCCTGGCCCAATGCGGGCGGCGGAAATAGCAGCCAAATGCAACAACCTACATATGCCGCTGTCCGGATAAACTCCACAAAAAAAACTCTTTCTTTTTGGGGCTGTAATCTCATCGCAAATCCTCTCTATAACTGCCAACTCGACTAAGTTAACCGCCTTCGGACCATTGAGAAGGGAGAGACAGCAGATGAAACCCTTCATCGCTGTATTTCCACAACTCAAAATCCCCGGATATAATGATCGTACGGCCTCGCACAAATTCGGTGCGAGACTGGAAAAAAACGGTTCCGTTCGAGTCGGCATAGGCATGAACAATCTGAATCCGGACACTAAGATTCCCGGGAAGTGCTTCGGACTTAAGACCGCGACCTGCCATCATGTTGTCAAAACGAGACTGGTTAGCCCGCACCAATAGGCGCAGGTGTCGTAGTCCACCCGGTAAATTCAAGACCGGCGCAGTGATCGACCGCGATCACCCCGTCGCCGCCATAAAACTATGATTCAAATTAGCGGCCGAACGGCGACTGGGGTGCATCGCATTGTTATTCCGGATTTCTTTTGACTTGGCGGATGAATGCGGGCGCACTTCATTCTCCTGGGTGGCCGAGCGTCTCACCATCCGTCGTCATTATCTGCAAACGGAGTTGCCCCGGCAAGCACTCTGCTATCAAAATATCAGCCGCAGGTTTCGTCGCCCTGAGTGTAGCATAACGCCAGCGGTAACCGAGTCGCCGCCAGAAAACTATGGTTTCAAAATGCCCCTTAGACGGCGACTTCGGTTGACCGCTTTGTTATCACGCGATCATGGGGTTGACGGCGAAATATTCGTGAAGAACGCCTTAAGTCGTTTATTGTACCCCTTAGTCCGTGAGTTCATGTGCCGCGAGCAAAACTTATTGTGTGCCTCCGACGACAATCGCAAGATTTTGTTGACGTCATCCATGAATTGCCACATCCATGTTTCACTAGTTGTTTTTTTTATAAGTGGATCTACGTACGGTTGATCCCTCAAGCTTCGTTCCATGATTAGAAAGTATGTCTCAACGCTATACCTAATAAAGACGTTCATCTTCGAAGCGTCGGCAAAGGTAGGCAATTTTTTGTCGGACGGGAATTTGAGCTTGTTTTTCGCTCGATTTCGAGCGTGGATTAGAAGTTTTCCAAGATCATGACCCCATTTCTGTTTTGATTTTTTATAGAGTTTTTCCGGCGGTTCATAATTTTTCGACAGACCAAAGATCAAGCTCTTAAGGCTACATTCAGCGCTCATAAGCAAGTCAACTAAGATTTTCGCACGAAGTTTCCGGTCGTGCTCAAAGCCAAATTTCGAATGCAGGCAGAAATGTGCCCGCTGAAGCAACCCACGCGCATCTTGATTGTATGAAGCGGCAAGCAGAGCTTTGATAGATCGTTCTGCGTTGGGTTTCGCGACGAAGTACTTCTTGAGAAATGCATTTTGTTTCTCTTCGCGTGAGTCTGTCATCGATGTTGATCGAGGTGAAGTTAAGCGTGATAACGACAAGCATAAGCCGCCGGAAACCGCCCGCCAATCGGCCATCCATCACGCTTGAGCCTGACCGGTCG
>CALMEE010000018.1 GCA_937862885.1 uncultured Planctomycetaceae bacterium
CCAGCTGCTTGAAAGAAAACGGTGCAACATTGGGTGAAACGATCAAATCGACCTATGATGACGTTTTCTTTCAAGCAGCTGGTTTGCCAAACATCAAAATCGTGCAAGCTGGCGAATCGGCCCACTATTCCGAACCGATCATGCAAGGCGGAGGTGCAAACCGAATCTTGATTGGGGACCCAGAACTAAAACTGTTCACGCCGACGCCAGCACCAGGCGAGTCGATTAAAGTTGAATGGGATGCTAAAGCTAATGAACTGGTGGTGACCGTCGATTGGGAGAAGGGTTTTCACGCCACGGGCTGGAACATGTTTGGCGAAGACCGCACCGCCAACTATCGTATTAAAACCCGCGTTGCCTTGGATCAAGAACTCGCGTCGCACGGCGAACAATTCGCGGCCCAATTGAGCAAACTCAGTCGCACGCCGACTGTCTCCTGTACAATCGTTGACGGAACCCAAGCTCCCATCGAATGCCACCCTCGATGCGTCGTGGAATCATTTGCTGGGCAAACTTATCTCCACCTGCAAGCCTCGATGAGCCGAGACACCAACTACCAATCCTCCTTCACCGCCACATTCAGGATTCCGCTTGACAAGTGAACCATTCTGAATTCGGGAAGCGCGCGATCCAGTGAATCTTGAAACGCAGAGGCGCGGAAAAGGCAGACAGATACGGGGCAAGCAACTTTGTGTTCTCTGCGCCATTGCGTTTCCGTAACTCTTCTGGCAGTGAACTCGGCCAATTTCCGGCTCGCCTAGCAAGTCCAATCCATCCGCTGACCGGCCGCAGTTCCAATGTATTAATACCGTGGCGACAGCTACATTGGCTGTGATTTTGCGTGGATGCCCATTCCTTTGTTTGCTTGCGATAGGCGTTGGCGTAGTGTATTTTGAAGGCGCGGAGTTTATCTTGCAGTTTATTTTTGGAGTGTCACAGCCATGCGCAATGTTCTTGATTCGAGACTCGATCGACGAAGTTTCTTGGCCGGGATTGCGGCTGCGAGTGCGGCGACTATGTGTCGGCCACAGATTTCCATGGCGGCCGGATATCGCTCGCGGAGTGACCGCCCTGTCTTTGCGACCGTGGGGTTGAGGAATCAAGGCTGGTTCATCACGCAGAAGTTTATGCCCTACGCCGATCTAGCTGCTTTGGTGGATGTTGACCAAACTGTGCTCGGCGACAATATCCGCAAAGCGACGGAGGGTCAGTCCAGGGAACCTCAAGGCTACGAGGATTATCGCCAAGTGCTGAAACGCGCTGATATCGATGCGATTTTGATTGCCACGCCCGATCACTGGCACGCCAAAATCGCCATCGAGGCTTTGTTGGCCGGAAAGGACGTATACTGCGAGAAACCGCTGACCTTGACTGTCGCCGAGGGTAAGTTGATCGAAAAAGTCGTCGAGCAAACAGGGCGTGTGTTCCAAGTGGGTACACAGCAGCGTACAGAATCGGACCAATTTTTCTTGCAAGCAATCGCTCTAGTGCGAGAAGGTAGGATTGGCGACATTAAGAAGATCACCTGTGGAATCAACAGTTTTTCCGACTCGCCACCGATTCCAGTCGCTGATGTTCCGGCGGGATTGAACTGGGATTTCTGGCTCGGCCCGGCTCCCAAAGTCGACTACCGCGCACTGCCCGAGATTCGCGAGGGCTACGGCGGCGGAGTGCCGTTATACAGCAATTGCCATTACTCGTTCCGCCAATGGCACGAATACAGTGGCGGGAAGTTGACCGATTGGGGAGCCCATCACGTCGACATCGCTTATTGGGCTATTGAGCACTTGATCCAAGAGACAACACGACCGATAAGAGTCACCCCACTCGAGTTTGTGCTACCGGTCGAGTACCGAAACGGATATCCGACTGTAGATGATCAATACAACGTCGCCACGAAACACGTCATCCGCGTCGATTTGCCCGGCGACATTGAACTCGTCATCACGAGCGAAGGGGACAACGGCATTATGTTTGAGGGGACGAGGGGGCGCTTTTTTGTCAATCGCGGCAAACTTGTGGGACGACCGGTGGAAGATTTGCAAGAAAATCCACTGCCGAGCGGTACAATCGAAGAAGTCTATGGAGGTCCGGTCAGTGCCGATCATTTGGCCAATTTCGCAGAGTCGATCAAAACTCGCCAGCAGCCGATCTCGGACGTGTGGTCTCACAACCGGATGCTGGAGATCTGTCATTTGAGCAACATCGCGATGCGGCTAAACCGTCCGCTCGAATGGGATTTGCAAAAGCGAGAGATCATTGCTGACGACCAAGCGAGTTCATTCTTGAGCCGGGAATGCCGCCAAGGCTATGAAATTGAAATGTAGCCTCGAGCAAGTTTGTGGGAGGACCGATCAACCACAACCCTCATTGGTCGTAGCGACTACGGCAAACGGTGACATTTGGAATTTCAACTCCTACCGAGCCGGCGATAACTAATCGACAAGCAAATTCGAAAGCTCTCAGAACGAAAGGATGAAGAGCACAAAAGGGAAAATGCCTGAGCTTCGTTGTCCTTTGAATTCTTGTCCTCATAAGTGTGAAAACGGACGGCGCTTGGAACCAAGATAAATATTTTCCGTTCGATTCGTGGTAGCAAATATGGTAATGGCATTCTCCCGGCGGGCCGTGAAACATGTTGTCCCGTGGTGTCGCTCACGCATGTAAGAACTCAGTCTTGTCCTTCTTTTGTTCTTCGCACGCTAGGACGATATTTATTGCGTCATACGAAATTCGTCCGTGGAATGCGTCAAAGATGGGCTTGGTTCGCTGATCGTCGCGAAAGGAGGCTGCGATGCGGATTTTTTCTGCGGTTTCGGAATCGAGCCAACGCGTGGGATCGGTGATCTGCCGTTGACGGATGTAGCCGATTAGGTAACTGATAACCGTTGAATGTGCTAGGTTCAGTCGATTTGCAACTTCCTCAATCGAAATCCCATCATCAAATAGCGGAAACGCTCGCAGCGCATTGGAACTAGCAGACTTGATTCCCGAAGCCGAAATGTTCGCTGGTCCGCCAATATGCACGTCGCTCGTATTACTGACCATGACATCCGTTTCGATTTGGTTTTGTTTACACCAAGCACTCACGGCGGACATGAAGGACTCGCCGTATTGTTCTGCCTTGCGTTGACCCACGCCATGCACGGCCAGCAACGTTTCCCTGCGAGTTGGGCGACGACGCGCGAAGTCTTTCAATGTCGCATCGCTGAATACAACGAAAGCAGGAACTTGCTGTTCCTCGGCAAGGCGTCGCCGCAATATTCGCAGATGTTCGAACAATTCGCGATTGACTCCCTCTCAGAAGTCGACAATGCGCGTGGATGTAGCCAACGCCTCTGTTTTGCCCTTGACCGTATTGAACAGGTCAGGCGTTAATTCACCGCGCATGAGCTGCCAACCGCGATCCGTGATTTGCAGCACGGGGTGTTGGCTACATCCACGCGCACCAAGAATCCCTGGACGATCAACTGATCGATCCAGTCGGAAACTTGATTGCGCGACACGTCTTTAAGCAATCCGTAAGTGCTCAATTTGTCGTGGCCAAACCCAAGGATCTTTTTTTCCTTGCTTCCCACCAAAACTCGAGTAATGTGAGCTGCACCGAACTTGGAATGGCAGCGATGCACACAGGACAAAATTTTTTTGGCCAACGACCAGCGGGCCATCCGTCCGCTCGGACTTTCCGAGGCAGACGTCGCAAGCCTGGCACATTTGTTCGAAGGTCTGGTCAAAATACTCGACCAAAAACTGATGACGACAGGTCATTCCATGACAATAACGCTGGACGATTCGCAACGACTGCTTGGCTTGCTGCCGCACCTCCTCCGGCGAATCCTGAATAACTCGCTCCCAAGTTAGGGTGTCCTGAGTACCATAAAACAGCCAACATTCGGAGGTCAACCGATCGCGACCGGCTCGACCGCTTTCCTGTTGATAATTTTCGATGGAGCGGGGCATCTCGAAATGGATCACGTATCGAACATTCGATTTGTCGATGCCCATGCCAAATGCCACCGTAGCCACGATCGCTTCGATCTCGTCATGTTCGAACGCCTCCTGGTTTTGAATTCGTTCAAGCTCGGTCAAACCCGCGTGGTAGGGTAGTGTGCGGTAGCCTAATTGATTCAATGTGTTACTGATCTGCTCGACTTTGGCACGCGAGATGGCGTAGATGATCCCCGATTGGTTGCGATACCCATCCATCACGCTGCAAATCTGGTTGAAGCCCGATTCGCGTCGCTGTACGTGGTAAATAAGATTGGGGCGGTGGAAACTGCCAATCAATATTTCAGGGGAGCGCAGTTGAAGCTGGACCGCAATATCTTGGCGCACGTCTGGCGTGGCCGTGGCCGTCAAAGCAGCCACGGGAATATCAGGAAACCACTCGCGGAACTTGGCCAGCCCACGATACTCTGGGCGGAAATCATGTCCCCAACTGCTAATACAGTGCGCCTCATCGATGGCGATCTGCAGCGGCGGGTTGCGGTGTAGCTGCTCGATCATGCGATCCGTCAACAATCGTTCGGGAGCCACATAGAGCAGTCGCAGCTTGCCGGCTGACCACTCGGCCAGCGTTTGTTCTTGCTGGCTAGCCGATTGGGAACTGTTGAGAGCTGCCGCCGTAATCCCTATGCCGCGCAATGCATCGACCTGATCTTTCATCAACGAGATCAATGGCGAAACAACCAATGTCATCGCCCCGCGAACCAGGGCCGGAACTTGATAGCAAACCGATTTTCCGCCACCGGTCGGCAGTACGATCAACGCATCGCGCCCTGCCAGCGAGGCCTCAATCGCCTGAGCCTGCAGCGGCAGAAATGAATCGTACCCCCAAAACTGTTTCAGCACCTTTCGGGCGTCTTCGATCGTCGGCATGGTGGAGCGACTCCGTAAAACTGGTACAATGTTTTAGTCATACCAGATTTATTCAGCTTCGTAAATCAGCCGAAACAACAGTCCAATCCGCGCCCGCACGTCTCATGGTCTATTGTAAACCCGCTTTATATTCTATTGGACATTCCAATCACGAGTTGGATCATTTTCTCGAGTTGTTGCGACAGCACGAGATCGAAGTGCTGGCCGACGTACGCTCGCAACCTTTTTCGCGATTCACGCCGCATTTCAATCGAGAGATTCTCAAAACGGTGATCCAATCGGCGGGGATGACTAATTTGTTCCTCGGCGATCAGCTCGGCGGGCGACCAGAAGGAGCAGAGTTTTTCGATGCTGCCGGGCACGTTTTATATTACCGAGTTGCCAAGAGCCCCAACTTTTTGGCGGGTATCGAGCGTCTAAAGAAAGGCGCCAAGCAATACCGCGTGGCTATGATGTGCAGTGAGGAAGACCCTTCTGTGTGCCACCGATTTCTGCTGGTCAGCCGCGTCCTGACTGAACACGGCGTGGAAGTCCAACACATTCGCGGCGATGGCGAAACCCAAACCGAGAAGGCGGTCTGTGCCATCAGCAAAGACAATCGTCAGCAAGGCTTACTGTTTGCAGATATGGAAGACGAGACATGGAAATCTTTACGATCGGTTTTACCCAAAGCAGCGCCGAGCGATTTTTTGGAAGGTTGAAACGCGCGGGTGTGCGAAGGTTGTTCGACGTGCGGCTGAACAATCGATCCCAACTAGCCGGTTTTGCCAAACAAGACGATTTGGCTTGGTTCTTGAGACAGCTTTGTGACATCGAGTATCGCCACGAGCCGCTGTTGGCTCCAACCCAGGAGATGCTGGACGCCTACAAGAAGAACGGCGGTAACTGGAGCGAATATGAGCAGCTGTTTTTGTCTTTAATGGGCGAGCGAAAAATTGAATCGCACTACCAACCGAGCGACTTCGCTACACCAACGGCATTGTTGTGCAGCGAAGCCACTGCTAACAATTGTCATCGCCGACTGGTGGTCGAATATCTCAATTCCCACTGGAGCGGCGCCCAAGCAATACACTTGTGAGCGGATTCGTCATGCAAATCCTCGTCAACCATCTGACACGTATGCAGCCCGGTTGGATCTGTTTTGCCGGGATCGAGTTGATCTCGCGGCGCCAGATTCGACCGGTGCAAGATCGGCCACTTACGAGAAAATTATTGGCAAGTGAAGGCGGGCCGTTGGCGTTGGGGCATGTAATCGAACTGGGCCCATCGGAGTTTTGTGGGCGAGTTCCCGAAATCGAGGATCGGAAATTTCATAGCGACCAAATCCAACTCATTCGCCAAGTGTCATTTCAAGAGCTGCACGATGCCTGTGCAGAGATTTCTGCCTCTCGGCTGCGCGATATTTTTGGTAACGAGTTGCTTTGGATCAATCATCATCCCAACCAGCCTGGCACGGCGGCAGTGGATGAACATGCCGGAATCCGCTCGCTGGGGTGTTATTGGGCGACTCAGGGGCGCCTGCAATTAATTACGTCAGGCGATAGAAGCAAGGTTCGCTTTGAGTTCATGGAGGACAACCTGCAATTCAGCATTCCAGTCACCGACATTCGGCTCTTTCTTGCGGACCACCAGACCCCAAACGAAGTAGCCTTACAGCAAATGAATTCCGCGCTTCAGAATCAGGAAAAAACATTAGTCGCCCTCGGCCTCTCGCGCGCCTACCGTATTTCGGATTCCCAACCCGCCCGCCATTGGTTGCAACTCAATAACCTGATCGCCTGAAAAGGGGTCAGGACTCATTGTTAGGTACAAGTGTCTGTAGGAAGCTATTGAAATGCCAAGACGACCACGAGCTGATGGGGTTTATCATGCTTTGAATCGCGGTAACGACGGCCTGACCATCGTTCGCTAAGACGCAGACTACGAAGCCTTCGAGAAAATTCTATCCGAGGGGATGGAACGCTATGATGTTTCTCTGTTTTCGTTTCAGTTGCTACTCAATCATTGGCATTTCGTTCTGAGGCCCAACCGGGGCGGTGCGATGAGCGATTTCTTGCGGTGGATCACGGCGACTCATGCCATGCGCTATCACGCCCATTACCAGACTTCCGGTCAGGGGCACGTCTAACAAGGGCGATTCAGAAGTTTTCCGATTCAGCACGATGAACACTTTTTGACGGTTTGCCGCTATGTTGAAAGGAATGCTCTGCGTGCTGGATTAGTCCAACGCGCTAGGGCATGGTGGTGGGGATCGCTGTTGCGTTGGCTTCAGCAGCCCGAACCGGAACTATTGACAGCTTGGCCAATATCTCATTCGCCCAGTTGGGTTGAACGTGTGAATCAAGCATTGACTGAAGCCGAACTCCAGGCGATTCGCACTTCTGCGCAGCGTGGAAGTCCCTTTCGAGATGACAGTTGGATAGAATCAACAGCAAAACTGCTGAACTTGGAATCATCACTACGTCCGCGCGTCCACTTCGCTGCCAAAAATAAAAACAATGAGTCCTGACCCCTTTAGTTCACCCGAATTAGGATTTAAGCCGTTTGCGTTTTTTGGCGCGGGATTGGTAGGGGAGGTACCATAGGTATACTCCGGTTAACCAAAGGCCTAGAAGGATGAGTCCGTTGGGGAGAAAGATTAGTAGCTTTGACCATTCCCCAAAAATCGAACCATCGTGAAATGCCTCGATTAAATCGCTACGCCGATACGCCGACAACAGGATACTTTGCTCGGCATGTTGGTTCAAATCAATTTGCAACTCCCAGTTGGAAGTGCTTTGGACCTTGACGAGTCCCCTCGAAGGTCGCACATCAAGCCGATCGATGTCGCGCCATTCATTAATATTTGCCTCTGGTACGGATCTTGAGATTTGCAAAATGCGCTCCAGGTCGATATCTGGTATCTTGGTCGTGCCTCGCATGGTTGGTGGCTGAACCCATGGAACTTGCTTCTTCACCTGTAACAATATTCCGGAAACAATCACGAGCAGCAGAGGCAATGCGCAAATGATTGCCCCCCAGCGATGAATCCTCCGGGACCAAAGTTTGATATTCAGCTTCATTCTTGGTAATTCAATCCAAAATCAGGTTTGACAAACGGCCCGGGCACGTCCCATCGTGAATCGGGCCTTATTGTACAGGTTGATTGTTTTTTTTCCACAGGAACTGTCTTAATCTTGACAATACGCCTGACCAACTGATTGAGCTTGGCTATTTCATTAACTAGACTTGTGTCAACGCATCTGTGTGAAAAATATCGAAAGTGACCCACCTTGAACCCCAAGGTAGCGTGCCACACTAAACGTCTTATCGATCAAGGAGAACCGGACATGAATTGCAGATTTGGATGGCGCTTTGTCAAACAAATTGCTTACGCGAGCACTTTGGTTGTGTTGGTACTTGGGCAGTTACCAAGTTTGCTTGTAGCACAAGCTCAGTCGTTGTCACCTGAATGGGTCTCCCAAATCGAGTGGCGATCCATTGGCCCGGCGAATATGAGCGGCCGCATTACATCGATTGCCGTCTATGAGAAAGATCCATTTATCTGGTATATCGCATCGGCATCCGGAGGATTACTAAAGACAACCAACAATGGAATTACCTTTGAACACCAATTTGATCAAGAGTCAACGGTCTCGATTGGTGACGTACAAGTTAGCAAGACTAATCCGGATTTGGTTTGGGTGGGGACGGGGGAAGCGAACCCCAGAAACAGCGTCTCTTGGGGTGATGGGGTCTACAAGTCTACTGATGGAGGGAAGACATGGAAGAACATGGGTTTGAAGGGCTCGTTCCAAACGGGACGCATTGTCATTCATCCGGAAAACCATGACATCGTATATGTCGGTGCATTGGGTCGATTGTGGGGACCGAATGAGGAACGAGGGTTATTTAAGACAACTGATGGTGGTGCCACGTGGGAAAAAATTCTTTACATCGATGATCAAACGGGCGTGGTTGATGTCATCATGCATCCGCAGAATCCAGAGACGTTGATCGTTGCCACGTACGAACGATTGCGGGGCGGTTTCGATGACAACGACCCAGAAAAGAAATATGGTGCCGGTGCCGGGATATACCGCACTACCGATGGTGGAAAAACATTTGAAAAGTTGACGCAAGGATTGCCGACATGCAATATGGGGCGAATTGGGCTGCAGTATTATCGAGCGGATCCAAACCATGTTTACGCGATCATTGAAACAGAAAAAATCGCGACGATGCCCGATAACTTGGGTTACTTGGGAGTGACTGCGGAAAATGCCGATGTCGGTGCGCGAATTACGGCGGTTACCAACGATTCTCCTGCCGCAAATGCTGGCCTCAAAGTAGGCGATATTATTGTGTCACTTGATGGCGAATTGGTTCAGTCGAATAACGAGTTTCTGGTGGCGATTCGCAAACGACTGGCAGGCGAAAAGATCAAATTGGTCGGTTCCCGTTCGCAAGAGAAAATCGAACTTGAGATTGAATTATCGCGTAATCCACGGCCGAGTGGACGAGGTGCCAATATTTTCACCGGCGTGCTGGGCGGGCAGGCTGAGAATTTGCAGGGGCAACAAGGTCGCGAAAATGAGCATGAATACGGTGGCGTTTATATGTCGCAGGATGGCGGAACAAGTTGGACCCGCATTAATACGCTGAATCCGCGTCCAATGTACTACAGCAAATTGCGTGTGGATCCCAGTGACAATCAATTCATCTATGTCTTGGGCACCTCCCTCCACCGTTCGAAAGATGGTGGGGAACGATTTACACCAGATGGCGGTCGGGGTGTGCATCCTGATAATCACGCGATGTGGATCAATCCAAATGATGGAAGGCACATGATCCTGGGAAATGACGGAGGTGTTTACGTTACCTATGATCGCATGGAAACGTGGGATCATCACAATCATGTGGCCATCGGACAGTACTACCATGTCGGTGTGGACAGTCGCGATATCTACAATGTCTACGGAGGTTTGCAGGACAATGGAAGTTGGGGAGGCCCCTCACGCTCCATGGGCGGAGGCGCGGTAAATGCCGACTGGTTTAGAGTTGGAGGTGGCGACGGATTCGTCTGTCTGGTCGATCCCAAAGATCCCAACCAAATTTACGTGGAGAGCCAAGGCGGAGCGATGCAACGGATCAATTTGAAAACTGGTGAGCGCGGCATGATCCGACCTCAAGCGGAAAGAGGGCTTCGCTACCGCTTCAATTGGAAGACGCCGTTCATTCTTTCGCCACACAACTCCAACATTCACTACAGTGCTGGAAACTATGTGTTCCGATCGATCAAAAAGGGTGACAACAAAGTTAGGATATCACCCGAAATCACGAATACCAATCGCGGAACGGGAAGTGCCTTGGCGGAATCGCCGATGCAAGAGGGAGTCATCTACGTCGGCACCACCGATGGTGCGGTTTGGATTACCCGCGATGGTGGCAAAGTTTGGAACCCGATTTTCTCGACGCAACAGGTCGCTGCTGCAGACGCGCCTGCGGCTGATCAGCCCTCGGTCAGCGATCCAACCCCGGCACAAACAACGCCCGCGCAACAACGCCGACGACAACAGACCCAGCGCACGCGCCCTCCGGCAACTGACGAACCGCGCGTCGAGGAGGCAAATCCAGCTGAGCGACAGGAACAGGAGGATATGGATACGGAGAATCCACCCAGTGGTGCCAAGGAGGAGGCAGCCCCTCCGACTGAACCAGAACCTCCCGCGGAACCAGAAGTTCCTTCGATTGTCGGCGAATGGTCAGTGCAACTATTATCCGACCAAGTTCCACGCGGCGGTGACAATGCCTTCCACTTGGAACTGAATAGTGAAGGAGAATTGACTGGAAAATATACTTCGCGACGAGGTGAGCAGCCGATTACCAATGGCTCGTATAATCCAGCTACCGGCGATGTCAAAATCATCATCGCCAATGAGCGCGGTGAGACCACTTTCGAAGGCAAAGTTGTCGGTGACAAGATGTCGGGAACTCTCGACTTCGCTGGTCGCTTTCAAATTAACTTTGAAGCCGAACGTATCAAGAAGGAACCTACAAGTACGCTTTATTACGTCACGATGGGTTCGACGCACGGGGAACATTTTCTCCAAGACGACGAATTCGATGTCAAGAAACTCAGTGGGTTTTGGACAGGCACCTTGGAATCGGAGGAGATTCCCGATGAGATGCGGAACTTCAGCTTGGAATTGACATTTGATGAGAAGGGAACAGTCAAAGGCAAGAGTACGACGGCCCAAGGCGAAGCGGAAATCGTCGAAGGCTTGTTTAACAAAGAGTCGAGACTGTTTACCTGTTTCGTTGAGACCGAAATGTTTACCGTCGCCGTTGAAGCCAAGATTGAAGGCATGACAAAGATGGCTGGTACGATGTCGATCGAAGCAGCAGGTATGAACATTGGGTTCTCGGCGGTATTTGATCGCCCATTTGAGGAGCCGAAGCCCGCCACTGAAGAGAAGTCGGAGCCCGCTCAAGAGCAAAAACCGGCAGAACCTGAACCAGCGATGCAAGTCGAGACAGCACCGCAAGAGCCAGCTGCTCAAGCCGACCATCCATTGATTGGAGTATGGAAGGGTGAATTCGAGTCCGAGTTTTTCCAGGGGAACCAGGCTGAAGTTACCATAGAATTTAAGCTGGTGGGGGATAAACTCGATGGATATCTCGATGGAGGTAGGTTCAGTGGCGACGTCAGCGACATCAAATTTGATCCGGCAACTGGCAAACTCGATTTTGAAATGGTAACCGATGTACGTACGATGGAGTTTTCGGGATCCGCTACTGCGGGGAAACTGGAGGGGACGCTTGGCTCTGGCCGCTTCACATTGGGTATTAAGGCGGAAAGACAGCAGCCCAGCGGAGCTGAGCAAACTCAGACTGAAGATGCTGCACCTTCTGTATCGAGGGAAACCAGTTCGGAAACGCCTACCGAGGGCAAATTGGAGAGTTTGGTTCCAGGCCCACGATGGGTCAGCTCCATCGAAGCATCGCGGTTCCGGCCCGGTCGAGTTTATCTAACCCTTGATGGCCATCGCAGTAACGACGAAGAGATCTATATCTTCGTGAGCGAAAACTATGGTCAGACTTGGAAGAGCTTGCGCAACAACCTGCCCAAATCGGCTGGTACCGCTTGGGTATTGCGTGAAGATGTGAAGAACGAAAACTTGCTCTACTTGGGATGTGAGTTTTCTGCATGGGTTTCGATCGATCGTGGTGCGACATGGACAAAGTTTTCCGGCTTGCCAACTGTGGCCGTACACGAAATCGCCGTGCATCCCACCATGGGCGAAATTGTAGCAGCCACTCATGGTCGCAGTTTATGGATTGCAGATGTGAGTTTGTTGCAGCAATTGGACCAAAATCCATCGGCGGAAGCCGCTAAACTCTATAAGCCAAACAAAGTCATTAAGGCCGCAAGACGCCAGGAACGGGGGACAGGTGTCACGCGAGAGTTCAAAGGTCAAGATCCGTATCCAGGTGCGACCATATATTACTCGCTAGGTAACTCAGCCAATTCAGTCTCACTTACAATCACCGATCCGCTGGGTACTCCCATTCGTGAATTTGAAGCGTCAAATTCCATTGGCTTGCACCGCGTTCGCTGGGATTTGCGGCGTACGGCACGCGGAGGTCAACAGCGACCAGGTGGCGGAGGAGGTTTTGGCGGTGGCGGATTCGGCGGAGCAGCTCAGGTAGCCAGTGGTGTTTACATCGTGACGCTTACCGTCGATGGTCGAGTCTTCAAGGAGACGATTTTTGTCGAGGACCATCCACTGTTGCCGGCTGACGCCATCGCTGAAGAATTGGAAGCGGAAGAGTCCTTCTTCAAGCAATTCCTCCGCAATTAAATTCCTTGCCCAAGGCGGGTGCCGCTGACGGCAGGTTTGATAGTTTGAAACAAGACGCAACGAAACCGTGTATCGAGATTCGTTGCGTCTTTTCGTTTTCTAATTGGGAGCCGAAACGGGGGTGCTTCCGAATTTGCTAGAAGTCGCTGAGTTTGCAATCGTTCAACAACACAATTTGGACTGCACCTAAACTAATTTAATGCCAACGCAGCGACGCGTTCGCTTGAAAATTCTGGCTCAATGCGCTAACATGCAGTGAAATCGAATTCCATCGAAAATCGTTCTTATTTAGCAGAGTTGGCTTCAGCGCCATATTCCCTCGCTGGTTCAGGAACGGCGCATACGCCAGATCTCAGCGATTTTGTACGCAAATTTGAGGATAATGCGGAATTTGCGTACAAACCAGCCATGTTTTGTGAACTCGAGGGAACCAAATTACCGGTCAAGCGTCTAACACTGGCGATCGCGAAATGAGTGAACCTATCAATAAGATTCCCAAGGACGAGGAACTCATCCAGAGTACATTGATGGGTGATGCCGATGCGTACGGCCAGCTGGTAATTCGTTATCAACAGCGGCTGTATAACAGTTTAGTGCAATTGATGCGCGACACAATTGAAGCCGAAGATGCAACGCAAGAGGCATTTGTGCTGGCGCTCCGCAAGCTTGATTCGTTTCGCGGTCAAAGCTCATTTTTCACTTGGCTATACCGTATCGCGTTTAATTCGGCAGTAAGTCGAATGAGGAAAAAGCGACCTGATCTCACTTCCCATCAGGACATGAGTAAGTTGGAGGAATGGAAAGGTAGTTCAAGCGAACTACCAGAGGATCGTTTAAACCGGGAAGAAAATGTTCTGCTTGTGCAAACTGCTTTGGGCCGACTGAATGAAGAGCACAGGGCAATTTTGGTGTTGAGAGAAATTGATGAAATGAGTTATGAGGATCTTTCCCGCGTTTTGGATTTGCCCATAGGTACAGTTCGCAGTCGCTTGCATCGCGCCAGACTTCAACTCAAACAAGAAATTGAATTCCTCATGAACCATCCGAAACAATCGACAACTTCTTCCAAGAAATAGTAATACATCATGTCAACCAATTGGTCAGAAGATTATTTGAGCGGATACTTGGACGATGAGCTATCCGCAACAGAGAAAACAGTGGTCGAAGAAAGACTATCGGCAGATCCGCAATTGTTAGCATTATTGAGGTCGTTGGCCGAGCAAAGAGATTTGTTACGGGCTCAGCCCCGAGTGCATCTCCAACGCGATTTATCGGCATCAGTTTTGGACTCACATCAAGTCTCCTTGGCAAACGCTGCAGCGGTTACTGACAAGTCGCGTGATTTGAACATGTCGAATCGTCCTCATCGATCAAGGTTGAACGCGACTCCCCCGGAAGCTCGAACTGGATATGCGTTATCGCAATCCACCGGGACAAATATCCAACAATGGAAAATCGCTGGGAGTGCGTTAATCACATTAGCTGCCTGCCTGCTGCTGGTGGTGATTAACGTCTCTTCGTTACCGGATGGCGGTGAAACTCGCCCGACAGTTAACGCATTTTTGAGCGGAAGCGGGTTGGTTGACGATCAGACGCCGTCAACTTCTGAGGAACAATTGGAGCGTTCAGCCGAATCCCAGTTACAGTTGGTTGATGGACGTGATCATGGTGATATCCTGAGTGGATTGAACGATGATCGACAGGATGCTTCGAAGCTTGCGGAAACGTGGTTTGGAAATCAACCGGAAACTGAACTTGTCTCGAACTCGGCAGCGCAACAGTCGGCAGAAACTCAGCCCGCGGTCACCAGCGAATTACGATCATTGGAACAATGGGCAAGCCCAATCGTTATGGTCAGGATGAATCCGGTCGACATTCAGAATCAATGGGTACAGCAAGTGCTCGACGAATTGGGAATCCGAATCGTGGGTAACAAGAACTTGATGGGCGCCCATCCGCTGTTGGTTGATACGACGCTTGCCAGTTTCAAGTTGATGTTGCGTCGTATAGGTGGTCAACAGAGTCTGGCAATGCTTGACCCAACACACGAGTTTGCTGACTTGTCGCCGTTCGTTATCGATGATCACGTAGCAGCTGATGATTCGAACGATTCGCATTTGCAAGATGGCATTGCGATCCAAGCCTCGGATGACCTCGCGTCTGCTGATCAGAATGGCCAAGCTATTTGTCTCGTTTCGATCGAATTGCCCCCGTTTAATGCGCAGATTGTCGACGAGGCGGCGGTTAACCAAACAATTGAAGCGGCAGTTGGCAGTCCACTGATGTCACAGCAGCAATCTGAACTTTCGAATTTACGCGAACGTGATCTACTCGTTGAACCAGACACGACTTTGGCAAACGACGATTCGCGTATTGTCGCTGAGTCTGATTCTGATCAGCTGAAGCCAAAAATCCACAACCATCTGTTTGAAACTTTGGACGTTACGCCACAGGACGCGAAGAAACCCGTTCGTTCGCTGCTTGTAATTGTTGCGGATGAACGTGTACCGCAAGTAGCGCCTAGCAATGAAGATCAAAAAAATCGCCTTAAGCTAGAGCTACCTCGCATGTTTGACGAAATGAACCCAAGTCAGCAGGTCCAACCTAAATCGCGAGCAAAAGAGTCGAAAGACCAAGATCTTCAATAAAAGTCTGCCGATGTGGAATTCTTGCGCTGCGATCTTTTCTTCGACACAGTGTTTCGCTACCTCGAACCACCAAACGGTTGTTTTACGGCCCCAGTAACCTGGACCGTCACGACTAGATTGTGTATCGTTGCAAGATCCAAGATTGGATTGCAGACGGAAACCTAGTCAACGTAGCCGATGCAAATGGCCGAGTGACGTGATCAACCAATAGCTTTTCTGCGAAGTGGACTTCGAAATCAACGAACAATCGGGTCCCTAAAGTAGATTCCGTTTGTCGATCGCTGGCGCTTTGCGGAGTTTTTGTGAAGTTTATTTGCGGCTTGGAAAACGGACCATCTTTCGGGCATCCTAGGTGGCTTGTCGGTTGAATATTCCAATCTGGGCCTACTCAAATCCGACGGCGATTCAATCGTTTCCACAGTATGTTCGTGTAGTTTAAGCCTGAATTTCCGCATGACAGCCACTCTACGTGTCCTCGCCATTGATACCGCTTGGGTTCCCGGGCAATTTGCGATCTGCGAGTTCAATCTTCCCGATGGATTGTTGAAACTAGAAATGGATTCGTGTTCGAATGATGCATCTTCTGTCGCACAGACGAATCTAGAATCAGGTGTCCAAGGCGACAGAGCAGCTATTGACCTGTTATGCGGATACTCTCGCGAACTCTCCAGCACACAACGGTCGACCTCAACATTGATACCAGAAATAAAGACTGGCTTGAGTGAACTCGGTTGGAAAATCGACTCGATTGGTTTATTCGTTGCTACCAAAGGTCCTGGCTCATTTACTGGTCTGCGCATTGGCGTGACAACCGTTAAGACGCTGGCGTATGCAACAGATGCCCATGTGGTCGGAGTTAATAGTCTGGATTTACTGGCGGCCTCGTATCTGCACGAAAACTACTCGGAAAGTGAATGCGAAAAACAATTGTTGTCGATTATGGATGCCCAACGCAATGAATTGTATTGTTCTTCTTATCGCGTCCACGTGCGAGACAACTTGCGGGAGACTGGCCGACGGGATGCTGGCACTACTGAGGTAAACCGAACTCCGCGCTGTGACGACGATCGATGCGCAGCGATTGAATTTCCTTTGTTCCTTCGCAATCGAGAGAATTCTTGGACTTCGCCTCCAAAGTCATTGCGCAGACACGAACTGCCGAAACGTCCATTCACATTGGATGAGGTTCGCGCGATGGCGACCCCAGAAAATTCGATAATTTGCTGTAATGAACGCAAATTATTCGAGCGTTTAGCGAACGTATTTACGTCGCTGTACGTAACTAAAACAGACCCAATTGTATTGGCCTTACTGGGGGCGCTGACAAAATCCGCATCGGACAAAAACTTCTTCCGACTCCAGCCCGAGTATTACAGGCAGAGTGCCGCGGAAGAAAAGCTTGCGCAGAACTCGACGGCAAATCCGAATCGTTGTTGAACTCGGATCTCGTTATTTGCTGCGGGCTTTCAGTTTCTGCGGAACCGGATGAAGCGCGCATAACAACGGTCCACTCAGGCTACACGTTTACGCAGTAAAATGGCTAACGTTCAAAGTAATGACCATGCATCGGTACGGTCATTGCATCGTGAGGTTCAAGGAACGTGCGAATGACAAATTGTCAGCATTGCATGACGGCCCTTATTCAACCTGGCACTGAATTCATTTTATGTCTCACACGACACCTTCATCTTCCGATAGTTCGCTGAAATTCAACTTGCAAGGTCAACTGTTGGTTGCATCTCCCAACATGATTGACGGGCCGTTCAGTAGAGCAGTTGTCTTGGTACTTCAGCAGAACGAATCTGGAACATTTGGAGTCGTTCTCAACCGAAAAGCGGATGAACGGGTTTCCAATTTGTGGAATGGTGTAACTGGACTTGATGGCCCCATTGACCAAGAGCTATTTCGAATGGGTGGTCCCATGGGAGGGCCGGTTTTTGCAGTGCATCGTTCGGAAGGCGTGGCTGAATTTTTGGTTGTTCCGGGCATCTTTGTCACTGCGAATACAAAGCTCATCAACTACTTGGCAGTACGTAATGAGACCTTCCGCATTTTTGTGGGACTTTCCGGGTGGCAAGTCGGGCAGCTTGAACGGGAAATCAATCAAGGAATTTGGTTCAAGCTACCTGCAGATGGTCAGGAGATTTTTGGAAACAGCGATTGCTTGTGGGAAACCGCTTTGTACAAGTATGGTCGTAATGTTTGGAGGGATGTGTTAAAACTGGATGACCGGTTCATTGAGGCGATTTACAATTAAGCAGTTTGAATTGCGTTCGCCAAGGAGAATCGCTCAGGTCAGACCTGCATCTCCCGCTACCTCACGATTGCTCGCTACATTGTTTCGCATTGCAGAATCAAGAGCAGTGTTTCGTCAAGAGCAGGACTGAGGGTTGGTTGTTGTAGAATTTTTTGACGTGCATGGAGGTTGAGGGAAGGTTTGTCAACCTCCACTACCCTTAAATTGAACTGGACCGAGCACCAACATTGTTTTTTTGCAAACAAGATTTAACGAGTTGATATTTGGAAACACGAGGACTAATTATGAAATTGACTAAGCAAATTCTTTACCTTGCATTAGGGGTATCGGCCATGATTTACGTCGGCTGCACGCCAACTGAAGAGCCGACACCAAGTGGTCACTCATCGTCCGGCCAATCCAATGACCATGACCACGGTCATGATCATGACGACGATCATGACCACGACCACGACCATCATCATGTTCACGGCCCAAACCATGGCGAGCGCCATGAAGTCGCTGGAGCGGAGTTCAGCATTGAAATTTGCTCAACCAAGGGAGAAAATTTTCTTACCATTTACACTCTGCAAAAGGGAAGTGACGATTCCGTGGCTATCGAGGCAGAAAAGCTTGTTGCTCATGTCACAAAAGGACGAGAGCAAAGGAAGTTTGAGTTTCTTGCCGAAAATGCTGAGGAGGGCAAAGCGTCAAAATTCGTCGTAAACGACGCTGATGCCGTAGCGGCATACAATGCCTTCGGATTCGAGGTCGAGGTCGCTGTAGGTGATGATACCTACAAGGTAACTGTGCCCAAGAATCCTCATTAGTTTCGACTCGGTACGGTATGCAGCCGCTGGGTTGAATTCCGCTTTTCGATACGACGCATCATTTAACTCCAGCCATCCCGGGTTGGAGTTTTTTTGTTTTGCCGGGCCAAGAGGACCACCGAGTCGAACTTTCTTGCCGCACAATTGACGTTCGGGAGGCGGCCCAAGCTAGCGTCGCTGTTCTCGAATTCTGTTGTAGGAATTGCAGCGTCCGGCCATAGTTTCTCCAGTTAGTTCGATTCTAAACTCTAAAAAGCCGATTGATTATAGGACAAACAGTTAGATACCGAGAATTTGTGCAATCTGTGTGTCGACTTGTTGACAAAGAAAAGTCCTCGGTTGTGGGGAATGGAAAATGGAAAATTTGGACGTTCCAGCGGTCAAATCGATCGTGAGTTCGCATTTCCGGGAACTAGGATGGGAAATCGACGCCATACATGAGTCGATTTTACTGAAGAACTCAACATTTTGTGGCTATCGTATTAAGTGCACGCCGGCAAACGCTAGTTTGCAACTCCATGAACTATTCGCGGATTGGCGAATCGATTTAAACGAGATCTACTTTTGGCAGGACGGATCTCAAATTCGAAAACTGCGGTTAACTTCGGTCGGATCTGTGGCGAATCATGAGCCCGAAACCGCAGAAGAAGAATCCTGCGAGTCTACAGATGGATGCGCTGCCATCCAGGAAATGGCCGAAGCTGACTCTTCGTTAGGCCCACCGAGCCATCAGGGGCAGTTTGGAAAGGCGGCCTAAAGAGTTCATGCCATGAATCCCAAGGCAAGGACCGGCTGGTCAGCGACCGCGTGAGCTAACATAGCCTAGTCGCGTATCCGAAATCGTTGGCTGAGCTTTGCGTCGCAAGGACCCAAGGGTCGCTCAGTGATTTGTTGACGCGCCCGACGCCCATCATCTAAACGACCGTCGTAGTATATGCGCTTTCGTATCAATCGGGGCGACAGGATTTGAACCTGCGACCTCTACACCCCCAGTGTAGCGCGCTAGCCAGGCTGCGCCACGCCCCGAATAAATTTGCCCATCCGCTAAATTCCCTGACCGGAAATCCGTTTACACACAATGTGCGAGTGCAGAGAGCGTGCGGTTCCTTATTGTAATCGAAGCTGTTGTAAATGGCTAGGTGACAATGGATCCGCGTGCAATGCAACTCTTAATCCGTCACGGAGCCGAGCCAAAAATTCGAGAACTGACTTCTGTTCTAATTCGTGCCCTTCGGCCTTTCTGATTTCGAACGTTGAACCGTTGGTTCCTTATCCTTGGCACCCCCCAAAGGGTGAAAATATGCTGATCAAGGACTCTTGACGATCGGCGGTAGGCAAGCGGGAATTAATCTACTCAATTATTCTGAATGTGAATGCGGGTAGCGCTATGCAATTGGCCGATCGAATTGTTGCAACCATCGGCTAAAGTTCATGCATCGCGGCATCTGGAATTCTGAACCGACCTCAAGCACGTGTTTCTTAATTGAATCAAGCGTTAGGCCGAAATTTTCAGGAAGTGGAATGAGAAGATGACCACTCAAGTATCAGCCATCGCGGCACAAACGGCTGGTCAGATTTCAACTGCCTGAGTAGCTCATCCCAGCAGTTTTCACCCTGTAAAACTCTACCGATTCTACCAATTGTTCGACCGATTCGAGGCAAGTTTTACGGTTTTCGCGGCCAGGGTAGAATTAACTTTCCGCTTAATGCCGATGACTCCAAATAGCACGGTCATATTGCATGTATGATCTTAATCTTTACCGATCATCGTTAAACCTTTTCCGCACTAACTCCGGTGCTCTCCGCTTGCGAGGTTCTACAGACGTCAGGTGCTACGACGACAAATAAGGCACGTGTGAGTTCAATGATGAGATGTTTTGTTTTCATTTGCGCGATTTTCCTTTGCGGATGCGGAGTTGGACGAAACCACGGGCGATTGGTTCAAGTCAAATGCCAACACGAGCCAGTTTCAATGTTCCAAACCGACGGAATCTCTGATCGCGATTCCATTCCACGCGCTTCGACTTCATCGGAAATTTCACACGTGCAGGACGGCAAAAAGATTCATGCAAATTCCATGCCTGCCCCTACTGCGACAATCAATTGGATTGAACACGAGACAGGTGCAAACCATGCGACTGAATCCCAAAGACTGGACGATGTTATTCGCGTAAGCGATGAGCAGGTAATCGATGCCCGCAATTTCGATTGGATTCTTGAAGCCTCGTCCACCAATTCCAAGCGATCATACTCGTTGGCAGAAATTGAAGATTTGGCATTGCAAAACAATGCCGCGCTGGGCGTGGCGTTGGCGAATATCGATAAATCTTCTGCATTGAGATATCAAGTGGGCTTACGACCCAATCCTACGCTTGGCTATTCCGGTCAACAGATGTTTGATCGCGGAACTGACCAACACGGAATCTTTGTTGAGCAAGAGTTTGTGCGTGGGAATAAACTTGAGTTGAATCGGCGAGTTCTTGTATTCACTCAACAAGCTCAAACGGCCGAACACGAAGCTCAGTGTTATCGCGTATTGACGGATGTTCGCATCAGGTTTTTCCAAGCGATCGCAGCCCAAAAGCAGTTGGCCGCCGCCGAGGCATTTGCTGAAGTCGCGCAACAGGGTGTTGAATTGGCGGAAGAACGACAACGTGCGCAGGAAGGAACATTGATCGAAACTCTGCAGGCTAAAACTCTGTCGAGTGAAGTCAATTTGGACGTCGAGCGCGCTAGATTAACGTACCTGGGAGCTTGGCGCGAATTAGCGGCACTAATTGGCTTATCTGATCTTGAACCACATGAACTTCTGGGCGACTTCCAGGACGATCCTGGCCTTCCAAACTGGGATGAAGCGTTCAATGAAATTACCGCCAAGAGTCCAGAACTTGCCGCCGCCAATGCCCTTGTCTGTGAAAAACAGGCCCTACTTCACCGACAACAGGTACAAGCAATTCCCAATTTTACTACGCAACTCGGTGCTGGTTATGATCGCGGCACGGATCACGGAATGCTCAACTTGCAAATCGGTGCGCCGCTAACAATCTACAATCAAAATCGCGGAAACATTAACGCGGCACAAGCTGACTATTCTCGCGCCGTTCTGGAAGTCGAGCGTATCCAACAGTCGATACGCGCGCGACTGGCTCGAGTTGCCCAAGAATATGAAACTGCGGTTGCCACGATCAAACGTTACTCAACGGAAATCATTCCACAAACTGCGGAAAGCTTGTCGTTGGCTGAAAAGGCCTATCGTGCAGGGGAACTCGACTTCTTGGATGTCCTGATCATACGCCGAACCTATTACACTGCCCTCAATCGTGTCATCGATGCAAAAGCTGACCTCGCTCAAGCGTCAGCCAGGCTGGAAGGCCTGCTGCTCGAAGGTGGATTGAACTCTCCAGCGGACTACACTGACCGAGATGAAATCCGCCGAAATACATTTGAAGGTCAGTAAACGCGTGCTTCTTGGTTTGGTGTCGCTTCGATCTGCAGAACACTACTGAGGTACGCGATGCGGTTTGCCAGCAATCGCCAATTCTCTAATCGATGTGCTCGTGCAGCAAGAAAAATGTTTTGCTCGAAGTCGCTATTCCTGCGCAACTAACTTCCCTGTGCGATCTTTCCGAATTAAGCCACCTTTTCGCGTGGCTCGAAGCTCAATTCAATCGGCAAAATGGTCCCGCTCAGAAGTTGCATCACGAGCTGCGGAACTAATCGGCCAACCTCATAACTTTCAAGCTGCCTCAAGAGTAGGTTCTCTCACGTTCGCGACAGCCATTTCTTTCGAACGAATCAAGCAAGTAGATTGAGGAGTATGCCGTGGTTGGGCACGCTCGCATTGCATTAGTTCGATCACTCAATCACAATTATTGTGCCGAAGAATTTTAAGCATTGTTCAGTGAAGTTGCGTAATTGGGCTACGATCGGAGAGTTTGTGAAGCGGACGTTAAATTCGAATTATTTGATCTCAATTTTGCTTGCGTGTGGACTCTTGCTTGCAATTCTGGTGGGCGCCTGGTCTTATCGCGAAGATTTATCCAACATGTTTCGATTTTTGTCGACAAGAAATGCGGATGAACATATTGACGAAGGAGACGAAGAAGCACATGGGGATCATGTCGATATTTCAGCCGCCGCCGCGCGAAGTTTGGGATTGACTTTGCAGGAAGTTACGCTGAAAGACTATACCAAGAGAATACATGTTCCCGGGGTGATCGTGGAAAAGCCAGGGACAAGCGAAATTGCGGTTCCTTCACCCATCCAGGGAGTGGTGACCCGAATCCATCGGTACCCTGGCGAATCACTGAATATTGGGGATCTGCTATTTACGATTCAGGTCACCGATGAAGGCTTAGAGGCGGCTCAACTATCTATGTTGGAAATCCTCACGAAAATTTCACTTGTCGAAAGTGAGCTCGCGCGCCTCGGTCCGTTAGTCGACTCGGGAACGGTGGTGGGGCGGCGCAGTTTGGAGCTCGAATATCAACTCAAACAACATTTGTCAGAGCGGGCGGCGCGGATCCAGGAACTTCGTTTGCGCGGCCTCAGTGCCGAGCAAATCGATCAGATTGTGAGTCGCCGGGAATTGGTGAATCAAATTGAAGTGCGTTTGGGGCATTTTTCTGAAGGCGTCAAGATTTCACTCAGCCAAATTGACGATACGAAGGTCTCTGACAGCGACCAGGATCGCTCTCCCGTCCGCTTAACGACAGCGGAAAAACACAATCGACTCGACTATGGACATAGCATGGAACGTCTCAACGTTTTTCCGGGAAAACTTGTAAGAAAAGGGGATGATTTGTGTTATGTGGCCGACCACCGAGAATTACTGATTCGCGCGGACGGTTTCACACCCGATCTGCCGTTCTTGCGCGAGTGCATGGAAAAAAATTGGAGTGTGGAAGCCGAATTTGGTGAGAATGAAAACGTGGAGGCGATGCCTGATTTGAAAATCCTCTATTTAGATAATCAAGCTGATGCCGAAACGCGAACTTTCCCGTTCTATCTTGTTCTGCAAAACGAAGTAGCCGTAGAAAGAACAGATCCCGAGGGTCGTCTATATCGATCTTGGAAATTCAAGCCGGGCCAAAGAGTTCATGTTTATGTTCCCCTCCATCCGTGGCATGATCAATTCGTCTTGCCGCGGAATGCGGTTGTCCGATCTGGTCCGGAGTCTTATGTTTTTCGTTTGGAGAATCCAACGGATCTGAGAACACGTCCCTCGGTGGCGATGCGGTTGGATATTGTTGAGCATGCAGCAATGTGGGAATTGGAACCGGTCCCCGTTCAGGTATTGCATCAGGATCGGCGGAACGTCGTTATTGCTGCTGACGGTGACTTGATGTTGGGGGATTTGGTTGTTTCCAATCGAGCGTACCAGGTCTATTTGGCTTGGCGGATGCAGGTTTCAGGGGGGTCAGGTGGGCACGACCACGATCATGATCATTGATTGTCGATTAACTTAAATATTTGATCTTTCCTTTGTTTAAGTTGGCTTGTGAACTACTAGTCGACTTCCGTCTAAACGGATGGATGAAGCTCAGATTTGAGAACCACCATGCAGCGGAATATCGGGGTTATCGCCATTTGTTATTTTTCGAAGTTAAAATCCATCCATGCTTGAACAGGTCATTGAATTTTCACTCAAGTATCGCTTGCTCATAGTCTGTTCGGCATTAGCAGCACTTGTTTGCGGCGCTTACATTGTGACGCAGCTTTCGATCGATGTGTTGCCAAACCTGACCCGCCCCAGTGTCACGATCATTACCGAGTGCCCGGGAATGTCTCCGGAAGAGGTAGAATTTCGCGTATCGATCCCGATTGAGAATGCCCTCAACGGAGCCACCGATGTGATCGCGGTGCGCAGCAGTTCTGACATCGGACTCTCGGTAATTCAAGTCGAATTCGATTGGGGCCAAGAGATCTTTCGCGCGCGGCAGATTGTTCAAGAGAGGCTGGTAACTGTCCTCGATCAATTGCCTGCTGGCGTGCAACCGCAAATGGCACCCATCGCCTCGCTGCTGGGGCAAATTATGTTAATAGGCATGTGGAGCGAAAGCGGAGAAACCGATGCCATGGAACTGCGAACCCAGGCTGATTGGCGCGTCGCACAGCGTTTGCGTTCATTGCGTGGTATCGCTCAAGTCATCACGATGGGGGGCGGTCGCAAACAAGTGCAGGTAATCGTTGATTTCCATAAGATGCACATGTTTGATGTAACCTTAAGCGACATCGAAACGGCAATACTGAATTCGAATTTAGGTGTTACCGGAGGATTCGTCAGCGAAGGTCATCAGGAACTTCTCGTCCGTGGATTGGGTCGAATTCACGATGTCGAAACGCTTGGGCTGATTGTGATCAAAACGTCTCAACGGCGTCCCGTGCTGTTAGCCGATGTCGCCGAGATTGCCGATGGGCCTCAGGCAAAACGGGGCGACTCATCGATAAATGGCCGCCCGTCAATCGTCATGACGGTGCAGAAACAACCTGATGCGGATACGCGGCAATTGACGGAACAGGTTCTGGCCGTGCTCGAAGAAATACGACCTTCGCTTTCCAAGGACATCGTTATTCGCCCCACGTATGAACAACGAGAATTCATCGATCTGGGAGTTTCCAATGTATTGTCGGCTTTGTATTTCGGGGCGGTCCTTGTCATCGTCGTTTTGTGGTTATTTTTGGCGAACCTACGAACCACGTTGATTACGGTTGTGGCTATTCCGCTTTCGCTCGCTATTACTGGGCTCGTATTCTACGTCTGGGATCTCAGTATTAATGTGATGACCCTCGGAGGTTTAGCCTTGGGTTTGGGGATGCTGGTCGACGACGCGATTGTGGGCGTGGAAAATACGTTCAATCGGCTACGTCAACACATTGCGGATTCAGCAGAGTTGAACTTCAAGAATACGGTGCTCCACGCCATGCGTGAGGTCACCAGCGCGATTGTTATCAGCACCGTTTTGGTCGTTGTGGTCTTTGCTCCGCTACTGCTTCTAGCGGGGATGGAGGGACGATTGTTCACGCCGTTAGCAATTGCCTACATGGTCTCCATTTTTGCGTCGACGGTTGTCGCCTTGACCGTGACCCCTGCACTCAGCCTCTTGATTCTTCCTAGATCAATCACGCGGCATCGCGCGGAGAAAACACCCTGGTTCCTGGCCGGGTTGAAACGTATTGCAACACCGCTCTTGGTATTCTTTATGAAGCCAATTGGGCTCTTAACGGTAGCCGTTATCTTCCTCAGTTTGTCCATCTGGGTCGTGCCGGAGACACTTCACTTAAAGCGAGATTTCCTCCCGGCCTTCGATGAAGGCGCTACTCAGATCAACCTATATTCTGCTCCCGGAACCTCGTTGGACGCAATGGTTGAAATCAGCCGGATTGCGGACGAGCGCTTTCAAGAACTGCTGAAATCCGAATCGAATCCACGAGGACCGTTGGCTGACTTCACCTGCAAGGTGGGCCGAGCCGAACTCGATGAGCACATCATGGGCGTCAACGTCGCGGAATACGTGATGGCGCTAAACCCCGACTCAGGAATCCCGCGAACGAAAATGATCGAGTTACTCACGGAAGCCGTCGACGATCTGCCTGGCATCGAACATGAGATTGAACAACCTATTGCGCATTTGATCAGCCACATGCTGTCTGGAGTAGCTGCCCAGATCGCTATCAAAATCTATGGCGACGACTTGGATGTTCTGAAACGCAAAGGTGAAGAAGTTCGCCGGGCCATTGCATCGATACCGGGCCTTGCTGATCCATTTGTTGAACAACAACAAATCGTTCCTCAACTGCGTTTTGAGATTGACTACCTGGCTCTGGCGGACCATGGCGTCACAGCGCGTGAGATCACCAATCTTATCGAGACGGCCATGCAAGGGCGAGTCGTATCTCAGATTTCGGAAGGTCAGCGACTATTCGACGTCGTCGTCCGCTTGGACGACGACGTCCGGCTCGACTTGCACCAATTGCATCGCTTGCATGTAGACTTGCCCAATGGATCAAAGGTCATGTTAGGCGAACTGGTCAATATCGAAATCGGCGGAGGACCAAATACCATCAATCGCGAAAACGCACGGCGCAGAGTCGTAATTCGTGTAAACACTTTGGATGGTGACCTTGGCGGCATCGTCGAGCAAATTCGTCGACGCATCCAGGCAAATATTCAATTGCCTGAAGGTTATTACGTAACGTATGGAGGTCAATTCGAAGCACGACAAACTGCACAGACTCAAATTGTTTGGCTTTCGCTCATCTCCTTGTTGGTAGTTATGGCAGTCCTTTATTCATCGTTCCCCAGTGTACGAATCGTGATACAAATTCTAATTGCCGTTCCCATTGCTTTTTTGGGTGGGGCCGCAGCGCTGGTTATCACACAGCAGTCAATGTCAATCGCGGCCATCGTCGGTTTCGTTTCCTTAGCCGGGATCGCCACACGAAACGGGCTCCTATTGATCGGTACCTATCAAAACCTGATTGCACGCCAGGGAATAAATAAACAAACGATCTTGCAAGGCAGCCTCGAACGGTTGGCCCCCGTACTCATGTCTTCGCTAACGACAGGACTGGGCTTGCTCCCCTTGGTCATTGGCGGAACCCAACCTGGCAAGGAAATTCTTTATCCAGTCGCCACAGTGATTGTTGGTGGCCTCGTAACGTCAACGCTCTGCGAATTTCTCCTTCGCCCCGGCCTGTTCTGGTACTGGGACAATCCCCAGCGCGACTGAAATCTTCAAGTGAAAAATCGCATTAGCCAATTCTGCGTTGTCGAGCGACTTCATAGCACACGATGGCAGCCGATGCCGACAGGTTCAGGCTGTCAGCTAAGCCTTGCATTGGAATTCGTATCGGCGTCACATCGTCGACATTCCACTGTTCGTCCAACCCAGAGTTTTCATTGCCGAGCACGATAGCCACCGATCCTCGGCCGTCGATTTGATCGTAGTCGCGCCGTGCATTGACACAGGTTGTGTACGTGGAAACCTTGTGTTTTCGTAGCCACGCCAAAATCTCTTGTGTTGAAGCGCACACAACAGGAAAGCGAAATACGGAGCCCAGACTTGCGCGAATACAAGTGTGGTGGTACGGGTCGCAAATTGGGTCGGCGAGCCACACCGCATCGAAGCCAGCTCCATCAGCTGATCGCATTACCGCGCCAATGTTTCCCGGCTTTTCAGCACCTTGCAAAATGACTAGCGCCAGTTGCCGACGATCCAATTTTTGGTTGAAGCTTAAAGGAAGTTTGTCTAGACCACAGTTTGGCCGCTGAGCAATCGCGACCGCTCCATCGTGCCGATCACCGAAACTCAAGCGTTGGTAAAGTTCTGTATTGAGTTCGCTGAATCGTATTCTCTCGGCTTGGGTTTGATTTTGAACCCAGCCAATCAATTCATTGACGGCTTCATCATTATCTCCGCTACTGCGCCAAACGTAGATTTCGTACGTCCTCACCCCTGCGGAAATTGCCCGGCGAATTTCTGGGATACCAAAAATGATCATTCGTTCCTGCGATTTGCGTCCGCGGCTGGTTTTGAGGCGCAAAGCAGCTTTGAAACGGGGATTGTTCGGACTAGTAATGAATTCCATAGTTTTTCTTAATCTTGAACTGATGACTGGCTATCGGCGCCGCAGGTGCGTTAATCCAATTGCAAGTATCGAAATGCTGGCACGCCTGATTTTGACTGAGAATTTCGAGCTTGAATATGCCAAGTTTGCAATAAGAGATCTTTGAAAATACTCGGATTGTTGATATGAACCCCTCGGACAGATGTCCGTTGGTATCGAAATTTCGTGCGAGATATATTCTGGGGCGACATCCCGTCAGCGTTTACTTGGGAAATTCGCCCGTGTTTATGGAGTTTGAACTGGTTGATTGAAAACCACGTTTTCACGCGAATAAATGCGGTGAATGAGCCAGTGCATCGTAATTGTGAAACTTTTTCCAGGGATTCGCGCCGCATTTACATTCCGTAGAATACTGAGCGGTGAAATTGCTTGCACTTAATTATTGGATGAGCATATGAGAACGGATAGCGACTGTCCGAACAACTTTCGAATTGAACATTTCTCCAGGCGGCTCCTGCAAACCGTTTTGGCCATTTTTTCGTTTAGTTGTGGATGCTCGGCCGCCTGGCTTGCTCAGGCCGAAGATTATTTTGTGAATAACATGGTCGGCGACGATCGCAACACGGGCCGCGAGTCTGGTACAGACACGAGGGGCAATCTAAACGGACCGTTCAGAACAATCGGCCGGGCGCTGATGGCTGCGAAAACTGGCGACCGCATTTTCATTGAAAAAACAGAAGAACCGTACCGGGAATCAATCTCGATCCAAGGCCCACAGCATAACGGTAGCGCCATCAAGAAGTTGCACATCTACAGCAACGGTGCCATTATCGACGGGACGCGCCCGGCATTGGACCGCTGGGAATTGGTTGATGACGACTTGTATCGCTTTTTGCCGGAACGAAAGAGTCATCAGCAACTCTATCGCAACGGCCGCCCCATCCCGATTACCCGCTTGGCGCCGAATGCGACCATAAGCTCGCTCAAAAGAGGACAATGGACGCTTGACAATGGCTACATCTACTTCAAAACCGACGGCCGCCATCCCGAAGCTTTTGGCTTATCTTATTGTTTCCACTCGGTTGGGATCACGTTGTATCAGGCGCATAATGTAGTGATCGAAGGTATCGTTGTTCAAGGTTTTGCCCTCGATGGAATCAATGCTCATGACAGTGTCTTTGATTCGATGATCCTAAGTTGTATTGTACGGGGTAATGGACGAAGTGGCGTTTCAATTGGCGGCGCCTCCCAGGTCGAGTTAATTGCGTGCCTTGTCGGCGACAATGCCGTGTCCCAATTGCGAACTGAGGGATTTTCGACCACTTGGGTGGAGAACTGTGAGTTTATCCAGTCCAAAGATTTTGGGACTCCGATCCAAAATTCAGGTGGCCAGATTCTGGGCCCGCGCGAAGTGAGCCTGAATCGCCCCTAATTTGTCGAGACTGCATCGTGCCAGGGGGATTCCTTAGCCGTTGATTTTCGCAAACACGAATTGGCGTCGTGAACGAATTACATATTGTTTCTTCGCACCAGCGATTATCGGCCGTCGCGAAGATATGGAGGATGAATACCTCTTGTGCTGAGTACAAGTACGAAAAAAACGTACGATCGAGTAATTTGCCCAACATGGTAACTTGGCGTTCTGCGAGAAGTGCTCGATCTTCCGCGTTTTGTCACTTGCGGCGGCAACTCGAGCATTCTTTTGCGGGTCATTCTTTCGGATTGGTGTGCGATTTGGTGAGGTCGTGGACGTTGTATCCTCAGACCGGTGCATCAGTTCTGTGCCAGCAAATCCGTCGCCGAATTTTGCATTAAACCTCCGCGACAATAGCGGTTCTGCAGACTTGCATTTGCAGCATCCATACCATAAAGCCTTTAGCTGAAGCAGAACGCTGCCTTTGTGGACGTCACGCTTGCAGTTCTAGTAGATTACGCCACTCCAAAACCGGGGCATGGCAAATCCTTGCTATTGAACCGCCATTTTGTGATAGCGGTTTTTTTCCCAACGATCGCGTTACATTGTGCTTGCCCGCATCTGGGTAGCTTTCTATACTTCGCCGCATTTTTTCTAAAGTTTTTGGAAGGCGGTCTTGTCAACAAACGCGCATCTAAGCGAAATCGGTCAGCTGCGACAGAGTCGTTTCCGGTTCGCGTTGCGCGCTGATCGAAGGATTAGGATCATGTTGACTTGCCTGATGATCGCCGCATGCTCAGTTTGTGCAAGCTCCGCACGTGGGCAAGTCTGGTCCGAGCGCACCTTGGACCCACCTCTCGAACTCATTCCGACAATCAACCTCCCGCCCACATCGGATCAAAACGCCGTACATGTTTGGGCAGGCGAAATAGCTCGCTGGAAACACGGTGCTTATGAAGTTCTGTGTTGCGATCAAGGCGTTACAATTCAACAAGGAGAAAGGCAACTGACTTCGACCCGAGCGGTATTGTGGGTCGATCGAGAACCCGAACCGGGCTCGCTACAAAGCAAGATAATTGTCTACCTCGACGGCAATGTACGAATTCAGCAAATCAAAGCGGGATTCGAATCAATGCATATCGACCACGACCGAGCGCAAAGCGGCAGGCCAACTGAACCAAAGTTGGTGGGAAGCATCAATGATGATTCTTGGTTTGGCCGATTAGTTACGGCCTCCAATTTACACGTTGCGGGAGTGACGCAAGAGCTGGACGCTCCCATTGAATCGAATGAGTTGTGGCAACGGGCGAGTCAGGCATGGGAACAGGCGCACCGTCAACTGGAATTCGAATCGAAGTACATCTGGCCCGCGCAGGCCTTGGACGAAAACCAAACCATGATGAACCAATCGATCTTGGTGTCACCGCAAACAGGCCAAGTGATGATTCAACCCGTCGTGCCACAGAGTCAACATCCAACACTTGAACATTCGTCGGTGCCCTTCGACAATGCGTCCTATCAAAACACATTTTCAGACCAGTCCACGGTGCCCGGAGCACCAGCCCGGTCGCGGGAACCGCTCGTCAGTACGCGAGTGCGGATAACGCCTCGCCAATCGCTGGCGACCTCCGGTATTCGTGCACGTCCCAGCGGTGTCCCCGGCGAAACAATCGTCACGGCGACTGGCGGGGTCCGCGTGGTCATCGACAGCGATGAAATCAGGGAAATTGAAGGTTTTGGCCAGCCTCGAACTTCTCAAATTGTGATCGAGGCGGATAGTGTCGTCGCATGGACCAATCAACTTGGGGGCAACGGTCCAGCAAATGAGCCCCCGCGATGGGAAATCTATCTAGAGGGAAATGTTGAGTTCGTGATGGGTCAGCGCGTGATCTTTGCCGAACGAATGTTCTATGATGTGAATAGCCGGCTTGGAACAATTTTGGACATTGAAATGCTGACGCCGGTTGAAAATTACCAAGGTCTCGCGCGCTTAAAAGCTGACGTGGTCCAACAAAATGGCGAAAACAATTTGGTGGCGTATGGCGCTGCGATAACGAGCAGCCGTTTAGGAGTTCCCCGCTATTGGTTACAGTCTGGTCAGCTTGATTTGACGCGCGAAGAAGTTTTGGCCAGGAACGGAATGATCGGAACCGCGCAATTCGACCCTGCCAGCGGGCAGTTGTTGACTGAAGAGGAGTACTTTGTTGAGAGCAATAATAATCGCGTCTATGTGGGCGGAGTACCCGTTTTATATTGGCCGACGATCCGCACCAGTCTGAGCAACCCAAGCTACTATGTTGAAAGAATCCGACTGGGGAACGACCGCATCTATGGCAATCATGCCATTATCGGCCTGGATTTGTTTCAGATACTCGGCCTACGGGAGCCCCGTAATACAAACTGGATCGGCGATATCGGCTACCTCGAAAACAGGGGGCCCGTATTTGGAACGGAGTTTGAATATCAATGGGGTCAATTTATTGGAATTCCTGGCGATGTTCACGGTAGCCTGAAATCGTGGTTTGTCGACGATTCCGGGTTAGACAATTTAGGCCGTCAACGTCGCAATGTTCCTTTGGAAGAATCTTTCCGCGGTCGTGCGCTATGGCGACACCAACATCTTTTTTCTCCCGGATTTCGTCTTCAGGCTGAGGCCGGTTGGTTGTCAGATCGGAATTTTCTCGAACAATATTTCGAACGAGAATGGGATACCGACAAGGATTATGATACCGGCGTCCGTCTGATTAGAAATTTCGACAATCAGTCACTACAACTTAACGCCAACGTACGCATCAATGATTTCCTTACACAAACGAATTGGCTGCCGAGACTCGACCACCATATCATCGGCCAATCGGTTTTCGGATCGAACTTGGTCTGGCACGCGCACAGTCATATAGGCTACGGACAATTCCAAGCAGCCGATGCACCAAATAACCCGGTTGATTTGTTGCTTTATACACCGCTGGAGTGGGAGATCGCCGATGCAGCAGGCGTTCGCCTCGGGACGCGACAGGAATTGGACCTACCATTTCAATTGGGAGCGGTTCGTGTCACGCCCTACGTTCTTGGAGACATTACTTATTGGCAAGAGGACTTGAACGGAAACGATTTGACGCGAACGTATGCCCAGACCGGAATACGCGCTACGTTACCTTTGTGGCGCGTCGACCCTACGGTTCATAGTGTGCTGTTTAATATGAACGGGCTGGCGCACAAAGCCTCGTTTGATACAGAAATCTTGGTTGCCGATGCCAATCGAGGATTTTTGGATTTGCCGTTATACGACCCATTAAACGACGATGCGCAAGAAGCGTTTCAACGTCGCTTTATCACGAGCCTATTTGGCGGGGCCTTACCACCTCAGTATGATGAACGTTTTTATGCGATTCGGTCTGCCTTACAGAGCAACGTCAGTTCACCCAGCTCCGAGATGGCAAATGACCTGGCGGTCGTCAAAATCGGCATGAAGAATCGATGGCAAACGAAACGGGGCTTGCCTGGCGAGGCCAGGATCATTGATCTTGTAAAATTCGATATTGGCGGATCGTATTTTCCTGATGCATCACGAGACAACTTTGGTGCCAATTTTGGCATGCTTAACTATGATTTCGCGTGGTACATCGGCGATCGATTGAGCTTGCTGTCGGACGGCTATTACGACTTGTTCGGCCAAGGTCTACGGACGACGAGTCTCGGAATGTTGGGTACTCGCCCGGGAATTGGCGACGTGTACGTGGGAGTACGGTCGATCGAGGGTCCGATCAGCAGTAACATTTTGACGACCACGCTCACTTATCGCATGAGCGACAAATGGGCTTTACGCGGTGCGTCGTCAGTGGACTTTTCGTCAACTGGAAATATTGGACAAAACATCAATCTGATTCGCATCGGCGAATCGTTCTTATTGCGATTCGGCGTCAATGTGAACGCGAGTCGAGGCAACGTCGGATTTATTGTTGGACTTGAGCCTCGTTTTCTGCCTAGCGGGCGATTGGGCATGATTGGCCGTCAACGGATCCCTCCCGCCAGTTCAATGTACTTGGAATAGCCCTTACACGATCGTGCACGCTCTTGGTCGAGAGCTGAACACAATTTCGAACAATTTGTGCGTTACTCGGTTGATTCGCATAGGACAAATGGAAAGAATCGTCTAATATTAATTGAATTCTATGCTGCCCCAGCGATTCCTTGAGAGAATTCGCTTCTCAATGCAGAGTTTGGCGCACCGAAGTGTCCGAAGTTGCGTTACCGCAAAAGTCATGAATAGTTCCTGTCTCGTGCGAACTCGCGTAGGCAATGCTGGTGGACAATTCCCGCATGGATTGACTGATCAAATGTGTTTCGCATCCAAAAACATACTTGAAATGTGATCGAGGAATGAACGTCTTTAGCCAACAATACATCGACGAACTGTACGAGCAATTCTTGAAAAATCCTCAAAGTCTCAATGAGGATTGGCGCGCCTTTTTCACCAACATGGAAAACAATGGTTCGTTGCAAAACGGAGCTGAGTTGTCGTCGACCCCGCACGTCCGTCGCAGCTCCGATGCTAGATATGACGATCATCGCGGTGGAAAACTGGATGAAACGGCCGAGCGAGATGATCGCGTAGCGCAATTGCAGGACCGCGTCGATCAACTCATCCGCGGATTCCGAGTGCGTGGACATCTTGAGGCCAAAGTTGATCCATTGGGGATCCCGCGACCAACCAATCGTGAATTACATCCTGAGTCGTACGGACTCTTGCCGAGCGACATGAAAAAGAAGTTCTCTACACGCACCATTTACGGTGAGAACTTTCGCCCATTAGAAGAAATTGTCGACCAGTTGAGGGCAACCTATTGCCGTTCCATAGGCGCTCAGTTTATGCACATTGACGACCACATCGTGCGTGATTGGTTGCAAAAGCGCATGGAAGGAACAATGAACCGTATCGAATTGAGCCGAAAAGCGCAGATTCGAATTCTGACCCGTTTGACTGACGCCGTGACTTTTGAGGAGTTCGTCCGACGCAAATTCATGGGGGCCAAGACCTTTTCATTGGAAGGAGCCGAAACCCTAATCCCGCTCTTGGATTTGGCTCTTGAGAAGGCTGGGGAACACGGCGCGGTTGAAGTTGTGCTTGGAATGGCGCACCGCGGGCGTCTCAATGTGTTGGCGAATTTGTTAGGCAAGCGAACAGAGAATATATTCTGGTCGTTCGATGATCCCGATCCCGACCAACATCGTGGATCTGGAGACGTGTTGTACCACTTAGGACACAGCACGGATTGGCGGACCGCCGCTGGAAAACGGTTACATATTTCTCTGTGCTTCAATCCCAGCCATTTGGAATTTGTTAATCCGGTCGCCATGGGTCGATGCCGGGCGAAACAAGACCGAGTGAATGACTCGGAGCACAGCAAGGTCATGAATATTCTGATACATGGTGACGCGGCCTTTGCTGGTGAAGGCATCGTGCAAGAGACATTGAATATGAGTCAACTTGCCGGTTACAAAGTTGGTGGTACGTTGCATGTGATCGTCAATAACCAAATTGGTTTTACGACTGTCGCGGACGATTCTCGTTCGACAACTTATGCGACCGACGTGGCGAAAATGTTGCAGGTGCCGATTTTTCACGTAAATGGCGAAGACCCAGAAGCAGTGGCTCAGGTGGTCGACCTGTCGATGGAGTTTCGGCGTAAATTCAAGCGGGATGTGGTGATCGATATGTACTGCTATCGGCGTCTGGGCCACAATGAAAGCGACGAACCCCGCTTCACTCAGCCTATCATGTACAAGACCATCGATAAGCGACCAACAATTCGCGACAGTTATTTGCAACACCTCCTCAAATTGGGTGAAGTGTCTCAAGAAGAAGCCGATCAAATCTTGGAATTGCGCAAATCCAAGCTTGAAGCGGACTACGCCGCTTCGACGGAGGAGACGTACAAGACCGATTACCAATCGGGTGGTGGCTATTGGGTCGACTATTTCGGCGGACCGGAACCACAAGATCCGGTCGACACGAACGTGCTCGCGGGCAAACTTTCGTACGCAATCCAAAAATCGGTTGAGCTTCCTGCGTCCTTCCAACTGCACAAGAAATTGGAACGCGTTTTCCAGCTTCGCCAGGAAATGGCAGAAGGCAAACGAAATATCGATTGGGCAACTGCGGAATTGGCGGCGATGGCAACCCTTGCGATGGAAGGCCATGCAGTGCGATTAAGTGGCCAAGATTGCGGTCGCGGAACCTTTAGCCAACGGCATGCCGTTCTGCATGATGTGGAAAGCGGACAAGTTTACACACCGCTAAAACATCTGAGCAATGACCAAGCTCCTGTTGAGATCATCAATAGCCCCTTATCGGAAACGGGCATCTTGGGCTTCGAATATGGCTACAGCCTCGACCGCCCGGAATCCCTCGTGATGTGGGAAGCACAATTTGGAGATTTCTATAATGTTGCTCAAGTTATCGTGGACCAGTTCATTGCCAGCGCTGAGGACAAATGGAAACGGCTGAGTGGACTCGTAATGTTGCTGCCACACGGGTTTGAAGGGGGTGGACCGGAACATTGTAGCGCGCGACTCGAACGGTTTTTGACGTTGTCCGCTGGGCACAATATGCAAGTCTGCTACCCATCGTCTGCATCCCAGTATTTCCATTTATTGCGTCGCCAGGTCAAACGTCATTGGCGTAAGCCATTGATTGTGATGACTCCAAAGAGCTTACTTCGCGAAGAACTCGTGGCATCGCCGATGAGCGAATTTGTCAGCGGGCGCTTTCATAGGGTATTACCAGACCCTGTTGTCAAACAACGAAACAGTCCCGAAAAGATTTTATTGTGCACCGGGAAGATCGGCGTCGAGCTAATCAAAGAACGGCAGCGCCAACAACGGGACGATATTGCCGTGGTGCGGATGGAGCAACTTTACCCTTTGCCAACTCGCGAATTAGAACAAGTGCTTTCCGCCTATCCGGAAGGCACACCGGTTGTGTGGGTTCAGGAAGAACCGCGAAATATGGGAGCATTTTACTTTATCAAAATCAATTTCGAAGATTGCATCGGCACCAATTATCCGATCGTAAAATATCTCTATCGACCAGAGTCCGCCAGTCCATCTACGGGCTCCAAAAAGGCTCACCTGATTGAGCATAACGAATTGATCAGCGAAGCCTTTCAACCGATACGCGCCTCCGTTTGAGTTGGCCGCACGACGAATTCGGGATCAACATAAACGACGTAACTCGACATGGAATCTCGGTCGGTATACGCTATTTCCGTGTTGACTCCTCGAGTGAAGTTGACGGCCACCATTTCCCAAACTGTCGTCGCACATCAATTCTGATGCGGAAATTCGTTTTGTAAAAGCTAATTCCGCCAGCAGTCTCACGCGTTCACTACTAACGTTAGCTCTGATTCAATTCTCTCTAACTAGGTGAGTGCGTTTGGCCCAATTCGTGGCATTGCCACGATCGAAATCAACGAATGCATTGTTGATTACGCCGATAGGTTTTTGAACCCTTTCATGTTAAACTTATTACGCAACAAAGTTTTCTTGAGACAGTAGGCAGGATCTTATTCATTGCCACAAGTTTCACAGCCTTGCAATTCGTGCAATATCGAGACTTGTCGTAATTTCACCGCATCAAAACCTAGTTTCAGCATGGCCACAATGTGTCGAGTTCGCCCGCGTTTACGTTGTCTGCTCATTGTTTTATTCGCCGTCATTTTCTGCACCCATTGGGTTGCCGCCCAGGATCGCTCGGTACCACCGGCGTTGGAACCGTGGATCGGTTGGGTTATGTGGGACCAAACCGACCTGGATTGTCCCGCGATATACGATCAATATGAAAAAAAGGTTTGCACGTGGCCAGGACAACTGAACTTGGACTTGAATTCAACGGGAGGAAGCTGGCGGATTGTTGTTACGGCGTACGCAGAATCCTGGTTTAAGTTTCCTGGAAACATCGATGTCTGGCCTAATCGGATCACAATGGGAGGCGGGACCGTCGTTGTCGTTGAGCGAAACGGTCGTCCCGCAGTTAAACTCTCCGCCGGTCGTCACGAGATATCGGGATCGTTCAGCTGGAACCAACTGCCGCAGCAATTGGCAATACCTCCGAACGTGGGGATTGTTTCATTGCAGATCGACGGAGCTGAAATCGCGTCCCCTTCCTGGGACGCCGAAGGCAACTTGTGGCTTCGCCGAACGCAAACCGAAGACGCGAGTTCAGATCAACTTAGCGTTCAAGTTTATCGACTGATCCTGGATGGTATTCCCATCACGTTGCGTACACGTCTTGAAGTCACGGTTTCCGGGCGCAGCCGGGAAGAAGACTTCGGAGTCGTGCTTCCCGAAGGTTGGAAGCTCGCAAAGCTTGATAGCCCACTTCCGGTAGCCGTTGATCGTCGTGATCGTATGCGTTCCCAGGTGCGGGCAGGAAAGTGGACTATCGAGATTGATGCATTCTTGAACGCCAACACTCCCCAAATTAAGTTTGCCGATGATGCGGAACGAATCATTGATCAGGAACTAGTCGCACTTCAGCCTGATCCAAAACTGCGTTTGCTCGAATTAGGAAATGTGCGTCCCATCGATGTAAGCCAAACAACGTTTCCGAAAGAATGGGCGCACTTGCAAACCTTCATATGGGATACCTCTGGTGCCATCGACTTGCTTGAGAAGATGCGTGGAATGGGGACTCAGCGATCTGAAAAGTTGACCGTGGATCGCACATTGTGGTTTGGCCAAGATGGTCGAAAAGTCATCTTCCGAGACACTGCCAAGTCCGAAGGCCATCGCTGGCGATTGGACACAGCCGCATCCCAACAACTGGGTGCGGTTCGGATCGGTGGCGAAGGCCAAATTGTGACCCGAAATCCGGTCAGCGGAGCTTCAGGCGTTGAAATTCGCATGCGATCGGTTGAATTGGATGCTGTCGGCCAGATCGAAGATCCTTCGAGAATTCCAGCGACGGGCTGGCAAGCAAATGTTGACCGATTGAGCGCGACATTAGAGCTGCCGCCGGGTTGGCGAGCTGTGGCTGTATTCGGCCCGGATAGAGTCTATGGAGACTGGCTAACATCATGGACCATGTTGGACTTGTTCCTGTTACTCGTCTTCGGTTTGGCGGTCACCAGGATCTGGGGAATTCCGGCAGGTTTGATCGCATTCATAGGTTTTGGCCTTTCATACCATGAACTGCATTCGCCCCGTTACACTTGGTTTCTCTTGATGATACCAGCCGCCATCATACGCTACTTGCCGACGGGGCGAGCCCAACGGGTATTTCGCGGGCTCAAATATGCGGCGCTAGTACCCTTGCTCATTGTATTGATCTCGTTTATCGCAATTCAAGTTCAAAGTGGACTTTATCCGCAGCTCGAGCCGCAAGGAGTTCATTATCGAGCGCGAGATTATCCAATGCCGGATTTGAATATTGGCAACCGCGTTAGATCGGAGCACTGGGTGGGTTCCGATTACGCTCAGTCTGAGATTTATCCGCAAACAGCACAACAAGATATCCAATCCGACATCGGCAGTTCCAAGTTTTTCTCACGAAATTTACTGGCGGATCCCTCGCAACAAGTTCAAACTGGACCGGCCAGTCCAGAATGGACGTGGAATCAGGTAATCTGCGATTGGGATGGTCCAGTTTCTGCGGACCAAGTCATCCGACCAATATTGTCTCCGCCATGGGTTAACCGTTTGTTGGTGCCGCTGCGTATTGTGTTGCTGCTGGCCATTCTGGGCATTTTAATGAATTTCAAGTTGTTGAGTTTTCCGCGAGGACGCGCGGCTACGGCGGTATTGGTAATCTTGTTGGCTAATTGGACTGGCTCCGGCGTCGCGCGTGCTCAAGAGTTTCCGGACGAAAATCTTCTCAAGGAATTGCGTTCACGGTTGCTCGAAGCTCCGGACGCTTTTCCTCGTGCCGCCGAGATACCGTCGGTCGAATTGCGGATCGATGGTAACCGCGTATCGATGAAGGCCGAAGTGCACACAGCAGCGCGAACAGCCGTGCCACTGCCGGGACAACTGACGCAATGGTATCCCCTTAAGGTAATGGTCAATGGTCAGGCCAATGAATTGGTCTGTCGACGTGACGGCTATTTGTGGATCGTCCTCAATGAGGGGGTCCATGAGGTAACGGTCGAGACATTATTGACTGATGCATCGAGTTGGGAATGGAGATATCTGCTCAGGCCGCGGTATGTCGCGATCGATGCGCCTGGCTGGGCGATCAAAGGTTTACAACATGGCAAGCCAGAAAGTCAAATCCTCTTCACACGTGACATGCCGCAGTCTGACGAGGGATTCTCGTACGACCGCACCGATTTGAATGCAATAATCGCCGTCGATCGAAGGATCGAAATCGGCTTAGTCTGGCAAGTGCACACAACCATTCGTCGCCTTACGGCAGATGGAAAGTCCATTTCGGTTAATATTCCCTTGCTTGCTGGTGAGCGCATGTTGACGTCAAATGTGACGGTAGTCGACGGTTGGGTAGACGTCAGACTCGGCCCTAACGAACAGGAACTTACTTGGATCAGTGCTCTGCCAAGCGGCACCGATCTGACGCTCTCTGCTCAGCAAACTGACGAATGGCGTGAGCGCTGGGAATTGATGGCTTCACCTTCTTGGAATGTCAACTATAGCGGACTCGCTCCAATCTTTGACGATCGTCAAGAAGGATTACTCCCGTCTTGGTATCCTTGGCCAGGTGAACAGGTCGGCCTGCAATTTAGCCAACCAACGGCCATCGTCGGTGTCACCGCAACCATACAAAATGGGATCCATGAGGTGACTGTCGGAAGTCGGCAACGATCATCGGATCTAACCTTAACTGTGGACTGCAGTGTTGGCGGGGACTTCCGTTTGACACTCGATCCGCGTGCTGAAATAACCGAGTTGCGGGTGGCCAACCTCAGCATTCCAGTGCGCCGCGATAACGCGGACGTAATTGTGCCACTGAGTCCAGGCAAACAGACCGTGAATCTTAAATGGCAAACGGATAACTTGATTTCCGCCCGAATGCCTGGGGAGCCCGTCACCCTACAGTTGGAAGCGGCGAACATAACTACGGTCGTCAGAATGCCGCGCAGTCGTTGGACGCTGTGGACTGATGGTCCGTTGGTCGGACCCGCCGTACGCGTTTGGACCATCCTGGCCGTGGCTTTAATCATAGCGATCATCTTAGGGAGCCTGTCCCTGTCGACGTTAAAACGTTGGGAGTGGATGCTGTTGTTTATCGGACTGACGCAAATCGCGCTTCCGTTTGCTTTTTTGGTTGTCGGTTGGTTGCTCGTTCTGCAATTAATCCGAAAACGTCAGACAGATTCCATCATGCCGGAGTTCTACAACGTCCAGCAAGTCGGGATCATCATTCTGACAATTGCCGCCTTGGTAGTCGTGATTGCCGCGGTCAGCGAAGGATTGTTGGGTAACCCGAAGATGTTTGTTAGCGGAAATGGCTCGAGTGCAACCGTACTTCGTTGGTACGAACCCTTCACAGACGGCCAACTGCCAACACCTACGATTTGGTCAATATCGATTTGGTTTTATCAACTTGCGATGTTACTTTGGGCGTTGTGGTTGGCATCAAGCATACTGAAATGGTTGCGTGATGGTTGGAAATATTTTATACGCGACGGGTTCTTTAAGCCAATTTCAAGCTTGGGACGAAGAGCCATTCCCCCGGTGGTAACACAAGAGTCCGAAATTATCGACGCGCATATTGAAAATGCACAAAACGAATGATTTTTAATTTTCGGCGGCTTCGCATGTACACGACGTTTTGTGCATCGTTACGGATGATTGTAGACCTCAAACCTGTAATCAATATTTCAATTCGTTGGTCGTGAGCGGGGCGGATTGGACACACTGATGCCGTCCAATTGAATTTGAGCGAGCTAGTCGATACGGTTGCCTAACGTCGCTTGAGTTCCCGCTTGCGATACTTGGGCCATGGCAGGTGATAAACGTCTTTCCCGATTCGCAATGCTTTTTTCTGAAGTTTGTGGCGTCGATGATTTGTCTGCTTCAAAAGGGCCGACATCTTGTGCGGAGAGAGAATTGCGTTGGCACTGCACAACAAGAACTCTTGAATGACGTAGAGGTCATGCTCGTTGCCCAAACAACATTCCAACCTTTTGAGCCGGTTCTTCGTTGGCTTGATTTCCGTCCAAAACCAAGGAATAAGTCGCGTGAAAAAATAGAGTTGTTTGACTCGTCGCCGCCATGTATGAAAATGCTCAGCGTCCGGTTGTTTTTTGGAACGCCGAAAGTCCTGCTGCCCTCTCTGATACATGCGACCTACCCCCTGGAGCAACGATTGCTGATCAACGTGCCAATCAGACCAACCGACAACTGAGTCCGCTGTAATTTCGATAGCCTGGGACAATTGCGACATGAGGGGCGACTGATAACGGACGTGTCGTGAGCTACCACATGTCGATTCGATAATCAACATGTCGTCTGGCAGTTTCGTTTGAACAACTTCGATCAAACGATCGCGCTCCTCCTCGTTAATGCCGATCTGTTCATAGCTCTTGGCCAACAGATTCTCCATCACCCATGCGTCTCTCAGAGGAGCAAGCAATTTTCCGCATGCACGAACCGCATCATCAGACCGCGCGAAATCCTCACGAGTCAGTCCGAACCTGAGGAGTCTTAGCATCGCGCGAATCTTCTTGAAGCTACGACGCATGGAATGTACTTGATCGTTCGTAATGACATTACCATCGATCATTTCCTCAAGTCGCGCAAGTTGCCTGGCGATCCGGCCTTGCAATGACCGTTTATTTAAATCAGATTTCTTGACGCGAATTTTCATGGGGAGCAAATTCTAGACGATTACTGACATATTATAACCTACCTGATTCCGGAATCGGGTACGTTTAAATTTAGTCATGGGATTGATTTCTCCAATCGCTCCGTCGCCCAAGTACTCCTGGTGAAATTGGCTTGTAAGGTGTCTGTTCGCAAAACAATTTGCTTGGACTGTATTCTGGACGACGTGGTACGCGTGCAGAATCAACGTTCTATACGAGACTCCAAGCCGCATTGCGAATCGATAGGCCCTGGGGCTTATCGTCTGCGGACGTAGTCTAATTTTTCTTGGAAATTTAGGTGCTTGAACGAGAAATCTCAAGATGGCTGAGAACCGCTCCTCTAGCTAATGAAGAATCGTTATACATGAAAGCTTTGTCCAACAGGGCGACAACGCGCCATTTCGAGGCAAATTGCGTTCGCAACCGATTTTTGGGGCCATCCATACGAATGTGAATAATTCTTAACGGACCGGTTTCTAGCCTAAACAGCTTCGATCACCAGGGCAACGGCATTGCCTCCTCCTAAACAAAGTGAGGCACATCCAACTTTGCCTCCTGTTCGTTTGAGCGCATACATCAATGTGACCAAGATTCGCCCACCGCTAGCGCCAATCGGGTGTCCAAGTGCGATTCCGCCTCCGTAAATATTCACCTTTTCTGGGTCAAGAGCCAATTCGGTTTGACATGCAACCATTTGGCTGGCAAACGCTTCGTTAATTTCGAACAGATCGACGTCGTTAATTGAGAGATTCGCCTTATTTAAGGCACCACGGATCGCCGTGACGGGGGCAATGAACAAGTCCTGCGGTTCGGTACCTGACGTGAACCCGGCTAGGATTCTAAATGTGAAGTCCGTGGTAACGGAGCCAGCTGTTTTTTCATCGACGACGACGACCGCCGCGGCGCCATCGTTGATGGTCGATGCATTTCCAGCGGTGACAGTTCCATCTTTTTGAAAAACTGGCCGCAAGCCTGACAAACTTTCAAGGTTCGTGTCGGGTCGGATTCCCTCATCAGCACTGACTACTCGCTCACCCCTACGATCTTTGATCGTGACCGGCGTGATTTCATCTGTATAAACGCCATTGTTTAAGGCGACGTTTGCTCGTTGTTGACTCTGCACTGCGAACTGGTCCTGTTGTTCTCGCGACACGTGAAACTTCTTGGCGATATGCTCGGCGTGGATACCCATATGGCACGCTTCGAACGAACACCACAAACCATCGTGAATCATTGCGTCGTCCGTTTTGAGTTCCCCAAGCTTGACCCCTTCGCGAATACCACGAAGCAAATGTGGGGCCAGTGTCATATTTTCCATGCCACCTGCAATAATGGCTTTTGCATCGCCGCATCGAATTGCTTGATCGGCAAGCATGACTGACTTGAGTCCGGAGCCACACACCTTGTTGATGGTCACGGCGGGAATCGTGGCTGGCAAACCTGCTTTAAGAGCAGCTTGTCTGGCTGGCGCTTGCCCAACACCGGCCTGCAAAACGTTCCCCATGATAACCTCGTCGAATACGGATGGTTCGAGGTGGCTGCGTTCAATCGCGGCCTTGATCGCGGCTGCCCCCAAGTCAGTGGCACCGACCGAAGAAAAAGCCCCACGAAAAGCGCCATTTGGTGTTCTTGCGCCGGCGATAAGAAAAGCACTGGACATTATTGTGTACCCTCAAGTTTCTATAGATTGACCCGTCCCAAAGAATATTGAAGATGGGCAAAAAATTAAGTGAAATTGGTTGAATTGGTCGTAGCGATCAGCATTCTGCGATCTGCTTGGCTGTCACCTAATTTAAATCATATGGACTTTTTGACCAATGCCCTGCTGAGTTAGAAACGCTCAGGTCGAAGATGGCAACGGAACTATAGTTTGACCAACTTTTGGCGAATTTAGGGCTATCGGAATCTCCCCTTTTTCAATGTCAAAGCTTCGATTTAGAACTGGAAACATTCGATAGCTGCCAGTATCCTTGAGTTTTCGTTCATTTTGACAATAATTTGCACTTGTTACGCGAGATAGTGCACGAACTCGTGAAGACTTTCGGGTATGTTGGAAACCCATTGCATCTGCGTATTTCGTGTGGAATGCGCGACCGTCAACATGCTCGTCCTCAGCCGATGTTGGAATTATTTTTTCATACTGGGGCGATCGTGGATGGCACAACTTGCACGTTTACAATGTTTCGATATGGCAAATTCGCTCGCGTGATTTAGAACGCAGTATTGCGAACCCATGTCGATCGAAACCCGTTTTCGCAGGATGGCAACCTGAACTTGACCTATTCATAGATGTGCCACCGCAACACTCGGCATTACGTCCAATTTTTTGAGTAACAAGATCTGGAAAATCAATGGCTACACTTACCGATCTGGAAAAGAAACAAATTGCACAGGCTGAAGAGATCTTTTTCTCTGGCCCTCAAAAAGAGGGGTTTTGCAAAGATCTGTTTTTCGGCCGGTTTCGCGATCAATCGATCATGCCTTATCCCGAGTTACCGGAAGCGTCAAAGAAACTTGGCGACGAAATTTTGGCTCGCGTAACAAGTTATTGCGAAAATGAGATCGATCCGGCGCAAATTGATCGCGATGCTGAGATACCCGACCGCATTGTAAAGGGCTTGGGTGACATTGGCGTATTGGGTATGACCATCGAGACGAAATATGGCGGGCTGGGAATGTGCCAACAAAACTTCTGTCGAATTATGGAAGTTATTGGTGGCCATTGCGGTTCAACGGCTGTGTTTGTGAACGCCCATCATTCAATCGGACTCCGCGCACTTGAATTGTTTGGGACGGAAGAGCAAAAGACGCGGTGGATGGGCCCGTTGGCACGAGGTGAACAGACGGCTGCGTTCGCGTTGACGGAACCAGAAGCCGGATCCGACGCCGGAAACGTGCGTACTCGTGCGGAACTGGCAAGCGATGGCGAGGGCTACGTTTTAAATGGAGAAAAGCGTTGGATCACAAATGGCGGGATCGCCGACGTGGTTACGGTTATGGCTCGCACACCCGATCCAGCCGACCCCGACGGCAAAATTACGGCTTTCCTTTTCCCCAGAGAATCGCCCGGGTTTTAGGGCCTCGGAAAACGCCTGGAGAAAAGTGGAATTCGAGGGACGGCCACGGGTCGACTCAGGTTCCATAATATGTATGTCCCCAAATCAAACATTCTTGGTCCTCTGGGGAAAGGGTTGCGAGTTGCGCTGACGGTGCTTGATTTCGGTCGCACCACGTTCGGAGCTAGTTGCACGGGTGCGGCCAAATTCTGTTTGCGACAAATGGTGCAGCGTGCCAATACACGCATCCAGTTCGGCAAAACTTTAGGGCAATTCGAACTCGTGCAAAAAATGATTGCCCAGGCTGCGGCTGACACGTACGCCATGGAAAGTTGCACTTACCAGGTTGCATCATTGATTGACAGCGGTGCCGAAGATTACATGGTGGAAACCGCAATGCTCAAAGTATGGTCGAGTGATCAGTTATGGCGAATCGTGAATGACTGTCTCCAGGTGTGGGGAGGGGCAGGTTTTTTCACTGATCAGCCCTTTGAACGCATGATGCGAGACGCTCGGCTGAATTTGATTGGTGAAGGTGCGAACGATGTGCTTCGCTGTTTTATCGCTGCGGTTGGCTTGAGACATCTAGGCAAGGAGATGGAAGCGGTGCTGCGCAGGCCGTGGACTGCGCTCAAATTATTCCGCAGCGAGGCAAAGGTCTTGGTGAAACATGAACATTTGCGTTACTACGCTCGGCAACTGGGAAAACAAATTGCCAAATTTGCCTGGGCATGTGAAATAGCCCTCGTCACAAATCGGGAATCAATTATTAACAAACAATTTATTCAAGCTCGATTAGGGGATATCGCCACGGAATTGTTTGTAGCTAGTTGTGTTTATTCGCGACTCAGTGCGCTGTTGGTCAACGGCACTATCGACGAGCCGACGAAGATGCGCGAATATCGAACGGGGGCCCTCTACTTGCGTCTTGCTCGCCGCCGCAATCGAATTCGCTTCGATGAACTAAACGCTAATTTTGACCAGGAAACGGTCGAGGTCGCTAACGATTGGCTGCAACGCGATCTGGGCCAAGCTGGGTTTTGACGGCGAGTATTGGACGCTTTGTTGATGCTAGAGAAAGGCATTCGTACGTGAGTTGGCAACAATTAATCAGTGAGTTTACCAGTCAACGCCGAGCTATTGAGGCGGGGGGTGGGCCTAAAGCCGTTGAACGCCAGCATTCCAAAGGTAGACTTTCGGCCAGAGAACGCATCCACGCGCTTTTGGATGACCAAGCGAGTTGGCTTGAAATTGGCATGTGGGGTGCGTTCGGGATGTACGAAGAATGGGGGGGGGCAATCTCCGCCAGTGTCATTTGCGGTGTTGGCTCGATCTCAGAACGCCAAGTCATGATCATTGCGAATGATGCAACCATTAAAGCTGGTGCATTCTTTCCGATGACTTGCAAGAAGGTTTTGCGTGCCCAGCGGGTCGCGATGCAGTGCCGCTTGCCTTTACTTTACCTCGTCGATTCAGCTGGAGTTTTTCTTCCCCTTCAAGACGAGATTTTTCCCGACGAAGATGATTTCGGTCGCATCTTCCGCAATAACGCGGTGATCTCTGCCATGGGAATTCCTCAGATTGCTGCGATCATGGGGAACTGCGTCGCTGGTGGGGGCTACTTGCCTGTGCTGTGCGATAAGCTCGTCATGACTGAAGGATCTGGTTTGTATTTGGCTGGTCCTGCACTCGTCAAAAGCGCGATTGGCCAAGAAGTCTCTCACGAAGACCTAGGCGGCGCGGAAATGCACGCCAGCATCAGCGGGACCATTGACTATCGAGAAAAAGATGACCAGGCCGCCATCGAACGGGTCAAACGATTGATGGCTGGTTTGCCCGAAGATTTTCGAGCCAAGCAATTTCGCCGTGTAGACTACACAGAACAAAACCACCAACAACTAATACTGGAAAAAATCCCCGTCGATGCCCAAACAAGGTACGATGTGAGGGACCTCATCCGGCTGATATGCGATCCCGACTCATTTGATGAGTACAAAGCCGAGTATGGAAAAACGATCGTTTGCGGTTATGCGCGCATCGGTGGCTTCAGTGTTGGGATCGTCGCGAATCAACGCACAGTGGTAACTACTCCAAAAGAAGGGATGCAATTCGGGGGTGTTATTTATCATGACAGCGCTGATAAAGAAGCACGCTTTATCATGGATTGCAACCAAACCTGGACCCCCATTATCTTTCTGCAGGACGTCATGGGTTTCATGGTTGGGCGTGATAGTGAACAAGCCGGCATCATCCGCGCTGGAGCAAAAGTCGTTAACGTCATATCCAATAGTCGCGTGCCCAAGATCACGGTGATTACTGGCGGTAGCTACGGTGCGGGTAACTATGCCATGTGCGGCAAGGCTTTCGATCCACGCTTCATTTTCGCTTGGCCTAACGCGCGTTACGCTGTTATGGGTGGAAAGCAAGCCGCATCCACGATTATTGATATCAACATCCAAGCAATGAAACGGCTTGGCCAAGATCCCGATGCAGAAGAACTCGAAACGCTTAAGCGAAAAGTTACCGACGCGTACGATAATTCAGAAGACATTCGTTATGCTGCCGCTAGGTTGTGGGTGGATGACGTGATCTTCCCTCATGAAACCAGGCACAAGTTAATTCGTTCGCTCGAAATCGTGACGCGTCACGCCGATCCAGAGCCGTTTCGCACCGGTGTCTTGCAGGTATAGCCCTGCGCGGGAAAAGAGAACCTGAGCGCAATCAATCATTCCGCGTCGTTTCGGGGAGCAAAACCCAGCCCCATACGCGCCGTTTTACAACACCCCCATTGACGACCATCGATTCAATCGGTTTCGTCTCCACGTCGAACCCTTGAATCAAATCACCACCGCGAAATTGGTAAAACAATTTCCCTGAGAAGGTTTACACTACCGCCTCAACGTTGGACGATTCAATGTAACGGTGGAGCCAGGCTGAAAACCTTTCGGTAACATTGGCGAGGCAACCCAGGCGTTGCGGTTCATGGGTATTGCCACATGAACCGCGATGGTTTGCGTTTGATTATCGATTTCAGCAGGCTCGGTGGTGACAATAGCTCCTCGAATTCCCAAGCGGCTCAAGAATATCTCCACCTCCGACTTCACATCATTGGTTGTTGAGTTCCAAACCAATCCTCGACGAGCACCCTTGTAAGCCGCATGTTGCGCTGTATCACGTAGCATGAAGGCTTGCGTGAAGGCCATGGCAGCAATAAAGAACAGCATGAGTATCGGAAAAACGATTGCAAACTCGATCGCGGTCGCACCCAGTCGATCTTTCCGTTTTGTACGAGCGAACCTGCTCGAAAGATTTTTCCTGTTGGCCGGAAGACTGATCATAGGGATGCCATTCTGAACCTATAAAGTTTGAGGATGCTGTGGTTACGGCGAGTCGCAAATTGCAGCCGTGCTATTCGATGAAAATACCTGGAGGAGTGTTCGCAATTTCCAAAAAGATCTCACGCAATTGTTCGCCATTCGCTGCATGAAAATGTTTGCCTTTGCCAAATTCCGCAGTGCGTTCCATTGAAGGAATATCCGCATCGCGACTAAAGGTCACGGTGTAGACCTCGATACCAATGTCAGACGCCTCTTGGGCGGCAAGCCAGGGATCGCGACCAACGTTAAACTGACCGTCCGTCATCAAGATCATCGTTTTGAATGCGAAATTTCTGGAGTCCGGCCCGCTGAGCACGCTCCTGCCCAAGTCGATCCCTGCAGCGATGTTTGTACCGCCCATCACAGGCACTCGCTTGTTGTACTTATCTTCGAAATCCCTTACTACCGCGTAGTAATTGTACGTTGGCGTTGCCTCGATCGTCGCTTCTTCACTCGTAAATTGCTTCCTTATCAGGTCTTGATCATAGCGAGGCTCTGTCACAGTTGACGAGTAGCTGACAAGGGAAAGTAGTTCGTCTTGCAAGGTCAAATTCAGTTCATTCGCTAAAGCGTAAATTGCTGGCATCATTTCTGCCCAACGGCTATTTTCTGGATGAGGCCAAGCCCACCACCATTCGTTTGCACGAGCTGAAATGAATTTATCATTGGAATGAGCCATCTTGTTTTGAGGATGTTTAGACTTATCCGCGTGCCAAGTGTGGGTCTGCAAATCAAAAGTCATCGATCCCGAACGGTCAATAACCAAACAGATATCACGCTCGACATTGGCAACCGCTGCACTCGCTTGTACGCCAACCGCACCCATCGGTTTGCCAAACGAATAAATTGCCGCCGGGACGCCAGTTGAAACGCGAATACTGTTGGTGGGACTGCCTCCAGGTTGGAATTGGACCTGTCCATCGCCAAACCGAGTAACGCCAAATTCGATTTCGACAGCCACGCGAGACGGATCGGTGCCTCCATGTCGATCTGTAAAGTCACCGTGCGTCCAATTGAGGCGTGCCAATTCCTCAGCCCGCTCTCGAATGACTTCGATTTCGATTTCGCGTGCAATCGCATTGGCACCGTATTTGGCGGCAAGATCCGATGCAATTTGCGACGCTGCCTCATGTCTTTGGATATTCGCCAAGCTCAACGCAAAAAAGCTGATGATTGCAATAGGAACCAACATGGCCATTACCAAAACAACCGAAACACCTTTGCGACTTTTGCGTTGTCTTGACATACGTTTACCCCTCTTTTCGATAGATGACTTGCCCGCTGCGCAGGCGATTACTGAAGCTCAAATTGAGTGGTAATGCGAGCTTGTTTCCACGCATTGGCGCAGATCCGCGCACCCAAAAGGGAGTGTCCGGAACTAAGTTCGCATAGTTGAGTGGCTCGAATTCCAATTCAGCATCTTTGATCCCAAATGCGTTCGTATATTCCTCAAAAATCTGCCGGGCTTCGCTGATAGAACCGTTTGGACTACCAACCACCTTCGCTGCCTCAAATGCGGCAAATTTCAGCATCTTCTCGTTATGCCAGTTGTGGCAAATGTGCAACACCGGAAACAAAATCAAAATGATCAGTGGTAAAGAAAATGCAGCTTCCACGGCTTCCACGCCGCGTCGCGCTACACGAACTCTACGAGGCAACTGAGTCAGTCCCCAAGACACCCCAACGTCCTTCTTCGTTACTTTGTATAGTTGCATGATCCGACAATCAAAAGTGAGCAGAATATCCCTCATCGAAAAATTATGTTGCGGCGGAACACAAGTCAAACATGTCCCTGCAGCTGGCAACAGAATGTTGAAAAAATGAAGCATCTTCCACTTGGAGTGTGCAAATTATCAACATCTCAAGAGAATTATCCTCATTCTCCAGCAGACTTCTAGCGCTTTCATCTTGTTCCACTAGTCGGTTGTCAACCTGAAACCTTTCATCGGAATCCCGTTCAATTTCGAATCCTGCACGACGAGGCTGAATCACTTTTGCCAATTCGCCTCGAGACGAGCATGCGACCGGCTTGGGTCTTTTGGTCCCACGACAAGTTTTGGAAAGCATTCATTGCCTAGTGCTGAAGCCCAAACGTCTAACTTGATTATTCGCTCAAAAAACCGTTGTCGCACGTCACTCTAGCGTCGACGCGGTGAAGTAACCGACAATTTTCGGGAGGGCAACTTGAAATTCAAATCCAGCGGGTTGTAATTTGAAAGACAATTGCCCATAGTATTTGTGATTTTTTTTCCTGAACTATTTTCGATGCGCCACCGACGACAAGGTGAGTCGAATGCAACCGGGACGGTCGCTCGCTCACCAAAATGGTTTACGGGTTTCATCAAGATTAATAGGGGATTGCGATTGTGGGTGGTCTTGTGGATTATCGCGATAGCTGTCTTGTTCACTAATGATCGGCTGAAACCAAAAAAGAATCCGCTTTGTCTCGACAATTCACGCTTATGCTCCTTCGGTGTTGATCGAGTAATTGGCTTGAGTAAAAAACGATTGGTTATAAATAGGAGGTGAGAATGAAAATTCCTCGTAGGTATCATTTTGGCAGGTCGCAAAATCCAGCGCGATGTATCGCCCAGAACTGGGCAGACTCGCTTGTTCCACCGTTGATGCTAGTTCTTGCCTTGTTGGTCGTCCTGCTTGTAACTTCTCCGTTATCGTTGGGTAACGAATTCGATGACATCGACGCGACCAAACGCGCGGCTCTAATGACCGAATTCGGTGTCACTTCTGAACAACTCGATGATCTGTTACGAATTATCGACGAAGGCAAAAATCGAAACCAAGCCATGGATCACTTGAGCCACCTATGCGAAAAAATCGGTCCACGTTTGACCGGATCGTCACGCCTGGAAAGGGCTAATCGCTGGGCGGCTGAGCAGTTCGAATCATTCGGCTTACAAAATGTGCGACTGCACGAGTGGGGCACGATTCCAGTTCGCTTCGACCGCGGCCCCAGCACGGGGAAAATGGTTGCACCGGAGGAGCGAATTTTCGAGTTTACGGCGCGAGCTTGGTCCGCCGGTACCGATGGTCCGAAAACAGGACCCGTCTTGCGTGAGCCAACATCGGTTGAAGAGCTGGAAGAAATCGCCGACAAACTAGAAGGAGCTTGGATTCTTCGACGACAGGGAAACCGCGACAACTCATTGATCGAACGTATGCAGAGCGCGGGTATACTGGGCACGATCTCCGGCTCACGAGACGAGTTAGTCACGACAGGTGGAATCCCAGGACTTCGTCAACTTGATTTCGATAACTTGCCAAAAGATGTAAATATATTTGTACGCCGTTCGGATTACGATGCCATCAATAGTCGTCTTGCTGACGGTATTGAAGTTGTTTGTGAATTCAATTTGAATCACAAATTCACAAAAGGACCGATCCCATGCTACAACACGATTGCCGAAATTCCTGGCACCGAGTTGCCTGAACAAGTCATTATCATTTCCGGCCACTTGGACAGTTGGGATGGTCCGGGGAGTCAAGGTACCGTCGACAACGGAACAGGGTCAGTCGTAACTATCGAAGCCGCACGAATTTTGATGGCCGCCGGGATTAAGCCTAAACGTACGATCCGTTTCATATTATGGTCCGGTGAGGAGCAAGGTTTGTTAGGCTCAAGAGCATACGTGGCCGAGCTGAGCGAAGAGGAACGCGCCAATATTTCAGCCGTGTTTGTTGATGACAGTGGCACGAACCAGCAAAGCTCATTGTCGGGAACACGTGCTATGGAACCGATGCTGCAACAAATCGTCAAGCCGATGAACTACGCGTTCCCAGAATTGGTTGCCATTACCGTTTCGTCGTCAAATCGAATGCCACGCGGGGGCGCTAGCGACCACGCGCCTTTCAATGCAGTAGGGATTCCCGGGTTCTTCTGGGGAAAGACGGGCCGGGCCGTTTACCGGTATGCTTGGCATACGCAAAACGACCGAATTGACCAAGCCGTTCCAGAGTACCTAGTTAAGAACTCGACCGTGTCAGCGATTGCGGCGTACATGTTATCCGAAGCTGAAACCTTGCTGCCGAGAGATGTCGTTGAGGGCGAAGACGATGCTGAACCGCGTCCCCGCCGTCGCCGAGGAGATCGCGGAGAAGGCCAAGGTGGAGGAGATGGCGGTAGCGAATCTAACCAGAATCGCAACGACCTGCAAACGAATTCGTGACTGTTTGCGGCTTGATCGGTCTAGACTCGGCCCAAATATGACTCAGCCAGGAACGGGCTACAGATCTTCTACAGGGCTTTCAGCCCATTGTTGATCTGTAGCCGCTGTTTAGAAACAGGCTACCGGTTTGATAAACAACGAACCGCGGCTTGCATCCAACGCCTGAACGGTTACCTGAAATTTTTGGCCAGCTTGACACTCCTTCAAAACCGGGACCAAGTTTGTCAGCACTCAATACCCCAACGAACAACCATTGTGCCGAACAGTATATAAGACAAAGCCATCAGCTGGTTTTATTCATGACATCATGAACTCTACAAAGAATTTGCAAGGAGTCCGCATTGTTCGCGGGCTATTTTAGATGCAATTCAATGAAATGGCTGAAATTATCCGGAATCGTAGTCAGCTCAAACGATAGATATTGCTCACCACCCCAAACCTATCTGCCTGTGATTTCATCGATAATAAACTAACAAGCAAAATGATAATGGTATTTCAATATTCACAAAGAAGGCTGGTCTGGTAACTGCCGCTGCATGAAGCCAATCCGACTAAAGCTATTGGAACAATTAACCGTTAGTAAAGACGAATTACCTTCACTACGTAATGTTCAAACGTATACGTTGCCTCATCGCCACCAGGCACATGGTAATGTATCATTTTTAGAGTCGCCCTTGAGCCGGAATCATAATATTCGATTTCGGAATTCGATGTGACACTTCCAATCGAGCCTCCAGTTACAACTGTCGCGATTGTAGTGGCGACTGACTTGTACTCAATAGAAAACTTCCATTCGTGATTACCGGTTGAACCATGTAATCTGTACCAGCCAAAGTCGTGATTGGTACGGGGGTCTGAACTGCTTGGGAACTCAAAATAAAGTAAGCCCCCATTCAATTTTATTCCAAATAGTCTGGGCTTTGGAAATTGAGGACTTTTACACTTCTCTTCCCCGAATGATCGTGAATTCCCTAGATTCGGTATCGGACAATAACAATAGGTAAATCCACAGAGCTTTTTGATTTCAAATAGTTGAGCCGCATCGTTATATTCGACTACACAGTTTGTCTCGTTGCAAGAAGGCTGCTCGGTCAATCCTGCCATTTGTGAGTGGTGTTGCCAAGGATACCATTCTTGTTGAACAGACCAGGGACAATATGCGTAAGGATAAGCGTGCTCAAGCCGAACGCCGAAATGCCCCCGATGGCATGGATTTGAACAATGGCCGTATACAGTTTGCGCCCAACAACCACATGGCATTGGAGAGCAATGGTAATAACTTGGTTTGCAGCAACTTCTGTGAACCGAACGCGGTGGCGGCAAAATGCGATAACATGGTTCAATTCGTGGCCCACAAAAACGTCCTCCGAACAACTGCGCTTGGACCATTATCGGGCTCATTGCGGCGATCACTGTGAAAAGACAAAACAGGATCAATAGGTGCATGCTGTTCTTCATACGAGGGCTCCGTGAAAGTAGATTGCATTGGGTAGGAAGTTGTTGTGTCAGCATTGAGCCCAATCTATCAGGTGTGATTGTATGAACGAATATGTGAATTCACCGCTTCAGCAGTAAATCGCACTGTACTTGTTTACCGTTCCAAAGATTGATCTTGGCAGAAAAGTAATGGATCGTC
>CALMEE010000019.1 GCA_937862885.1 uncultured Planctomycetaceae bacterium
TCGTGAGTGGCTGTGAATCGGGGGATATGAACGGAATAAATGCCAAGGAAACCGGAGATTATTCGTCGAGTTTCGACCCGACCTTTTCCAAATCTGAATCAAGTCAAATTCAAAAATTGTTGAGCGTAGCATCGAATGTTATCGTGAACAATAGTTGTGGTAACAATCTTTCAGTTTCGATCGATGCTGGCGAATCAAGAGAGCTTTTCTTAGGTGAAGTATTGGTTCACGGCAACCATTTGACAAAAGCAACGCATCATTGCTCACTGGAACTAGAATCAGGAGTCCCAATAAATATCATAGGTATAGAAACCAGTTGTGGTTGTTCAAACGTGGCGTTGTCGTCGTCTGAAATCAAACCCGGGGAGAAATGCGAAGTCGAGTTCGAGTTCACTCTTGACCCTCGCTTCTCAGTTCCCAGAAAGCCGGTTACTGCATCGGTAATTCTTGATCAAAGTCGATCGATTAGATTCTTAGTCGATTTAGTTATTTTTCCTACAGTAGCTGTTGCAGAAAGTAAACCAGGGTTGTCTACTCAAGATGCAGGAGAAATCACATTTCGAACTGATGCGACGTCAAAGAAATTCATTGCCGTTTTGCCAATTAATTTTTATGCGACGTCTCGCGATGGCGAGTTCAATGTGGGTTCGACGGAGTTACCCGTGTCACTGTACAACTCTCAACCTCCACAGTTAAATGTGAGTCTGACAAAATCTTCGAATAGAAAAATTGAAAGTCGTTTTGAGGAAACAGAACAAGTAGTTGTTTGTTATCCGTTGGAAATTTTGATTAACGGTACTACTGAGCAGTTCTCCTCGAATTCGATGAACTGTGTCTTTCAGCTACAAGACCATGAAGGAAATCTGCATACGATTTCGGCATCGCTACGCGAAGAGTGTGAAGTGTCAATCTTGCCGCTGTCTATTGTCCTCAGGAAATCGGAAAATAGTGCTCGTATTGAACTCGTTGCAAACCATCCTGCATCCAAAATCAAAGTTGTAGATATTGAATTCGATAGGGAAATATTGAATGTCGAAACGAATCAAAAGTTACCGCATGATGAGGACACCAGTTATACGGTGTCAATGATCAAGAATCCAGATAAGAAGTTTACAAAGCTGGTTGTAGTTTTCCGACTGGAAAATGGCCAAGTTTTGGTTTTGGATGTTTTTTGTATTGGAAACCTATAGGAGCACCAATCATGAGAGTTGTTTTTGCACTTGTTGTTAGCACTTTCGCCATTTTGGCAACTGGATTTCAAGTTCCGGGAGTTGCCGTTATTGGCAGTGGAGATTTTGTGCCTGGGGTTAACCCCCCGACTGGCATCGGAAATTGTTGGAACGGTCTAATGATTACTCCAAAAGCAGTCGTTGATGGTCAACAATGTGACAATTTTATTTTATGCCAGCCTTTGGTCAATTGTGCCGCCGCGCCAAATCCAAGTCCGGGTGGTTGCCAATTTAGAAAAACACATGACTATAGACTTGTCGGCACTTGTATCCTCCAAACCAACTCTCAATGCACCACATGTGCAGGCGGGTCACAGATTTTCTGTATGAGCTACAAGTACTTTCAAGGCAAATTAGCGGGTGCCTGCGTCAACCCATGCGGCGAATGGCAGGTTTTTTTTGCGGGAGAGTGTCTCCAATAATTTGATGGTTCGTTGCAAGAAATTGCATTTCCTGCATACGATAGGCTGTTGCGCTAGCAGCAACAGCCTACGTTTTTTCAACTGGGCTTGGTCCCTATTGTGATAAAGGAAGCCGTCAAGGCTTTCGACGCCATCGAGAAATCTGGAAAAAACGACCGGAATCCTTGACGGCTTTTGCTACGGTTTCGGGACAGAAGCTAAAATCCCTGATTTAGATTTACTATGGCATCAACGTCACGACACTTTAAACAAGGAGAACGGACATGTCAGCTTGCACAACTTTTTGGTCAATTATCTTTTTGATAGTAACGGGTTTGCCTCGTGTATTTTCATGCCAAGACGCTTACAAAGATGTGTCTAATGTGGTCGAATCGGTTTTGGAATCATTGCTAGACAATGAGGAACTACTTAATAAAATCGATTGCCGATTCTCCCTTGTTGTCGGCGATGCTCACAACGAAACGGAGATTCTTTCCGGGCAATTTTCGAATATTCTTGGTACAGCGACGGGACGATGGGTTAGGTCAAACGAATTGGAATATCATCAGATCGAAGTTGGGGATATTTTTAAGACAATTTCGGTAGATAAAGATGGTGGTAGCATTGTCGTACCATTTCCAGGCGGTCAAGTAGTCTTAAAAAACGAAGACTATGTGATGGCAATATCACCAGACTTTTCAACTGGTGAAATCGGCAGAAGACAAACGTTTTTTCCAGACGAAGTGTTTAACTTTCGACATTGTTTGGGGGCGGTAGGAATGGGAAAATGGGCTGAGCCAATTCGGTGGTACATTGAACCCCCAGAGTCTATTAACCACACAATTTCTGAGCGTACCAACCATTTAGTTTTCGACTCAACGATGGCTTCAGGTTCGATTGAGGCAACCTTTGATTCGGATGCCAATTTCGCATTATCTTCGTTCAAGGTTTCACAAGGTGGAATTTCCGGTCGGTTCTTTGTTTCTGAGTTTAGCCGGTTAGAGAATGGAGGTTGTATTCCGAAAATAGCTCATGGTGTGTTTACCGACAAAAACGTTTTTCCCAAGAGAGTCGTTCGATGGGAACTCGATTCTGTTGTTGAAATTGAGAACTTCGATGACATCAACTTCATCGTTCCAGAAGTTCCATGGATTCAGGTATGGATGAATGCTAACCATACGAAGTTAACAAGATTGAAAGGCGGTACTCAAGTTACTATAAACGACCTAGCAAGCATATTCGAATGTTGCAACAACCAGACTGAGTTTGTTGATTTGCCGTCGGCTAGTTTAACAGGGAATAATCAGAGTTTTGCAACAACAACCTACGTAGACGGAAATAGTTCATCCTCGAACCGATTTCCCTTGTTCTTCCTATTTATATTTCTGGCTGCTATTGCGTTCGTTGTTTTGTTGCTTTTGCGACTAAACCGCAAGAATTTAAAGTCTATGTTATTGATGATTGCCGTCTTTTTAATTGGGGCTTGCAAAAGTCCACAAGTTCTAGCTCGTTTTCAAAGTCAGACTCTGGCGGGTGCTGGCCGACAAACGCAGGATGATCGTCCTGACGAATTTCGGAAATTGCCCCTAGTTGTTTTCGTTGCCGACTATCATGGCAATGTTCTCTTGCCGCAAGCTAAACACTTGATCAGCGGCTTTTCGACTTGGGGCTCGGATGTCGATTTACTACGATGTGATGAGATTCAACAAGCGCTGAAAATGAGCCAGCCAGAAATTCGTGATTGGAAAAAACTGTACGAAGACTATCGAAATGCAGTGGTCGAGTTACATCGCTCCGAAACCGCAGTAAACTGGGAGAAATTGCAAATCCACCGCGATGGGATCGTCGATTTTCTTGGGCGAACACGACACCAGCAACTTGCAAAATGGGACCATTACCTCCATTTTCGCCGCTTCGGCGCGGAGTCTTATTTGCAGCATTTTTGTCGCGAAGTGGAGACAGGGAATGTGACGGATCTCGCCGAAAGGGAACGAGTCATTTGGAACGATTACCTCGAAAACTACCAAGATATTTGGAAACAAACCGTAGTTGAACTGGAAGCGTTGGTCGCCGAAACTGAATTGACGACATGGCAATCGCTTCGGGATGCCTACCGCAATCCATTCGCTGGCGAGATTAGTTTGATTTTCGATCAAGCAGCGATCACCGAAATCTTCGACGGATCGGCGGAAGAGATTTACCGCAAATCGATGGGACAGTCGATACAATTCGAAATAGCGGTCGATGGGACGATGACGACCAAAACTTATTCTATGTCCATTAATGATACTTTGGGATATCAACTCACTTGGCTTCAACATCAGCAAATGACAGAAGGAACCAACTTATTGAATATTACCGAATCTCAATTTGCCAAACTGGACCAAATTCATCGAGATTACGGCGAAAAGATGAATCAGTTGCGAGAGCGTCAAATTGAGCAGGCTCTAGCCGGTGAAGCGGAAGAGTCAAGGCGTTTTTTTCGTGAGGAGTTAAAAAAGGTGGACCAACAATTCGAAGAATCGGTTTGGCGAGATGTTTTGTTGCCCTTGCAAAAGGAGCTCTTGGTAGAGGATGCTCAAATTCGGATGTGTCGCCTGCTCGGCCCGTTGAGTTTTTTTTATCGTCCATCAATGCGGGACCTACCCGGCTGGCGCGACCGTCGCCAATCCGCCACGGAAATTATCCAAAAATTCGAGCAGCAATTAGCTGATCAAGAAAGGAAATTTCTGCGAGAGCTTTTCGATCTCCTGACAGAGACCACCGCCGCGAAAGGCGTTCGACTGGAATTCAAGTTAGCTGACCGCCCTGAATATCTACGCCCCAGCATTATCTACTGTTTAATCTATCTACACGATTAATTGCTTTTCTACTCATTCGGCAATCAAAGTTCTGTCACACTCGCAATCCTGTCGGAAAAACCAAAGACAGAATCATGGCTTACGTTTACAATACTCGCGGTACAGGAGCGAATAAGTGGAATGGCTCGGTAATGCGATTGATTGTTTTTCGGCAGTCGTTGGGTTTGATTGGTCCTGATGATTAGTGTTTTTTTGTTTTTGGCCGTTTTTATACTAGCGGTTGCAAGCGGGGTGGCGATGATGTTTTTATTTCGGCTGCATCGTTGGCACGAACAATACCGCAAACTGGCCAAACGCTACAAGGCCCATTTGCGAACTCGTTTTTTTCTGCCGCGATTAACCATGAGCTACGGCGGACAACGCTGCGAAGTGCTCAATTTTCATCGCTCGTTTTTTTGGCGGCGACCTGCGACGCGGATTTATCTGGCTTGGCCTGATGCCAGCGATGAACTGGAAATCTATCATTTCAAGTTTGGCAGTCGCTTGTGGACCCAACGCGGATTCAAACGGGTCGATACCTCGTCGTTTACCGCCAGCCGCCCGGTCGCGACCTGGATAAAAACAGAACGCAATGAGTCGGATTTCTTGTCCGTTGGTGCCGTACAGCGATTTCAAGCGTTGCTAAACGGTTTAGGTCCGACCCCGTTTAACTTGTTGATTCGTCGGGGCGTCGCCAGTTTGACTTATGCTGATTTCATTGTCGATGAAAACCGACTGAAAGATGTTCTCGAACTGACTTGGTTGTTTCTCGATCATTTGCGATACGCCACACCGGATGGTGTCGCGTTTGCACAAGATTTGCCCTATTTACAGGTGGCCGAAGCGCGTTGCCCGGTGTGCAGTCAAACGATCAGTGGGCGAATTGCCGTCTGCGTTCGATGCCAAACGCCACATTGCCAAGAGGAGAAATCAAAGGGGTCAGGACTCATTGTTTTTGGTTTCGGGATCAAAGTGGACGCGGGGTCGACCTCGGGGACGCAGTGATGATTCCAGGTTCAATCGTTTTGCGGTTGATTCTATCCACGGGTCATCCCCAAAGGGACTTCCTCGCTGCTCAGAAGTGCGAATCGCCTGAAGCTCGGTATCAGTCAACGCTTGATTCACACGCCTGGCCCAATTGGGGGACCGAGGTATCGGCCAAGCTGTCAAAAGTTTTGGTTCCGGTTGGGGCCGCTGAAGCCAGCGAAACAACGATCCCCACCGCCAAGCCTCAGCACGGTTGGTTAATCCAGCACGCCGAGCGTTCCTTTCAACATACCGGCAAACCGTCAAAAAGTGTTCATCGTCCTGAATCGGAAAACTCTTGAATCGCCCTTGATAGACGTGCCCTTGACCCGAAGTGTGGTAATGGGCGTGATAACGCATGGTGTGAGTCGCCGTGATCCACCGCAAGAAGTCGCTCATCGCACCATCCTGGTTGGGCCTTAGAACCAAATGCCAATGATTGGGCATCAATTGAAACGCGAATAGAGAAACATCGTAGAGTTCCAGCCCCTCGGAGAGAATTTTCTCGAAGGCTTCATAATCTGCATCTTTTCGAAAGATGATCTGACGGGCATTACCGCGATTCAAAGCATGGTAGAGCCCGCCAGCTTCATCAGCACGTGGTCTTCTTGGCATGTCAACAGCGTACCACAGACACTGGCGACAATCAACGAGTCCTGACCCCTTTGATTTGTCCGACCACTTTGATTTGTCCGACACCTTTGATTTGTCGATTGTCGCTCGGTTCTCCGAACCGATGGCGTTTGGTCTCTCGCCAACAGCTCGGAGAGCTGTGCGACACTGCCGCTCGGTTCTCCGAACCGAAAGCGTATACGATTATCGCTCGGTTCTCCAAGCCGATGGCGTATACGAATGTCGCTCGGTTCTCCGAACCGAAAGCGAAGACGTTTTCACGTGGTTCCCCGAACCGAGGGCTTACAATCGGTGGACGGCACTTTATTTGCTATCTGGAGTTGGTGGACTGGACGGCGCGTTTGTGGCGACAAGGCAAGGCACGGATGTCGACGGAAGTGGCCGGGATCATGGAGCGGCTGGGGACGAGCGCGGAGTTCTGGGAAGCGCGAATGAAGAAACTGCTGGGCAAGTCGCGTTTGCTGGGAAGCTACTTTGCCACTCGCAGCGATCGGTTTAAAGAGATCGCCACGCAACGCGGCGTGCATCATGTGGACAACGCGGTGGGCGGGTTAGAGGCCTAAAAAGCCTGTCTTTTATGTTCGCGAATGTCGCTCGGTTCTCCGAACCGAAAGCGAAGACGTTTTCACGTGGTTCCCCGAACCGAGGGCTTACAATCGGTGGACGGCACTTTATTTGCTATCTGGAGTTGGTGGACTGGACGGCGCGTTTGTGGCGACAAGGCAAGGCACGGATGTCGACGGAAGTGGCCGGGATCATGGAGCGGCTGGGGACGAGCGCGGAGTTCTGGGAAGCGCGAATGAAGAAACTGCTGGGCAAGTCGCGGGGCCTGTAAATATTTCTGTGTCAGCAGTTAGTTCGGGTACATATTTGAGTTAT
>CALMEE010000020.1 GCA_937862885.1 uncultured Planctomycetaceae bacterium
GTTACTGAAGGAGATGGGCCATGGCGACTGATCCACGAAAACTGCGACCCAGCGAGTTGTGCCGACTCGTCAACTCGACACCGCTGGGCGAGGTCATCAACGAACGTCAACTTCATCGCCACCGCTCCCGAGCTGGTATACGGATTGGCGATGGTCGGCATGTCGATCTACTGCGCTACATCGCTTGGTTGATTCAGATTCGACATGAGCCCAAACCCGATTCGAATGTCGACACCTATGAGCAGATGAAGGAACGGGCTCGCGCACGTAACGCAGCGCTCGCGCTGGCCGGTCGAGACATCGGTGATCTGCCGTCGGTGGTCAACATCGACCGCAAGAAACAGGCCGCTACCGATTTTCGATACTTCTGCGAGGCTTACTTTCCGCTGACATTTCACCTGCCTTGGTCGAACGACCACCTCAAGGTAATCGCCCGCATTGAACAGGCGGTGTTGCGCGGAGGTCTGTTCTCGATGGCGATGCCTCGCGGGTCCGGCAAAACGACCATCTGCGAGTGTGCCTGCATCTGGGCGGTGCTCAACGGCCACCGTGATTTCGTTTGCTTGATCGGCAGCGACGAAGGTCACGCGATGGACATGCTGGAGTCCATCAAGATGGAACTCGATGGAAACGACCTGCTGCTGGACGACTATCCCGAGGTGCTGTATCCGATCCAATCGCTGGACGGGATTGCCAACCGCTGCAATGGCCAACTCTACAAAGGCCAACGAACCCACATTGGCTGGACTGCTCGGGAGATCGTAATGCCGACCATTCCTGGCAGCATCGCGAGCGGGGCGATTATCAAGGTGGCTGGAATCACGGGCCGGATTCGCGGGATGAAGTACAAGCGGTCAGACGGTCGAACGGTGCGGCCGTCCTTGGTTGTGATCGACGACCCGCAAACTGATGAGTCCGCTCGTTCGCTCTCCCAGTGTGCGACGCGCGAGAGCATTCTGGCCGGTGCGATTCTCGGCTTAGCGGGTCCCGGCAAGAAAATCTCCGGCATCATGCCTTGCACCGTCATTCGCCCCAGCGATATGGCCGACAACATCCTCTCGCGCGACAAACATCCCGAATGGAACGGCGAGCGGACGAAGATGGTTTACTCCTTCCCGGAAAACGAACGACTCTGGCAACGTTATGCTGAAGTTCGAGCTGAGAGCTTGCGGGAACATGGTGATCTCAGCTTAGCCACCGCGTTCTACGCCGAAAATCAAACGGCTATGGACGCCGGGGCGGTGATCGCGTGGCCCGAGCGGTTCAATCACGACGAAGCCTCGGCAATTCAACATGCGATGAATCTCCGGTTGCAGGACGAAGCAGCCTTTTTTGCCGAATACCAGAACGAACCACTGCCTGAAGTGACTGGGCTGGAAGAAGAGCTATCGGCCGATCAGATCGCTGCCAAGTTCAACCGCATGAAACGAGGTGAGTTGCCGCTGGAGACCAACCATCTGACCATGTTCATTGACGTCCAGGGCAGTCTGCTGTTTTACGTTGTGGCCGCCTGGAACGAAGACTTCACCGGATACGTCATCGACTACGGAGCCTTCCCCGATCAGAAGCGGCCATATTTCACGCTGCGCGACGCTCGGTTCACGCTGGCCATGGCGACCAAGTCCAGCGGACTGGAGGGGTCGATCTACGGCGGTCTGGAGCAGCTGACCAATAATTATCTGTCCCGTGATTGGCGTCGGGATGACGGAGCCCACCTACGGATCGAACGCTGCCTGATCGATGCCAACTGGGGTTCTTCAACCGACATCGTCTACCAATTCTGCCGTCAATCGTCTCACGCTGGCATCTTGCTTCCCAGCCACGGTCGATTCGTCGGTGCTTCGAGCCAACCGTTCTCCGAATACAAACGAAAACCGGGTGATCGGATTGGACACAACTGGCGGATGCCCAACGTGAAAGGCAAGCGAGCAGTTCGGCACGTAATCTACGACACGAACTATTGGAAATCGTTTATCCAAGCCCGTCTGCTGGTACCGATGGGGGATCGCGGCTGCCTGTCGCTCTTTGGCGATAGCCCAGAACACCACCGTCTGTTCGCTGAGCATCTGACCGCCGAGTACCGAGTGAAGACCGAAGGCCGAGGACGAACGGTCGACGAATGGAAAATCCGCCCGGAGCGATCCGACAACCACTGGTTCGACTGCATCGTTGGTTGTGCGGTGGCAGGCTCGATTCAAGGCGTGTCGCTGGAAGCTGTCGGAGCAAGTCCAGGGCTGGAGAACCGGCAGCGAGTCAGTTTCGCAGAACTGCAGCGGAGGCGCAGGGGATGAAACGCGAGCCCAAACTGCCGACCGCCAAAGGCATCGTTTGTCCCAAATGTGGCTGTCGACATTTCAACACAACCCACACGGAACCACTGGCCGATGGCCGCATTCGCAGGCGAAAACACTGCCGTCATTGCGGACGAAAAGTTGTCACCTTTGAGTCGCCGCAAAAATAGATTGCTACATGTAGCAATGTCTCTGTGAATTACACGCCCTGGCGCGCACTGCCATGTTCTCACGGCATAGGTAATCGTGGAGGAGTCAGTCTGGTTCGAGCAAGTCTGCTCATCGCCGGGTACCTCTCGACCGGACTCCTCGTATTTCACATTACCGAATAGCATGTCAGACGACCTAAAAGACGCCATCTCCGAAAACGCTAAAGGCCCGGCGAAAGCCGCTGGTGACGCTGGTTCCGTAGAGCAACATAAGCTCACCGACCAGATCGCTGCAGATAAGTACCTGGCCTCCAAGGAAGCGATTAAGTCGAAACGTCGTGGACTGCTTTTCAATAAACTTGTCCCGCCAGGAGCATCCTAATGATCAACTGGCTGACAAGACTCTTTGCCCGAGGCGCGACCTCTGGCCATCAGTCGAAAACCGTTCGAGTGCTGCGAGCCAAGTACGACGCGGCGGCTACCAATGAAGATAACCGACGCCACTGGCGGAATGCGGATGGACTATCAGCGAATGCTGCTAACAGTCGCGAAGTCCGCAGAACTCTCCGCAATCGAGCCCGCTACGAAGTTGCCAACAACAGCTATGCGCGAGGCATCGTGTTGACTTTGGCCAACGATGCAATTGGGACCGGACCGAAGCTACAACTCCTTACCAACGACTCGGAAGCCAATCAGCGTATCGAGCATGAATTTCATCACTGGGCTCGGGCCATCAATTTGGCTGAGAAGCTGCGGACGATGCGAATGGCCCGTGCTCAAGATGGCGAGGCCTTTGCGATCCTGACCAGCAATCCACGACTGCCCACGTCGATCCAACTCGACCTGCGTCTTATGGAAGCCGATCAAGTCTGCACACCGGACTTCAATCTTCTTTCAAGGCGGGCTGTGGATGGCATCGTTTTCGATGATGCAGGTAATCCGGTCGAATACCATGTTCTCAAAAACCATCCGGGAGAAGCTTTGGGGAGGAGTCTAGACTTCGATCCGATTCCCGCTGCCAACATGGTGCACTGGTTTCGCGCTGACCGCCCAGGTCAGGCTCGCGGGATTCCCGACATCATGCCGGCACTTCCACTATTCGCTCAACTGCGGCGATTCACACTGGCAGTCTTAGCAGCAGCTGAAACGGCCGCTGACTTCGCTGGTATTCTCTACACCGATGCTCCGGCCAATGGCGAGGCCGATGCCGCTGAACCCTTCGAGCCCATCGAACTGGAACAGCGGGCCCTCGTGACCATGCCGGGCGGCTGGAAAATGAGCCAGATCGAGGCGGAGCAACCTGCGACTCCCAGCCTAGCGTGTTTTCAACTGGAGATGGCGGCGTGATTGATGATTCCACGGATGGAGATCCTATCGAAGAAATAGCAGACGCTTGGGCGAAGGTGTATATCGATGTTGCTGAGAAGCTTGACCAACCTGAAACGGAACCGAACGACAGCAACAGTCATGTCGAACCGCAGGAGGCATCGCCTGATGAACCTGCCTGACGACCTGGTTCCGTTTTATGACGATGGACCTGATTGGCCGACGACCGACGAACGCCAACAAGCGGAAAGGGCCTACCGTGACGCGTTCCTCCTATCAGCGCGCGAGGCTGCTCATTGGACGAGCATCGATAAAGATGCCATCGACCGCGCTTGGGAGGAACGTCGTCACGTCCGCCAGCAAGCCGAAGTGCTCATTCCATCGGCCATCTATTTCGACGAGCCACACCTGGAAAGCGACCAGATCGTCTATCGACGCGAACATCTGATCGACGCCTCCCGAACACGAGGGCGCGTGCATGGGTTCGAATTCGTCCGCCAATGCTGGGAGGCGTTGCTCGATGGCGGTGTTGACGAACACGCGATCGCTCGGCAGATCATTCGTCCTTGGCTGGAATCGGTCGCCGAGTGGGTCGCTACCGAGATCACGCCTGACCGGTTCGATACGCCGCGCCTGCCAGACGAAGACCTAAGCCAAAGGCAGCGACGAATGCTCCAACAAGCCATGCAAGTGATCGCGGCCAGCGATCCCAAACACCCCGAGGCCATCCTCAACCAATTGAACCAGATCACTCGCGAGCAACTCGAATGGCTCTGGCCAGGACGCATCCCACTGGGCAAGCTCACGCTGCTGGCAGGCGATCCGGGCTTGGGCAAGTCGTTTGTCACGCTCGACCTGGCCGCACGTGTTTCTCGTGGTGAGTCTTGGCCCGACCTGCCGCTCTTCAAGCAGCGACCGGGCAAAGCGATCATCATGAACTGCGAGGATGACTCAGCAGACACCATCGCGCCCAGGCTCGACAAGGCTGGTGCCGATGGGGCAAATGTGTATTTGCTCGAGGGAGTGCGCACCGGCGATCAAAGACGAATGTTCTCGCTGGAATTCGATCTGCCACTGCTCGAGCAATCGCTGCAGCAAATCGGCGAGGCCCGTCTCATCGTCATCGATCCCATTTCAGCCTACTGCGGCAAGATCGACTCGCACAAGAATAGCGACGTCCGAGGCATGCTCGCTCCCCTGGCGGAATTGGCCGCCCGCTATCGGGTGGCGATCCTCTGCATCACGCATTTATCGAAATCCGGTGGAGCCAAGGCTGTCTATCGAGCGATGGGCTCGCTGGCCTTCGCCGCAGCTGCTCGGGCCGTGTGGGCGATCAGTAAAGATGCCGACGAGCCCGAGCGACGCTTGTTTTTGCCCGCCAAGCTAAACCTGGCCAAAGACCCTGACGGGCTGGCCTACCGAATTGTCGACGGACGAGTCGCTTGGGAGGAACTGCCGGTGACGATGCATGCCGACGATGCCATCGCAGCCGAACTTCAGCACCAGACGAGCAACAACCATCGCGGCCAGGAACGGCGGGAAGCGGTGGCTTGGCTGCGATCCGAATTGGCCAGCGCCCCGATCCCCCCCACGCAGATCATTGCTGACGCCCAGGAACAAGGCTTCTCCGGACGGACGCTCCCTCGCGCGGTTGGCGAACTCGGTGGGCGATCCAAGAAAGGTAGCGATGGTGTGTGGCAATGGAGCCTGCCCAATCAACTTGGTCAGCAAGATGGCCAGCAAGATTGCCAGGAGGCCCCGTGATGGCAGACATGGCAGTCTTGGCCAGTTGGCAGTCTTGGCAGCCTTGGTCCACCACCCAAGGTGGCCAAGAAGGCCTCTTAAAAGGAAGGATGCCACCAAATTGCCGTAGAGAGAATCATCATTTCCTCGGGAAAAAGGGGAAGGCTGCCAAGTATGCCAAGTGTGCCAACTCTGCCATCACGGGAGGGGGTGGTGGCAAGGTTGGTGCAGGATTGAGGGATTAGGTACTTGGAAAAAATCAGTTGTTTGGAGAGGCACGTGGGAACAGCCGCAATAGAGGGCAGAGTTTGTTTCAAAGTGCGAGACTTTTGGAAACGCTAGGTATGAGCCAATTGAACCACCCAAACGCGACAGCGGACCACAGAGGGGCCCAGTTCGCGGCAATTCTGGCGGAGGCTCGTCGCCTATGCGAATCGGTCGCCAAGGTCGAACTAGCGGGGTCGCCCTTGTACGTCGTGCCGCAATCGCGGATTGCCGATCGGTTCGGCGTCGCCAGCCGGTGCTACGCCTACACGACGCCCAGCCTCGATCTGTACCTTCGCGACTACCTGGACGATTGGCAAGGACGTGGCTCCTGCTTGGTCGTTAACGATCTGGCCATCGCCGAGGACTACCATCCCAGCGACCATCGAG
>CALMEE010000021.1 GCA_937862885.1 uncultured Planctomycetaceae bacterium
AAGGTTAGGTGTAATCCATTTCACCCTAATGACACAATATTTCTTACAGGGCCGCTGGGTTGGGTTTGATTTAAAGAGATTGGTGTGAATGTTTGCTTCGTTTAGTTGGCTTCCCAATTGGCTTGAGACCCATTGAGAAGTTGGCGTCTAATGGAATCGTCCTATTAGGCTGGTTCGTCTACGGTTTGAACTGCGGTCATGCAGTTTAACAATAACAGCAACGTGTGTTCCAGCTTGTACGTGCCATCGACAAGCTGCCGAAACGGTGGCAACAAAGTTTCCGGCGGTGTCTCAAATTGTGAATTATCGACTTCGATGACGTCGCCGATCTGGTCGACTAGCAGACTGATCGGACCTTCATCTCCTCGAATCACTACGTTCATCGGGAGTACCCCAGCGGGACGGGGTGGCATTCCCAATCGTTCTCGAAGATCGATTGCCGAAACTATTTGGCCTCGCAAATTGATCAGCCCGCTAAAACTAGCTGGTGTTAATGGGACGCGTGTCATCTCCTGATATCGACTGACTTCCTGAACGGTCAACGCATCCACACCAAACATTTGCTGGTCTAGATAAAAGGTACACAGTTGATGAGTCTCATTCATGGGCGAGTCCTACAGTTGAAGGTTGATAGAAGTGTGGATCAGCTGCACAAACGACTTCCCTAACGTTAAGTAGATCTGTCACGCGATTGCTGATGACGGTGGTGCCTATCACGCGAGCATTCTGATTAAGCTCCTTAATCGACACTTCACTTTGTACGATGTCCAGAATCTGATCAACCACCAGACCAAAGCTGTTTCCGTTCTCGGAGAACACGACAACGTCGAGGATCTCTTTCGCGTGCTCGTATGAGCCGACGCCCATGATGTCGCTCAGGCGGGCTAATGGCAGAATTTCACTTCGATACTGAACTACTTCACGATGATCCGCCTTTTCGACCTTGCTGGCCTGAATTTTCTCTAAACGGGTTACTTGGCTTGTTGGCAAGGCATACCGATGTTCGTTGCCAACTCCCAAGACAAGTAATGTTTGCATCTTGCCGCGGCGAGCAAGGTCATCTTCCTCAATTTCCGATATGCTTCGGCTCTTGGTAGTGGTAATCACATGAGCAGATTGCGCTAATCCGACGACATCCAGAATTAACGCTACAGTGCCGTCACCCATGATGGTCATGCCGGCGTACGCAGTTATTCCTTTCAATTGCTTGCTCAATGGCTTGACAACGATTTCCTCAGTGTCTCGCACGCCATCCACCACTAATCCGAATTGCTGGTCATCCGCCCGCAATACAACAATATTCACGGAAGAATCTTGCGATTGTGCTTCGCGGGACTGCAGCCCAAGGACGTTCCGCAGATAGACTAACGGCAGCAAACGACCGCGCAGACGGTAAACTGGAGCGCCTTGAATCCATTCAATTCGAGAATTCATATCCCCTTGGTCCACGCGCACAAGTTCCAGTAAGTTGACTTGCGGTATCGCGTAACGATCTCCATCACAACCTACAACCAAGGCAGGAATAATGGCCAAGGTCAATGGAATCCTGATTCGAATCGTTGTGCCAGAACCGGGTTGAGTTTGGAGGTCAACTGATCCGCCAATTTTCTCAATGTTGGTTTTGACGACATCCATGCCCACACCGCGACCCGACACATTCGAGACCTTTTCGGCTGTGGAAAAACCTGGTAGGAAGATCAGATTTGCCACATCACGATCGTGCAACTTCGCGACTTGATCCGCAGTAATTAAGCCTTTTTCCACGGCCTTATTGCGAATCTTCTCCAGATTTAGACCGGCGCCATCGTCGGCAATTTCGATGATAACTTGGCCACTCTCATGAAACGCCCGAAGTTTCAATAAGCCTTCCGCAGGCTTGTTGGCCTGCCGTCGCACATCGGGACGCTCGATTCCATGATCCACGGTATTGCGAATCAGATGAGTCAACGGATCTTTGATAGCTTCAATAATCGTTTTATCGAGTTCGGTTTCTTTGCCTTCCATTTCAATCCGAACTTCTTTGCCGCACATGGAAGCCAAATCGCGGACTACTCGAGGAAATTTGCTCCATACATTTCCGATAGGCTGCATGCGAGTCTTCATGACTCCTTCCTGCAGTTCCGACGTGATCAAATTCAGTCGCTGCATGGCGTTTTGTAATGACGAGTCCGCGAGACCACTGTTTAGCTGCATCAACTGATTTCGGGCCAGCACCAACTCACCAACTCGCGTCATCAGCTTTTCCAACAAAGCTACATCAACGCGGATACTGCTCTCCGAAATCGTAGAGGAATTTCCCGTTGACTCATCACCGCTTCGTTTGCTCGTTTGCGTGGCGGGGACCGGATTTGCTGTCGAGGTGTTTTCTGCTTTTGCTGTGGCAGCCGCTGGCGTCGGTACAGGCTGCACCGCGCTTGCTTCTGTCATGTTAGGGGTTGCTGCCGAGAGATCTTCAACTGCCGCAGATGTCACAGTGGATTGCGGCTTGCTCCTTTGTTTTTTTGCCTTTCCTTCAGCTTGGGAGTGGTCGGCAGTTTCCTTTCCGGAATCAAATATCGTCGGCGAAGATTCCGTACTCTCATTTTCGATCGTTGGAGATGTAGCACCCGCGACCGCCTGCATCTCGCGATTCAACGACTGCAGCTCAATCAGCGTGGCCTGTAAATCGGCATAATCATTATCACCTTCGCATCCACTGCTTTCCACATTGGAAAGCATTTGGCGAATCGCATCAACCAACGAAAGCAAGCCTGTCGTAATATCTGGCTGCAGACAGATTTCGCCGTCTCGCAATTTGCTCAATAGGTTTTCGCCAACATGCGTTACCTTTTCGAGTTTGCTTAAGCCTAGAAACCCGCAGGTTCCTTTAATCGTATGCACCGTACGAAAAATGGCAGCCAACTTGCCGCGATCGTTCGGATTGCTCTCCAGTTGAATAAGGCTGCGATCTAGCTCGTCAAGGTTCTCGTAGCTTTCCACGAGAAACTCCTTGATTACGTCATCAAGTTCCATAATTTCGATCCATGCCGGTCTCAAATCAACATCTTGACTGGCAACCGATTTCACGATCGAAGAAACTACCAGCCAATTTCAGGGGCTCGATTCAAATCAGATAGTCAGACAGACTGCCGCGATCCACTTGATATTGCTCACGGATTATTGCGAAGTCTAAATCCTGTCGAGCAGTACTGGAAACATGCGTCGCTTAAAGGTCGCTCTGAGGAGCAATTTGACCAATTACAATCGCTTTGTTGTCCTACTGTCGACATCATCCTCTTCAAATTTGAGTCAGGGAAATATGCAATATTTTCAAGAAAGGCGACGAGAAAATCTTCGCTAAAAGAAAAAGGCGGCAAGGTCGATTCAATATATGCCAAATAATTCGATTCTACCGATTAAGTCACAAAGTCAACAAAGTCCAAAAGGACAGATATCAAAGAATCACAAAGTCACAAAGGACAGGCATTTAAAAATCAATGGGTTGCAGGTCGATTTGGGCCGTAACTTCGAACAACGTATAACCATGTCGAGGTCAATGAAGACAAAATGCATTAAATGAAATGCTTTTTGAAGCAGATACCGAATCCTGCGGTGATTCTTAGTCACAAAGGACAGGCATTTTAAAATCAATGGGTTGCAGGTCGATTTGGGCCGTAACTTCGAACAACGTATAACCATGTCGAGGTCAATAAAGGCAGAATGCCTAAATGAAATGCAAGTCGAAGCAAATACTGAATCCTGCGGTGATTCTTCAATATTTGAGGATTAGAGAGTCCCCAAGAGCGAACTGCATGCGACAATGCGAGCCCAATTCAATGATTTGAATGGCAGGAATAAGAAGAAGAGACTGTCCGAAAACCCCTCAGTCAGCCCGTATCGCTAACCAACGGCCGGGACCGGGGTCAGGTTGGCTGTGCGCTTGCCGCGATGTTGCTTGACGCGGTCCACCGATCCCTCGCGACAGCCAAAGAAACTGCCTCGCAATC
>CALMEE010000022.1 GCA_937862885.1 uncultured Planctomycetaceae bacterium
TTCGAAATCTGGAGTTTCTCATCACTGTCAACATGCACTTCCCCGGGCGCTTACTGAATTTCAGGATTGGCTGTTGTATTCGTTAGTCGCCGCAGGTGCGTCGAGTCGCCAGATTTCCGGTCGTCCTCGACAAGCCGAGGCGCAGCGACTACTTCTTAATTGGACGAAAAGCCTCAAACCGTTTCGTGTTTGTAATCAAGTGAGGCCCGCCGAGTAATTCGATGCAATAGGGTATCGCCGGAAAGACTGCGTCGAGGCATTCGGCGATCGCTCGAGGCTGACCCGGGAGGTTGACAATCAAGGTCTGGCCGCGAGTACCCGCCGTTTGCCTAGAAAGTATTGCTGTGGGAACCTTGCTTAACGAAACTTGCCTCATCAATTCGCCAAACCCGGGCATCATTTTCTGACAGACAATCTCCGTCGCTTCAGGAGTGACATCGCGCAGCGCCGGACCGGTACCGCCAGTCGTGATTACTAAACAACACCTCAATTCATCACAGAGTTCGATTAAACAGGACACGATTTCGGACGATTCGTCTGGCACTACGCGCGCTGCAGTCTCGAAACGCGAAGAGATTACCTCATTGAGGTAATCTCCGATTGCAGGACCACCACGGTCTTCGTATTCGCCGCGAAAGGCTCGGTCCGATACCGTCACAATTCCTATCTTGGCAATCTCATTCGTTTGCGGCATTGGTCGAACTTTCTGGGAAGAAAAGCACAGACTCGCAGATATGCTAATCAGATTGCTTCATGGTCCGACGATGAACGGGAATTACTCCACGCCCAATTCCCAATGAATGTATTGCTTCACGGCCATGCCATTTGCTTTCGCAAATTCACCCACGGTTTGTTTGTCATCGCGCACGAACGGTTGTTCCAGCAGAACACTTTCGGCATAGAAGTTTTTTAGTCGGCCTTCCACCATTTTGTCCACGATATTTTCCGGTTTACCTTCAGCCAACGCGGCTTCACGCAAAATCGAGCGTTCCTTCGCGACAATTGCGGGATCCAGATCAGCGACGCTGAGCGATTGAGGTCGCATCGCGGCGATATGCATACTCACCGCACGCGCCGCGTCGTCGCTCCCACCCTCAACGCCAATCAGTACGCCGGAAACCGTTGTGGAATTATGAATATAGCCACCGGTTCCACCTTCAACTCGTTTCATTCGCCCCACGTTGAAAACTTCGCGAATCCGATTGAACAGCTCGTTCATCTGTTCACGCAAAGTAACATTTGGATTACTAGGCGATGCTTGGTCCAACAATTCATCAGCAGTCGCTGCACCGGGGCCAACCGCAAGTTGCTTGGCCAAGTCATTTGCCAGCTTGATGAATTCTTCGTTCGTCGTTACCGGTGCACTTTCGCATTTCAATTCCACAATCGCACCGCAGGGCAGATTCGTCCCGCAATACAAACCGAAGCGACCAAAGGCAGTTTCTCGATCCGATCTGGACGAAAGAATCTTTTGTCCTCGTTTGCGAAGCAATTCAATGGCTTGCTCTTCGTCGCCACCAGCTTCATTGAGGGCTGATTTACAGTCCATCATTGGCAAGCCAGTGCGTTCGCGAAGTCGTTTTACGTCGGCGGCAGTAATTGACATGTTCTATCTCCTGAAATTTGCAAGTATTTTGATTGTGAGTGTAAAATGTATTTTGTTTAATGTTTAACGTGAAAAATAGTTCGTTATTGAATTGGCCATCCATGAGCCTGCTGACCGCGTTTTTCACAGGTGCTCTATCTCAAGTTGACACAAATAGATTCCAAGAGTTCGCAGCCATCCATCTGCGATGGGAATGCACGCAGCATCATCTATCTAGTTTCGCAAAAAGCCGGCGGCGCTGGATAAATCAAGCAACCACGCTGGCCTAAGCTTCAACAGCCACATCCTTGTCAACAACTTGGCTATTGTCCTCGACCGCCTCTTCAGCTTTTGCTTGACTGCGCACGTTTTTGACACCAAGCAAGACCGCATCGGCGATATGCCGCGCGATCAAATCGATCGAACGAATACCATCATCGTTACCAGGAATTGGCAAGTCCACTAAGTCTGGGTCGCAATTTGTATCGATCAGAGCGACCGTGCGAATCCCAAGTTGACGCGCTTCACGAATGGCGTTTTTCTCTTTATGAGGATCGACGACAAACAGCGCTTCGGGTAACCGATTCATGTTCCGGATGCCGTTCAGGTTTCGGAAGATCTTGCGATACTCCCGGTTCAGAGACGATTGCATTTTCTTGGAATAGGTATGAAGTTCCTCACCATTGAGGATCGACTCCAGTTCTTCTAGTCGGGACATCCGAGAACGAATCGTTCTGAAATTAGTGAGGCAACCGCCCAACCACCGTTCCGAAGCGAAAGGCATACCGGCGCGCTCTGCCTCACGTTGAATGGCGGCACTTGCCTGTCGCTTCGTACCGACGAACAGTACGAGACTTCCCCCTTCGGCCACACTCTGCAGAAACTTCTTTGCCCGCAATAATCCACGCAAAGTTTCGCGGATATCAATGATATGAACTTTGTTCTTTCGACCAAAGATATAAGGTTTCATTTTAGGGTTCCAACGACTGGCACGATGGCCAAAATGAACCCCTGCTTCAATTAACTCTTGTACAATAGAACTATCGACCATTACATCCTGCCATCTTGTGGCAGCTCCACTGGTAACGTGTCATCTGCATGGCGCTTCCGATACTCTTGGCAGCCAATTGATGAACCTTGAGGCAGGTCCACGACACGTTAACCATCAAATTAAAATGAATATATCAAGGCGGCAAATATCACGAACCTACCGCACCCGGCGAGATTTTACTGGAAAATTTCGGTAAATTCAACGGCAACCGGACAACAGTAACAGTTTAATTGATTTTTGGTCGGGCTGGGGTTGCGTTCCAACCAAATCTCACGTCACTGTCGCCATACGTTGACATGCAGGCCATTTGCATGGGGTCACTCCAGCGATCTTAGGAATGCCAAAAAAGGACTAAATTGTCATAGACACTCGACAGCGCCATTCGAGGCCCGACACCTTGTTAGCCGCGACGTTTTGTCGCGCCTTGTGTTATTACGGGAATTTGCGAAGTCGATTACAATCTTGAATTCGAGTGGGCGACGCTTCGGCTCGAAGCCGGGCCGAGTATTTTCAAGTACCATTTCGCCCATGCCCTCTCGAATCGGACAGAGCGTGGATCTGCGTTATCATCGGTGAAAGTACCCGAAGAATTCGAGGCGTTTTCATCGTTGGCGTACATTCGGTGATTAAAGTTGGGTCAACTCGCTCTGTGCTTTGGCCAGCGTCTAACCGTCATAAGTTCATGCGATTAAAAGGCGAGTCGCCGTTTATTTCGTGTGACACTCTCTCTTTTGCTGACGTTCGTCTCGTTGGTTGGCGTAATTGCGATAAAACTTTTGAATGGTGGCGTTGACGGTTGCAGTTAGAGACTATTCAATACACATCCGTAAACACGTTCGTAAAGAAATCAATACTAAATAACTAATAGTCAAAGTAGTCTTCGTTAAAGGTCGTGCCAGTATGTTAAGGCGTATCAAGGGAATTCAAATAAAATCGCTTGTTTTGCTCGTTTCCGTGTTTGTTATCGGTGTCATTGTTGCATCTTCGCTAGCTCAAGAAGGAACTGGTCAAACGAGCGCCGCTGCACAACAAGAAACCGTCGCCGGCGATAGTTCAGGCGTTGCCGGGTCACAGAATCCAATTAATTCAATTGAATATGTCTTTTGGGCGATTTTGTTGGTTGGCTCGTTGAGCGCGTTATTTTTTGCTTACAAGTTCTTCGGCCAAATGAAGCAAGCGGACGAAGGCAATGATCGGATGAAGGAAATTGCCGGCTTTGTTCGCGAAGGTGCGGGTGCCTACCTCCGGCAACAATATCGTGTCGTTGCGATTTTCATCATAGTTGTGTCGGCGCTGCTGTATGGTGCTTATCTTTTAAAATTGCAGGAACAATGGGTGTTCTTGGCGTTTATTACGGGTGGTTTTTGGTCCGCATTTGCCGGCTACATCGGCATGAAGACGGCGACAGCAGCCAGCAGTCGTACAGCCGCCGGCGCTCAAAAGTCGTTAAACGACGGCTTGCAAGTTGCATTTCGCAGCGGTGCGGTGATGGGGCTCACGGTCGTTGGTTTGGGCACGTTGGATATGACGATTTGGTATGCCGTGTTGCGGTTTGTGTTACAACTCGACACGCAGGTCGTCATTGTTACCATGTTGTGCGGGCTGATGGGCGCGTCCAGCCAAGCATTATTTGCCCGTGTAGGCGGGGGAATTTTCACGAAGGCCGCGGACGTTGGCGCGGATTTGGTTGGCAAGGTTGAGCAAGGTATTCCTGAAGATGATCCGCGTAATCCGGCGACAATCGCTGATAACGTGGGTGACAACGTTGGCGACGTGGCGGGTATGGGAGCTGACTTGTATGAATCGTATTGCGGTTCAATTTTGGCCAGCGCGTCGCTTGGATTGGCGGCCATGTCGCCAGCCGTTCTGAGCGCATTGGGCGTCGAAACAGACATTGACCGAATGCGACTTTCCGCCTTGTTTTTGCCGATGATGATTGCAGCCGTCGGCATCGTCATGTCTATCATTTGCATTCACTTGGTCCGCTCAGGCGAAGATGCCAGCCAAAAGGCTCTTTTGAAAGTCTTAGGTCGAGGTATTGATCTCTCGATGTTGTTGGTTTTGGTCGCTGCGTTTATCATCACGATTTTGATTTTGGGTACCAGTTTTTGGGGTGTCGGTGCGTCGATTGCTGTTGGCTTGGCCGCAGGTTGGGTTATTGGTAAGTGGACCGAGTACTCGACCAGCGATGAATATACGCCCACGCAGCAATTGGCTGATCAAGCTGTTACCGGTCCAGCAACCGTGATTATTGGCGGAATTGCTGATGGCATGAAAAGTGTGTGGGTGCCGGTGATTGTGGTGTGTGTCGGCATGATGTTGGCATTTGGTTTCGCCACAGGTTTCCGCTTCAATGAAATTGCCTTTTATACGTTAGGTTTATACGGAGTCGGGATTGCTGCGGTAGGAATGCTCTCGACTCTCGGAATCACGCTTGCCACCGACGCGTACGGTCCGATTGCCGACAATGCTGGCGGTAATGCAGAAATGTCGGAGCTGCCGGATTTTGTTCGTGAACGAACCGATGCGTTGGACAGTTTGGGTAACACAACGGCTGCGACCGGCAAAGGCTTTGCGATTGGTTCAGCGGCACTGACGGCTTTGGCATTGCTGGCGGCTTATGTTGAGCAAGTCAAGACAGGTTACGAACGCTGGGCCGATTCGATAAAAGATGACCTAAAGGTCGGTTACACAAAAGTCGCCGACAACTTTATCGTACACCGTGAATCGGCCGACACGGGAATCGCCAGTTACCTGTTGATGCCAGTTTTCGCGGATGAGTTTGGAGATAGTTGGGATGAAATCCACAATATGGAGCTTGTCCCCGAGGCCGTTGCCAATGATCGATTCAAAACGGTTCTCACGCCCGTCAGAACGGCGTCCATGCCGGACTTCGCGGTCCTATACAATGCGACAGTGTTGAATCCACGCGTGTTGATCGGTATCTTTTTGGGATGTATGGCCGTATTCGTTTTCTGTGCGATGACCATGAAGGCGGTTGGGAGAGCTGCCAAAGGAATGGTCGAAGAAGTGCGTCGACAATTTACCGAAAATCCGGGAATCATGGAGGGCACGGCAAAACCGGATTACGCTCGTCCAGTAGCCATTAGCACCGCTGCCGCGCAAGGAGAAATGATCTTGCCCTCGTTGCTGGGTATTATCACACCTGTGGCGGTCGGTATGGTTCTGGGCGTTGGTGGCGTGTTGGGATTGTTGGTTGGCACATTGACATGCGGATTCTGTGTGGCCATTTATATGGCCAACAGCGGCGGTTCTTTGGGCAACGCCCAGAAGTATATTGAAGCTGGGCATTTAGGTGGCAAAGGCAGTTCCGCCCACAAAGCGGCAGTTGTCGGGGACACGGTTGGCGATCCGTTCAAGGATACGAGTGGTCCTAGCTTGAACATCTTGATCAAGTTGATGAGTGTCGTCAGCGTGGTTGCCGCGGGACTGATCGTCCGCTACAGCCTAGTTGCACTCGGTATTTTCTAAAGTTCTGCCATTCGATTTGTAGCAGCGAGAAATTAAGGCCGGAACGGCACACGAAAGGCGTGAGTCCGCACGGTTGCACTGGCTATTGCATTTGCGAATGGTGGATACAACGTAATATTCGGGTGAATTCAGACGACATCGCGTCATCTGGCCGTAGGCTTTTTGGATTAGCTCGTTTATCCGCGGGGCCAACATTTAAGGTTGTTTCACCTCTACAGATTCCCGAGTCACGTCATTTCCGTTGGAAAAGCCTAATTTAGCGACGCGGCGCGCAAAGTAATGTAGGCGTTGGTACTGGTTGACCAAATCCACTTCCATCTGAAATGTTTGCACTCGTGTGCCGCCATCGATCATCAGCCGATTGCGTAGTCGTGCCAATACAGCATTTGACAAATGATTGAAGGCTTCTTTTCCAGCAATCACTTGTCTTGATACTTCAGCGTCGGGATTATTGATGGTCTCGATCGCGCGGCGAAGTGCATCGGCAACAAACACATGAACTGATTCAAGTGCATCTTGAGTCTGTCGGCTTATCGTCAGGTTGTTGTCAAGGCGATGCCGCCCCTGAGTGACTAAGTTGGAAGCGATGACGTCACCTGCGTTCTCCAAATAATTGACGGCCGCCAAACAATCTTCCAAAGATTTCGTTTCGGCGAGCGACAATTTTTCGCGGGCCAGTTGTCGCGCATATTCGACTGTCACGACATACAGTTGGTTCACCTTCTTTTCCATATCAGCAATTTCATCCAAATCGTCTCTGGTTCCAACGAAGACGGCATGCTCCGCCTTTTCCAGCATTTGCAAAACATGCTCGCCGATGTGGCCTAACTCCAAGCGAAAGCGATCAATGGCCAACGAAGGTGTGCTCAACAATGAATAATCAACAAATTTAGGAGTGATCGTATCTGGCAGCTGACTTAGTGGGGCATCATCAGGAACGAGATAATGAGCCAGCCGTTCCAAAGGTCGCGTGAACCAAATTAGAACTGCCACATTTGAAACATTAAAAATCGTGTGTGCGTACGCAATTTGTCGAGGAAGGTCAGATGAAAGTGATGCGACGATGCCACACATCTGCGGGATGAGAAATATCCATACCAAGATTCCAAATACGTTGAAAATGACATGGACGACCACCGCTCGTCGAGCTTCCGCAGTTTTGCCGATACTTGCCAAAAATGCTGTTGCGCAGCTACCCAAATTGGCTCCAAGCACGATTGCCAGTGCGGCGGGAAGTTGCAGAAGTCCCTGCGAAGAAAGAGCGATGACAACACCGGAAGTCGCCGTAGAACTCTGGACTACTGCCGTGAAAATTGCTCCGATCAGAATCCCCAAAACGGGATGCTCCAAGCGTTGCATCAGATCCAGAAACAACGGATAGTCTCGCAAAGGGTTGGTGGCCGAGGCCATCTGTTCCAACGCCAAGAAGAGCATGCCAAGCCCAATAAGGACTGAGCCCAGTTGTCGGGTAGCATCTCGGCGTAGAATGGCGACACCAAAACCGATGGCAACAAGTAACCATGCGCTCTGAGTAATTTTGAAAGCGGCAATATGAATCGTCAGCGTGGTTCCGATATTCGCCCCCATGATAACGCCGATTGACTGCTTTAGCGTTAAAAGACCGGCGCTGATAAACCCCACCACCAAAACGGTAGTCAAGGAAGAACTTTGGATGATCCCCGTAACGATGATGCCGGTCAGCACCGCAGTGAAGCTGTTGGAGGTCAATTTGGCCAACAGTATTTTGAGCCCATCTCCCGCAACTGCGCGCAGCCCCTCCGACATTTTGTCGATTCCGTATAGGAATAGTGCTAAGCCACCAATGAGCCCAATAACGATGTTCCACATTTTGAACATGTCAAAGGTTGGGAGATTGGCGAGTATCGCATAGCCGTTCATGGCAACTCCTGAGCCGGTTTCAACAATCCCGCAACAATATTCGCTGTGCAGAATGATAACGTTCTAGCGGATCGAACTGGGACACGGCAGACACTGCATACGAAAATCGGCGTGCACAGCCCAGGTGCCGGGAATCTGCCAATTGCGGTCCCGTTCAAATTAAAGTTACGGATATTTCCCCGCTGAAACAAACGTCGACATCGCGCCCAGCCAAGCGCGGTCTGGCATGATAATCATTAGCCATCAGGTATGCTCTGCCGTCCGGGCGATATTCCGGTTTTATCGGCGTCGGGTCCAAATCACAAACGCGAATCGATGGAATATCCGTGCTGCCATCGGTTGGCAGTGCCGGAAAATTGATGCTCCAAAATCGGTAGCGTTGCGGTTTCTCCTGTAAGAACTTCTCCAAGACAAATTTTGCTAATCGTTCTGACCATCCCCAGTGATGATGATTGCTGGGGGGATGGTATTGTGAAAGGGCGATTGAAGGGATTTCCAACCATGCAGCCTCGCGGGCCGCCGCCACTGTCCCTGACATAAAGACATCATTTCCCAGATTGCTTCCCTGATTGATGCCCGAGATAACCCAATCGACATCGCCAATCAGTTCACTGGTTGCCAATCGCACACAATCGGCCGGCGTTCCGTCGATCCAATAAACATTGGGTTCCATTTCTCCATATTCAATCGCGTTGTGAAAAGTCACTTGATGTCCGCAACCCGAATGCTGCCGCTTAGGGGCTACGATATGCACTTCGCCGAATTTTCTCGCAATGTTGGCGAGCGCACTCAATCCCGGAGCATTTATTCCATCATCGTTTGTCAAAAGTATTTTCATTTTTTTCGCTTGAATCAATGACTTGGTTCGCTGGAGTAACAGCATGATTAATATAAATTGCCTTGCGGATTTGTGCCATGCCCTGACAAACACGTGTTGAAGTTCGGTTTCAGACAAGATGCGAATTTGTAACGGGCAAGTTCATAATGCGGGTAGATTCTTATGACAGCAAATGAGAAAATCTTATGCGGCCCTTCTTCGGTAGATACGTAACCAGCGGGAACAGTGAATTGGTAATCGCAAGTTCATTGTGACAGGCACACAGTCAGCTGGTAAGAAGTTTACTGGATCGCGTAAAACGTTCTGGAGCGTACAAAGAGGTTTGTTCCCATGCGAAACGAGTCGCTGCCGAACGCTTGGCAGCGGTGTCGGGTTATTTTTCCCGTGGTGCTGAGTCCCTGATTGGTTTGAAGCCTTGTTGGTGCGATGATATTTTGTGCCTGATTTTTGCGAGGCTGGATAAGTCGGTCGGGTTGCCATACATTGATCGTGAGAAGAGACAGAAGAAAGATGTTTACATTCAAGAAAGATTTCGAAAGAGAATTGGTGGACTTAGGTGAACTATGATTGCGTGATAATCGGGGGAGGTGCGATTGGACTATCGATTGCGTATGAAATGGCCCGCCGTGGCGCGACGATTGCTGTGATTGAGCGCAGCCGTTTGGGGCGCGAATCGTCGTGGGCCGGTGCTGGCGTGATCCCACCGGCACCCACAATTGATAATGTGGATCCTTTCGATCAACTCAAGGCACTGAGCCATGCGCTGTTTCCCGACTGGAGTGAGGCACTTTTAAACGAGTCTGGAATTGATAACGGGTTTTGGAAATGCGGTGCCGTTTACGTGGGCCGCTCTGATGGTGAAGTCGGAGCAATTGAGGGTCTCAAATATCAATGGGCGGACGAAGGCATCAAATTCGATGTACTCGACAATGATCAATTGCTGCAAATGATTCCTGCCATTGCTGGGGAGATCGCTGCGGTCCGCTCAGCAATTTACTTGCCCGACGAATATCAAATATGCAATCCCTATCACATCAAGGCGCTCATTGGCGCGTGTCGCTTACGAAATGTCGATTTCTTCGAAGAAGCGGATATTCAAGAGTTCCACACCCAGAATCTAATATTAAAAGGACTCGAAACCACTGCAGGGCCGTTTTACGCGGACCATTTTGTTGCGGCCAGCGGCGCTTGGACCGGCTCGCTGTTAAAACAACTAGATATTCAAATCAGTATGGTTCCCGTCCGTGGCCAAATGTTGGCATTCAAATTGAAGGAACAGATTCTCTTTACTGTCATCAACGACAGCTCGCGCTATCTGGTGCCGCGTAAGGATGGATGGATTCTAGCAGGTTCCACCATGGAACACGCTGGCTTTGACAAGAGCTTGACCCCGGAGGCCCAAAAGAGCTTGTTTGACTTTGCGAATCGCTTAATCCCACAGCTTAACGCAACGAACCTCTTAAATCGCTGGGCGGGCTTGCGACCAGGCACTTTCGATGGATTTCCATACTTGGGTCGCTGCCCCACGATCGAAAATTTGTTTGTCGCGACTGGTCACTTTCGATGGGGATTGACCTGTTCGACCGGAACCGCCAACATAATAGCCGATTTGGTTGAAGGAAAGCCAAGCGCGATTGATCTGACCCACTTTCGCGTTAGTCGCGGATAAACAAACTGTTTTCATGCAGCATGATGCACACGAACACATTGACGAATCACGCTGGACCTGTCGCGAATGGTCGAGCGATGCCGGGTCACACCGAACCATTTTTTTCCTTGCCACAAGTTTGCGAAACCGCTTTGTGCAACCGACCCGGAATAAGACCCAAATTCATTTTGGATGATCAAATAGAGATTTTGAAAGCATGACAGGCAAAAACATATCGGGAAAGAAGCAGGTTCATATTGATGCGCGTATGAAAAATCAACGGTCCGAGGACGAGGGAATCGCGCACAATGAGGAAGTTGACGACGAATATGAACCGAAACTGGCCGTCGTAGGCGCGGGGCCTCTGGGGTTGGAAGCGGGCTTGTACGCCCGCTTTTTAGGGTACCAAGCGGTGCTCTTCGAGCAAGGCCAAGTCTGCGAACGGCTTAGGCAATTTTCCGCGGATACGCTGGCCGAACCGTTCGCTCGTAACTGTTCGCGTCTTGGTTTGGCGGCCATTGATGCGCAATATCCTGATTTCGATTTTATGCCTTCCTCGCAATCGCATTCGATCGGCGAGTGGTTGGATCGCTACTTGATGCCGCTTGCCAGTACCGACTTGTTGGCCGACAACATTCGCACGCAATCGCGCGTGCTAAGCGTCGAATGCTGCGACCGAAATCCAGTGGATCCAAAGACGATTGAGGATGGAGAAATTGCTCTTCGATGGCCAAACGGCTCATTGCCTGGCGTGCAATTGCTCGTGGAAGCTAATGGGTTGCGCACACTGCAATACTTCGATGTTGTAATCGATGCGTCTGGAGTTCAGACAGCGGGTCAAGCGATGAATGTGGCACTCCCAATTTCTTGCGAAGTCGAATTAGCACGGATATATTCGGGTGTTTTTCGGATTGGTATGATATCCCCTGCAGAACAAACAAGTTGCAGTTTTTCGGACGGCTTGCTGCAGATACGGGATCTGTTTCGTGAGATCACAGGTCGGCATCATCAAGATCTCTATGCGACGATTCGATTCAGCAGCCAATCGATGGACAAATTGGTCGGCTTCGTCTGAGCAGCGGGGAAATGGTAACCTCGGTTTACAGAAATTGAGGTATTTACGACATTCCTGGGCCTTGTTCACCGTTCTAGAAAGATTCTCGCAGAGGCACGGAGTCGCGGAGGATTTGAGCTCCCAATCGTCGTGCCTAAGAGCGTCCCAAGAAGACCGATTTGATGCTTTGCGCGATTCTAGACGGAGAGAGCGATCAAGCGGTCGGCGTGTGATTGCGTGACGGTACAAAAAAGTTGGTTGAACGCGCGAACTGGATAGGCGAGATCAAAACCCAAATCAGCAGAACAGGTATCATTGTTGTTCCAGTCAATTCCCAAATAGGCAAGAGAATTGCACTGGAGGCAATGAGTAGCCAGGTCGGAATATTCCATTTCGGAAGTAATCCGACAATGGGTATGGCCAGGAATAATAAATCGTACAATAGCAAATGGGGAGTAAACAAAAGCATATAAGCGACGGCAATCGCCATTTCTTGTTGCCATTCCAATTTGCGCAACATGACGGCGTAAACGGTCAACCCAGCTAATACCACGAGATGACCATTTGTGCCGATCAAACTTGCCAAAGAATGAACCCAACCCGGTGGAAAAACGTAGATTTCCGAATGTCGCCAATAAATCGTGGCGAATTCTAAATAGGCAAAGCCCACATTTGGTCCGAGGAGAAATATGACGGCGAGGCACTGGGCTGCAATTCCCAGGAGCATCGATAGAGCTAGGGTATACTCTCTTCGAACAAGCAAAATTACGAGCATACCGACAGCAAATTGAGGCTTCAATGCGAGTAGCGAAAGTGGCAATCCGCGTTTGTATTTGAGACCGACAACCGTACATAACATGAGCAGAGGCGCAATCTGGCCTGCTCGTAACGCAACGATAAACGGGAAGAAGCCAAGCAGTATCAGGAATGCCGTGCATTTCCAGGCTTGGGGAACGGACCTGATTAATAGCCATCCTGAAATAATGTAGCTGGCTACGTTGATGATTCTCCAAACCGCTAACGCTTCCAGATAGCCTAGCCAAGACAATGGCTTGCAAAGCAATGCGATTGTCGGCGGATAGAGGGGCAAGAACAAAATGTTCTTATCGTCGACCGGCAGAAGCAACTGTTGTGTTGTCTGAAAGGCTTCGCGATCGTAAAGTCGGTCAGGCGGCATGTGCGCAGCGAGATAGAACTGCTGAAAATCCCAGCCACGCACCAATCCACTTGGTTCGAAAGGCGAGCCTGTCCATTGCGTATGCGCGAATCCGATCCACACCGAAATCGCCGCCACGAATAATAGAATATGTGCAAGAACGATGGGGAATCGACTCGAATTGGCCACGCGAAAATGTTCAACCATGTTCATGCGGCAAGTATAGATTCCTTTTCCGCGACAGTGAAAATCAAGACGTCTAGTTCAATGGCGAACTTCTCGAATTGCCGCAGCGAATGTAGGCATTGTGTCGGATTTTCATGTTATGGTTCCGTGGAATAAGCGATACCACGGATGGCGTTTCATCAACGCGCTGCCGAGCCGTCGGCTACGTCTGCAACGATCGTGCTGGGGATTGTTCGAATCAGTGCAGCGAATCGCGGATCATGCGGATTCTTGTCCAAAGCCAGGCCAGACGTCAACTGCGCATTCACATGATCGCCTGTAGCGATGTAGGCCTGACATAACACATAAAGGACATCAGGATGTGCGTTTCGAGTTTGCGCAAAACGGGCTAACCTGGAAATGGTTCTTTCCGGTCGGTTGAGACTCATCAGCACCGATCCTTCCAGCGAAAGGAACTCATCAGGTTCAGCATTGAGTGGGTAGGTCCGACGCAGGTTCTCCAAGGTTGCCAGAGCGAGAGAGTGTCGCTCGAGCTTGTGGAAAATGGATGCGACCTCATATTGTAAACGCTGATCCTGAGAATCTAACGATGTAGCGCGTAACAAACTGCGCAACGCTGCTTCATGCCTACCCTGTATGGCTTCCGCTTGCCCTTGAAGTTTCCATGCAGCCGCAGACGAGCGATTTAATTGAATGACAACTTTTGCATGGTTCTCAGCCAAATCTGGACGTCCCCGATTTAAATAAAGTTCACCTAACTGCAAATTAAGTCGCGAATCGTCCGGTGTGGTTTCGAGGGCCGACTGCAGTCGTTTAATAGCCTCATCGATTTCTCCCTGTTCCAAGAGGCACGTCGCCAAGTTCTCCTGAATTCGCGCATCATTGGGTGCGATTCGAGCGGCCTCGGCAAATAAACGATTGGCATTTTCAAGCTTGCCTTTTCTGAATGCATTAAGACCGTCGTAATTTAGGGCTCTGGCGGTTGCCGCGTGTTGTTGATTCATGCCATAGCGAACCGTACCGCATCCGCTCGAGCTGGCGACCAGCACGAGAACCACGAACGTCGTCAATATATTGAAGTGAAATGGCATGTAGCGACAGATTCTCAGATCTTACCTGTGTGAGAACTCTCACCGGTGCAAATGCTTAAACACTCGGAAACGCTAATTGATAACGTTTGCCTTCTGAATTTCCGTGAAGTCTACGTCAGCGATCGGTTCGAAATGCGTTCCTTTTCAGCTGACTGGACTGTTCAGACGAAGTGACAAACACAACGCGACAATCGCGCGTTGTAAAGCCACTAGTCCAAGGACCGGCGGAGCCTAGCATAGCTAGGCCCTTCTATCTATATCGGTCCAGAGTTCTTTTCTCAAGAATCGAATTTTTTCGTGCTTGCTGGTGTTGACAGATGCAAGCACAACTATCCCAATGGGAGTATTCAATAAGACACCGACATTTGCCTTAACCTAGATCAGACTTCTTAAGTCCACCAGAATCTCTAGATTATGACGGCCATCATTGACGAGAACGGAATCAAGATCCAATACCCAGAAAATTGGCGACGACACGATTTGCCAACGAATATCAAGCCGTTTGAAATCAGCATCGAGTCACCCTCCGGTACGATTTGGAACTTGCATGTGATGTCGCCAACCAGCGATCCAGAATTCTTGGTCCAGCAAATGCTAGAAGAATTCCGCAAAAATTACGAGGATGTTGAGGTCAATGGAACCAATGAACTCGTCGAGAACACCGAGTTAATGGGATTCGATCTCAATTTCTTTTATTTGGATTTGCTGATCGAAGTCAGAATCCGCCATTTTTCAACGTTGGAGCACAGCTTCGTACTAATGATTCAAGCGGAAAGTCGAGATTTTGATCGCGAACAATTGGTTCTCCAAGCGATTACAATTAGCCTTTTTCGCAATTTGTCCCATCGTTAGCTGCATGTTGGCGGTAATTTTCAGCATTTGAAAAAACGCTAGCGTTCTTGCAAGTTTTTCAAAAGGTTCTTGCTGAGTCCTTTTCGGCGCGAGCGCATTGCGGGAGAGCTCAAGGCATAAGGCCCAGTTTTCGTGTTGGTTTTCTATTTTCTCGTTTTTTATTTCATGAATGGGATTGATTGGCACGTCGGCTGCTAGATTGGACTGCCAACCTAACGACATCGATGTTGGATTGAAATCGAGAAGAATCGTTTGCTCGATACGAACACGACAAACGTTTAAATCGTACTACTAGAAATTGACTGGATGTCGACCGTGAATCTAAGGTGAATTACGCCGGAGTGTGGCGTCCGCAAAATAAGCTAAACGAAGTTCATGGGAAGAGATTCCCTGCAGAACCTCTCGAACTTAGCCAGACCAGTTTTTCACGGAAAAAGGGGCTCGTTTGGACGTCGCTAGCCAAACGAGCCCTTTTTGTTCGACTCGCGGTACGATTTGAAGAGATCGAGACGCCATGAAAGCGCAAGTTCTGATTGCGGTATTTCCTACGCGGATGTCATTTCATTGAACTTGGTTGTTCTTTCGGCGAACCCAAGTCAAGAGATTCAAATATCAAAGCACTCACCACGTCCGATGTAACGTACTTTTTGATCTCGTGGGCTCGGCCAATCCACTCGGCAACATCGATCTGTTCACTCGTCGTCCCACCTTGGGCCAAAATGCTAATAATTTTTGAACTATCGATGCATTTGTAATGATCGGCAACACTCTTTAGCTTAAAAGCCTTGAGTGCGAGGTCACTGCGATTATCAAACGCGATTACCTTGTTAACCAATTGACTGGCGCGCTCGATGCGCCCTTCTTGAATCGACCAGTCGTTAGCGACGACCGGTGCAAGGGCAACAACGTGGACGCCGCGTTCGCACCAAGCTTGTGATTGCTCATTCCTTTCACCAGCAAACTTGGCCGTTTGTTCGGCTGCACTCATGACGAACTGGAATCCCAGACTAAAGCCGATGAAGCTAAACGAGTGGTTGGGATTTAGAAAATGCATGAAGCGTGAAAAGTGGCGTCCGTGGATAATGGCCCTCATTGCGTTATCTTCGTATTCTTGAATCCGCAAATAGTTTTCATCGGCGGGCCAATGCCAAATGACAAAACGCACGGGTGGTGCGTCGTCTCGATTTCCATATAGTCCCTGGTAGACTTGAACACCGCGTCGCATCGACCATTCCACATTGGTGCGATTCCCATGTACATAGAAAACGGTTTGGCGATCTGAATTGTCGTTGTGATCGATTACAAAGTCATTCGCTTGAGCCAATTGCCAATGGACCTGCTCACCATCCAAAGCCGCGTATCTAAAGGCGATCAATTGGTTAGGTGAAACGAGTTCAGTGTGTAAGTTTCGACTAGAAATCCACCACACATCATCGCCGGGTCGCACACACACGGATTCATTTTGCACGAGACGCAAATAGCTGGACGGAGGCGCTACATCATGTTGCGGCAAACAGAGGCTGGTTGATTGTGCCCCAAGATGCCGAAGCTCACATCCCCACACGGCCAATAGTACGAGTTGTGCCAGGATTATGGACCGCATAAATCGGCCAATCGTCACCATTTTTATAATGTTGCGTCCTTGCATCATGTTTTTGACTTTGTTTCCGAAAAACAACATCCGCAGCTTGCGGTTTGTTATTCAAGTTGTATTATTTCGCGATTAAACTTGTCACCACTGACCGACAAAACAGTTCTGGAGATTTGCTTCCCATGTCGACGCTCAACAATAACGAAGCCAAAAAGTTATTTCCCCCTGCTAAGCTGATCATGGGCCTGATTTTGGGCGCAATTATCCTGACGCAAGTCGGTTGTGCTGACGGCCCAATCCGCCGGTTCTTCCGAGGAGGATCATGCAACTCCTGCCAACCACCCATCTCACATCCCCCATATAGCTACGGAGCGAGCCTCGATTCAACATCGCAAGGCGGGCTACTTGGTTACGACAATGGGTTTGGCACACAACAGACAAGTTCGTATATTCCATCGAACCTCGGAAACGCGACGATTAACCCATCACCTGGCCGTTCCTATACTAGCGGTTCTTACGATGGTTCAGTTATTCCGCCAGGATTTTAATCAAAACTTGAAACGCCATAGTAGTAATAACCCTTACAGAAAGTATATCTGTGGTAAGAAAGCAAAAGTCTGTCCGAACTGGTCCCCCCCAGTTTAGCGGCTAAACAGCGATTCGCGAATTGTCGAGTCGAAGTTTGCAGAGAAGCCGACCGTATTGGTCGGCTTTTTTTACGCGCCGACAACGGCTTCGGATGTTACAATTATGCTAACTGTTCAAGTCGCTCTCGCGCTGGAATTGTATTCCTCACGGTTGGAACAGCCAGCTTGCTGATAATTCTCAGTTTAGAATCAACCTCGTTCATCATGATTTCTCGCAACCGACATTCCCTATCGCGATTCATAATTAGGCCAGTTGTATTTCTATTTGCCGCGCTGCTATTGTGTCCGGTTCCAATGGTCCACGCACAACTAGGTGCCGGTTCCGCCAGTCGTGATCTATCCCGGCTGGGTGAGCCAGTCACGCAAAAATGGCAAGTTGGCGTCATCATTTCCGCTGGTAACCAAGCCGCAGCTGGCTTGAAAGTCATGATTCCCGTGCCTACTGATTGGCCGGAGCAAGTCGTTTCCTTAGTTGAGGATGATATCTCAGATTCGGTTCGAAACGTCGGATTTCTAAACTTGGATGGGGTCAAATGCATGACGGCCAATGTGCCAAAGATTAATGCACATGGCGCCGCGAAAATCTTGCAAACTTATAAAGTAAAGATCCCCCCGATTGCCCCCCCCGCCAATCCAGAATCATTATTGGTTCCTGACAAGTTGGACAAAGACGTCAAACAGTACTTGAATTCCAGCCCAATGATTGACCACCGACCTGGTGCCATCAAAAAGCTGGTGGCAGAGTTGGCTGGAACCCAAACGAGTGCCTGGAGGCAAGTTGAGTCCTTTTACAATTGGATTATCGAAAACGTGGCCACCACTGCTGATGAAGACTGCCAAGGTAGTTCCACAACGTTGCGTAAAAAGGCTGGGAATGACGAAGATAAGATCAATTTGTTTATCGCATTTTGTCGCGCCCACAAAGTTCCGGCGAGAATCGTGTGGGGCGAAGATACCGAATACGCTGAGTTCTTCTTGGTTGATGAAAATGGAAGTGGCAGTTGGTTTCCTTGCCAACCGGGCATAAATCCGGAGTTTGGAAAACTCAGCGAACCTTCGGCTGTGCAACAAAAGGGTGATAACTTTAAGTTACCTAACGGCGAACGCAGACGTTTTGTGCCGGAATCAGTTACTGGAGATAAGCGATCTCAGCCGGAAATCATTTTCGTTAGACGCCGGATTTCAAATTGACTTGTTATTCGCGTTGAAACCTTTCGCGAATCTTCACCGAGGTGTTGCACGTGTGCTTCCTATCTAGTTCTCTGAGGTTTCGACTCGCAGGCGCCCTTGCTCTTCTGTTCACCTTCGCTCTTGCTGTATCGTCCCTCGAATTCGCCACAGCTAGAGCCCAAGAGGACTCTTCGTACGTCCAAAAATGGGAATTTGGCTTAGAAATAACAGCCACTGGCGACAGTTCCGGAATCGTGGCATCGGTGCCGATCCCCATCAATTGGCCTGAACAAAAAGTCTCGATCATCGACGAACGAAAAGGTGGAGCGGATCGGTTTACCTACAAAAATCTTGGGGACGAAGCCGCTCAATTGGTTATTTCCATCAACAAAATGGACGCGGGTACAAATATTCGAGCGTCGGTTGTCATGGAAATTGTCAAGACCGACTTGGCTGAGCATCCGCACGCGTCCGCTCTGCGGTTACCCACAAGATCAGAGGTAACCAGCCTAAATCGCTACCTTAAACCAAGTCCGTATATTGAGATGAACCACCGCATTGTAAAGGCGTTTGGCGATTCGATTGATGTTGACTCAACAAAGCCTGCGTACGAACAGGTGCGTTCAATCTACGAGTCGATTCGCGAACGCATTCCCTATGAATTTGATGAGACGATCCGAACCTGCATGGAGGCCATTGAACGCGGCACAGGGGATTGCGAGGAACTTTCATCACTTTTTATCGCGGTCTGTCGGCAACGAGGAATACCGGCCCGCGCGGTATGGATTCCAGAACATACGTATCCCGAATTCTATTTGGTGGACGAGAAAGGCCAAGGCCATTGGATTCCCTGCCAAATTGCGGGTAGTTATGAATTCGGCAGCATGAGCGAACCAAAGCCTATTTTGCAAAAAGGGGACAATTTTAAGATTCCTGGCAATCCCGCACGCCTACGCTATGTGCAACCGACCCTAACCGCGCGCGATGCCACTGGCTCACCTGCGTTGCGGTGGATTATGCAACCACTTGATTAGCAGCTGACTTCATCGAGCTAAAATCGCACTGGCTGCAAGTAGTCCGATCAAGGATATTCCGCAACCAACAAGAATAACGCAGCGGGCCCACAATAGCTGGTGGCGTACGCGATCCGAAAGGTTGGGATGCGTTCCCACACGTTGAAGCAGCGTAATGCGATCGGCCAAACTTGGATATAGCCACCTGTTAGCTGCAAACATTTGCGGGTATTCGCGAGCCAACGATCTCAGGGCCTCAATTGTATGTGCTTGGTTTCCTCGATACGAGGACTGTTGATCCAAGTTCGGCCTTCCGAAACCAAATGCAAATAAATCAGCCTCGTGTTCCATCAAACGAGCTTGCCACCCGAAAAAGAAATAAACATAAATGAAGTAGAAAAGCACGACCAACCACATAATCTCGTTGGTATTCAAATGGTGCGCAAATCCCATTGAGGACTGGGAAAGTCCGCGTGCCGTCAGATGATTAAACGCAAATATTGGAACCAATGGTGCGGACACAACGAATAGCCGCCAAAACACGTGCCCGTGTTTTACGTGAGCGATTTCATGCCTGAGTATCGCCCTTAGTTGATTGTCATCCATGGAATCAAGTAGTCCATCCGTCAATATTAGGCGACGGTTCCATGGAAACAAACCTAACATCAGAGCGTTCACGATCGTGCCGTCCGTTTTCCACAAAAGGACTTGTGGCACGCGGGTACGTTCACTTTCACAAATGAGTTGTAGCGCGTTTTCGAGCGATGTGTTTGCGTAGGGCTTCAATCGTAGCCATTTGGAGACGATTACCGGAAAATTTTCCAACAGCAAGAACAACGTCCCGATCATCCAAATCCAACCGGTTTGGTTAGAATGGTTCGGCTTGCTAATGCACTCAAGTAGGACGAAAAGTAAGGTAGCAAGCACGGCTAATCCGAGAATTTTGTTGATAACCTTGAGCGAAGGTCGATCACTAGCATCTAAATTTGGATCGGCAACATTTCGAAACCATGAAAAATGGTGGTGGATTGACCAAAGACTGTAAGTCAACGGCCCCACAATCACGAGTTCCCTTGTAAATACCGCAAGGGGCATTTCCCAGTTGTCACGAACCTGCAGATGCCATCCACTTAAGAGCAAGAAAACGCACCCCAGCACCCATGTCGCTAGGTATTGCATCTCAAGTTTATCGATATTTGTCCGAGTCCTTCCAACTTCAGTCTGCAATTGCCGTAGTTGGATCTGAGCACAGATCGGCAACAACAAACAGAGATACACAATGGCAGAAAGACTCAAGCCAATTTCATCAGAACTGCCAAAAGGATAGCTTGTCGCAACGAAATACAATAGAAGGCAGATTGTAGAAAAAAGCACCATTAGGCAACATGATTTGAAGAGCCGTCGTGATTGACTTTGCACGAACACAAACACGTGACGAGTTACAGCAGACGCCAGCGTTCGTTCGAATGTCTGGAATCTGCATTATAATTGAACCCTCAACACATAAAACGAAACAAGAATTCGCCGCTGAAGATCACGCTGGTTCGCGGCTGCTATCGTAACGATAATGAGTCTTCTGCGGAGAATACAGCGCATTTTGCAAGCCGTTCGCGCCAATTCGTGCCACCAAGCGCAGACAAGAAACAAAAAACCCAGTTCAATAAATGAACTGGGCGCAAATATCATTAGCCATGGTATCTTACTCACTGTCTGATTATCGCCAAACCGGCGACGATCCAGATACCAATTGGTCACTTATCATCGAAGTGTTAGTTTTTGGCCGCAAAATGCTCAACAATCGCCTTGTAGCGTGCATGGGCCAAGTTTAGTCGAGCAGTGTATTCGCAACTGGTCTTCTCGTCACCCACGACGTAGACGATTTCTTTGCTGTTTGCAGAAGCCAACGATGCAGCTTGTTTGGGGCATTCGCATTTCTCATCGCCGACCACGTAGGTCAACTGGATCTTTTCCATGATCGACTTCGTTGCTGTGGAGTATTCGCCGGCCTGCACAGGACAACCGCAGCTATGACCTGCAATTGAGGTCGTGCCACTTGCTTCGCAAGTTTTCGGAGTCGCATAATCATGCACGAATTGTTCAGTCGTTTCTACCAATGCAACGTAGGCTTTCTTGTGATCGTCGTAGGATTTTTCCGCGACAACATAGTGAATTGGCTTATTGTGCTTTTTGGCCAAAGCTTCGGCACCATTTTGGCAACATGCTGATTCATCGCCGACTTTGAAAACCAATTTGGGCAAGTTTTCCATTGCCTTGGCAGCACAGCAACCGCTGGTTTCGTCGCAAGTTTCATCCTGTTGAGCGTCAGCAGCAACGGTCGTTGTTGCCATTGGACAGCCAGCACATGGCTTACCACCAGTTGCATGCGGGCAGGACTCCCCCTCTTGAGCCGAACAAACAAAACCTAGCATCGCGACGATCGCGCAGGTCAAACTCAATCTCTCAATTAAACGCATCTTAAATTCTCCTAAAAGGTTGGTTGAAAGCCCATTCTGGCCGGTTGCCTTAAACTATTCCGATTCTACCACATGGATCATGTGCGGCAAGTCCATGTTTTTGACACGAATCCCACTTTGCAGCTCGTCGTGAGACGGTGCCGCAAGGGATTTTCACAAATCTCGTAGAACTAGCGATCAACCGTAATTCAAATTGTGAAACATGATGCGGTTTCAGCCAGCAAATAATAGCTGCCGGCATGATGGGTTCCTCGACTTAAACGAAACCAAGCATCTTTCATCATCAAATATTTACAAATTCGATCAACGCATCCTTGCTATCAGTTGCTCTTTGCAATGCAAATTTCATCGTGAGTACAAAGTGCGGTTGCCATTTTTCCTTGCGTTGTCAATGCGGCAAGACAAAGATATGATGAGCAGGCCGAGTACTTCTCTGCTCTTGAGTAAGTAGAAGTGAATGCAAAGAATCGAGCAATCTAATTCATCGCCAATGCAATAATTGTTGAACTAATCCTGCACGGCGGCGGACGATTCACCTCGAGCGATTACATTTTTTCTTTGGCTTCCGTGAACAGTAGTTCGAGTTCTAAGCGAATCATCCATGTGTACAACGGGCTCGCGGGACGACCAAGTCGCAAGTGAGTTTCTTGTGTATTGATCCAGTGCTCGACGAACTCCAAGTTCTCTTGAGCCTTCGCGTGCTCTCCAACCGATGCCTGAATCATCGCCAGCAAGATGCGGTCAAACACAATCATGTCTGAGTTGCGACGACTCTTCGCTCGCTGCAAGAGTTCCTCAGCTTTTTTCATATTTCCGGCTCGATAATAAATTGCTCCAGCAGTATTCAATGTGTCCGCCGAAGGATTGCCGGAAATCATTTGGTCGACCCATGGCAGCAAATCCTGGACTTCCAGGTCGCGACTCAAGGCCATCGGCCAAATCCGTCCATTGATTTGGTTCGAAGTGTGCTCTGACGATAAACTTGCCGAAAGACGCTGACAAGTTGCGTTAAACTCTGAGTTGTCCTTGATCCGCAATGACAACAACGCCAAACCCCATTCATCCGTCAGCGACCGTCGCTCCGGCGGTATATTGAGGAGCATTTCTCGCGCTCGATCAAATTCCTGGAGATTTGCAAACGCTTCGACGACATCAGAGATCCCTGCTGCATGTTCACCGTCGAAACGGGTCAACGCGTCGAAGTGAAACAGCACGGCACCGTATCTGCGACCGTTTCGTGCGGCCCTCAATTGGTCAAGATGCCAGTGTTTTTGATGTTCCTGGTTCTCAAACACATCTGCAAAACGCGGTTGGGGATCGCCATGTCGTCGCCAGCCGGCAATCAAAGTTCGATTAGCCATCAAAATCCGATCAAAGTTCGGGCTAATCGCCAGACTGCAAACGTGGGTCGTCGGCCCGTCGAGACTCATTACTTGTTGACCGGAATGTAGATCCCAGATTCGGATTGAGGTATCGGTACTAGCCGTAAACAATCGCGAACTGTCTGGGCTGAATCGCAATGATTCAATCGGCAAGGTGTGGGCGGGGATCGTTTGCATCGAGTTCGGCAGAAACTGCCTTGCCGCGTGATCCAAATTGCACAACAACAATTTACCAGAATTGAGCCCGAGCGCGACCCAGCGATCATCGGGACTGATCGCAAATCGTCGAATTTCGTCTTCATCGCAAATTGAGGGGATGACATGAAAACCTTGGTCACCGTCCAAGTTGATGACTTGAATTTGACCCTCTAATTGAGGCAACAACAAGTGGTTTGACCGATGGCATCCCACTAGTGCAACTGGCAAGTCAGAGGGGGGCAGCTGTCTCTCCATTACGCTGTGGCCGTTGTCGGATCGCCATATGTGCAGCTTGCCATTGGATTGTAACGCGGCGACGAGTGGCGATTGTCCGACAAACGACACATATTTGATTTCGCTTTCGAGCGGTCCCCAAGACTTTAACTCGCGCCCCGAATTCGCATCGACGAGTCGAACCAAACCATCGAGACCACCCGTCAACAGGCGCGTGCGCGTCGTATCTAGGTCCATGTCGGTTAGCCAGTCCGAATGTCCCTCGAAATAGCCCACAATTCGCTGTTCCTCGGCATCCCATATTCGAATCGTTTTCCCATCGAAGCGCACGCCGGGACGATCGACATTGAATGCCATCCCCAAGACGGCTCGATTGTCATCGAGAAACTGGGCCTGAATCATGTGTGCGCCTTCCAGTCGTCGTGCGTAACTGTAACTATCATGGGTCATGTCCCATACCTTGACGTTGCCATCGGAACCGCAGGATGACATTTGCATTCCGGCCGCATCAAAACCGGCATCTCGAGTCACTCCGTTGTGACCGTGGAATTCACGCTGCACTTGACCAGAAATCGGATCAATTATACGGAGACTCTTGAATTGCGAAGAAACCGCGAGTGATTTACCGTCTGGCGTAAATTCCAGAGCGCCCAACACCGAACCGAAGTCATGCCTGGCAATTTCCATTGGGCCATGAGGTTCGAAGCGATAAACGCGAACGAGTCCGGTATAGGCACCGGTAGCCAACTCGCGCCCGTCGGAGGACCAAGTTACGCGTCGTGTATCTCCTAAACCGCTCAACGTGTGCCGCAAGGCGCCGTCGATCTTATGAATCTTGACAGTACCATCGCGACTGCAGCTGGCAATTTCTTGACTGTCATATCGCCACGCTAAGTCCAGAGTAATTTGGTCGTGCGCCCGGATTGTTGTTTCAATTTGTTTCGTAGCGACGTTCCACAAATGAACCCGACCAGCCGCGTCTCCAATCGCCAGCCATTTTCCATCGGGGCTGAAGCAGGTACTGAATGCGTTCCAGTTAGTGATTTCGCTAACTAGGCTGCCGTCGGTCATCGACCATACTCGAATTCCACCGAAGGGCATTTGTCCTTGCCAGCGCACAGTGGACGACGCCAAGAGACGACCGTCCGGGCTGAATGAAAGGTCCATGATCGAACCGGTCTGTTCACCCAATGTCCACATCAGACTCCCATCGTCCACATTCCACACTTTGATCAAATCGGGATAGTTTTCGCCCCACCGAGCAGTCCCGCCAGCCACAAGACGACCGTCTTGAGTGAGCGCCGTGCAACAGACAAAAATCTTGAGGTCACCAAAATTGCGGAACTCAGGTCGGCAAACCCGCTTCAGATAATCCCATTCCCAATTCCGAAAATCTGGTAGGGTTCCGTCCAGCAACCGCAGGGCACGATCGGTATTGTTGGATAAAAATTCATGATGTGCCAACGAAACATCGCGAGCATACAACGTCGATTCAGCACGCATTCTGGCCGCTTGCTCCTCGAATCGCGCTGCGTCGGCGGCGACCGTTAGTTTCTCGGCGACCCGTCGGTTTTTTTCGGCGCGAATCCATTGCCAACTCACGCCAAGCGCCCCAAACATCAATGCGACAACGAACGCGGCCGCAGCCGGATGTCTGCGCGACCATTTGACAAGACGTTCCACCATGCCAATGGGTCGAGCTTGAACCGGACGCCCCGTTAAGAAACGGTTAAGATCATCGGCGAGTTCGCCAGCTGAGCGATAACGTCGCGCAGGGTCTTTGTGCAGGCATTTTAGGCAAATCAGTTCTAAGTCTCGTGGCACATGTGGTTGAAATCCACGAATCGAGGCGGGATCGTCATGTTTGACTCGCTCCAGAGTTTCCAAGGGTGTGGCGGCCAAAAATGGCGGCCGTCCCACCAGCATGTCAAACAAGATTGCACCCAGGGAGTAAATGTCCGCAGCCGGTCCTGCAGCGGTCCCGCCGTGGGCCGCCTGTTCCGGAGCCATATAGCTTGGAGTCCCCAGGGTCGCGCCCGGCAAGGTTTGTTGGGCATCATCTTGCAAACGTTTTGCCAATCCAAAATCAGTTAGTTTGGGTTCAAATTTGGCGGTCCGCAATTGCTCGTTGGTGGAAAACGATGGAACATCAATGGCGATCGCGTCATCGCGCTGACTGGCGGCGAGCAACACATTGGCCGGTTTCAAATCACGATGCACAACTCCCTGTTCATGAGCATACTGCATGGCCCGAGCAAGACTGTAGGTAAGTCGTGCCGCCGCTTCAGGAGGCAAAGGGTGGGCACGGATGACTTGTGCCAAAGTTCCACCAGCCACATATTCCATCGAGAAATACGGGATGTTTTTGCTGATACCCGCCCCGTAGATTTGCACAATATTCGCATGTTGCAATGAGGCGATAGTGTCAACTTCGGCTCGGAATCGCAGCAAAACGTCTTTACTCGGCGACTCCAACTGATGAATCGTCTTCAGGGCGACAATCCGATCCAAGCCGACTTGTCGAGCACGATAGACAACTCCCATACCGCCACGACCAATTTGTTCAAGTATCTCGTATTCACCGAGTCGGTTGTCGGCTTGGTCGGGTGAAGTTTGTCCCCAATCATTAAATGCGTCAGAGGGTGCCGTAGTGTCGCCAACGGGAGCATGCGAGACTTCGTTTAGATAATCGTGAACCTGAAATAACGCTTCGATGTCTTCACGCCACTGCGGGAATCGTTCAATCCACCGTTCAACCGAAACCTCACGGCCCTGCTCCTGCAAAAGCACATGTTCCGTGTAGACCAATTCCAACATAGCCTCTTTGTCGGCCATGACTTCGGGAAAATGAGCGGCGATATGTTCACTGGATTCCAAGATTCCGCGTTTGACTTGGCCCTCAAGTTCTTGCAATGCCCGGTGCATCGTGTCGAGGCTGGCGCGGGGCGCAGCTGAACTGTCGCCTGCGGTCGCCAATGAGTCATTGCGTGTCGGCGGATTAGTCACAGGAAAATCTCGTCGCAAAAAACGATAAAGCACCAAAATACACAATATTATTGTAACTCACATGACAAGATGCCATAATGGAAACAAATTGTTACATTAGAAACCGTGCATTGGTGTAATTCTTGGTCGCGTCTTTGGGGAATCGTTTGAACACACCTTCGACAGAATCTGAACTGCCGGTTGACGGTGATTTTGCCCAATTATTGGAGCGGGCCAATCGTGGCGATGTCGAGGCCCAAGCTCGAATTTGCCAGCATTACGAGCCAAAAGTTCGCATCATCGCGCGAGTCATGCTGGGCCCGGCTTTGCGTTCTCATTTTGATTCGATGGATTTGGTGCAGTCGGTACACCGCAGTCTGTTGGTGGGTTTACGCGACCAAAAATTCGATATTTCTAGCCCGCAAAAGCTGATTGCACTGGCCAGCACCATCGTGCGCCGCAAGGTGGCTCGTAAATGGCGGCGGACTCGCAAACAGACGACTCTCAATGGCCTCGACTCGGCGCACGATCTGGCTCAAACGCTCAGCGAGTTGTCCAGCCCCGACGTTAACCCCGCCAAAGTTGCTGAATTTAACGACCAAGTCAACGCTATGTGCGATCAAATGAGCGACATCGAACGACGGATGTTAGCCCTGCGAATTGATGGATTCACTTGGCAAGAGGTCGGGAATCAACTTGGCCTGCACCCGGTCGCGGCCCGCGTTCGCTGGACCCGTTTGCGTCAGCGTCTGCAACAGGCTGGCGTCGAAGCCGATTGGATTTGACGGAATCACCACCCCAACCCTCCCAATGCTTGCGTGCCAGAAGTTTTCTAAAAATTTTCGTTCTCGTTGTAACTTTCGTTCAAGTTCCCGGCATGTTGTTCGGACAGGGTTAGCATTCCGCGAACCCACGCCGGGGTTTTTTACGAGAATTAAACAAGGTCACAACGATGAACCGCTTCATCCCTCTAACGCTATCTTTATTTTGTCTATTGGCCAGCACAGCCAGTGCTCAAACGACTTACCATTGGCTCAATACTTCAGGTGGGAGTTACCACACTGCAGGGAACTGGACTCCTGCGGGAGGTCCGCCACTCGTCAATGATTCGGCACGGTTCTCATTGAATCAGACGTATACCGTCACTTTCGGAAACAACGGCACACAGACCAAAGATTTCCAGGTGCGCGGAGGCAATGTTACCTTCCAATATTTCGGAACTACCGCCCATCACTTCTGGGGCGGCAGCAGTACAAACTACGTCGGTCCCCAGTCGGGCGATGCCGCCACCAGCGCGACGTTGAATCTGACAAACATGTTCAACAATCCGATGATGGGTCATCATCTAGTCGTCGGCAATACGGCGGGCAAAACGGGAACGCTGAACATTCATGGCAACGGCTGGTGGAAAGGCTACGCCACGTCAGACGTGCTTGTCGGAACACTTGGTACCGGGAATCTGAACATTTCGACGGTTGGCATTGCACAAAAGTCGTTGCTCGAAGCGTTTAACATCGCACTCGGCCATTCAGGCGGAACCGGTGTGGGAACCGTTTCTGGACTCAACGCCTCGATGACCGCTAATAATATCCTTACCGTGGGCCAATTTGCCAACTCGCTGGGCTCGCTGACGATCTCGAATCAGGGCAAGGTCAACGTGGGACAATCGCTGTACGTGGGAGTGAGCAGTGACAAGGACAACGCGGTAACTGTCACAGGTGATGGTTCGGAACTCGTGCTCGGCAGCCAAGTCACGCGGATCGGCTTTGGCGGTAAAGGTCGATTATGGGTACTCGACGGCGGAAAAGTTACAAACACCTCCAGTTTGATGGAGATCGGCTCCCTCTCCGGCGGTCAGGGCGCTCTCGCGGTTTCCGGGAGCGGATCGCACCTCGGCACAAGGCGACCTGGACATTGTTGGTGGCGGTAAGGTCGATGTTCACAGGTTGAGCTTGGGTACCGAAAATTCCGGTGTCGGCAAACTGGTGGTGTCTGGAAATGGAAGCGTTTTGAATTTGAACGGTGCGGGGATCAACTATATCGGCGAGCAGGGAACCGGACAGGCAACCGTGAGTAACGGTGGGCAGATTAACGCCGCCGGTGCTCTCGCAATCGGTGGGTTTCACGAAAGTTCGCTCACCATCCAGTCCGGTGGGAAAGTTTTTTCCCAAGCCGGCTATGTCGGTGGTCCTAGCGGCCTCAGTGGTTCTTCGGTGACAGTTACGGGCGATGGTTCACTGTGGTCGAATACCTTTGGCGTTGACGTCGGCTCGACTCAAAGTACTGAATTGAATGTCCTCAACGGTGGCCAGGTAATTTCTAGCGGGGGGCGACTGGGTTTGTTCACGGGCAGCCAGGGCACAGTCACGGTTTCCGGAAATGGATCGCATTGGGACGTCGGCAACGACGGCCTCTTAATCGGTCAATCGGGGCAAGGAACCCTCAGTATTCTCAACGGTGGGACGGTAACCAACAAAAACGTTAGTGTCGGTGTCAACAGCGTCGGCTCGGGTGTAGTCAAGGTCAGCGGTCCCGATGCGACTTGGAATGTCAATGGACTAGCTTCGATTGGCAACTCGGGTAACGGCACGCTGATCGTTGAGAACGGCGCTAAAATGTTCAAGTCGATCGATGCTGACCTGCGTGTTGGAATGGGCGATACTGCGGTTGGCGTTATGAAAGTGACCGGCAGCGGCAGTGAAGTCAGCATCGGTGGCGGCGCGCCCTTCGGTCCTATATTGGATATCGGAGTTTTTGGGACAGGCACGTTGGAGGTCCCCAATGGCGGGCTGATTTAT
>CALMEE010000023.1 GCA_937862885.1 uncultured Planctomycetaceae bacterium
GGGACTTAACCCGACATCTCACGACACGAGCTGACGACAGCCATGCAGCACCTGTGCACGTTTCACCCGAAGGCAACTAACCCGCTTTCACGGGCAGCATCCGTACATGTCAAGGCCTGGATAAGGTTCTTCGCGTAGCCTCGAATTAAGCCACATCCTCCACCGCTTGTGTGAGCCCCCGTCAATTCCTTTGAGTTTCAGCCTTGCGACCATACTCCCCAGGCGGAGCACTTAACACTTTCGCTACGTCCGGGAACCTATGGGAGGATCCCCAGACAAGTGCTCATCGTTTACAGCTAGGACTACCGGGGTATCTAATCCCGTTCGCTCCCCTAGCTTTCGTGCCTCAGCGTCAGAAAAGACCCAGTGAGCCGCTTTCGCCACCGGTGTTCCTGATGATATCAACGCATTTCACCGCTCCACCATCAGTTCCGCTCACCTCTGTCTCCCTCAAGCAATGTGGTTTCCAACGCAGTTCCACGGTTGAGCCGTGGGATTTCACATCAGACCTTCATTGCCGCCTACGCACCCTTTAAGCCCAGTGATTCCGAATAACGTTTGCACAATTCGTATTACCGCGGCTGCTGGCACGAATTTAGCCTGTGCTTCCTCCAAGGATCGCTCATTGATTGCTCCCCTTCGACAGCGGTTTACAACCCGAAGGCCTTCATCCCGCACGCGGCGTCGCTCCGTCAGGCTTTCGCCCATTGCGGAAGATTCTCGACTGCAGCCACCCGTAGGTGTCTGGGCAGTGTCTCAGTCCCAGTGTTGCGGGTCATGCTCTCACACCCGCTACCCATCTTTGCCTTGGTAGGCCATTACCCCACCAACAAGCTAATAGGACGCAGACCGCTCCTCGGGCAATAAATCTTTGGTCCGGAGACTTTATTCGGTATTACCGGCAGTTTCCCGCCGCTATCCCGAACCCGAGGGTACGTGATCTACGTGTTACTAACCCTTTCGCCGCTTTCATCCCCACTTATTGCTAAACAGGGAATCGCGCTCGACTTGCATGCCTAATCCACGCCGCCAACGTTCATTCTGAGCCAGGATCAAACCCTTCAATTGTGTATGCATATTGAATTCCCGAATATTGCTACCCCGAAACTCAATTGACTAGCCAAAATTAAAGTTGTTTGAAACAGCTTTCGACCCGCCGGAATTAGCGAGTCTAAAAATTTGTTCCATATGATCTTGTACTGGCAATAAACTTAAAAAAGTTATCACTCAATTTTGCCCCCTCGCTTTACAGCAAACGGGCAGGAATTGAATAGAGTTCACTACTAAATTGTCAAAGAACAGTTTTGCTCGAACAACCTGAAAATCACTGAGATATTCAAATCAGTCGAACAAAAAACGAGCGCACGATTGGACGCGGCTCGTATTGCGACTTAGATTTTATGATTTCGGCTTCCGTTGTCAACAGCTTAAATCAATTTTTTGAAAAAATTTTTCCACGCAGCTTCACGCCCTCTAAATAGCCGCTAATTCCCCACTTTTCCTAAGAAACAATTAGGGGACTGGACATCCATCCAATTTTTCGAACCAGATTTGGTCTGCAAGACATCGGATCGGGAACGAGGCGTGGGACCATGCGACCTCAATCAGACGAGACAAATCATGGCTTCTCGACCAATTGAGCACACGCGTCTTGACGCTGGGGTCACCGCAATGCTTAAGCCCCGATATTACCCGCTTTACGAAGACCCCTGGCGGTCGGTGATCGACAATCTGACCTTTGACATATTTGGGATGATCCGATGATACAACTTGCCACTGTGACAGCATACGGCGAATCGTCAATTCCAAATAGCGGTCATCCCCCGAAAATCGCTGCCGCAACTGATCGATCAACCAATCCACGGTAGCTGTCGCACCCACGATATCGAGTACCTCCTGCGGGGCGGCTGGCCCCTCCGAAAGCTGGTCTCCATAATGAACCCGATCACCAACGCCAAAGCACAACGCTTTGGCTGAATGCGTCGCGACCTCAAAGATCTCCTCGGAAGCATCTGCCTGAATCGCAATGATTCGGCGGTCACCCTGACGCCGATACGAAACAATGGTTCCCGAAATGGGAGCCAAGGCGCACGGTTCGGCAGGAGGCAGACCGCACAACAGCCGTTTCATGCCCTGGTCATCGAGCCACCGATAGTCCCACCAAGCAGTACGTTTCAGTTCGGCCAAGGTGCTTCCGGCATCAACCTGCGCCCCATCGTCAACTCGCAGGACGGCGTGCTCTGGCAAGTAGTAACAAGCCCGAACTTCTTCCCGTTCACCCACCAGTGTGATTCGTGGTCGGTAGGGATGCGAATACCGCAACATGCGAACCGGGGACCATTCAGAAGAACCAGTCGATCTGCAAGTAATACCTTGAACAATATCGTCGAATCGAATTCTCCCCGAAACTTCAGCCACAATTGGACGGTAACCTTCATTCCAATCGAACAGACGTTGGCGCGAAAGGACTGTATCTCCGTCGGACACAAAAAGTTCCGCCCCATACCGGATGCGGTAAGCAGCTAACTCCACCTCAACACCGCTTCGATACCCACAGATCGTCAATTGACCATCATCGTTCAAGGCGATGTGAACCCCGTCCTTACGGGTGACGAAGCGAATTCGGTCATAACGTATTCGACCGGACGGACGCGCAGCATGGGGTGGACAATATTGCACTGTATCGGGTCGGGAAATCGGATACCAGCGGATGGCTGGCTGCACATTCATCGCCATTGATCGAGCTGCGTGCAGTCCGACGGGCGTTTCCAGTTCCACCAACTGCCCAGTGATCAAGTCCACTCCATAACATGCCTGGCAAATGCCACCATCGGCTTCACAATGGATGGGGCTGCGCAGGCCAATTTTGGCCACGCCGGCGTGGGCAAATTGATTTGCAATCTGAAGCGTAACTAGCTCGCCGCATTGCACGATCGTCTCATCGGTTAAGGGGTTGACGATGGTCTCAGCGCTGACTCGACCAACAATGGTATCGATATCGTTGTGAAAACCAAAACTTTCAACCTGTTCTCCGCGTTTCATTCCCGGCGCTAGAGACTTTTCAATGCAATTGGCGGTTCCACAATCTTTGTCTACGATCCGAATCGGGCGAAGTCCTTTCACCAGAAGGTGAACCAGCGAATCAGCTGCCTGTTTTCGCTCCAGGTCGCCAGCCACCGTCCGACGTGCTGCATCAACAACGAACCAATATTCATTCACATTCAGACCCTCGGCCCAAGATGAGCAAATGGGTATCTCGCGAAAGTAACCGAAACGATCCTCGCTTCGGCCAATCATACCAGCCAACCTGCGGAGTTGCCTTCGATCAACACAACCGCTGGATGCCATAATCGCGGGTAGCTCGTGGGATGATGTTGTCGCTGCCTCGTTGCGATTGGAGGTAGTGTAATCGGCGATGTCCTGCTCCATTCGAGCCTCCATCGAAGCCCAGGTCTCGACTATGCGGAAATATCTTTCACTCGGTGCAATGAGTCCACGAAAATAGTTATGTTGATGTTTTTGGCACTCCGAGTCGGCCCGCATCAGCAAGTCCGATTTGCTAAGAGGTGATTGCAAGTCGCTTAATCCAATGCTTAAACCGCTAAGCGTCAAAACATTGTGGGCTAGTTTCTCAATTCGCGAATAAACACACAGTGCCGCAGGGATTCCTAGCTGCGTGACGCAGGCATCCAGAATTTTTCCCAACCGACGCTTATCGAGGCTGCCGTTGTAAAATGGGAGGGAACTCGAAAGTTGATCGTTCAACAATACCCGGCCTACGGTCGTCAGTATTCGTTGCGGGTGAACAAGAGTTTCGACTTCCCACTCGTGGCAGAAATTTTGGCGAGCCACTGGTCCGGAAACACGTACTTCCACCGGGGTCCGCAACTGCACGACGCCATGATCGTAGGCGGTTAGCACATCTTGCACACTGGCAAACTTCATTGTGTTATCGGCAAGACACGTCTCCAGATTGAAGTCGGTGCTTGTAAGGTGAAAACACCCGACAACCACCTCCGTCGTCGGTTCCCAAGCTCTGTCGCCACACTTTCGGTCGTACCATTGTTCGGGCTGGATCAAATTCAAGGCTTCGCTGCGCGCCTGTTTTGATATCGGAACCAGCACGGTCACATTGTTGTTATGACTTGACTTCAGCATTTGCAGTACTGTCGGATTGACTTGCACGGCCTCGCCATCGATACGGATCGGTTGTAGGGCCACCCAATCCGTCCGACATTGCGATGATTGCTGCGTCAGCAGCACTGGACAGCGCGGCAACTCGGCTTGCAAACTTTCCCACCATCGCGAGGAATCGTCGATCCAGTTTGAATCCATCAGTTGCGGATCCGGACTGCCCTCAGTCCGAATTGCATCTAAGATGGGGCGAAATAGATTTTGCATCATGGAGTTCCGAGGCAAAATGCATTCCCCCGTTTTCAGATGCGGATTGGGAACCAGTGGAAATGTCCCTGCGTTGCCAGGCCAACCAATTAAATCTTGTTCGCGAATTTCCCGGGCAGTTCGGTGTAGGTTATCCGCCATCGACGACAAGCGTGTTCCATCTGGACGGCGACGGACTGCCGTCTGCGACTTTCCATACGTGACGACCGGTCGATTAAAAAACAGCTCATCAATGACCTTGTTCAGATGGGCGATTGGGACAGTCGGCTCAACCTGAGTGCTGCCTCTGCTCTGCTGTCTGCGTTGCAGATGATCTCGAACCGCATGGTTGGCTCGAATGACTTCGAGATATAGCAAGTCGAGGTCGCACAAAATCCAGTTCTCATCTTTCACGGCAGGAGACGATAACCATGCCGTCCCCCTTCGGCGAATCGCGGGCGAAAGCACCGGCAGCACGTCCAACAACAATGGTGGAGGTTCTTCGATTTGCTGCAGGGTCGGTGACGCAAGGTAATTTTTCTTGCACTTCGATTGATACCAGAGGGGATGTAATACGGGAGCCGCCAATTCGATATGTCCCAGCGGTTGAAACCCTGTCGACGGATTGACCCACGTTTCGGCCGGACCGAAAATACGCTCGCTATAGAGCCCTTCGTCGTCAAACCGAATTCCGAGTTGCCGCGTTGTGGCATGTTTATTGACGCCTTGGCCAAGTTCAACGCCGACAAAAATCCGCTCGGCACGGATCTCTCCCGACGACCATCGTCGAATCTGGTCGCCGCTGGACGCTTCGATGCGTAGCATCAAGTCTCCCAACATAACACTAGACCGAATTTTTTCCGCCCGATGCCACAAAACTGTTGACGCTATTGATTGCTTTGCTCACGAACACCAGGAGGAGGATTTGGTTCAGCAGCGCAAACACGATACCCAAAAGTGGAATCATGCTCAACAAAGTGAAGATACAGATGGTCATCGCCAATCCTTGCGGCGCTTGCTTAACGTTGGAACCGCTAGCGGCGATGTAGCGATTAAAATCTTGGGTCCAACCCCAAAATGCCTGGAACATCCAGTACAGGTTAAAAATGGGGATGAACAATAACCCAACGGCTAAACCTGGGGTTGTTCGTGAATGACTTGCTGGAAGTGCGGCCCACAACTTGTAGACTAAAACCATCAGTGGAATCGCCACACCCAACATGGCTGGAAGCATCGCAAAGGGAATCAGCAGGGGCACAACTTCAGCATCACGACCGCGCCCCTGGGCCGCGATAAACAGAAGGCCCGCAACTCCCGTCAGCGAAATCATCCACCCAAATATCATTGGTAACAGATAGAATAGTTTATTCATCAACCGTTGATTCGAAGTCATTAGTTATGCTCCATATAGGATCGTTTACGTTCAAGGAGTTACGTTCAAGGACATGCACACCTAGGTTCATCGTTCAAAGAATGATCACTGATCCGATCCCTGAAAATGACCCCCGTCCCCGTTTTTAAGATTTTCGATTGCATGGTGAATTGCGGCGGAGGCTTCGCGGAGTCTTTCATCGTCGTTTCGACCACTTCCCGAAAGATCCTTGATCACTTTTTCCCAATGGAATACCGCAGCAAACCAATCTTCAGCTTGAGTCGCCTGTGTCGCCTTTTCGAAATGCCACTCGGGATTCGGACGACTTTTGGCCGCGAGCAATGCTTGTTCGCTCGCTCGCTCCCGCAGAGTCAAATCAACCATGACTATGTCGGACTTATAGGGGATAAGCTGCCAACGACCATTCGAAGAAACGTGCTGGGGACGCGACTTCGCATCGGCCCAAGACGGCCAGTTCTCCACGTCGTCAACTTCGTTTGTGTTGAGATTCCACACGAGTTTACTGGTTACGGAACGCGCCCCCCAATCGTGCCGCAGCTCACAGGCAATTTCCGAACCATTCGGGTGGAAAGTCAGATTAACGGTTCTGCCTAACCTGGTGATCGTTTGTTGCTGAATGAGAGCAGGTGGGTCAGCCGCCCACAGCGAGAATGTCTGGTTGTTGCGATGGACAAAAATGGATTGGCCATCGGGTGTAAACCCTTTCGCAAAAATCAATCCTTCTCCACTGGCCACGATCCTCTCTTCATCTTCCGGAGCCGTTAACACAACACGGATGTCGCGCCCGGCACTATTGTCGATGATTTTCTTTCCAAGCGGGCAGATCGCCACTTTCAGTCTATCCAATGTTCCAAATGGTAGCTGCATTAAACGTTGGCCGGATGCAGCGTCCCAAATTCTGAGTGGTCCCTTGCGGTTGACCGTAACGATTCTGGAGCCATCGGCTGTAAAGGCAACGTATTCGACGAACTCGTCATCTCCCCGAAGAGTGTGCAGCAATTCTCCAGTCTGTGTGCTCCACACTTTGGCAGTCGTATCCCAACTGCCGGTCACGATCGTTTGACCATCGGGACTGAAGGCAATCGCGGGAACGCGAGAGTCATGGGCCACACGGGACCAAATTTTTTCACTGGTGTTGGTGCTCAGCAGATAAAGCTTGCCATCGAAAGAGGTCGTAGCGAGTGTCTTTCCGTCTGGGCTAATCGCCAAGGCGCCATCAACCGCTTCATAGTCATCCTCACTAAGCTTTTGTCCTGTTGCCCTATCCCAGGACGTTAAAGTTATGCCCCCGCCAGCAAGAACACGGTTTCCATCCGGCGAAAAACCAACGCTTTCGGCAATCGCAAAACGATTGTCATAAGATTGTAGTTCGACCCCATCCTCGGCCCGCCACAATTTGACGAGACCTCTTTCGTCTCCCGTCAATACATTCGTTTCGTCCGGACTAAAACGGATATCCGTGATCCTGCGCTCATGGCCGCGCAGGCGAAAGATTTCTTGACCTGTATCGGCCTCTCGGCAGATGATTTCTCCTCCCTTGTCTCCCGAGAAGATCTTTTGACCGTTGGGGCTGAAGGCCAGTGCTGTGATTTCGTGCAGATGCCCGCTAAGCAGGAATGTATTTTGCTGATTGGCAACATCCCAAAATTTGATCGTGCCGTCTTCGGCGGCGGAGTACACACGTGATCCCGACCCAGCGAACTTTGAGTTGAAAGCACTTTGTTGATGGCCAATCCAGCGCGTAAGTCGTTCGCCTGTTTTACTATCCCACAAGGTCATGCTTCCATCCCAGAGTGATGACAAACCGGTTCGGCCATCTGGGCTAAAAGAAACACTACTGACGCTCCCACCATCCTGATGAAACCGCAGCGCGGGTTCTTCTTGATCTATTTCATAGATTTTGATCCAGCCATTATTCGTACCGGCAACGAATTTTGTTTCATCTGGGTGAAACTGGGCGCTAGAAAAGTGATCACCTTCTAGTTTCCAACTTTTCTTTAGCTCGCGCGTGTCGGCCTCCCACACCTTAATCGTTCCATCCATGCTCGCGGTGAGAATTGCATTTCCCGAGGGTGAGTATGCCACGGAACGCACCAAATCGTCATGTCCCTCGTACGATTGGATTTTTTTTCCGTCGACTGTGTTCCAAATCGTAATCATTCGCTCGTGACCCGACACGAGGTAATTGCCATCGGGATGGTAGCTGAGAGATAACGCCGGATTGAAGCCCGCCGGCAAATCCCGAATTCGTTCCCCCGTCTCTGTGTCGCAAATTCTGATAAAACCGATTCGGCAGGCTACCGCAAATTGAGACCCATCAGGTGCAAAAGCAACGGAAAAAACAGCATCGGGGAAGTCCAGAACATAACGCAGCGAGGCGGAATTTGCGTCCCACATTCGTACCGTAGCATCCATGCTTCCGGAAACGATGAAATTCTCAAAAACATCCAACGTGACGACGGCGTCTTGGTGTCCATACAGCGTCGCATAGCTGCCTCGAAACAAGCGGCACAGCAATCCCCAATCAAGATTCCGAAACTCTGGGCGAACCTCGCGCAGTGCGATGCGGGCTTCTCGCACTCTCCCTTCACCCCATAGTGAACTGGCCAGCAACACTTGCGTCCGCGCTTGAGCTACTTGGAGGTCTGAGGTCGCTCGTTCAGCTGCTTCGCGAGCTGATCTTTCTTTGTCGCGAGCGTCTCGCGCTTTATCACGTTCGTTCTCTGCCGTCGCTTTCTCCTGTTTAACCTCCTCACTTTTCTCGGAAAGTTCTCCAAATGCGCTAACCGCCAAATTACGCTGATGCCAGGCTGTGAACCCCAAGGCGGCCAGGACCAACGTAGCGATCGACAAAACAGCAACGACCGCTCGCCGCCGCGCTGCCGTTCGGCGAAGCCGTTTTTCTTCGGTCGAGATAGATGTTTCGATGTAATCTCTTAGGTCAGGGGACAACTTCTCAAGTCCCAAGCTCATCAATTTGCGCCCTTCTTCCAAGGGCAACCCGGATGTCAGCAACAAAGATGGATCATGCTGGCTAGCCGTCCAACGAGTTCTGGACTGTTCAACCGCGAAGCGTAGGCGCAGGAACTCCCGATTCGCAGCAGTCCATTCCACGCAACGCGGCCAAACCCGTAAAAGTGCCTCGTGGGCTACGGAGACCGTTCCTGCTTCAACTTGTTCACCGCCTCCTGCTGTTTTTGTGTTGTCAAAGTTCGCTGAGGTGGAAAAGAGACGTGCTGCAACCATCGCATCAATCAATTCGATAGCCCCCGGATCGTTGGAAAATCGAGCGATGGGAGCCGATCGGCGGACGTAGATATCCTGCGCGTCGCCGCCGAGCGTTACTAATTCGGACAGCACGGTGTCGAGGGCCATTGTCGCTTGTGAGGAGAGTCCTTGGTAGGTCTCTTCACATCGATTCCGCAACGCACCTTCGACCCCTCCCAGTCTACGAAAGTGAGCGAATGTCAAGGTTCCGTCGTCGTCTCGATTGTCGCACAGTTCCATCAGCAAGTGTTCAACCAACGGTAGTAGCTCGCGGTGCTCAACGGCTTCACGCAAGATTGCGTCGGCAAGCGAGAGTTCTCCTTCTTTTTCGAATTTCAGACCTGCCAGCATCGCCGGGCCTGTAATTACTCTCGATAGAGCATCGGGGGTAGGTGGCAATAAGTCGAATTGCCCTGCGCCTTCTTTCATCCGCACGAGTGCCGGAATTTGCAGAACATGCTGATAGAAGTCGCTACGAACGGTGGCTAACAACCAGACGAGCCCGGTGTTCGCCAACGATTCCAAGACTTCAAAAAACTGTCCTCGATCCACATCGCTGAGAGCGGGATTGCTGAATAGTTCATCCAATTGATCGACCACGATCAACAGTCGCTTCTGTTTCCCCAATGCATCCTGCATCCGCAACAAAAAGCGGGCTTTCCATTCCGTGAAGCTGACATAATCCGACGGTGGGACAATGTCTTGTTTCCATCGAGAGAGTCCTGGTAACACGTCTTTACGTGAAAGTGCACGAACCAAGCCTGTCAGCAAATGCATCCCCAGTTCGTTGGGCTTGATGGTCAACCAGTGCCATTGTTTGATTTCAGAATCGATTTCGTAGCGACAGATATCGGGTAGCACACCCGCGCGGGCCAATGACGACTTGCCACTGCCACTGGGGCCGGTAATCAAGACAAACGCTTTGCCTCGGCATGCTTGTTCGCGCAAACGCTGTCGGATGCTAACGATCTCGTCTTCTCGTCCAAAGAAGATACTCGCGTCGCCAAAATCAAAGGCGTCCAGACCTCGAAACGGGGGTCCATTCTCCGCAACGTTCCAGACTGGTTCCGGCAATTCCTCACCAACCATCGAATCAAGCAAATGGGTGAGATGCGTGCGCAACTGCTGAGCGAACGTGGTCGGTTGGTCGAAACTATGATAGGCTCTTAAATTGGTTCCTGTTTCCGAGTCACGAAACTCCTCTTGGATAAATTGGCTGACGAGCCGCTTTTGTTCCATTTCACGTGACCGCTCTTCATCGTTCCTCAGCCGCAGTCGCTCCACGAACGACGCATCGTCTCTACGAGTGTAAACGATGATGGCCGGCCGCAGCGGTGAGCCTTCACGCTGACAGCGCTCGCGGGCCTTGAGCATCAAATCCCATTCTCGCTCGGTACCACTCCGATAAATTCGCCCCTGCTCGCCAGTCAACAATGGCCCAGTGGGACTCCCTAACCGCGACCAAAGAATAAAGACGGCGATGTCAACGCCCTTTTCCGACAAAACCATGTCGATCCCCTGTTGGAACGACATGTCGGCTTGCAAAGGGAGCTCCTCCCATAGCAATGCCTGCAGCTCCAATCGCCCGGCATATCTCCGTCGCAATTGATGCACCACTCCACGCGCCCGCTCTCGCTCTTCCTGCACATCTCCGGGACTGGATATAAAGATGCGAATGGTTTTCATGAGACGGTTCCGTTTCCAGTGAAGCCGCGGCTAATTGGCACAAGGTACACGCAGCAAGTCGAGAGTTAATCTTAGCGCCAAATACACACACATACGCTTTCCAATTCCAAAAAATCGCAGAGCATGCCCAGTCAACGTTTGCGATCACGGCTTTTTCAAAAATCACAGCCCGAGGTCCGCTGGCTATTCTTCGTTTGATGGCTCGATTCTACAACCTTTCGTAAACAACGAAAACTAATCGTCGGAGCGCACTTTAAGCCCTTCCCCAGTTGGAAAAGCGAGACCGCATGACAAACCTTTCAGCAAAATGAAAATTTTTTTTCATCCCACGATCGCTTGCCTCCGTTAAACGGCTTAAAATGGCTGACGAATTATTGGTTTCAGTTCCAAGATTGCCGATAAATCGAGTTGCATCAAATCACATTTTTGAGGAAGACCGCTCGTTCAAGGGCAAATTTCCAACATTGTTTGGCCGAAAAAGTGCAATGCCCAGACGATCGCTCCTTAATACTACCGGCTGGCGACGTTCGGGACGGGTGTGCTTACAAACACGAATCAACCCACTCGGCCCGCTTCAAGATGACGTCCGAATTATTCGCGGGGAAGTTGCAGCAGTTTGCTCAAAAATGCGGGTCCACTCCTCGTTCATGGACCAGATCGAATCGCGGGTTCGACAATCTTGGATTTAGCGTCGTGATGATCACAGCAGACAATTAACGGATTGAAGACCAAGCGTCGACTTTCGCTGGAGAACCCCTCGTCAGCACTTTCACAAATTATGAAGCAAGATTCTTGTGCATCAAACGACAATCACTTGGTGTTCAGCGAGAGAACCTCGTTCGGATTGGGCACTGCGTGCACAATTTTCGGTCTGTTTGCCTGGGCTGTCGTTGTTTTTCAACTTGTCCGCGACGGACCCAATTCGCTATGGGTAATGGCTTGGGGACTGTTGGGACTGGTCCTTCTGAGCATTGGCACGGGGCTGTTAACCTCAAAGAAAGTAATTGTAGATCGACAATTGCGAAGTTTGGTATTGCTTAAGCAGTTTCTATTTTGGCAATCCAAGAAACAACATGCGCTGGATTCTTTTCATTCCGTGAGCTGGAAACCTGTTTACGAAGACGACCAATGCCGCTACGTGATCGAGTTGGTCGCACCAGCCAACACGATCGTTGTATCTCAAGTTGTGAACCTCGAAGATGCTCGAGGCCTAACCCGTGCGATTGGGGAATTTCTGAGTATTCAACAAGAGCACTGGGACACCAGCGCGCTGGGCGGGGATGCTCAACATGGCGTTGTCACAAACAGAAGTTATAAAAGATTGATGGCACTAGCGGGTCATCGACCCATGAAATGTTCTTACAAGTCGAACCACAAACTGGTTTACTCACAGGGTTTTGATTGGCTACTTATACTTTTTGGCATGTTAGCTGGGCCACTTGGAATCCTCTTCCTGCTGGTTCCCTGGCTAGGTATAGAAGTCAATGGCATGGAAGATACTCCCTGGGCCGCAGTATTAATTGGTGGACTATTTTTGGCATTGTCATTGGTGTTTGTGTTCGGTAGGCGCGGGTTGACTTTCGACAAAATGCAGGGGACGTCCAGTAATTGGTGGGGCTTGCCCGCACCCATTTGGGTCAAGCGACACAGCTTGGCTGGCGCTGCGGCTCTGGGATGGGATTGGCAGGTCGTCGATTCCGGCACCGGTCCCCATGCCGTAGGGCGGATCTATTTGGTTGACGCCACCGGTAAACGAAGTGCTTTGTTCAGTTCAAAGGACCTTGAACAGATCGAATCACTCGCGCATGACGTTGCCAATTTCTTGGGACTGCCATTGGTCAAGAATACTGCGTCATAAGCAAGTGTTTTTTGGTCGAACCCGCCGGAATTTTTCTTTTCGGCCAAGAATCGATGTGGGTCAGTCTGCTGAAATTTAGGGATTTTCTTCGTTTGAGAACTCGAGCAGCGCTAAATTTACTACATTCAACAGCCGGTGCATTGGATTCTGTTTCGGGAACAAGTTCGCCCGGTCTGTCGAACCCCACCAATTCCACTTATATTAGGGACGTAGTTTAGGTGGCCGTCGATTCGGTGTATCAATCGGCAATGACGGCATTGATGTACGTTCTTAACCGCTGTGCGCGAGGGTAACTATGTTGTTGGAATGTTTAATGGCCTGCTTGATGATCACCTCGATGGATGGGCTGACGATGGAATTTGTCCCCAATGGAGTCACGGCCAAAGTCGGAGGCTATCGACCGATTCGAGCCGAGATGAATGAATCAGAAGACATCGCCAAAGTTTTGCCAGACGGCATTGAATCCCCTCAGTTTGGACTGATCAAGTTTGGTGATCGCCAATGGGCCTTTGTTTTGGATCAACCGGAAGATTCTCCCACCCGATTATTCGTCGATTCAAATGGTGATGGTGACTTGACGAATGATCCTGCGGCAACATGGGAAGCCAACGAACGCGGGGGAATGACCATGTACCAAGGCTCAGCCCAAATCGATTTAGGCGGTGGCAGATTAGGCACCATCAACCTGTATCGTTTTGATCCCAACGATCCACAACGAGCGGCAATGGCAAACACGATGCTGTATTACAGCGACTTCGGGTTTGAAGTTTCTGTAGAATTGGACGACCTCCAATTCAGCTCTTTTCTAGCTGGACTACCTGATGAACATTCGTCCTTGAGTGTCGACCGCAACGGCGATGGCAAAATCAGTCATAAGCGGGAGACGATCCTTGTCAATCGTCCCTTTAACTTCACCGGCAAATCCTATGTCATTAAGGTTGAAAGTGGCGACTTGGTGCTGAATAAAGCCGATGAAGAAATTCCCCTTATGCCTCTGCCGCCCGATACGAGCATCGGCCAACCGGCTTTAGAGTTCTCTGCTGAAACGATGAGCGGCGATGCAATTGCATTTCCCAAGACCTTTTCTGGCAAGGTCGTGATGTTAGATTTTTGGGCCACGTGGTGTGGTCCTTGTATCGCCGAATTGCCTCACATGAAAGAGGCATACGCTAAATGGCACGACGCTGGATTCGAGATTTTGGGCGTCAGCTTTGACGGTCCGGACATGACGGAAAAGCTGATGGAGTTCCTCGAAAAAAATGAAATGCCGTGGCCGCAAATTTACGAAGGCAAGGGCTGGGAAACGTCGCTTGGCGAACTTTATGACGTGAGCGGCATCCCGTTTGTGCTGTTGGTTGACGGTGACAGTGGAGAAATTTTGGCCACGTCGCGGGAGCTTCGCGGTCCCAAGCTAGCCGAGTTTATCGGCGAAATTTTGGAAGCCCGCAGCAAATAATGGTCACATCATCTAGTAACCGTTTACGAGTTTAGGTTTTTCAGAATTGAAGCCAATCGATACAGGCTCGTTAACCGTTAGGCGTACGCGTATGCGTATGCGTATGCGTATGCGTATGCGTATGCGGGCGAAAGCCATTTTGGACGATTGCCGCCTATTTCGAGGAGGCGCTATGCCGTGGCCAAAGAATCCAGTCGCCCGGATATTTGCGCGCTAGTATGTACTCTCCAGCAGGTAGTTGGCGAACATCTTCGTCCATGGTCTGCGCATCGTTGTCGTTGACAAGCGTACCATCATTCCGAACTAGCACGGCTTGGCCACCATCATCGACTTGATTGACGCCAACGCTGTAAATGACAAAGCCATCGTCACGCCGTTGGTAGCGCAACGGTTGCTGATCCAGGGGATCGAGGGGAACCTGCTGCAGGAATTCCCCTGCGAGTTCGTCGAGTGTTTCAGGTAGGCGACCGTGGTGACGCTCAAACCGGAGAACCGCCAAGCCAGCAATCGTCCCCGCAGTATTGCCGCGCAGGCGAATTGTCATCTGGCGAATTTGCTTTACAGGCGGAAACACCATTTTCAAAAAGGCATAGGCGAATGACAATTCTTCGACCTCCTGTTCAATCCTTGCCAGTTCGTCGTCTCCGTCTGCGGCATGCAAAAACTGATCAGCGCGATCATACAGTTCATTCGCCTTGTCGGTCAATTGCTTGCGACTGGCAAGGAAAAAAATAGACGTCGGCGCAATCACTCGATTCAACAGCCTTTCCAGGTTAGTGCCTGTTCCCTCAACCGCCTCGGCGGACGCAGCCAATTCCGGAACCTCACCCCACATCATCTTTACCCCAGCCCAGGTAATCCGACCATCGCCATGGCCATTATCGGTGTAAGACTTTTGAACTAAATCGAGGAACATCGTTCGTTCACCCGAGAAACTGATCTCTTCTTCGATCCGATTTCGGGAAACAGCAAGTTGCATCCGTGCGACTTGTTGGCTATCAAAATGAGGGTTCGTTTGAAGGCTCTCATCAATTAGATCCATAGCCATGGTTTGGATCGCGACACCGGCTAAAGCGCAAATTATGAACTTGTGCTCGATGACTTGCCGCGAAATTCCCAGCATCGCCTCGATGTTCCGCGTCGCGCGTTCCAAGTCCCCCTGTTCGATAGCCCAGCGCGTGTCGACGGTCAAGAGCCGTGCCGCTCCACGCATGATTTGAACGTGCGGCAAAAGAACGGACATAATCGCGTCATCCATTGGAGATGGCAATTTCGCTTCCTTGGCCGCTAACTCCTGTTGGTAGTCGTGCGCGGGAAACAACGCTCGAAAATCTGCCTCGCTGTATTGGGTTATATCGCTGTGCAACGAAACTCCAAACGACGGTCGCAGACCTCCCACGCGAAACCCCTCAAGCAATTCTGTAACGGAGGCTAGTTTCTCCGTAGCGACTTGCCAGGCGGGGCCATCGCTCGTCTGAACCAGCCGCTCTGAATCCTCCTCTTGAACATAGAAGTCGCGAAAATCGAAGCTGCCGCCATCGCCAAAACCATATTTGATCCAAAGATCCCGATAAATGCTCCAGGCCTTGTCGCTATCTTTCGCCTCAGCGACCGGCCGATTAATGATGCTCAAAAAGTCGGTAGCGGGTTGCGGCTTCCCCATATAGAACGTTGCGACGGCCACCAAGAGCCCGCATACGCTCAAAAGTGATAACCAGATTACGGCTCGAATTAGTCGGTTTTTCATGCTTCGATTCCTCTGTTTACTTTTTTGAATTAGTTTGGCGACTAGTTGCGGCTCGCCGAAATCTTCTAATAGAGCGGCGGCACAACAGCCCCGCGTTAAACCATCTTGAAAATGCGCGATGAGTTCTTCGGCAACTTCTAACTTCTCGTCAGCCATTAATCCGGTGTCGCTCACGACCTCCAGCAACAACTCTTGAATAGATGCCGGCAGCCCCGAGTCGCAAATCGCTTGGCTCCATCTAGCTTTTTTTAACAGCGACCACCGCGACCTGAAACGTCCATGAGGCTTCGCGTTTGTCGTTGAAACAGCTACCGTTTCCAGTGATCCAGTATCTTCTGAGAGAATTTTTGATGAGTCCATGGCTTTTACAGTTCGTCAATGCATTATCGACGTGTGCGGAGTGATCAACAGGCAAACACCAATTCGCGCTGGTTCGGAGCGAGCCCCAAAGCCTGCAACCCTTCAACCAGAGCAGCCCATTGGGCTCGGTCCTTTTCTAATCGCGTCACTCCCGCTGGAGTCAATCGATAGTAGCGGCGTAGGCGGCCATTGGGCCCCGGTTTGTTGCTAGAAATCACCAGTCCCTTGGCCTCCAAGTTGTACAACATGGGGTACAAAGTTGATTGCCCCATCTGCAATACTCCCTTCGAACGCTTTGTCAGTGCCTCCACGAGCTGATATCCATACTTCTCGCCATCGGCCAACAGTTGCAACACCGCCGACGGCCCCGCACCTCGCATCAATTCAGTTTCAAGTTTCAAGTTCCACCCAAACCCTTTTCGAAAATGCCAAACCATGTCTCACACACTATGTGTTACATAGTATCTGTTTTTGCGGCAATGTCAAGACCCAGTGGAATCATGCTTCACGGTTGACGCAACGCATTAACGATCGGCACGCTGGCTGCCTGAATCGCAGGTGCGATACCCGCCACGATGCCGAGCGCTGCTGATACTAATGTGCCAGTGACGGCCAAGCTCGCGGAAGGTCGGAAGGCGATCGTCGCTCCTTCCGCACCGATAGCGAATCCTCCGAAAGCCAGCAGAGCGATTGCCACGAACGTTCCGCTCAACCCGCCAATCAGGCAAAGCAAGATACTCTCCGTCAGAACTAAACGCATCGCCGCGAACGGCCGCACGCCAATTGTTTGCAGAACAGCATATTCCTTGATGTGGTCCTGGACGCTCATGACCGTTGTGGTGGCCACTATCGATAACACCAATCCCACGCAGGCGAATCCAAGCCAATGTGCAAAGCCAATCAGGTCCACCAGATCGGACAACGTGCTTGTTTGAAACGCTCCCTTACGCCGCGTTTTCGTCGCTACGGCATCGGATCTGAGCTTGACATCGATTTCCGCTGCCACGTGATCTGGGTCTGCGTCGGGAAACAATAACACTTCGTGTTGCGTAACCAGGCCCGCAGCATCGAGGCCACGTGCCAATTGCAAAAAGGCCAGGTGGGTATAAATCAGATTCTCTTCAGCGGGCACCGTCGACTCAAAAACCCCAGCGATATTCACCGACAACTCACCGATCGAAAACTGCTGGCCAGTTGTCAGTCCACGACGTCGCGCAATATTGCGCCCCACGATGGCTGCATCCCGCTGCGACGCAAATCGGTCCCAGTCGCCACTGACAAGCTTGATTGGTCGAGTATTTCTGATTTGCGTCGGGTCAGCTCCGTTGAACACGACAATATCCAAACTAGCGCGGCAATTATTGGTCCAGACTTGGATTGGCATGACATCCCGAACCCCTGGGACATCTTTGATCTTTTGCGCGTAATCGGCAGGCAAACGACTGGAGGTTGGGCAGAACCGGTTTTCTTGAAACACGATCAGATTCCGATCCGCATCGATGCCGGACGCCAAATTATCGAGGCCCTCTTGCACTGCACCCACGAGGCAGAACACAAACATCGCCACAGCCGCTCCGGCCACCGTCAGCAGCGTGCGCGTCGAATGCCGCCAAAGCGACTTCAATACGTATTTCAACATGTCGACTCTCCCGGCGCAGGCTCCAAGAATCGGCCGCGATCCAACATCAACTGGCGCGATGCGATACTCGCAACATCGCTGTCATGGGTCACCAGCAACATCGTGATATTGAGTTCGCGATTAAGTCTTTGCAAGAGCACTTGCACTTGTTGGCTCGTGGCAGCGTCCAGACTTCCTGTAGGCTCATCGGCCACAACGATTTTTGGATGAGCAACAATCGCGCGCGCAATTCCAACACGTTGCTCTTGACCTCCGGACAGCTGTCTTGGATAGTGGTTAGCGCGATCACTTAGCCCCACCGCTTCGAGTGCCAATGCCACACGCTCGCGCCGTTGGGCTGACGTCAGCTTGAGCAGCAATGTCGGCAACTCAACGTTTTCATAGGCCGTCAAAACCGGGATCAAGTTGTGCGTTTGAAAGATGTATCCCAGGTTGGCCGCCCGCCAATCCGCCAATTGTGAACGGTTCAGTTTCGTGACCTCGGTCCCGGCCACGATGATCGTGCCCGAGTCTGGACGGTCAATGCCGCTGACTAGATTCAGAAGTGTGCTCTTACCCGTCCCGCTGGGACCCATTAACGAGATGAACTCCCCTGCTTCGATATCGAGATCGACCTGGTCCAGGGGTTGGATGGTCTCCTCCCCCTTACGAAAACTCTTGCTTACACCGCGCAGCTCTACCAACGCCATTCAATTGACTCCCAATTTTGGATCGTCGCCGAGGATCGTGATTCGCATGCCATCACGCAATTCTGTCGTTTCGCTAGAGATTAATTTGTCAGTGACTTGTAGCCCTGACTTGATCTCAACCAGTCCATCCCCGCTCCCCTTCCCTGTTTGAATGGGTCGCCGACGAGCAGTCGATTTGACATCGACGATCCATACATACACCTCGTTCTCGACTGTCTGCACCAACGACGCCGGAACAAAAATTCGTTCGAGCTCACCTACCTCATCGCTGGTAGACTCCACATCCGGCGCGAGAAACGTAGCTGTCACCAACATCTCTGGGCTGACCATCGGCGGAGCGGACAACAATTCCACTTTGACTTCTAGCGTGTTCTTCTGGATGTTGGCTTCACTGGTGATTTGCAATACACGGCCACGAATCACATCGGGCGAAGATGCTGTCTCGATCGCTACCGGTTGTCCAGGAACGACCAACGGCACGTCTTCCAGCCGCACGTCTGCTCGCACCTGGAGTCGGTTTGGATCAAACATTTCGATCACGGTGCCAACTCCTTGTACTGTGGCGCCTTCAGGAGCCGTAACACGGACTCCCGGCGCTGCGACCAACCGCAACACCCGGCCTTCAATCGGAGCGCGCACAACCGTCCGGTCGAGAGCCAATTCTGCAAGGCGCAGTTGCAGAGTTGCTTCGTCCCGCAAAGCTTCAGCAGCTTGAACTTTGGCCTCGGCCTCCAAGAGCTGCCGTGTCTCATCGACCAATAGCTCCAGTTGTCTGCGAGTTGCTTCCACCTTCGCGTCGAGGGCACTAACCTCGCGTTCCAAATTTGGTTGACGTTGTTGTAACTCCTGAAGATTCGCCATGGCCACGGCATAATTTTTTTCCGCAAGTGCAATCGCACTTTCTGGAATAGCTCCGCTGGCGGCACGCTTGTTCTCCATTTGCTTCCGCGCGTAGGAGACATCGAACTCAGCCGCCTGAATCAGAAACGGCACTTTCGCAAGTTCGGTCTCGGCTCTGGCCAACGCTCCCAAGGCCTCGGCAAGTTGAACTTGTAGATGAACGGGATGTTCAAGGCGGACCCGAGCGGCGGCCAGTTCCGCATTGGCGCGTTTCAATTCACCTTCGCGAATCGCCAAACCATTTCGCGCCTGCTGCACCGCCAGTTCGGCATCGATGCTAACCAGCCTGGCGACTGGGTCCCCTCGATGTAACTTCTGTCCGGCAACAACCAACAGCTCTTCGATCACTCCGGGAGTCATGGCCGCCACACCAATGGCCGTGGGGCGCGGTTCGATCCAACCTGGTGCTTGAAACAGCGTTTCTCCCGACTTAGTGACCTCACCACGTTTGACCACAACTGGCACGACCGAGACTCCCTTTGTCGGCAAAAATTGTCGGCCTGCGGCAAGGATCACCAAGGCCGCAAATCCAAACAGGATTAGCAACGGCAAAGCATATCGGACAACCCATCGCCGACGTTGTGCAATGGGAGACCGATTCGCTTGCCGACTTTCCGGAGCACGGTCGAGAGCCAGCTTGTTAAGGTCGAGCGAGGCCTTTTCCATTAATTTCCGCCTGCACGCACGAAGATATGGCTGGCCGCAATCGTCAGATTACCTTGTTCATCTCGTTCGGCTGTCCCCTTAACCACAACCGTTGAGAGTTCTTTTACGGGCAACAATTCTCGGGCCTCTTTAGCGATCGGCTTACCAGTTTCATCGACGAATTTAACTGTCGCGATATTTTGCTTGACGGCATTCACCTCGCAACAGTAGTCCCATGGCGTCGGGCAACCCTCTTCGTCAGCGCAATACGGGACTTTGGGGTCAACAATCGTGAAAGCTGCCATGCCTTCGACAAACGGCTTGGTGGAACCTCCAATTACACCCAACACGATGACTTCTTCACCATCGTTCGATGCGCCCCGCGCGTCCCCAACCGGAACGGCACCCGCTGGCTCAGTTGCCATAACGAACGATGTGTTTGATGTTTGTTGGTCGACCACTGACGATTGATTTGTGCTCGACTGACACCCGGCGCTAGTGAATGCTAGGACGACTGCAATTGAAGAAATAATAAATCTCATTTTTGTACTCCTTTTGAAAAATTGAAAACTGACTTAGATGGCCTTCAAAGCAACTGCGATTTCTGTACGCAACGCCTTCAATGCCGGTGGGACTGCTCCCACAACTCCGAGAAGCAACCCGACTCCACAACCAATTAGGATGGTAACGCTATCAATCCGCAAAGTAAAAGCTCCCATCGTAAACCTCACCGCCAATCCATTGAACAACGCCAAGGCAATGGCTCCTGACAAAAGCGAGCTTGCCGCAGCAAGCAATACGCCTTCCTGAATTAGGCTGAACAGAATAGCGCGGCGCCGATAACCGATCGTGCGCAAGGTAGCGAGTTCACGAACCCTGCCCGCCACGGCGCCGTACATCATGTTCAATCCCGCAAAAACTCCCGCGGCCGAGACCAACCCCACTACCAGCCATGCAAGCAGGCGTACGGGCCTGTAGTGTTGTTGTAAACTGGCGTAGTAGTCGGTTTCTCGCATCGCCCCTAATTCGAGATCGACCCGCTGCTTACAAAACAGTTCCAACTCCGCCGGTGAACTGTTCGGTGCCAGCAGCATCGCCACCAAACTCAGATCCTGCCGCCGGGTCGCCGTTTGAAAGTCCTCAAGTCGACACCAGATCTCAGATTCATACGCAGCGCCATCTGCCACAAAGCGTCCGCTGATCAGCCAGCGGCGACCTTCGAACTCAATACTCTTCCCGATTGCCAGCGATGGTTCCTTGTAACCTAGTTTGGCGGCCACTAGGCGACCGACAATCACCTCCCCCGCTGCGGGCCAATTCCCGTCCATCAATCGAACAGTGCGGCGCACCAGCGGAGCCGTGGTCGTAACGCCGCGCACCAATCCCAATCCGCCGTCACCCGCTTCACTCGTGACCCGAGTTCCCAGATACAACTCGGGTGAAACATGTGTGATGCCAAAGCGCTTCACAGTGCCGTGTAGGCTGGCAGTTAGTAGGGCCGGAGTTCGTGCGGCAATCGATGAGTTCTCGATGTTTGTCTCCGAGTTGACGGAATAGACAAGGACAACCTTTGGGTCACCACTGTCGGCCAGTGATCGCTCCAGGCCCTGGATGAATCCGACAACGATGAGGACCAGCAACACGACTGTTGCCAATGCAAACAACGTCAGCGCTGTCCTGACTGGCCGCCTCGCCAGGTTGCGAACACCGTACTCGATGGGAAGGAGCATTTTCGAATCAGCGCTGTCTCGTAACTGTGCGGGAACAACGAATCCACGTTCGCGCAGCAACTAACGAAAACTGTGAAGAATTTCCGAACCAATGTGACCGACAGAGAACAGCGACAAGTAAAGAATGATGCCCCTGCTCGACTTGATACCAAATGCAGGTAGTTCAAATCTGCCAAGATTGTCTAAGAAGCCGCACGTGACGGCCTGAGGAGTGCCAGAAAGCAGAATTGAGAGACGGTGGATGCCAATGACCGTCGGTAATTCCAACAGAATTAAAGGCCGAAAGTGGCGGAACGATCCAGGAAACCGTCACGGAAGAACTGGTTAGACGAAACTCCACCGGGACAACGGCGCCTTCGCAAATACAATGTCGACATTCACAATCCTTGTTTTGTCGAGTCGGTAACTTGGAGCCCGACTGGCTTTGCTCTTTCACACAACAACCACAGGCGGCTACAGCGGTGCGGGGCTCCGACGACGTCCGAGATTCGCATGAAGCGCATCGCATCGGACACGTCAGCAAATTGGCAATCATCAGAATTAGGATGGCAGGATGCTTCATACGCCTTATTGTATCTTTTCATGCTGAAAAGTGCAACGTAAAAAAGCACCGGCCCCGAGTTTCGCCACGCGTTTAGACAACAGGTCATCTTTTGACCAAAGAATCGCGGCGCACTGCCGACCAACCTGGGCTGTACTCTAGTGACGGAAATGCGCCGCCCTCTGCTGGCTTAGTGATGCTGTCAAAGCCATTTAAAATTTTTGAGATAGCGCGGCGCAATGGCCGACATCATGTGGGCGCAAAGGGCACCTGCAAATTTGTGTTTACGGATCTTCGTCTCCTGCGCGAAGTTGGCGCATAACCAATTTCGTTATTATTGGCTTGGTGAGCGTTGACCGAGATGATGGAGGTTTTGGTCGTCGCCACAGTTGGTTTGATGCACGTACGTGGCTTCCATATACTGGACGAAATTTGGTCTAGGCAGTACGATTGATGGCTGCCTCGCTTGCTCAATCGACCTTCGCTGTTGCGACTAGTTGTGAAATTCCCCTGCACGGAGTCCAAGGCTCATGATTAGTTTGTGAACCAGATAGGCATATATGGTCACCAAAGCGAAATCGATCAATTCGTTGTTGCATGGACGCGTGAGAATGTGGGCTCAGCTGCTGATTGGGCATTGATCTGTCGGACTAGGTCTTCCCAATTTCGAGTCGTCATGGCGAGCCAACCTTTCGGGGACAACTCGCACTCGCTTCGCCGTCGATTGGCACATGCTGTGTCGATGCAGACGTAATATCACGAACCTAAACTTAACTCATGTCCCTCACACCCTTGGCAAAGGAACAGAAATGGCCATTGTCGATCTATTGATATTGCTAATCGTAGCTGCGATCTGCGGTAGTCTCGGGCAAGCGATTGTAGGATTCTCACGAGGCGGCTGCATCACGGCAATTGTGTTAGGGTTTATTGGCGCCATGTTAGGATTTTGGCTCAAGAACTTGGCCGGTCTTCCGGAGCCGTTGATGTTGCAGGTGGGTGGAAGCAACTTTCCGGTTTTGTGGTCGATTATCGGCTCGGCTCTGTTTGTCGCGATCATCACCTTCTTGACTGGAAAGCGAAAAGTTTAAGAGCCATTAACGTTGACCTGCTGCCATAAACTTCAACGCAATTTCTATGAGCATGGATTCGCAAGCAAAAAGCTGGCACGCAATGGACGCCCACTCGGTGCTAAGCGCGCTGGACGCTACTCCTAAAGGATTATCAACGGAGCAGGTCAATGAGCGACTCAAACAATATAGCAAAAACCGTCTGCCGGAAGCTAAGCGTGCTGGGCCGCTACTTCGATTCCTGCTGCAATTCCACAATGTGCTGATCTACATTCTGTTGGCGGCCGGTGTGCTCAAAACGGCCTTGGCCCAGTGGGTGGATGCTGGCGTGATCTTCGGGGTCGTGGTCATTAACGCCTTGATTGGCTTCATTCAAGAGGGCCGTGCGGAGAAGGCCTTGGACGCCATTCGCCGCATGATGTCCTTGCATGCACGTGTGCGGCGCGACGGCGGACGACATGAAATCGACACCGAAGAATTGGTACCTGGCGACATTGTGCTGCTCGGGTCAGGGGACAAAGTACCGGCCGATCTCCGCTTGCTAGAAGCACGTGAATTGCAAATCGACGAAGCCATGCTCACGGGAGAATCCTTGCCCGTCGAAAAAGACATCAGGGCCGTTCCAGAAAACGCTGAACTTGGTGATCGACAAGCCATGGCCTTTTCTGGGACATTGGTAACCTCTGGGCGCGGCGTCGGCGTGGTGGTCGAAACTGCTGCGCGAACGGAACTGGGCAAAATCAGCACGATGGTGAGCGAAACCACCGCGATTTCTACCCCCCTCATTCAGAAAGTCAACCATTTCGCGCACTGGTTGGCGGTGATCATTGGAATATTTGCGGCATTCACCTTTTTGATAGGCATGATCTATCGGCAGCAAGACTTGATTGAACTGCTGTTCGCCGCCATTGCTTTAGCTGTCGCCGCCATCCCGGAGGGATTGCCCGCCATCATGACAATCATTCTTGCCATCGGTGTGCGACGCATGGCGCAGCGAAACGCCATCATTCGCCGTTTGCCAGCTGTCGATACGTTGGGCGCGCTTACCGTTATTTGTTCCGACAAAACCGGCACACTGACACGCAATGAAATGACGGTTGTGGCCGTCGGATTGGCTGACCGCGACCTCACCACAACTGGCACGGGTTACGAACCCAAAGGCAGCTTGGAAGACCAGGGCAAAGCCATCGATGCCAACCAATTACCGCACTTGCTCAGCTTGGCGGCTGCGGCGGTATTGTGCAATGAAAGTGAGTTAGAGCAAGAGTCGGGTCAGTGGCGAACGCAAGGTGATCCCATGGAAGGAGCGTTGTTGACCTTGGCCGCCAAAGCTGGTTTCGACAACACCGCGTTTCGGCATAACTGGCCGACACTGGACACCATTCCCTTCGAGTCCGAACATCGATTCATGGCCACACTACATGAGATACCGGCGGATTTTTCGCTGCCCGGTGTTCAACAACCACGCATCGCCTGGATTAAAGGTGCGCCCGAGAAACTGGTCGACGCCTGCACGCGACAGCTTGGAGTCGACGGCCCCCAAGACATCGAACCGAAACTTTGGCATGAACGCGAACAACGGATGGCGGCCGCCGGTCAACGTGTCTTGGCCTTGGCGTGCAAACCACTGAGCGGCGATTGCCAGCGACTCGATTTTGACGATGTGCAAACCGATTTGATCCTTCTCGGTTTAGTGGGTATTGTTGATCCACCGCGTGAGGAAGCGATAGCCGCTGTCAAAAACTGCCAACAAGCTGGGATCCGCGTCGTTATGATCACGGGTGATCACGCGCTGACGGCTCAAGCCATCGGCGAACAACTCCACATTGGCGATGGCAAAACAGCGATCAGCGGCCAGGATCTATCTGAGTTGGATGAAGGTGGTTTGAAAGATGTTGCCTCTCGCTGTGATGTATTCGCTCGCGTCAGCCCACAACACAAATTGCAATTGGTCGATGCCATTCAGTCCCAAGGGCAAGTGGTTGCCATGACGGGGGACGGTGTCAACGACGCGCCGGCGCTAAAACGTGCGGATGTCGGCATCGCCATGGGGCTCAAGGGAACCGAAGTGACCAAGGAAGCAGCGGAAATGGTACTGGCCGACGATAACTTTGCTTCCATTGAACGGGCGGTTGCCGAGGGCCGAACCGTATTCGATAACTTGCGCAAGTCCTTGCTGTTTATCCTTCCCACGAATGGTGGCGAGGGTGCAACGATTTTTTTGGCGATCCTGTTGGGCCGAACTTTACCGTTGACGCCCGTGCAAGTCTTGTGGGTCAACATGGTAACTGCAGTAACGCTGGCGCTGGCGCTAGCCTTTGAACCGCCCGAGTTCAAAGTGATGCGACGTCCTCCCCGAGATCCACGCGCCGGGCTGCTCAACCGCTACTTCGTCTGGCGAATCTTTTTTGTGGCCGCGATCATGTGCGCTGGTACGTTCGGTATGTTTGTTTGGGGTCGAGCGCAAGGTTTCTCGGAAGAATACTCGCGGACGCTGGCCGTCAATACCATTGTGCTGTTCGAGGCGTTCTACCTGTTCAATTGTCGCTATTTGACCGCACCCGTACTCAATCGCCACGGATTATTTGGAAGCAGCGCCGTCTGGATTTGCGTCGGTCTAGTCATTCTGTTGCAGCTGCTATTTACCTACGTTCCAGTCGTCTATTCACTCTTGGGTGCAGCACCACTTGCCGCCAACCATTGGTTTTTAATCATACTCGTATCGAGCAGCGTGTTGTGGCTAGTTGAATTGGAAAAATGGTTGACGGAACGTTTTCGCACCCCGCATCCAGATGCTATTCACAGTCAGCGCGGTTGATATCAACCAAGATTGCCTTCGGACGGCAAGATACGCATGGAAATAGCGCAAAAAAGCTGGCTCATCAACAGGTTTCCCAACAATGAATTTTTTTCATGGCGTTACTAAATCGTTTGGGCGGTTTCAATCTGCGCTGTTGTTCGCACTCAAACCCCAAGCTGCACCGCCAAGCTGAGCCCAGTGAACGCATTTACTTCGTTCTCAGCAGTTGGCTCTGGCTCGACGGGACAATTGAAGCGAATCTCCAATGGATCGCGAGCTTTTTTCTGAAAACCACGCAAAATCGTCTGCGGTCAATTCAGAAGTTGATTTGAAATTGAAGGCGAATGAGATGCCCAACAAATTGGTCGTAGGAACGACCTGAGGAAAATGCTTGCAAGTTCGTGCGGTCGGTGATCAGGTACTCGCACGCCAATTCGAAATCCTTCTTGATTTGCCATTCAATGCCGATGTTCCATTCGTTGATGCGGCTGGCTGGCGCGTTGGCAAAACTACGATAGCCACCCCGGAAATACTGCCACCGCACAAACGGGAAAATCTCGCCGAAACCTCCCGCATCATAACGATAATTCACCATCATGTAACCACCGTGCAGCGATCCGCGCTCCACTTGAGTTTGATCGGCATTTAACTCCGGTCCGCGACCGATCGTGTGTTCAATTTGTATGCCCCATGGTTGAGGATACTGAATAAAAGTCCAGCCCAAGCGTTGATCCAACAGGCCTTCTTCGCCGAATGGTAATCCTCGTGTGCCTAAAGGTACCGTTGCTGGGCCCACGCCCAAGGGAGAAATCGCCGCCCCATTAACCACATATCGACCCGTGAATCCCTGGATTCCATACTCAACCAATTGTCCGTTTGGAAGATGCGTGGGCCATGTTAATCTTGAGATAACGTAGACTTCGTCGTTCAATTCCCGTAATGACCCCCCCTGTCCGTTGTACACGCCAAGACCAAACACCCCATAGTTCCCCGATCCTTTCAAGTTGTTATCCGAGATGTATTGGAAAGTGTCTTGTGCCCAATTCGGCGTCCAATAGTAAAAAACTCCCAAGTCGCGTTCATTGCGTGTCGCGCTATTGAAAGCATCGTTACGATCCAGTGATAATCGATTTTGGCTCGACTGCAAGTTCTCCCAGCCGTAAGGAACTTTCGATTGTCCGACCCGAAGCCGGTTCACCTTATCTGTCGTCAGGTAAACGTCCCCGTACCAGTCACGTATTTGTGTAAAATGAGTATTGTTCGTAGCGCCGTCGGGCGTGGCAGCAAAATCGGGTTGAAAGTAGACATAAAGATGATCGGAGACGTCTCCAAATACGATCAAACGTGCCCGCCGGATCAAAAATTCTTGGTCTGCCTCTATCGAACTATCGCCAGCGTGCTGACGAGGGGCCGAGCCAAACTCGGAATAAGTCAGCGAGTTGTGGCGGAACTGGGCATAACCTCGCAGACTGACCTTCTCATACCACGCCTTCGACTTAGGTTTCTCTGTGTCGGTAACAGCAGCTTTATCATTTGCTTCCTGCTTATTTTCCTGTTCAGCCTTGGCCTCTTCGTCGTCCTTAGGTTCTTTGTCATCGGTGCTTGCCCGTTCATTGATAGCTTTCCGATCGTTCTCGGTTTCTTGGTCCGAATCTATCTTGTTTGCCTGCTCATCCTTGTTGGCAATTTTGTCATCTTGGGTCTGCTGGCCCGCAGCGCATACGACTACGGCCCCCTCCCCAAGCAGGGGAAAGGCAGGGCGCGCCGCAATCGCCACGACTGCCAAGCAAATCACCAAGCACCGCATAAATTTGCCGATCTTTGAACGTTTTTGGTTACGTAATCCGTAAGCTCTATCGTCTGCGTAAATTCTGGCAATTTAGCAAAATGCGCTGGAGATTAAGGAAATGAGAAGATATTGTGAAGCCAACCCAGCAACCATGCATCGAAGATTATTAAAGTGGGGCGCCAACGATCATGCGGCACAATTGCTTGACGCCAGCGAAAACCAAGGTTATTTATGGCATATTATCAAAAAGTTCACTGAGGCCGTCATTATGCGCATCAGGCCAATATCGAGATCATCTTCTCTTGAAATTCATGTTCTGTCGTTGAACTTTGCAACGTTAACGCTAATTGCAACTTCCGCGATGCTAGCGGTTGTCCAACCGCGGATGCTGAAGGCTCAGGAACATTCAAATTCGATCCAGGAATTTTCACCTGAGTTGATCGAGTTTTTTGAGGCGAGAGTGCGCCCGGTCCTGATCGAGCATTGTTACGAATGCCATAACTCACACTCGACCGCCGAAGGGAATTTGGCACTGGATTACCGCGGCGGCGTGTTGGAAGGTGGCGATCTCGGTCCAGCCGTCGACCTGCAAAACCCTGGTCAAAGTTATTTGATCCGCTCGTTACGCCATGAAATTTCTGGCTGGGAGATGCCTTACGGAAAGCCCAAGTTGCCCGATGCCGTGGTCGCCGATTTGGAACGGTGGATCGCGATGGGGCTACCCGATCCCAGGACCGATCCGCCGACGAGTCAAGAACTGGAAGCTGAAATCGGTTGGCCGCAAGTTCTCCAACGACGTTTGCAGGCGTGGTGTTACCAACCGATCGTGCGGCCGACGGTTCCACACAGCGATTCCGTTAAAGTGCAACCGATTGATGCTTTTATCGGACAGCAACTTGCGGAACAGGGTCTTGAACCATCCCCGCGGGCTCCGGCGTCTCAGCTTGTACGGCGTTTATACTTCACATTGACGGGGCTGCCTCCTACTCCGGAAGAAGCGCGGACATGGACCCAACGACTCAGTGTTCCAGTAAGCGAAGCACGCGACACAGCGTACGTCGCGTTGGTCGATGAGCTGCTCAGCAACCCCCACTTTGGCGAACGTTGGGCGCGGCATTGGATGGACTGGCTTCGCTACGCGGAATGTCACGGTTCCGAAGGGGATCCCCTGCTTGAAAATGCCTGG
>CALMEE010000024.1 GCA_937862885.1 uncultured Planctomycetaceae bacterium
ATCCGACTCTCGCAGACGAAGAACAGATGCGCGGTTGTCTTGACGATTTCGGGAACCGAGATTGCGTCAATGTTTACTCGATCAGTAAACCAAACTGTAGCGATTCTGTTCCACCTGGTTGTGATCCTTGTAAGAATTAAGTGGACTTACTTTACCTGATTTTGATGTCGTTTTATTCCGCAACGGTCGCGAGCAAATAATTTTAACGGCAATTCCTGCTCGACTCGCTGGGGTTGGTTTTTCCAATGAAAATTCTTCAACGCGAGTGCGTGTGGAATGCTACCCAAAAACTGATCCATGAGTTATGAAAGTCTATCAGCCAAGATTGGCGAAAGGACTTTCAATGAAGAAACGAAAACGACATTCCCCCGAGCAAATTGTGAAGAAACTTCGGGATGCTGACGCGATGCTTGCCGCAGGCAAGAGCGTTGGCGAGGTGCTTCAATCGCTTGAGGTGAGTGAAGCAACTTTGAGCCGATGGCGAACTCAATTTGGCGGTATGAAAAGCGAAGAGGCCAAGCGTCTAAAGCAACTTGAAGAAGAGAACAATCGCTTAAAAAAGATCATTGGCGATCAAGCGTTGGACATTCAGATGCTGAAGGAAATAGCCAAGGGAAACTGACGAGCCCTCAGTCGCGACGCGATGCTGTGCAGACGCTCCGGCGGAAATTTCCCGTTTCAGAGCGTCGAGCTTGCAGTGTTCTCGATCAACCACGATCGAGCCAGCGATACGTAGGGCACCCTAAGGATGAAGACTCACGATTGACTAAGAAAATTCTCGGACTGGTTCGGCAGCGTCCACGATTTGGTTATCGCCGTATTGCGGTACTTCTTCGTCGAGCTGGAGAAGTGATCAACGACAAACGCATGTTCCGATTATGGAAAGCAGCAGGACTCAAAGTGCCACGAAAACGTCGTGAAAAGAGGCATTTCGGCGAAAAGAGAAACGCCTGTCACATCATTCCGGCGAGTTTCACCAATGACGTTTGGACTTGGGACTTCGTGCATTCATCCACGGTTGATGGACGTACCATCCGATTCCTAAACATCGTCGATGAATACACTCGAGTTTGTTTGAGTATTAAAGTGGGGCGTAGTATCACCAGCGAAGACGCGATCGACGCACTTGCCGAGTTGTTTTCGATGCGCGGAGTGCCCAAGCGGATTAGATGCGATAATGGTCCTGAGTTCATCTCGAAGGCAATCAAGAATTGGCTTGCAACGCTTGGCGTTGAGGTGTTGTACATCGAGCCAGGGGCACCATGGCAGAATGGAGTCTGCGAGAGTTTCAATAGCAAGCTGCGTGATGAGTACTTGCATCAGACGGAGCTCCTCGGCGAGGCCGACGCTAGACTCAAGGCAAGAGCTTGGCGAGAGGATTTTAACGACCATCGCCCGCACAGTTCGTTAGGCTACCAGACCCCATCGGAGTTCGCGCGTCGCTGTGCTGATTCCGCTTCGTTCGCTGCGCTCACTTCGCTCCATCAGCACAGCGAGCAACCAGACCCGTTAACTGTTACCCAACCAAATCTTTCATAACACCTGGTACAGAGAATTGGGGCATTCCACCTGAGGTACGAAGGGCGTGTGCGTTTCCCACACCCTTCGTGCCTCAGGGTGTGCCACCCCAACTTGTCTCCAAGGGTTTAAAATAGTGAGCGTCTCCCACACCCGAACTTGTCTCCAATGTTTTAAAACAGTTTCGTCAGACTACCTGAAGGGCTCCGAAAGGAGGGACGAACAAGTCTTATATTTAAGTTGCATCATCT
>CALMEE010000025.1 GCA_937862885.1 uncultured Planctomycetaceae bacterium
CGCCACCGCGTCCACCTTCGCCACCGCGTCCACCTTCGCCACCGCGTCCACCTTCGCCACCGCGTCCACCTTCACCGCGTCCACCTTCACCGCCTCGTCGGCCTTCGCCACCACCGCGGAGCCCTTCCATTCGACGCTGATTAAACCCATCCACCAATTCTTGAATATCGGCAATCGTCGAGCGTTCCAAGCCCAATTCGCTTGCGACTTCTGGGTCAGCCAATGCCATCACGCCACGGCGTTGCAACGACAATTCCTTGTAACGTTTGAATTGGTCATCGGACAGGATTTCAGACATCGACGAGCGTTCCAGTTTCAAATGTTCTGCTTGTAGCTCTTGCATTGCTTCACGCATGGCACCGAAGTCACCACTTTGGCGCAATTCCTGCATTTGCTCCATCATGTCTTCTCTCAAGTCTTCAGCTAAATCCTTAATCTTGTCGATTTGGTCGGATTCCAGCTTCAATTCTTCTTGAATCTTGGTATTTTCACCAATCAACCCAGCCAGTCCGCCCACCATTCGTCCAGCCATTCCACCAAAACCGCCCCCGCCTCCTCGGCCACCTTGTGCAAAAGCCGACTCGGAACAGACAAGAAAAACCATGGTACAAACCAGACTGGCAACCAATAAGCTTTTTCGTTTCATTTTCAGTCCTCAATACATTTGTAAGAATACGCGCATTTCACTGATGAAATACTTAACAACCAGACTCAACGGGATGGCATACTTCAGAAACACCAGTGCGACATCTCTTTAGTCGATACCAACTTCCCTTCAATGAAACACCGGTTTATATGAGTTGTTTCGAAAAAATCGACCATTCTTAAGTTTTTTTCACAAGAATTCTCGTTGGTGAAAAATCTCATTCAGGGCGAGGCGTGTGAACTTTGACTCGAAACCAAGTGAATTAATGGATGATAAACTTTACAAGAAATCGGAAACTAACGTTGGAGAATACCCGCTCATGCCTAGGCAGTCGACGACGTCGCAAAACATTCGCGGAAAATTCTTCTGTTACTTAGAATACAAATCGACCTGCCCATCGCACGACTAAGAGAATCACCTTACCCGTTCAGTAAGTGCGATGAGTCACGCAGAGACTGGACCTTACATTTGATCTGCTTGTGTGCTTGAACAAGTCAAACTAGCGCCGTTGCGGTACGCCCTTGACGGAACAGCGCAATTGCGCGGCTTCCAAGATCGCCAACAACATTTCGGAATAGCTTAGGCCCGCAAACTCGGCCATGATGTTGAACTTACCGTCCCAGCACCAGCCTGGATTTGGATTCACCTCCAACAACTTTATCTCGCCAGCTGAATCGGCGCGGAAATCGAATCGCGCATAGTCCTGACAACCCAAACGCTCAAACAACAGGCTGGAATGATCGTAGAGTCTCCGCACGCTCTCGTCGTCCAGTGAAGCTTCACGATAGCGAATCTGCGACCAATACGGCGAATCGGGGAGCCATTTCGATTCATAGCCCAGGATCTTCGGCAACGCAGGATCCAATCGACTGTAATCAACTTCCAGCACAGGAAGAAATCGGAATCCCAATCCTGGATTTCCAATTACGGCGACACTGTATTCATTTCCGGTCAAGAACTCTTGGATGAGTATCGGAATTCCGGGAAACTCCTCGCGCAATTTCGAAATGCGATTCACCAGTTCAGCTGGAGAATTGACGACGGACTCCTGCGTGATTCCCACGCTGCTGTCGCCGTAATTCGGCTTTACTAGCGCGGGCAGGATGGCCGGAATCGTCGCTGAATGGTCGTCGGGATCCGAATAGGTTTCTAACGGCACGGGCACGTCCAAAGATTTGGCAACTACCCGGACCAGCGATTTGTTGTAGCACAAGCCCAGCGTGGTTGGCCCAGCACCGCTGTAGGGAATTCCGAACACATCTAGCAGTGCAGGGATGTGCAACTCTTTAAAAGCATCATTGCGAAAACCTTCATCACATAAATTGAGCACAAACATTGGCGCATGTTCTCGCAAGTCATCTATTAGCTTTTCGTGGTTGTCGAAATAACTAAATTGGAATTGCGATAGCTCACCCAATGCTGTTCTCAATTTGTCAATCGTAGTAAAGTCTTCCGGGTTGAATTGGCCATTCCGTTTGCATGCGTCCGGCTTACCTGGATCACCAAGCAGCACAGTCACTTGTTCAAAACGAGGTTTTTTGGCCGGATGCCGCAAAGGTGGCGAGACCGACTTTGCCGTGACCAGAATTCGGCAGGCCATCATTCCCAAGTCTTGATTTCTTGTCGACTCACCATGCAGAGTATCGTGGATTTGTACGTCTTGAAAGCCGCACTCCTCCAGCAGAGTCTTGATGCGTTCTCGGGTATACAGCGTTTCCGCATAAAACTGATCAACGATAATTCCCCGTTCAGCATGAATCACGACTTCGCGCGAAATCAAACGGGAACGATCGGCCGTTAATGAGCGTTCGCGGCAAACCATGTGATTTTGATCAATCCACTCCCAAGAGCGCGGTTCGTAATTGTCTCTCTGCCAATCACCATCTGCTAGGTCGAATACCGCAATTCCACCAGCGTTTAACACGCGACGAACTTGTGTCAAAACGGCTTTGTCGTCTTCTTCGCGATCAAAATAACCAAACGAATTACCCATCATCATGACGAAGTTAAAGTTGGTTTCCTTCAACCTAAATCGTCGTGCGTCTCCTTCATGAAATGACGCCGGTAAGTCTTCCTGTTTTGCCCGGCGACGCGCCAAGCGAATCAAATAGCGTGACCGGTCGACGCCGACGACATTTTTGTAGCCACGGCGGGCCAATCCCAAGCTATGGCGTCCTTGTCCGCAACATAAATCGAGAATGCGATCCGTGGGCGACATTCCAGTTACCTGAATCACGGCGTCCAACTCCCGATTCGTCGCATCGGCATTTTCAACCACGTCTCCATCGGTTTTCAGATAAACCGAGTTAAACAACGTTCGCCACCATTCACGAGGCAGATGTCGCTCAAGATCTGAAACTGGTCCTAAAGATTTATTGGCAGACTTGATTTGGCTGGCGCTGACTTGCCGTGATTGCCCGTGATTACGCTGGTTTGTACGTCTCTGAGATTTTAATTCTTGCGTCATGGTAACACCAAAAGCATTTGCAAAAGCCTGAAGTTGAAAAATCTATGTTTTTGTGTTGGCCAACCCCAAAGTTTTCCGAGGCGGTGTTGCGGTGCAACTACTGAACGTGCAAGACTTCTAACTCGACGATTGATGTGAGCGCAAGCATATCGGCGCATGCGAAACCATTAGAGGCCGATTTGTTAGAGTATTCGAGAAAAGCAACGCCTTGTGTCGACCTTGACAGACCTTTTGGAATCAGGATGAATTAGAATTGCCAACGATTGGCCATCCGTTTTAGTCTTGAGCTGGCAAACAACTTCACTGGTTTCCGATAGCGTTGGCTGATGGATTGCGTAATCGTCTGTAAGACCTTGGAAACCCAGCACATATTGAGTGCTTCACCTTTTGCGCTTAGACGTTTTGGCCGCAAACTTTATATTGGTTTCATAGATTTTGTCAATAGAAACAGATTAATTTGACGCGCATTTTTGCGATGATCGTCGAAATGCCAAAATTTTTGGTGAAACATGGCGTCCGGCAACACACAGAATCGGTCATAAAATGGTATTCTTGGAGACATGAAACTTCACTTCTTGGGCACCGCTGGGTACCACCCGAACCAACGACGGCAAACGACTTGTGTCATGATTCCAGAGCTAGGAATTATCTTAGACGCCGGGACCGGTATCTATCGTGCACGCGACTTAATTCAGACAAGCGAATTGCACGTTTTTCTTTCACATGCTCATTTAGATCACTGCATTGGCTTGACCTACTTTTTGGATATTCTTTTCGAAAAAGATGTCGCTTCGCTCAAAGTGTATGGCCAGCGCACGAAACTGGAGGCAATCCAAAAAAATCTGTTTGCTCCCGACCTATTTCCAGTTGTTCCCCCGATTGAGTGGACACCCCTAGCCAGTAACTTCAGCTTAAGCCTGGGTGCCGGTTGCGTTTCCTGGACGGAGTTATGTCATCCTGGTGGCGCCTTGGGGTATCGATTGGACTGGCCTGAATTTAGTCTGGCCTTCATTACAGACACGACGGCTTCGCAAGATGCCGGATACATTGACTTTATTCGCGACGTCGATGTACTGATCCATGAATGTAATTTTCCGGATGGTTATGAAAATCTGGCATTGAAAACCGGCCACAGTTGCTTGACTCCAGTGGCTCAAATTAGTCGCGCAGCCAATGTGGGCCGAACAGTGCTCACCCATTTTAATGCTTTGGACGATAGCCCGTTGCCCGTGAATCCTCAGGTCGTTCATGAGATTTTTGCATCCATCAGCCTAGCCGAAGACCAACTGGTGATCGAAGTCTAACCATCAGACTCGGTTGCTTCTGGAACTTCGCATTTGTTGTTGACGGCTGACTGATTCCAACGAAAATATTTCAATGGCGATTTCTACTGTTCGAGTCGCGACGTTGACCGACTCAAAACGCTAATAGTCGGTTGCACTGGAATACTCAACTACCCGAATGAAAACATCTCAACTGCGATTGCTCGTTTCGTGCCACGGTTGGGAAGATTTTCCAACGCATTTGACAGGGGAGCAAGCTGAAAACTTACTGGTGAATTGGTGCGCTCTCTGGCATCCAGTGTTAGTTGCATTAACTCGCTCAGTGCCCAGCTGGCACCGAGTGGATTCGCTCCCTGAGGATAGCTCAGAATTCTTGTTTGTTTGCCCCACAGTTTCCGAACCACGTTTACCTGTTGGATTTGCTCAACGTGTGGCAGATCAAAAAGGCCACTTAATTTTTGGTTCTGGCTCTCGAGAATCCATTGCGCAGGAATGTATCGCAAAGCTTGATCTGACCGACAACAGCCCGCCAGAAATCGGCGAACTCTTTTTTGCGCTCGGATTCACGTTCTTACAAATCCAAATCCTTTGTCGCCAATACCGCTACTCTGGCAGCCTTGACGAAGTTCATTTTCAACGCGTGTTGACCAGTGCTGCACAAGCCGCGGTCGACAACCAACATGCGGACGTGCATAAACACATCACCACATGCTTTGACCTGTTGATGGAAGAACGCAACCGGTATTTCGCCAACGACATCGTGTTCGTGGATTGGACATTAGCTTGCGGTGAACAAATAAAACGCCTGACACGTCAAGCGGACTTTGCGAAACAAAACGTGTTGCTTAATCAGGCAAGCTTGGAATGCATGCGCGGCAATGTGCAACTGCTTGACGAGTTTAAGCGGAAGGTTGACGAGAAACTCATCTGTGTTCTAGGTGGAGAGTATTGCGAGGCGGAAACGGAATTGCTTAGCTTGAATTCCCTGATTGAATCCCTGCAAATTGGTGGTCAGAAGTTTGAAGAGTGCTTGGGCCAGCCGGTTCGCGTTTACGCAAGACAACGATTCGGCATGAGCCCAGTTTATCCGCACATCTTGCGTCAGCTTGGATATCTCGGTGTGATTCATCCGACGTTGGACGATGGGCGTTTCCCCACAAACGCTGACGGTGCGGCAAACTGGGCTGGGTTCTCGGATCAATCCATTCCGGCACTTGTCGATACACCGCATGATGCAACTCTGGCAGATACGTTTTTAAAACTTGCGGGGACGATCAGTCAGTTGATTGATCGTCGCCACCAAGCAGTAATTTCGTTCGTTCATTGGGCTGGCGATTTTAGCCCTTTTTACCGTGATTTGGTGGTGGCAGCCAAGTTTGGCAACGCTCTGGGGAACTTTGCTAACTTGGAAGAATTTTTTGCTGACGATTTCAGCAGTTACGCGACAAGCCGTTGGCTGCCGGACGAGTACCAGTCGCCTTATTTTCGGCAAACCATTGACAAAGGTGCCAGCGATCCCGTTAGTCGTTGGATGCGCTATTGGAAGGGGGTTCTGCAACGTAGAGCAGCTGCGGCAATCGATGCGATGACTTCGGTACTTGGCCAGCAGCCAAGTGTAGAGTCGATCAATAATTCGTGTGCTAAACAATCTGCTGAAGTTGCATCATGCGGCCTGACGGATGACACGACCAATTTTGGCGATCTCGCTAAGCAAGAACTCGAATTCGGTCTGGCGAAGTTCGCCCAACAGATTTGCGTGAAACCATGTGAAGGAGGCGGATCGATTTTGGTTAATCCGCACTCCGTACCACGTCGGCAGTTTTTCGAGACGGAAGCTGGCGGATTGCAGTGCCACCAAAAAGGTGCCATCTATTTCCAAGAGAAACATGGCGACAAGGTCTCCGCCGTCGTCGATGTGCCCGCCCTGGGATTTGTATTTCTGGAACATGTCGCGCAAGTGCCACCGCCGGCTAAAGCTCTTGCCCTTGTTCAAGGCAATGTGTTGCGAAACGAATTCTTCCAAGTGACGATCGACGAAAAATCTGGTGGGATACGTTCTTTGATGTTATACAACGAACGAGGCAACCTTTTTTCCCAGCAACTGGCATTGCGGCACGCAGGCGAGCGGCGAAACCGCACTGGGAATTCTGGTGTTTACTCGAAAATGGTCTGTGATGATTATCAGTTGATCAAAGAGACGCGTGCGCAGGCCATTGCGCGGACGGAAGGTCGACTAATCTTGAGTGACAAGCCGGTTGCGAAGTTCATTCAAACCGTTACGATCACCCGTGGAATTAGGGTTTTCGATGTCCATGTAACGCTGCAGCCTGACGTGACGATTCGACCAAACGCTTGGGAGGAATATTTTGCATGGCGGTCGGCTTGGAGCGCGGAAGCATCCCGCATTTTCGGCGGCATCAATGAGCAACATACAAATATTGGTCGCAATCGATTTGCGTCACCGCTGTATATTGACATCGACTCAGGAGTTCACAGGACGACGCTATTCACAGGCGGTGTTCCTTATCATCAACGTGATGGCTATCGCATGCTTGACAGTATTCTTATTGCGGCAAATGAAACGACAACTGATTTTCATTTTGGTGTGGGTGTTGACGTCGCGAATTGCTTGCATGAGGCGATTGGCAAGATGATTCCATCGATTGCAACAACAGCCTCCACGATGCCCGACAATCCAGCTGGGTACGCATATCATTTTAATCGTCGCAACGTCTTGCCGATTCATTGGAATTGTCAGGCACGTGACGGCGGCAAGTATGAAACCGAAATCTGGCTTCAAGAGACTGAAGGCAAGGATTGTCAGCTCAAGCTGACTTGCCCATTTCGGCCCCAGCGTTCCGTTCTAGTCGACTTGCAAGGCGAGCAAACCGACGTTTGTGAAATCAAAGCGGATCAGGTATTCGTCTCATTGAGAAAAAACAGTTTGGCAAGACTAGTCTTGGATTGGAAGTCAACATGATTGTTACGATTGACGGTCCAGCTGGCGCGGGGAAAAGCACGCTCGCCCGCGCATTGGCTAGAAAGCTCGGAATCGACTTCCTCGACACCGGCGCAATGTATCGCGCGATTGGGTTGGCTGTACTCGAACAACGCGTTGATCCGGAACAAGTCGAACAAGTAATTGAGATCGCCCGGTCACAACAGATCACGATCAAGGGGGAAAAGACCTTCTTGGGCGGACGCGACGTCAGCGAATTGATTCGTACACAACAGGTCGCTCAGGCAAGTTCACAAGTTGCGGCCATTCCGGAAGTGAGAAACATTCTTGTTGCGATCCAGCGCAAAATTGCGTCACAGGGCAGTTTTGTTTGTGAAGGACGCGACCAAGGATCTGTAGTATTCCCCGATGCCGATTTCAAGTTCTATGTGACGGCATCGGTGGAACGCCGCGCACGACGCCGCTATGAAGAAATGAAGATTAGAACTCCGGATATCTCCGCCGATGAAGTCTTGGCCGAACAACATGTCCGCGACGAGCGCGACCTGAATCGTCGTGTCGGTGCTTTGATGCGTCCAGTCGGCTCCCACTTGATTGAAACCGATAACCTGTCGGTGGATCAAGTTCTCGAACTGATGATGTCAATCATACAATCAGCGGCGCAGGAAAGTTCTTAAGTTGTCGACTCAACGTCAGATTCAACTGACCGGTTTATTTCATGCGGAATAGAACATTGAAAGCAATAGATATGGTCGATGCAGGCCGAGGAACGCATGAACGACGAGTGGAATGCTTTCGCTGAGGCGCGTCGGTCGATTCGGCGTGTTTGACTTTAGGATGATATCGCTTTTCCAGCGAAATTACAGTTGACCATTGATTGCTTTTTACTGACCACAGCACAAAAGTAAACTCAATTAGAATGCGATGTCATCGAGAAGCAGATCGGAAATAATGAACAGATCCTTAAGAGGGTAGTGCCGAGCGCGTTAAGAGCGAAATCTAAGCTGCTTCATCCAGTTGGGTTTCGCTAAACACGTGTCACTAAAGTACGTCAAATGTATTTGTGTAATTTCTCAAAATCGAGTCAACAAATATAATCGCGTCCGCTTCGACGAACTACGATAGCAACGCTTTACAACCATTGAATATGCAGCGACCGTATTACAAATCAATCTTCTATAAATTCATGCGAATCGTGTTTCGCCTTTCGGCGATGGTTTTCTACCGCTACCGCTATTTCGGAGCACACCATATTCCAGAAACCGGAGGCGGATTGATTTGTTCGAATCATCAAAGCAATCTAGATCCTGCTTTAGTCGGAATCATCAGCAAACGTCACTTGAACTTTGTTGCAAAAGATGCACTCTTCTTTTTTCCATTGAACGTCATCATTTACTTGCTGGACGCAATCCCGGTCACCCAAGAGGGAATGAGCATCGCGGGCATCAAAGAAACCTTAAAACGCACGAAACGCGGCGAACTGGCCCTGATTTTTCCGGAAGGGCATCGTACGCACAATGGAGACTTGCTTCCATTCATGCCGGGTTTCATCACAATCGCCCGCCGAACCAAAGTTCCTTTGATCCCCGTTGGCATGGACGGCGCGTACCAAGCTTGGCCGCGGCATCGCAGCTTTCCTTTGCCAGGACGAGTCGTCGTGGTCGCCGGCGAACCGATACATCCTGAGCAGTACTTATCCTTGACTGATGAACAGATAATTGAACTCTTGCAATCCCGCATACGAGAGTGTTTTGAGGAAGCAAAACGCATTAGATTGAAACGCTGATCCGGCGAATTTACATTCTCGCATAGTTGCATTCACCAGCACACTTCCACTGGCAACGTGTTCACGATTGTCAAGTGATACGCCGCAGCGCATTCGTGCCCAGTCACAGCTAGTTTTTGAGGTCGCGAAGATTGCCACGCCTGCCCCAACTTCGATGAACTTTGACAATCTCTGTACGCCCAACCCTCAATCGTATACTTATTTAGGCGCGCAATGTTCTCTCAAATTCCGACACGTTCAATCACGCTTGCGACGTCGTTTGTTGGCTTTGTTTTCGCCGAACTGAGAGCGACGACGGAGTAAATGATGGTAATGCTGAGCAAATCGATGCGCTTCATCACGCACGTATTGCAATAATCTCAAGGCGAAGGCACTTCTACTCAGTTTGATGGGTTCAGGCTCATTCGGAACGAAGACGAGTTCTTCCTTTTTCGCCAAAGAAATTACGATGGGAGGTTTGATGCTCAGGGCCTGAAATGCCGCCATAGCCGCATTAAGCTGGCCCTTCCCTCCATCAATCAATAAGATATCCGGGAAAATTGCATCGTCATCGTTGAGTTGCTTAAAGCGGCGACTCACCACTTCGTGGATGCTACGAAAATCATCGACTCCATGAACGTCACGAATCTTATACCGTCGATAGCCGGGCTTAAACGGTAATCCATCAATGAATTGCACAAGACTCGCTACCGTTTCCGTACCGCCGAGGTGAGCAATATCGACTCCTTCAATCGTGCGCGGTTCCTGCGGCAATTTGAGAATCTTCCGCAATCCGGCTAACCCTTTTTTGGGGTCGATATAAAAAACCTCAGGTTGCGCATGCGAATCGAGGTCTCCGCGTTCATTCAGTGAATTCAACATTGCCAATTCATCGCGTATAGCAGCAGCCGTTTCGTAGTGATGGTTGGCCGCGGCTTCTTTCATCTCCGTTGCTAATTGCCGCAACAATTGAGCCTTTTTCCCATCGAGAAATAGTTGCAACCTGCGAATATCTTTGCGGTAGGTCTCCTTGTCGATGCGCAAATTGCAGGGGGCCGAACATTGATTGATGCTGGCTAACAGACAAGGTCGAAACCAGCGCCACCGCTCGTCTTGTTCATCAATATCAAGCGAGCATGTACGGAATTTAAAGATCCGTTGCAATACCTGCACAGCTCCACGCAACGATCCTACGTTAGCAAATGGACCGTACAACTTGACACCCTTCAACTCGGGTTCACGAGTTACCTCAATTCGCGGATAATCCTCGTGCGTGCGGATTTGCAAGTAAGGAAACGACTTGTCGTCCTTTTGCTCACGATTGTTGACGGGCTGGATGTCTTTTATCAAGCGTGATTCGACGAGCAGGGCATCGACTTCGCTCTCACACTCGATATAGTCGATGTCCCAGATGTCTTTGATCCAATCGCGGATCCGCTCGTCATGCGCAGCGGTTTCCAAAAAATAGCTACCAGCTCGCGCACGCAGATTTTTCGCCTTGCCAACGTAGATGACAACTCCATTGACATCCTTCATCAAATAGACCCCAGGAGTTTTGGGGAACGAACGAACTTTTTCAGCCGCATTGGGTGACGATTCGTTTTCGCCAGTCGACGATGGGTCTTTGTTCGAAGGGGGCAAGCGTATGGGCCTCCCAAGTGGTCCGCAATCCAAGCCCGAATTACTCTAAACCGGAATACGAAATTTCAAGCACTTTGAAGTTGAGTGTACCCGCCGGAACTTGTATCCCTACAGTTTCGCCGACGCGTTTGCCGAGTAATCCTTGTCCGATTGGACTGGTGATCAAATATTTGCCATGATCGTAATCTTCTTCGCCAGCACCGACTAGCGTGATCGTCTCTTCATCGTCCAAATCCAGATCCAGCAGCTTGACTGTCGCCCCAAATGCAATCTCGTCTTTGGGTACTTTCGCCGGATCAACAATCGTAGCATTCGCCAATTTCGTTTTCAGCTGATTGATTTTTGCCTGCAACTGACCTTGAGCCTCGCGCTGACCATGGTACTCGGCATTCTCCTTAAGATCTCCTTCGGATCGAGCGGCGGCCAGTTTTTCAATAATTTTGGGCATCTCAACATCTTCGAGAAATTTGATTTCTTCACGAATCTTGTTGTAGCCCTCTTGAGTCATTGGAATACGACTGGACATGACGGGTCTCCATCGTGCAATGCGTCGACACAAATCGTTAGGATGATTAACTCATCAATCCTGCGACGCTTACAACCAAAAAATGCTGATTTATAAAAAATGACGACCCGCTGATTGAAGCGAGTCGTTAGACAACATTCTATTGCAGCACTGCAGAGACGTCAAGCTTTTTGACAGACCCCTGTTCCATGTGTATCTACAGCGGTGCAAGACTAAATGTGCCGAGAAGTGCGAGTCGACGACTAACTACCTCGTTGTGAACCATCGCGAAGCAAAAGACGTCCCCCGCATTTGTAACATACACCAATGCCAACAAAATCCAACATGCGACAAGATTCGTCAGCCGGTGACAGCGTCGCTACTAATCGACTCAACGACGAAATACAACACGCTGCCGCAACTCGGGCAATACGTGAGACGTTTCATCGACAAGTTGCTGCGCATTTGCGTAGTTAGCACGGTCATGCAGTGTCCGCATGACCCGTCTTCAACCCGTGCCAAGGCGTTGTCGCCAAGCGTGCGAGCCAACCGAACAATATTTCCGCTAAGCTCAGCGGGCAACTGGCGCAAACATTCGTGGACGTCACGGCGCACATCACTCATTTCCTTTTGTAGTTGTTCGATCGCATGATCAGCTTCCTGTTGTGCGCGGACCACCGCTTGCCGCACTTGTTCCAAATGATCATTTTCCTGACTCAGCGTATCCTTCAGCGTATCGTCGCGTTCGAGCAATTCCAGAATTTCGTCCTGCAATACTTGATTTGCTTGCTCATCAGCCGCTATCTGTTCGTTCAACAATTGATATTCGCGATTAGACTTGCATTCGTTGCGTTGCCCTTTTAGTTTGTCGACGCGTTGCTCTCGTTCTCGCAACTGAAGTTGTTTGCGATCAGCATTCAGCTTAGCATCACGAATCGCTTCCTTGATCTCAGCGATCTTCGCCTCTTGTTTCTTCACGGCATTCTTTGCACTGATTACAGGCATTGGTGCTCGCCGGATACGCTCTTCCAGAAGTGTTTGTTGTTGAAATAACGAGTGCACTCTTTGCAACAAACCCGTATTGATCTGGTCTGCCATTTTTCATTCCAATTGCGCGACAACTGCTACCTAACGTTCACCCCAAATTCACAGTAGATCCTTGCAGACACTTACCGACGCAGCTGAATGAACTTATCAGCCAAAGTGCAATCGAAGTAATTTTGGGGACACAACAAGTGCGCCGGCGCCTCATTTTAAACCTTAAAGCGCGACAAACATAGGGCTGCGAAATAGAAATCGGCGAGGAACAACCTATCGCTGCGTTTTCAGAGGGTTGTCAAATCATGGATTTTGGGCAAAAGATTCTGCCAGGCAAAAACACAAAAAGGTTTCGCCAATTGACAGGGGACAACTTTCAATCGACCAGCCAATCAAGCACACAGCCAATTTCGGTGAGCAGAATCAACCTGAGAATTTAACGTGAGCAAGTCGTAGACTAAACCAAATCCAAAAAGTCCAAATGTGAAAAAGTAGAGGACCCCTGTAATCCACTTATTTTGCACGAAGCGATGAACACCCAACCAGCCCAAAAAGAGAAAGAGGATCCATACAAGGTTGTAATCGATCTGCCCTGGCGCGAAGCGAAAGTTGGCTTCGCGGTCCATTGACGGAACCAAAAAGAAATCAACTAACCATCCAATCCCGAGTAAACCAAATGTAAACAGCCAGAGCAGCCCAGTAATCGGTTTCCCATAATAAAATCGATGGGCACCGGAGAACCCGATTAGCCAAAGTAGGTAGCCAACAATCAAAGAGTGTGTGTCTTGACTCACCAGCATCAGTGGCGGTTTACCGTAATGCTTGACGCTTTCATTCGTATTCACGGGATAAAAGTAGGTCGCGGCTGGCATGAACCTGTAATCCTATTCGCATTCTATTGTTGAAATTGCGGCGATAACTCCACTCGCCAACAACTCAGGCAAAAACCCTGCAACCTGAGCTACACGACCTAATTCGTGCCTGTTTCACAAATATTGAGGTAATCCCACAGTTTTTTGCCACAAACCGCAGACGACTGCGCGCGGCACGTTGGCCGCCAGAATCAGGATTTCGAGACAGGTGCCGATCGAGTCGGCATCCTCAAATCGGTTGTGTGATAATATGTCGCTCACATGAGCGATCAACTCGTTAGGAAATCTGGACGTGCATCCCGATCAGCCCGAAGTCTTTTCGGTCCTGCGCCGACGAACCAGAAGCCAAATACTTCCGGTAGCAAACAGCAACATCGCACTTGGTTCGGGAATTGCCCCAGCATGAAAGCGATAGATTGAACCGTTGAGATCGATAATATAAAGATTTCCCAACGCGTCTTCACCGAACGATGCCCAGTTACCGCGTATATTCACGCCAAATTCGTTCTGTGCAATTAACGTCCAATCGATCAAATTCGTGATGTTGGTGCCATTGAAGTTAGCAGGGTCCGAACCGTCAAATTGAAATGAAAACAATCGTCGACTTACGTAATCGGCAAAGAAGTAATGACCCTGTAAGCCGGCGACAGGACCTCGATAGACATAACCACCCGTCACACTGAGCCCCTGAAACTCGCCGAAGCCGCGAGTGTATTCGTAGATTGGATCGATGGGAGTTGCGGTCCCAGGTTGACCAGTTAAACCAGTAAATAAGGTACCTTCCTTCACGCGCCAACCGTAGTTTTCGCCACCAATGCTATTTACGCTTTGAAAATTAATCTCTTCACGAAGATTCTGACCGACGTCACCAATGTAAAGGTCTCCAGTCAAACGATCGAAACTATTTCGCCAAGGATTTCGCAGGCCATAAGCCCAGATCTCTGGTCGTGTGGCAGGGTTACCGTCATTAAATGGATTGTTGGCTGGAATCGAATACCCGCCAGCGTTTGTTGTGCCTGGACTAATCCTCAACATCTTACCCAACAAGTTCCCGCGATTGAGTGAGTTATTTTGTGGATCATTTGAAGACCCGCCATCGCCAGATGCTATGTAAAGAAAATTGTCTGGCCCAAAACCCATCCATCCTCCGTTGTGGTTCGAAAATGGTTGGTCGAAAGTCAAGATGTTAGCAGCACTCGTCGGGTCTGCAAGATTGGGGTTCCCCGCTTGACTTTGAAAGCTGCGGATTTGCGTATGTCCGCCAGTGCGCGTGTAGTTCACGTAAAATCGGCGATTCGTTTGATAGTTCGGATCAAAGGCTAAGCCCAACAGACCTCGCTCCCCTCCGCCAGTAAAACCAGTTCCTGCGCTCATTTGTGCTTGGGTCAGAAATGGAGTTGGATTGACGATACCAGTGTTCAAATCCAAGATGCGAATGTTGCCCCCCTGTTCTGCAATAAACAAACGACTGTTGTCGCCAGGAGCAAACGTTGCAAAGAGTGGATTAGAAAGACCAGTCGCGACCGCGCGCAATTCCAAGCTGAGCTGAGCGTTTGCGACAGGATGAATGGAACTAAAAATCGCCGCGCACGCTACACCCAAGAAATAGCCAACGTATCCGAATCGTCGCATTGAAAAATCTCCAAACATTAAACCAAGGTGTACACTAGCTCAGACTTAATGTCGAACCAGCAGAATCAATAAGATGCCGTTCATGGAGACGAGGAGTTCTTGTGCTGCCGCACATTTCGAGACAGAAGACATTCTCGTTAAGTTAACGTATCCAATCAAGTATGAACCTAAAAGTTTTTTTGTTTCGCAGGCTCACTCCTCGGCACCGTCTAAAATTCCTTCCGAGAAAGTTGGATCGCTCGACTCAGACAACGTCAATGTTAGAATGACAACGTTCAGCCGAGATTTTGGCAATTTCGCGACGTAAAAACTTTCTCCAAGTAATTTCCGCCGCCAGTCGAGGAGGAGGCAGTCTTTCAATCAGGCACTAGGTCCGGGCAGGAAGCTTGAAGTTCCAGCTGCGCCATCATGCGCGGCATTTGTTGAGCGGTCACATACAGCCAAATTTTGCCGCGGGATTAGGGGAGAATCGCGGCAACGAGCGGTCCAAACCCAATTGTTCGATAACCTTCGGCCGCACAGCGTGCTTGAAATCGCACTTCGTCGCCGTCCTGTAAGAAAATTCGTTCTTCTCCTGTAGGAAGCTTGATGGGTGTTCGACTCGATCCAGGCAGAGGATTGTTTGTATCCCCATCCCATGTCAATTCGAGCATGCAACCGCGGGCACTCCGTTCCGGCCCGCTAACAGTCCCGCTGGCAATCAAGTCCCCAGCGCGCAAGTTACACCCGTTACTGGCGTGGTGCGTGAGCATTTGTGCTAACGTCCAGTACATCTGCCGGAAGTTGGTCATGCTCAATTGCACGGGCTCAATCCCCTCATTGCGCATCGTTTCCGATGACAGCGAGACTTGTAAGTCCATGATGATTCCACCCGATGTTCTATCCTCATTGGAACGCAGGTATTCCAGCGGTTGCGGATCGCCTGCAGCTCGCTGGAACGACGCGCAGCGAAATGGGGCAAGTGCTTCCATCGTTACGACAAACGGTGAAACCGACGTAGCAAACGACTTTGCCAAAAACGGTCCCAGCGGTTGATATTCCCAGCGTTGCATGTCGCGCGCCGACCAGTCATTCACAAGACAAAGGCCGAAAAGAAAATCTTCGGCTACGCTGAGCGGAATTGGCTCACCAAGTTGATTCCCTTGGGCTACAAACGCGCCAACTTCCAATTCATAATCTAGGTTCTTGCACTTTCCGAAACTCGGTGCACCATTTTCTTCAGCCGGTGGCAATTGGCCCGCTGGCCTCTTCACCGACTGCCCGCTGGCGATGATGCTGGAAGCGCGGCCGTGATAACCGATCGGGATGTGCTTATAGTTAGGGAGAAGAGGATTGGTTGGCCGAAACATGCAGCCCACATTGGTCGCGTGAAAAATTGAAGCATAAAAGTCTGTATAGTCACCGATTTCCGTGGGGACCAGCAGCTCAACTTGATCCTGAGCAACCAATGCACCAGTGGTCGCTTGGGTTTTCGAGTCGCTCCGGAGCAAACCGCTGATTTCCCGGCGAAACGCAACTCGATCAGCAACTGGAAGCAGCATGAAAGCCCGCAAATCGTCAGCATTCGCGGCGGCATTCCAGCGAGCATCAATTAGTTTGAGCCGCGCACATTCGTGTAAACGCAGAATTTGATCGCCAATGGCGATGCCTAATTCTGCTTTCTGGCCAACCAAGCGAAATCGGCAGAACGGAAGATTCTGAATGGGAAACTCGGTATCTGAGGAGTTTGCCTTCTCCACCCAGGATTGGAGACTCGGTGCGTGGGTTTCGTCAATTGGTCGCATTGAATTGGCTGAAAAAGAATTGTTAATCAAAAAAGGTCTAGCGTTATGGTGCGAGCTGCGTGGACATCTTGGCGAACAACTTTTCCAGAACCAAAGCTGACCGATCTAGCTCGGAATGAGTCCCTTTAAGTGCCAGATCAACTTCCGCCAACCAGCGAAAAATACTTTCGATCCGCACTCGTCCTAGTTGTTTCAACTGCTGCTTTGTTTTTTCTATTTCCCAAGGACTAAAACCAGCCTCCGCAAAGCACTTATCCCAACGCACATCAATGCCTTTTCGCCTTTCACGGTCGACCAGCACGCCCATCCGCGCATAACGCCTCAGCGACCATGCCAGCTGTCCGAATAATGCCAGCGGATGTTCACCGACTTGCAACAATCGTTGTAGAAACGTGAATGCCGTCGCCGTATCTCCACTGACGGCGGCTTCAACTGCCTGCCATACAGTTTTTGCACGCCAGCCACCAACAATCTCCTCGATCAATGCTGGCGTTGGCGAATCGCCCGGCTCAAGGTAAAGTGAAACCTTCGCTAATTCTTGATCCAACCGATCAAAGTTATATTCGACTAATTCCATGATCAGCGACGCGAGCGATGGACTTAACGATAATTGATGTTGCTGCTTAGCAACTTGGCAAATCCATTTGTTGAGACGAGCTGTATCGGTCCGCTTCTTGTTACCGGACCCGCTCAGCGGGACGCCGCACTCGACATGCAATCCCACACTATCCACCATTTTGTAGAGTTTGGTTGTGGCCAGCCACTTGTCAACTTGCAAGATTAGTCGCCCAGATCTATTCGGCTTCGTCGCAAACTTTTCCAATTGCGGACGAAATTTCGTTACGAACGTGTCCGCTTCTCGGACCACCACCACTTGCAGTCCCTTTGAAAATAGACCAACTGTGGACAGTGCATCAAAGACCGCAACCCATTCCACTGTTGACCCATCAAAGTATTGGGCGGAAAAGTCATCTTCACCGAGCCAATTTTGAATCAAATGTTGTGTCACTCGCCGATGCAGGAAAATCGCATCACCGGAGGTCACCACAATGGGAACTCTATTTGGATCGTTCGTTTCCAAAAAATCAAACGCATGTATACTGCTCATGTCGCTATTAAACCCGATTGGCAAGCAAGTTCAAGGTGGGACAAAGTTACCCCTTTCTCGTGACATTCAAGCATATTCTGCCCAAGCCGAAGTCACTCACGTGCCGATTTTGGCAAACTGCAAGCATTTCCTTTCGATATTGCCAAGATTTTGGTTTCGCATTATCAAATTGTCGAGATAGGCGAATTCCGCTTGTGCCATGTTGGTTTTTATCGCCCTGTTTTCGGCAGCAAGATCGCGTGGGTTCGAGTTGAGTTCCCCCTGATCAGCGCAAAGGTTTGTTGTGCCCGTGAGCGGGACCGCCTCCTCACTTGGATCGTGCTTTGCCGGTGCCATGCGCTATGTATGGCTTCGAGAGATTCAAACTCATTAACAGTCACGAACTCATTAGTTAACAAAGTGTGCGGTGCAGCCGCCACGGAAAATTTCATTTGCTTTGGTCGAGCAGGAGGTCGCTATGCAAAACTTGAATACGATACACAAATCATTGTTAACGATTTGTTTTGGCGTTGTTTTGCTGATCTTTCTCGCGCCCCGCCTGGTCTCCCAGTCGGATCGTCCTGGCGACACAGCATATTCAGGAGGGCCTAGTACTGGCATACCATGTTCCAAGATGGCTTGCACGACTCCAGTTAGTACGCCTTGTGGGACGACCGTGCAGCAGCAAATTGACGAAGGTTGTGCCGGCAAAAATTGTTGCGCACCTTCAAATTGCAATTCTGCCGCAACGGACGCGTGCGATCAAAACATAAAATCGTGTTGTAACTCGCAGCGCTGCCAATCGAATTGTTGTCAAGAGTCGCAAACAACAATCCACGCAACGTCTGGACGGTCGGATTTGGAACAACTGGCCAGAAGATTGTACACGGAATTAAAAAGTTTGGACTTAGAAGAATCTGAAGACATTGCCATTGAGAAGATACGTGTGGCATTCGAACAACTCTCAGATCTCCAACTGTATCCAGTCACGGGTGAACACGAATTGCCACGCTACTTATCGGCAAGAGTTGACGAACTGCAACGAAAATACGACGTCCAGCAACATCAAATCCGCGAGTTGCAGCTGCTGCAACGAACACAGGCAAACACCGGACTGCAAACCAGAACTCCTGAGATGCTGGTAACCGATGTTCGTTTTAAACAATTGCAAGAATCAATCAACGAAATTAATCACCGCCTTGCCGAAAGAAGGCCGCACACTGCGTCACCGTTTGAACAAGGGAGACCAGAACATGCTCAACCGTTTGGCTCGCCGTCACCAAATCGCTCTTACGACACCGTTCCAGCGGCGCAAACTCCCAATCGCGCATTAAACCCAGTTCCTGTAATGCACGCGCCAAGCGCATTACCAAATGGACACTTCCGATCGGATGCCAATCACGCCCCCAATTCGTTCGACAATCAACGCCCCCTCGGGCAGCCGTTGCCACAGCATCAAGTTGAATTTCAGCCGACGAACCATCAGATTCCTGCCACCCACCATGGGCCAAGACCAATGCAGCCGCCAGTTGAGTTTAATCCACGTCCGGAAAATCGCCAGCAAGTACCCTTTAATGGTCCACCACCTGTGAATGTTCCGCATGGCAATTCTTTTTCGGAGGCAGGCAGTTCCTCCCAACAAGAAACTGAGATGTTACGCCGCCAAATCCATGATTTGCTGCAGCGGATTCATAAGTTAGAACATGATGCACAGTCCAATTCCTATCGACCGCGATTCGGTGTGGAACGTGCCGCCTATATTGAGGACGCTGGCGACTACCATGATGGGAATACATTATCGCCCCTTTGGGACACAGAAGTATCGAACACTGGTTCGCTTCAGCCTTGGAACCCCCAGGAAGATGATTCGGTTCCCGCGGCCAAACTCGTACCACGAGTTGACGATGGAGTGACCTATCACAATTGGTTGACAATACAATATGACATCTCGGATCTATTGACGATTGAAAATTTCGACCTCAATTCAGTTCCAATTGACGCCGACATAAAACAGCAATACGAAGAGATGCTTCAGGATCGAGTTGAGCAAATTATTGAGTCTATCCAATCGGCAGTGGAGCCCTATTCTTGGATCAACAACAAGATCGCCCGCATTCGTTTCAATCGAAGGCACATGAATCTGTTGATCACGCAAACCTATTCAAATCATCGTGAGATTGAGACGGTTTTGCAAAAAGCCAGAGACGGCCAAATCCAGCTGTTCACCAACGACGATCAATAAGACGATGGTGGTTGCAGGCTGCATGCAAATGGTGTTCTTCAACGAAGATAGATTTAAATAAGGTAGCCGCCAGCGAATGACCTCGGGATCCGCGGCTATACTGCTAGTGGACAGCCCGACGCTTCCATTGGAAAATAATAGGTCGTTCGCTCTGTTTACGTAGCAGGCTCTCTCCGCATTGCGCACAGGAACATTCGCCATTTAGCATTCCATCCGAATTCATGTCGAAACGAAGAAAACGTCGCGATCGAAAACGAAAAAGTGGGTTATTCAAAAAGGTGATTCTAGTAGGCAGTCTCACCTTTCTACTGCTTATCGTATTTCTGCCCATCATCGTATCCAAAACTCCCATTAAAGACCGTTTAATTGCCTGGGCAACTGCGGACCTCAATGGCTCGGTGCGAATTGAACGTTTGAACGTAGCATGGTGGTCGTATGTCTCCGCCAGCGGAATTTCCGTCAAAGACCCAGACGGTCAACCTGTAGTCAACGTTGAATCACTTTCGCTGGAACAAACGCTATTCAATCTCATCTTGAATCGCAAGCCGGGAAAGATCGTGTTGGATGGAATCGACTTTGAAATCGCGCTTCGTCCGGACGGCAGCAATATTGAAGACCTGATCAAAAATTATATTGAGACACCCAAAGACGAGCAGAGTGATTCAACTCCGGCATCGTTGGAGATAACTTGGACAGCAGCCACTGGGCGAATCACTGCACAAGGATCTCCGCAAACCTGGCAATTGTCGGATTCGAACGGTAGCGTTTTGTTCGGATTAGGCGAATCGTCATTAGAAATTTTGGTAGACGGTTCATTGCAAACCAATAATCTACCTGCCAACTCTTTTCGATTGGCAGCCCAAATTGGCAACGACCCCCGACACCTCAGTTTCTCGGATGGCCAAATCAGATTGGAGAGTCCACTAATCGAATGCAGTATCGCCACACCAATTTGCGAACGTTTGCACTTTCCCCTAAGCGTTCAAGGCCGCTTCAATGGAAAAGCGGAATGCACGTGGCTCGATTACGGAAGCCAATTTACGATCGCCACGGATAATGTCCAACTCGATCAACTTATTCTTCGATCAAATGACTACTTGGGACCAGATACGCTCACTGTCGAGACTGGCCAGCTAAATGGAAAGGTTGGACTTGAACCGGCGGGATGGCGGGCGGAAAATCTTCAAGCCACCACAAACTTTGGGCAGTTGGTCGCGAATGGCACGGTGAACTTCAGTGAATTGATGATGGCCCTTAGCAAAGGGCGACTGCCGAATACGGAACTACAGGCGAATGGAGCTGTGGATTTTGCACAGCTGTCTCGAATGCTGCCAAGCACCCTACGTCTTCAAGAAAATGTGGTATTGGAATCCGCCTTAGTTCGTATAGAAGCAAACAACCGCGTTGATTCTCATGTCAAACAAGCGGATTTGAACATCGCAGCGCCACGATTGCAGGCCACACAGAATGGACAACGCATCTCCTGGAACCAACCGATAAACGTCGTCGCGAATATTGTTGAACAGAATAATGACTTAATCATTCAACAATTAAAATGCGATTCCGACTTGATCTTGATCGAGGGTCAGGGAAACTTGGCCAAGGCTAGTTTTCGAGTCAAAAGCGATTTGCGTCAGATGATCGAGCAGCTTTCGCAGTTATTCGATTTGGGGGGAATCCAAGTTTCCGGCTTGCTCGACGGCAAATTAGCTTGGGATCGTACGACTGTGCAATCGGAGCTTGAGCCGTTTCAAATTGCCGCTGATCTGCAAATCGCCCGACCTGTAGTTCAAACGAACAATAGCGTTTGGCAACAACCTGAACTTCAAATCCGCATGGACGCGACAGCACAGGTGGATTCCGAAAATAATCTGTTGGTGTCCGCAGCAAAATCGGTGGTCAATGCGGGTCAAGATCAATTGGAAATCACGTTACTCGAAGGTTTAGTTAATCCTGGACTTAGTTCTAGAATTCCAGCGCAGTTGTTCATCCAAGGCAATCTGCAATCATGGTTAGCTCAACTCTCTCCCTTCTTGCCGTTGCCCGAACTCGATGCCAACGGTCACGTGTCCGCTAGTGCGAGAGCCGAAATCGAACTGCCGAAAGTGATCATAAATGGTCTGAAATCAGAGTTTACCCAGCTCGCAGCGAATACGCTGGGCCTACGCATTCGCGAGCAAAAAGTCATGCTGGACGGAAACTTCGAATTCAATGTCGACACAGGTGGGTTTTTGGCTGATCAAGTTGTTTTGATCAGCTCGACGGTGGCCGCCAGCGGCAATTCGATCCGCTACCAACCCGAAACTTCGGGTGGCCTAGAGGGCGCAGTCGCGTTTCGCGCCAACTTGAATCAAATAACAAGACTCCTTCCCCAACTCGATGACCATGAAGTCAAATGGTTCGGTGAATTAACTGGTCAAACGAATCTTCATTACGACGGAAATTCTATTGCGGGTTCGGTAAATGCAACAATTAAAGACTTGGTCGCGGCAGTAGACTTGAATGCTGCTTCAACCAGTTCGAATCAGAGGTCAAACCAACTTCCGCCTTCCAACGGAATCAATGCTCAAACGGGTTCCCAGGCATCCAATCAAAATGGCTGGCGCGTTCTGTGGAGCGAACCGCAAGTTCAAATCGAATCGAACCTGGTGGTCTCATCCGACCTCGATCGGTTGCAATTGAATTCGCTAGCCCTAGATTCCAAGGCAATCCGTCTATCCGCAAATGGAAATGTGGCGAACTTGTTGAGTACCTTGAATATAAACCTGCAAGGAGTGTGGGCGGCCGATTTCGAGAACGTCAACGAATTGATCGCCGCATATACCTACGATGCAATTCGTTTAAACGGCAGCGAAGCTCGGAATTTTACAATCCAGGGACCTCTATTCTCGGATCCGGAACAACTTGAAAAGCAAGGCAATGCCTGGCTGCCTTACGCACTTCGCGCTCAAACTGAAGTGGCTTGGCAGAATTTGAGCGTTTATGGTTTGGACGTCGGCCCAGCTGTCGCGGCAACTGGCTTGGCAAATTCAGCGGTATCGATCAATACCAAACCCATCAGTGTCAGTGGTGGGTCTGTTCAACTTAATCCGGTTGTTCATTTGCGTGGTCAAGCCCCGACAATTGTTGTCCCCGAGGGGCAAATCGTGAACGGCGTCCAGCTAACCGTCGAAAACTCGCGTGAGTGGCTAAAATTCGTAGCGCCTTTGGCTGCTGAAGCCACATCCACACAAGGAGCGTTCAGTGTTTCAACGACCGGTGTTCGACTCCCTTTGGCCAACTTTAACGCCGCGCAAGGGGACGTGTTGTTGACGATTCATGATGCGAGAATCGGTCCAGGTCCCTTGGGCACGCAATTGATCAGTTTGGCCAATCAAATAAAAACCTTAATCGAGGGGGCCAATGCCTCTCACATTGCCGACGCAAACGCCCAGTGGCTTGTTATCCCGCAGCAAGACGTGCCCGTTACCATCCAGGCGGGTCGAGTCATCCATCGCGGCATGACGTTTCGTAGCGGCGATACAGTGATTCAAACAAGCGGTAGTGTCGGCCTCGATCAGACTCTCGATTTGGTTGTTGAAGTTCCTATTTCAGATCGCTGGCTGGGAAACCGACCACTGCTGGCTGGATTAAAGGGACAAAAGCTTGCCATTCCTTTGACGGGAACCGTCTCCAAACCTCGCTTGGATACAAACGGCCTGCAACAGTTCGCAGGTCAACTACTGCGACAGTCTGCCGAAACGGCGATTCAAAATAAGGTGGAGGACTTGATCTCACGCGAGGGACAGAAACTCCAAGACAAGTTGCTCGAAGGAATCTTTCCGCCCAATTCCAATTCGCCCGCACAAGGTGAAACACCCCCCACTTCAACGCGAGAGATTATGGACGGCGTGATCAACGAAGGCTTGAACCGCATCTTGCGCCCCAAGAGGAACTAGGCTTCGACCGCAAACGAATTCGTTTGGTTGTACACAATGCACGTTGACATTAACATTTGGTGGGCAACCCTTTGTGCAGTGCACTCCACGTTCGTAAGCACAAGAGAAGCACAAGAGGACGTGCTCACTGTGCTCACTGCACGCAAAATCGTTCCCTGTGGTCAGATGGCTCCCTTTTTCACACCATGAAGCGCAATTTCGTTGATGCGCTCGACAATTCCAGGAATCTCCTAACTTACGAACAGTATCAAGGCAGGATGGCTTGAATCCGACTAACTTAAATTCGGTGCTTCAGCGACTTTAATGTTGAGATGCTTGACTTCACCGTCTCTTACTAACTCCACGTCGACGCTTTCATCGGGTTTGGTCATTGAAACATAGCGGAACAAATGGCGCCAATTCTTGATGGGTTGTCCACCCCAACTACGAATCACGTCGCCAGGTTCCATACCAGCAATTGCCGCCGGCGTTCCTTGATCAACGTAGGTGACCAATGCACCGTCCATGTCTGGCAATCGATTACGCGAAGCATCGTTCTCGACCAAGTACCAAGGAGTCACCCCCAAAAAGCCACGGCGAACCCGACCATTCTCACGCAACTCTTTGGCTACGTATTGTGCAATTACACTTGGCACGGCAAAACTGATTCCCAAAAATTGTCGACCGTAAATTGACGTGTTGATGCCAATGACTCGCCCCAATGAATCGACCAACGGGCCGCCACTGTTACCGGGATTCACCGCAGCATCTGTCTGCAAAAATTCTTGATATTGGCTGCTTTCGCCCTGACGATCCTTGCCACTCAAAATTCCTGCGGTCACAGTATGCTTTAGGCCGAAGGGGTTGCCGATTGCCCATACAAGGGATCCGACCTCTAACTCGTCACTATTTCCCCACTCAGCGGCAATAAGATCATTGGCTTGAATGCGAATGAGGGCCAAATCGGTCAACTCGTCTGAACCAACCAGGTATCCAACAAATTGACGTCTATCAGGTAGTGTCACTTCGATGCGTTTGGAATTCGAAACCACATGGTGATTGGTGAGAATGAACCCATCGCAACTGACGATTACTCCTGATCCTTCGCCAAGTACCTCTTGGGCACGCATCAACTCGGGATCGATCCCCACTTTTTCGGTTGAGATCGAAACAACACTGGGACTAACTTTTTGGGCGATTAGTTGATAGGCGCTAGATACTTGAGTCAGCGGTGCATTCTGCAACACTTGCGAAGAGTACTCGTATTGGGCCTGCATCTTCGCTTTCGTGGCAGCGTAATGGTAACGCTCGACCATCTGGGGCCCGATATACCACGAGAACATGAAAATCCCGACGGCGAAGAGCATCCACACGCCATGCCCTAATAGCCGTAGCGTGCCATTGGACTTTGGCTGGTAAGCGGAAAAATCGGTCGGACGGATAGCATTGGGTCGGACGGTTGATGAGCGCACATCAAAGACAGTAAAATTAGGCTCCGACTTAGTCGACGCGCTACGTATGTCTTCAACCCCTTCTTGGCCCCAAGATTGATTATCCATCAGTATTCCCCAAACCTAGGTCCTCTATTCCGAAAACGCAGCGTTCACGCCGCATTGCCCATTATATGCAAATTTCCGTGAAGTCGACCAACACTTTAACCAAATTTTCGCCACTGAGTTTAATTCGTCAAAAATTTGCGAGAATTGTCGACATTGGCAGCAAAACTGCTACGAATACCTAATTTTGCCATTTTAGAAGTATTTTTTGATGACTCTTGGAATTTTACGCTCAGAATCTATCGCGCTGTTGAAGGTGATCTCGAAAAGTGGCGGAAAACGGTGTGGGCAGGCCGCCGCAATCAGGTGAACGAACTTACAACGCTTGTCGTATTTCGTCAATAAGTTTCTCGATTCGCTTCGGCGAGACCTTCTCGCTCGTCCCTATAGGTTGTGCGAACATTGAAACTCGCAACTCCTCAAACAACCAACGCACGCGTTCAATGTGCTCGCTGTGACGACTAAAATCAGGCACCGCGCCAGCGACCTGCTGATATTGCTCCCACAATGCCTTGATTTCCGATGACAGAGCTAGGTCGCGCGCTTGATGGCCACTCATGACGCGCTCAATTCTGAATGAAGCCGCGGCCAGGAATCGTGGAAAATGTTGCAACCAACGCCAGGGGGTCGTTCGCATAAATTCAGGAGGGAATAGCCCAGCTAATTGCGACGCAATGTCGTTACGTGTATCGGCTGTTCGGCTATTTAGTTTATCCATTTCCAGACGGACAGCTTGGTACTTCCTAAGCGTTTTGGGCAACCAATCGGCCAGTTGCTGCGCGGCCCCACCAAGCAAGACATTGGAGTCTTGACAAATCCGATCGAATTCTTGTTGAGACGCGGGAACTTTGCGATCTTCAATGCATGCGATGCGGACCAACAAATCTTCCAGATTTTGACGAAAGGACTTTGAATCGCTGAACAACAAGCAAGCCGTCACGGAAAGTTGGTCTAGCTCTGGCAGCCAATTGATGTGTGAACGAACTAGCTTTGCGTTCCTCAGGAAGAACAACCGAGCGACTCCCTTTTGCATTTCGCGCCTGGCGAAGTAAACGTTATCGAAAAGGCGCAAACCAACAGCGTCCCCTTGATCAACGATAGCCGGGAATACTGGAACATCAGTAAAGTTGCGTTTGACCAGGATCGAGTCTGGCACATTCCCGAAACACCAAGTCGTCAACCGATCTTGCATCCAGTGGTTGTCGGTTGCCTCGACCTCTCGGCTGTTTTGACCTTGCGGCAATTCTCGCAAAAGCTCCCCGATATCGCGGGATTGACTGACAATGCGATTGGCTTGATCGACCAGACGAAAATTCACTTTGAGATAATCGTCGATCTTTGCAAGGTCAAATGACGATGGCGAAATCTGTACGCGAGCGATTTTGCCTAGCTCGCGTGCAACAGCTGCCAAGAAGGAATCGGTCCCGACCTCCAGTCTTTCAGCAACAACCCGCGCGGTCTCCGGAGCAGGCACCAAGCTTCGGCGTATCGATTTCGGCAAACATCGAATGAGGGCTTCGATATAAGCAATTCTGTGGCCGGGAATTAGCCATCCTACCGCTTGCTCATTTAATTGAGAAAGGGCTTCAACCGGAACCTCTACTGTAGCTCCGTCGTCGAACTCGCCGGGAGCAAAACGATAAGAAACAGGCAGATCCATTTCTCCCACTCGAACTTGATCAGGAAAGTCGACGGCGATATTTGCCGTCGCTTCATCAGAGACAAGATCCGTTAAGGACATCGTTAGCGACGCTTCCAATTGGTCGTCACGTTTGAGGTGTTCGATGAGACTGCGCGTATCCACGACGGTTGGCGGTAGACGATCGTCATAGAATTTTCTGACGGTCCATTCGTCGAAAATACAATGCCGCTGGCGAGTTTTTGCCCCCCAAGTTTCCGCTTCTTGACACAGCGTTTGATTCAAATTGAGAAACCGAGGCGGCCGTTTCAGTTCACCCTGAACCAAACCATGTTCAATAAAGATTCGCCGTGACAGTTCCGGATCGTGTTTCGCGTAAGCTACTCGACGCCTCACCACAATGGGTAACCCAAACAACGAGACATTTTCGTAGGCCATCGTCGTCTCCTGCCGGCTGCTCCAATGCGGATCGACAAATGCTCGCTTACAAATATGCTGACTAAGCGGTTCGATCCACTCCGGCTCAATTTTTGCAACGGTACGTCCAAACCTTTTCGACGTTTCGACAACTTCGGCGGCGACAATCCACTTTGGCTTGGCAGCGAACAAGCCACTCCCAGGCCAAATACTAAACTTTACTCCTCCGGCGCCGACATACTCAAAGCGGTCGCTCAACATCGCAACACCACTGAGCAATCCCGTGGCGATCGCCTCGTGAATCGCGCGATAGTTTTCCGGTAGACGATAGTCTTTACTGTTGTAATGCAGTCCAGCTGATTTAGCCATCTCACGCAATTGTCGATGAATGTCGGCCCACTGTTGAAAATGACTGGCCGATATGAAATTTTCGTGGCATGCCTTCTTGAATTTGCTGTGCGACAACTTGCCGCGCAACTCGTGCAAAAAATCCCATAGCTTGAGCCAGCTAAGAAAATCCGATGATTCATGAACAAAACGGGCATGTGCGATGTCCGCCGCTTTTTGTCGTTCGGCGGGTCGCATGCGCGCGTCCTGCCCCTCCAAGGCGGCCGCGATTACCAAAACCTCTGCCAAGCAACCGCTGTCACTGGCCGCAAACAGCATTCGGGCGATTCGCGGATCCGCTGGAATCTTGCTCAATCTTCTCCCCAGCGGCGTTAAGCGAAATGCTTCATCGACGGCACCAAGTTCCAGTAACGTTTTATATCCGTCACGGATCGACTCCGGCCTGGGAGGATCGACAAACGGAAATTCTTCGATCGCACCAAGTTTCAGTGCGTCAACTTGCAGGATAACTGATGCCAGATTGGTACGTCGGATCTCTGGTGTTGTGAATTCGGGTCTGGCGACGAAGTCCGTTTCACTATAAAGACGCACGCAAATTCCGGGCCCGACACGACCGCAGCGACCGGCCCTTTGTCGCGCGGAAGCTTGCGAGATGGGTTCGATCGGCAACCGCTGCACTTTGCTGCGCGGCGCATAGCGACTAATTCTTGCTGTACCGGTATCAATCACATATCTGATACCGGGAACTGTAATCGAAGATTCAGCGACATTGGTCGCCAAAACAATCCGCTGCTTTGCTCCCGCCTGGAAAACCTGACTTTGCTGCTCGTTCGTCAAGCGGGCATATAGTGGCAGGATGTTCGCACTTGCAATCTTCCCCCCAGCAACCTGTAATCCGCGCAACTTTTTCGCAACCACGCGGATGTCGTGCTCAGTCGGCAGGAACACCAGCACATCGCCCGGATCCTTACGCGATAACTCGATGACGGTATCAACCACGGCATCTTCCATATCACGCTCAGCTGATAATTCCGACATGCTTTGGCCATCGATGGCTGCATTACTTGAATACCTTGCATGCTCGGCGGAATTGCTTTCCGTCCACTCCAATGGTCGATAACAAATCTCAACCGGATACGTACGCCCTGCGATGCGGAAGACAGGGACCGGATTGTCCGGGTCGAGCGTGAAATGGTTGGCGAATTTCTCAGTGTCGATCGTTGCCGAAGTTATGATGATTCTTAACTCCGTGCGTTTCACAATCAGTCGTCGCAGATATCCCAACAAGAAGTCAATATTGAGGCTGCGTTCATGTGCTTCATCAACAATTAGCACTTCATATTGGTCCAGAAAACGATCCGTTTGCGTCTCAGCCAACAAAATGCCGTCTGTCATTAGCTTGACATAGGTGGTTTCATTGGTCTGATCACTGAATCGTATCTTGCAACCCACTTGCTCTCCCAGCCGACAATGCAACAGGGAGGCGACTCGCGCTGCGACGCCGCGTGCTGCAATCCGCCGTGGTTGCGTATGGCCGATGAATCCGGAAACCCCGAATCCTGCCTGCAAACAGATCAACGGGAGTTGCGTCGACTTGCCTGATCCTGTTTCACCACTAACGACAATCACTTGGTGATCTAGCAATGCCTGTTTTATTTCATTGGATTGTTCAAAAAGAGGTAAGCTTTGATCCAACTGCGGAACGGGGAATTGAGACTTCCGCAGACTTAACAATTCGACAGATCGCTCAATATCTTTCTTCAGGCCGCAGAACTCGCGATCCAACTCTGTCGATTTTAGAACAGCCGGTTCCGCAGCCAATCCTGACAAAACGCCAGGCGGCAACTCCTGCGCCGATTTATGCTGCCTGACTCGCGGCCGCACAACTATTCCTTCCCGAAATTGTCGCTCAAGCCTCGCCCATCTACGGCGCAAAGGATACTGGTCTCGCTTCATTGCAAGTTCGATCAACGTCCGCAAATCATTTAAATCGCTGGATAATGACATCTTTAATTGGCTTGAACGCGTTGTCTGCGATGCACGCGCAATCGTATTTCGATTGAGCAACATTAGTACAGTCATCATTGTAACTTGGAGGCTGCTCTAGTGAAGCGAAGTAGTAACTAGGCATGGAACCGCTCAACTCGTTACCAACATCGAATCCATCAAAGACTTGTGACTGAGGCCAAATCGTCTTCGACGTGTTCAGCGTCATCCATCAGTAAGCTACATATACCAAGACTCTGGCCCGAAGGGCACTGTTATGATGCGGTAGGTGCGTATTTCCATTTATGACAGAACGGAGATATTTTGTATGCCCCGTTTGCCAGACTGGTATTCAGGTTTTTGCTCTCGTTTGGCTATGATAGTGATGCCATCCTTGGCTGCAGTTGCATTGAAAAGCCAAGGAGGGTTTTTTCATGGGTACAGGAATACCAAATTCTTCCCGTCGAGCCAGTCACAGTTTTCAAAAGATCATTGATGCTTTTCTCACCAACGATGGGCTGCCGTTTGCAGAAATTCCGTCGGCTGACCGCATCGAGCGGATCTTTGGTGGCCTGTTTGGTTTTCATGGTGTCTACACCACGGCGATCATGGTGTGGTCGTTCCTTTCGCAGGTCCTGCGGGACGGCAAGGAGGCTTCGTGCCAGATGGATTTCGCTGGAATTCGGAATTGGATATCCGAAGCATTAAGTCCAATATGAACCCGGCTCACGTGCGCTGTAAATCGCCGGAGATGGTTCATCGCGAAGTCTGGACGACCATCCTGGGCTACAATTTGATTCGCACGACAACTTGATTCAAACGACCGCAGCGGGAGCGGCATTGTTACGCGACATGCAACCTCGTCACATCAGTTTTACCAGCACCTGTCAATACGTGCTGGCATCGTGGATGCTCTTGTCAAATCGCCTTCTCGATGGCGCGGCACAGGACGAATATCTCTTGTTGATGCTCCAACAGATCGCAGAGTGCCAAGTCGCTCACCGGCCCGGCCGATTAGAACCGAGCGTACTAAAACGCCGCCGTCATGGATACAAGCTCATGCAAAAACCACGACACCAATTGCGTCTTAAATTGCGTAAGGACTGCACTTGAAGCAACTTACATCTCAACAGTGCCATTCGGGTCTGACCCCTTTTTAAGCTATCTCCGATCGGTGCCGTCAGACGATCCTTGTTCGCCCTGGTGTTCGTCCGGAAGTTTGCCATCCAAGATGGTTGTTTTGATCAATTCGAGCCTGATAAGGTACTTTGGTTCGGTGTCACGTTCCTCGTCCGGGCCTTCTTTTACTTTAGGCCACTGAAATACCTTCAGCTCTTCTGTTTCGATCCCCGATTCGGGAACTTCGCGGACCCATTGGCGCGCCTGTTCGACCAATTCCGTAAAGTTCGGTTTGTCCGAATCGGGAACCTGTCTGTAGAGACGGTCGATGGTATACAACATATGCTGTTTAGGGGTCCGGTTTGCGGGCCAGCGCTGCTCCAACGGTAAGAGGAATTTGGGCCCCACGAACTGAAGCCGTGCGCCTGACTCTAAAGGTTTTGCTCTCCTTGCTAACTCGTTCAGTACGTCTTGAGCGTTGTCCGCGGCATCCACCAATTGTTCGACGAGTCTTTGCCACACCAATTCCATAGGACCGGGCGGGTCCAGGAAATTCTGGGCTCGCGACATGATCCGGATGCGTTGATCAGAACGGGTAATATCTAGCCCACGCCACCCGACAAACAGCGGCAATTCGGCGAGCGGTTCGGCGTCTTCACCAGCATCGAATCGACGAATCTGGTGCATCCCATAAGACTCGGAGATCGAATCAACCCAACCATAGTCCTTCAACATCCTGCCGAATTCGGACGATTCGTCAACTGCGATACCTTGCCGAACCTGATCGATCAAAACCAAGTCCAGGTACATCAGGAGTTCCGGACGCCGTGTATAGTCAAAACTGATTCTAGCTCTGTCGGCCGGTGCATTGGGGGAAACTTGCCGGTAAGCGCCGGCTGCGATCTGTTGACCGTACCATTGATTCCATTCACGAAATGACTTGTTAAACTGGCTGCGCTCCGCAAACTCAAATGTAAAAAACAACGCTGCGTGAAGGCCATAGTTTTGTGCCATGTCGACTCGCTCACCCGCCGCAGTCGCCCGCTTTAAATCTTGAAACTTCCCCTGAAACACCTCAGCAACTCTTGATGCCGCCTCATGTTCGGGCATCGCATCGAGCTGTTGATAAAGCTTACGCACTCGGGGGTCAGCTGTGAGTGCCCGGATGACCGAAAAATTCTCCCCGGGTGAAGATCCAACCTTGCCATAAAGGGCCACCAAATCGTAATTGCCGTTGTCACGTGTGCTGATCGCTTCCACCAGCTCGCTAAAATCACGTTCAATCGTGGTGCGAATCAGAACGCTATCCTGCTCTGCCGGGGTCAGATTGCGATGGGGTTCCTGCGCAGTCGTCGTACCAGGAGCAACCAACACCGAAGCAATTACGAGCGCGCCCGACAACCTAACGATAAATCTTCGATACATGACATATCCTTTCTACCACAATTTAGTCGCCGTTTTAGTTTTTCTTGAAAAATTTGAAAGTCAAAGCCTCGTGAAGCTTTCCCAATTTCAAATCGACATCATCCGGGCATACTGCGGTTTGCTTATAAGTCCCTCTTTCGTTCCACTGCTCTTCAGACTTAATGATGACCTGCACCATGAGTTCTTGCAGCGGAAAAACGATCACTTTGGGATCAAAATCAGGATTTTCACACTCCTTTCCTACGATTTAAATTGAGTGGTCTCCGGGATCAGTGGCGGACGCTATAGTACCATCCTTCTTGCCAACTTCAACGTAGCATGGAGGAGGGGCACCGACTACACCTACGGTGCCACCAATAAGCTTCTCATCAGTAAGAGGCCAATCGCCAACGCCAAAGCCGTAACCATGGCAGTTCGTTGAAAAATCGAGCCCTTCAGAAACCCGATCGTATCCGGCGTATACCCGATCCCAGTACCTCAGAGGGTGTCTTCAGTTGATTGAAAGTTAAAAAACTGCAACGCCTTCGTTGTTAATAATTCCCTTGTCAAGGAAGACGGAGACGCAGCGATGAAGGAACAATTTGGCACTGATTTAACAGACGGACAATGGCAAAAACTGGAACGCTTGCTTCCCAAGTCATCCAATCGAGGACGCAAGCGACTTGATCGTCGAATCGTCATGAACGCAATTTTGTATTTGAATCGAACCGGTTGCCAATGGCGGATGTTACCTAAATCGTTTCCTAATTGGAAATCGGTCTACACCGTGTTCTGGCGGTGGCGTCGCGATGGCATTTGGGAAATGGTGCATGATTGTTTGCAAAAAATGACTCGGCAAGCCGTTGGCAAAAAGCCGATGCCGACGGCGGCGATCATTGACAGCCAAAGCGTGAAAACAACAGAACAGAAGTGGGTGGAGCCAAACGGAGCTTTGACGCGGGAAAAAAAGTGACTGGACGAAAACGGCACTTGGTGGTGGATACTCTGGGAATGGTATTGGCGATCGTCATTCACTCAGCCAGCGTACAAGATCAAGTTGGGGCACGGTGGGTTTTGGCCAAGCTGGCTGTTTGAAACTTATAACATTTTGCTGCAAGCCGTTTTAAGGCCGGTCGGAATCAAGGGATTTGTGATATTGCCAAAGCGATGGGTCGTTGAACGAACCTTCGCTTGGATTAACGGCTGCCGACGAAACAGCAAAGACTACGAAGCAAATCCTGATTCAAGTGTCGCAATGATTCAAATCACCATGTTTGCACTAATGCTCAGACGACTCGAAAAATCAAAAAACACTATTTGAAGACTCCCTCTTAGGCAGGAATCGATGCGCCAAGCTTCCTTGAGTCTCCCGGCATGTAAGTCTGGAAAATCATCCGAATTCAGGGCTGCTATCATCGATAAACAGACCGTGAAAACTATTGACTTAATGTCCGACAAATACTACTCTCCGCCCGCGAATTTACGAACTTCTTGCCCTTTTCGAGAAACTAGGCATGAACCTTTTCAATCAGTTCTTGTGTCTAACAAGATTTCCGTCCAAGCGGTTTCAACGCCTCTCCGGAGTCTCTGGTTTAGCAGCGATCCTAATTCTTCAAGCTTTGTCGGTGGGATGCGGCAAACCAACGATAGCGGAACAAGATTTGGTTCAGCCTTCATCGACGACTGAAGCTTCACAAGCCACAGCGATTGCCGTCATCGACCTGAATCGGGTGGCTGAGCAAATCGGAGCCATCGAAAGAATTCGCACGGCAGTTGCTGACTATGAATTTGAGTTGCGAAATCGACTCACGCAAATAAAGGACCAATTCGAACTGGAAATAAGTGAAAAACGAAGCTCACAAACCGATGACCTGAATCGGCAAGACCAAGGCGAACTTGACAAGTTGATGGTTAAACACCAGAGCGCGCTAGAGCAACAAACGCTGATTGCCAACAATGAACTGGTTGCCCACGAGAACCAATTAAAATTGAAGTTGCTCAATCAAGTTCGCCCCATTGCTTATGAAGTGGCAAACGAGCGAGGTATGTCAATCGTATTGACAACAGCGCAGGTTTACGCCGCAACACCCACGAGCGATATTACTGACGAAGTTGCCAAACGCATTAAGAAAATCAACTCGGAAGCCCAATCGAACGTGGACAAGAAATCCAACACCCGGGTCGCAAACCTGCCAGGAGGTGGCGAGTTCAAGGCGTATTGAGGAAATTAGAAAACGCCTTCTGAAATACAAAAACCCGACTTGCCAGACCCTTTTTCTGTTCCTAAAATGGGGAACGTTGGTGGGGAAATTAGAACCATCTATCATTTTCGGTTTTTCCACCCGTTGTCTGGCATCCCTTGCCCGATAATTCACGCAAATTTCGTTACGCTCTTGTAGCTCAGTCGGTAGAGCAAGCGGCTGTTAACCGCTGGGTCGTAGGTTCGAGTCCTACCGGGAGCGCTGAATTCCTGAACTTGACGCTGGCCTTTCCGCCAGTACATGCGAAAAGCCGAGAGCCATGCGCTCTCGGCTTTTCGCGTTTCTGGCCCCGAAAGATAATAAAGGGACAGGCATCTTATGGTTCCTTTCTTCCCGCATTCTCAAGCCAAACGTTTACTAGCGGCGACAGATCTCGGTTTCGACTCTGCGCAAGAGAATCAGCGTCATTGAATGATTCGATCTGCGAAAACGTTCACTGAAACACCAAAATTCATCTTTTAGCTAGATGAAAATCGATTGCTTGTCTTGATTGTGCAAAATTGGGCGATAATCCGTTTAACTTACTTGTTGTGCCGTGAGCCCCAGTTACAATGTGAAACTTAAGTGAAAGGATGCCTGTAACGATCGTCGCATGTAAATGTTTTGCATGCCGGGTTATGACCGAATTGGTTTGCTTTGGGAGTTGCAACAATGAAACGTTTTGAGAATCCCCCCGTTCCAGCTTATTGGTTGAAGCTGTTGGCTTTGTTTGTGGTCGTCACAATTGCGGCTGGGAGTCGTGCCAACGCTCAAGTCAATGTGTTCATCGATTACACGAATTTTCAGACACGACTCAACTCGGCAACTGCTTCTGCGGGTGTGGCCAATTTTAATGCGACGGAAGTTCAAACAATTCAGACCAACATCATGAATTACCTGAACACCGCCTTCAACGGATATCAGATCAATTTCACAACGACAAATCCCGGTGGTACTTTCGAGACCTTGCATTTCGGATTGACAGGCAGCGGTTTTGGATTGGCAGACCGAATTGATCTCCGCAATCTGGTTGGCAACGACGTCGCCCGCGTTTTTACCGCGAATTTTGGTACGTTCATTAATCCCGCCGCACCAAGGGCGACCCAAATCGTTTCGCTGAGTAACTCACTCGGTGGCACGGCCAGTCACGAGGTGGGACACAACATCGGTCTTGAACATCGTGATCCGTATGGGATCGCTGGAATTGGAAATGCAAATTCCAACGGCGGACATCAGACTTTTGGGCAGCAGAATAATCACATCATGGCGACCGGCATTACTGGGCTTACAAACGCGCAACGAATTGTGCCGCGAACTTTTTCAGATTTGAGTCATGCCAAATTGCAGTTCGCGAATGGCGTCGTGGCCGATCCGATTGCACCCATTTCAGAGCAGGCGGCACCTCATAGTACGGCCGCGACTGCACAGAATTTGACCTTTTCGAATTTCACGGATAGTCCTTCGGCCTACACAGCTGGTTTTCTTCTCGAAGGTAGCCTGTCAGCCAATGGTCAAGCTGATTTCTACTCTTTCAATTTACTCGAAGGAACTTACACGACGATGCAAATCGTTAGCACCGTGATTAATGGAAGCAATGCGATTAACTCGATACTAACTTTGTTTGATTCGAACGGCACGACTATCCTGGCCAGCAATACCAGCACGCAAGTCAGTGCGAACGGCGTCAATATCGGTGGGTCAACCTACTCCAACGACGCTTCGATTTACAACTTCTTGGCTCCCCGCGACGATATCTATTTCCTGCGAGTGACGGCTACTACGGCGTCTGACCTTGGAGCTTATTCGTTGTTTGTTGCAACCACTGCGATCCCGGAGCCAAGCGGTTCGCTGATTGCTGTGTTCTTCATCGTGGTACTTAGTTTCCGCCGACAAAAGACCGTGGTTTGATTAGCTCGCTGCATTGTCAGTTGTTTAGAGTTCAGCAAATCAACTCATAACAGGATATGCATTTAACACTTTGCATATCATACTTAAATCGTGTTCTGTTCCTTGCGGCAGCGTTTGACTTAACGTTTAACGTCCGCTGATCGATGTTCCGTCACTAATCCTAGATAGCTTACTCGCATTGTCGTTGGCGGGTCGCTGTTTAGGATGTTCTTGTCCTCAAGTAAAGCGGAACCTCCGCAGGATTCGGTATCTGCTTCGAAAAGCAATTCCTTCGGGCATTCTGCCTTCATTGACCTCGTCTTGGTAATCCATGTTTCAAAGTGAAGGCCCAATGTCTCCTACCTAAATCAAAACGCCAGCCCTCTGCAACAATTTTGATCACAATCTTGGCGCATCGCAGGTAATTCCTACGCGTTGTTTCATGGCCATTGGTTTTTTATCAATGGAATTGACCGTTTCACAATGTCCAGGTTTTCCTTGAGAGCTATTCGATAATGATGTCAAAATTAAAAGACAGACCAATTAATTGCCAATCTTTAGCCAAAATCAGCGGGCTTGGATTATTTGTGGGGTATCTCTGCCTGATTTTAGTCTGCGATTCAGCGTCAGCGCAACGACAGTCTGATTCAGGAAATCAATCGGGGAATCGGCCTGACCGTCGGCAAGTGACACAAACTGATTTGCAAATCAACAGGGCTACCGCTGGTCAAGCCCGCTATGAGGACGGCACATTCATCGTGCCGATCTCGGTTGAAATTAGCAATTCTGGACGAGGCACGACCGTTGCCATTGTTGCGCAGGCCAATTACTACACTCCTGGACAACGGCCGGTTTCTGCTTGGATTATGAATCACGACAAGGCTTCGTCGCTTGTCGGTTTAGCAACGGGTGGTCGGGGCACGCTAACTGGCGAACTGCGAATATCGGATCGACGTGCCGAATTATCGGGTCAAAAACTGATTATTTCGATCCAACTTGACCCGTCGAATGCCATTGCGGACTCTAACCGTCGAAATAACGTTTCTGCACCATTCGAAGTCGTCCTGCCCAATACCGCAAACTCGCGGCGTCCCAACCGACCCGACCGCCTCCCACAACGACCAAACCAACTGCCTGTGGTCCCACCGTTAACATCCGGTACGCCGCAGGGGCCAACCGGCAATGGGCTTGGTACGGGTGCGATGGGTGGAGTGTCAAATGGCGAAGGCAACAACCACCCGGCTGCCGGTTCTGGCCAAAGTGGACCGCAAGGCTTAGTTAGCAACAAGGTATTGGCTGACGTATATCGAGCAAATGATGGTGGAGCCTATTACGTCCATCAACTTGAAAACAAAGTCTATATGTTTGGTGAACATCCAGGATTGGGTTATGCTGTGGTCTTCGAAGGATCTCTGAACGGCCAAAAGATCGATGGTCATTATTGGGATGTCCCCAAAGGGAAGCGGGCGAATCGCGGGTCGCTTCAACTTGAAATTCAGAATTCCGGGAACCGCCTCGTTGTACGTCAGGCGACAGGTGGTTTTGGGATTAGTGTTCTGGAACCGTATGCCATTCAGAACCACCAACTTCCCAGAGCAGATCGTAAGCCTGGTTTCTACACCACCAAGGCAGACGATTTGGACGGAGCATGGCGAGCGGGCAGCAGCCACCTGTACATTCGCGAAGTCGACGGCAAAGTCATTGGATGGCTAGAGAGCCAGTTCACTAATGGCAATAAGCCAACGAATGCAATGGTATTGATCGGCTCTCGAACGACTGCAACTCAAGTTGTCTTCAAGCAGATTACAGTTCCGAAAGGCGTAAATAAGGGGAGCAATCAGAGCACATTTATTGTTAACGATGCATTTCACATTCGGCAACTTGGTGGCAGCACGTTTGTTAAGGATGTTCTGGATTTCGATAAGTTTGGTGACGAGATCTTCAAGGCCTTCAAGAACGGTTGTGTCGGGTTTGGGTATGCAATTGCTCATGAAGGAGTGATCGTCAAGAGTGGCGGTTGGGGAAATCGCTTGCTCTCGATGGATGGTGGGCCGCTGCCGTTTGACGCGAATACGCAAAAGTGTACACAAAGCACGTCGAAGACCATTACTGCCGCAGCGGTCATGCATTTACTGCACTCCAAAGGATTGAGCGTTGACACCAAGATCGTGGACTATCTGCCCAACTATTGGGAAAAGGGTCCGATGACGGAACACTTGACGTTCGCACACTTGTTGCGACACCGTTCTGGGCTATCCGATTTTGGTGACCCTGACGAATATGCGAACTTGCGGAAAACAATCAAGACTGGTCCGAGCAACATGAACTGGATTTCTCCGCAATTCGAATATCGCAATTCCAATTACGCGTTATTCCGAATCATCATCCCTTACTTGGACAAGCCGGGAGACATGCACAATTTCGAAAGTAATGGGTTGCGCGGGGATTCCATCAACGAACGCTGCTCGACAAGATATTTCCACTACGTGCGAGACAACGTATTGATTCCAGCTGGAGTCAGTAATGTTCAAGCGAACTATACCAGCCCGAATCGAGCGTACTCTTACAACTACGTCAATCAGAACGTTGCTGGCTACCCACAACAATCTGGACAGTTATACGAGATGGGAGCTGGCAGTTGGGTTATGTCGGCGAACGACTATGTGAAGTTCTTGGCTGGATTGGAAAATGGAAAAATACTGCCTAAAGAACAAGTCGCAGAAATGAAATCGAAGGGTTTAGGGTTGTACACCATTTCGTCATCAATCGGAACCGCTTACATGCACGGTGGATCAATTGGTGGAAACAACAGCGATTCATACGGGCACGGTCGTGGCGCACGCGCTCATTCGATGATGTTTCCGAATAACGTCCAACTGTTCATAACAATCAACTCTGCCAACAACTTGGGTCCAGCGGAAACATCGTCCGCCCGCGCCGCGGCTCTCCGCGACGCATTCAACGCAGCGTTTCATGATTAAGGGTGATTAAGGGGACATTCTACTTTTATTGTTTCTTTGGCCTGCCTCGAGGTCGTAGCGAGGATTCAAGACCGAGTATTGCAGCAGTCTTTGTCTGCCAATGAGTATCACCGAATGGAGTGCCGCGAGCAAGACTCTGTCTCAGGATCCCGAGTTCGGCTTCTGTTTCCACTCCGTTGACATGGCGAGTCCACTGAGCGGGCTTCAGGATCGGTCCGTCGCACAGCAATCCGTACGGGCCGCTTCGAACCGTCGGTTTCAGGCTGGGCCACTCCCAGTCCTGACTTCGCTCGACCATGTTCGCCCGCAGCGGATTCCGCTCCACATAACGCAACACCGTCAGATAGTGTTCATCGGATTGGACGGGAAACGCTTTGAATCGCCCCTGCCAGACATGGCCGCTTCCCTTGTAGTGCCGATGATAACGGCGAACGTGAGACGTCATCAGCCATTGCACCCAGCGGCGAAGTCATCAGCCTGATGACAGCCGTCGCTGCGGCCATTTCCCCGGTTCAGGACATGGTAAACAAACCCACCTCGTAATGCTCTTGATGTGCGTGGCATTGTAGCATGCTAAATGAACGAGATCCGCAGATAAAGTAGAATGTCCCCTTTTGCACTTCTAATTTACCGCCATTCGCCCGACAGGACGAATGCGGCCCAGAAGTAGGGGTGCAGGCGACCGTTGACTGTCAATGGAATATCGTCGTCTATTGTCTTGATGCCGCGTCCGCGAATCGTACCAGTTGCCGGATCGTATTCACGCAACATCGTCAATTGGGCTTGCCGCAATGCCTCCAACGGGCTGATGCGAGGTTGTGAGTTGGGGGCGGCAGGCACATCGTTTGCGGTTTCGAAATCGCCCCACAAGTTCTTGTAAAACTCGGTAATCAAGATCTCTGTCGCCGTGTCATCCACCCCCCACAAACTGGTGACCGTCGTCCGGGCGCCAGCTACCTGAAAGGCCCGTTGCAGGCCTAGCACGCCTTCGCCGCCAGCCATTCGCCCTTGGCTCGTTTCGCACGCACTTAATACGGCCAATTCCACCCCCCGCAAATCCAAGTCACTCACATCCAGCGCCGTTAAGATACTCGGCTCGTCACGCAAGGGATCGAAGGGCTGGTTCGCACCGGCAAACACCAACCCCGACAAAACACCTGGATTCCAGCCCACCGTCTGTTGCCGTTCCGACGATATGTCTCGCCCGAACATCGTTCGGCCTGGATCAATCGGCGGCGCAGCCGCGGATACAATCGTTGGTTCGGCAAAGAACCCGTGCGTGGCCAAATGAAGATAGCGATGCATCGGTGCCAGCCGACAAAAAGCGGCCAGCGTCGCTCGATCCTCCTCTAGCGGAGTCGGTCGCCGACCGCTAAATCGCTGTTCGTAGTACGAGGCGATCGCGTCCAATTCTCTCTTTGATCCAGGTAATCGTTCAAAAGCAACACTGCTTCCACCTGCCGCAGAAAGGGGCCGCGAGCGCGTTACGAGTGCGTCATTGGTGACGAGCCGCGCACCGATCAATTCTTCCAAGGGCACGTCGGATTGGTTATCAAAATCCACATTTCCCACCAGCAATAACCCTGGATCGCCTGGCCAAGGCGCCTCATTTTCAGGATCGAACAACCCTGCCACCATCTGCGGCACGGGAACCACGGCAATCGCATACTGTTCGATTAAGAACGTCCCCGGCTCGTCACCTGGCAATGCATTCCAGGGGACCATGGCCAGTTGAGAGTCCGGTGAGATCAACACGGTAGCCACGCCTTCCAAATAGGGACGCAGCGGCTCCCACACCAACCGCCGCAGCGCTGCCGACGGGCTTTCCGAATTCTCCCCGGCGACCGGATTCCAATGCACTTCCTGTCCGGTTTGAACCGCACGGTTGAGCAACTCGGCTGAGCCTAACTCGATCAACTTGACCTCTGCACCCGGACTGGAAACAAACGCCACATACCGCCGCTCAAATTGCGACTTGCCGGGCTCGTTCGCGACCGGTTGAACGTGCCAGTATTCCAGCAGATCGACCAATATTGTGTTGGGTGGAAAACGCGCTACGACCGCTTGAGCTTCATCCCGCGCCAACAGCAAACCCCGCCGGTATTCGGCGCTTTGCAGGCTAAGTCTTCGCTCTAAGCTCTCGCGCTGGTCCGTCAACTTGGTTAGGTTGTCGCGCCATGTTTCCAACTGCTTGGGATCGTCGGGGACGTTACGTGATTGCGTGGCCAGCTCGTCGGCCGTTCTGTGCAACTGAAAGGCCAGATCTTGTAACTCGGGGTCATCCGACGCCAGCATTCGTCGCGCGGCTTGTTGGCGTACCAGAACGGATCCTTTGCTCGACCAAAGCGCTTGATACACCGCATCGATGTTTGTTGTGTGGCGAGTCGCCAAGGACAAATACCTATCTAAATAAAATCGCTGTTCTTCTCCAAAAACGAGTTGCTGTGCCTCAAACTGAACATAGGCAGTCTGCTCTAGATGCGCAAGTGAAATCGTGACCGCCTCTTGGAAAAGTGGCAATGCCCGCGCATCGTCACCCATGGCGTTGTAAAGTAAGCCCAGATTGCTCAGGCTGGCGGCGTAGCGGGGATGGTCTTTCCCCAGCACCTTTTCACGAATCGCCAGGGACTCCTGATACAGCGGCTCGGCCCGTGCGTTGTCACCAATGTCATTGTAAAGTCCGCCCAGATTATTCAGGACGGTGGCGTAGCCGGGATGGTCTTTCCCCTGCACCTTTTCACGAATCGCCAGGGCCTCCTGTAACAGCGGCTCGGCCTGCGCGTAGT
>CALMEE010000026.1 GCA_937862885.1 uncultured Planctomycetaceae bacterium
CGAACGTGTGGCCCAACGACATTGCATCCAGGGCGGCGTACGTCGTATTTCCTTTGGCATCGTGCAACTGAGTCGAGGCATTTTCGACAATCGCGATCGCGTCGATCTCTTGCTTGGATATTGGCGCGAACCAGGGTTTGCTCCGGCGGGAGCGTGACTGGTCGCCGACCGAACCTTGAAATCGTTTCCAACCGCTATGTCCGGTGAGCAACCGTGAAGCAGCGTCGTAGGTCATGACGTCGCTATCGGCAATCGTACCGCTGGGCGAATTCGCCTTGGTGCGGTAATCGCGTTGCAGCATGCGTGAGGCCATCTGATACAATGAGTTTGCGTTGAGGGGGACAGGTACCTATTTCGGAGAAGGAAACGTATCGAGATTGCCCTGCTTGATCGCACCGAAAAATGTACCAGACCCCTGGATTGCGTTCTGGATCCCTCCTCAATTGTAACCTGCCACCCGGATCAAAAGCAACGTCAGCAATTCGGCAACCGAATACCGCAAAACCCCCGAGAAACGCGTATGTTTTCCATTAAAGTGCCTGTCCCTTAAAATTCTTAGGCGTAGCGCTCGACAACCAAACCAGAATTGTTTGTCAAGGCAGTTGTGCTGTACTGTTGGTTGCGATGATAATACAAAATCTCGCCATCCGACGCTTGCCGTAATATCGGCTCGTCAATGTAAATACCCCACACGTAGCGATACGTGGGCGTCGAAGCAGGCACCGCGCCGCGCTCGTAATCGGCAACGATCTGCTCACCTGCGTAAACGTAAACCTGCCCAGTCCCCCCGGCTGGCGTCCGGGCCACGCGTCGCTTCAACACGTCGTATTCGTAGCTGACATCGGGTGTTTGGTCGCCAGTGATATCGACATCGACAAGCTGGTTAACAAAATCCCAAGTGAGACTGGAGGAAGTAGGCTGGAGACTGGCGGGGATGTGAATGGTGTTCCCTTTCACGTCGTTCTCAAACGATTCCACCTTGCTGTTCATTTCAACTGTGTTGATCTCATGTGCGGGGGAATGCGTGCGATCCTGGACCACTCCAAAGTGCCATTCGTGCATGGCACCGTTTAGCCGTGATTGGAGAGAATCGCGTAGGCCAGCACATCGATCCCGAACACAGCCGCCAATGCTTCGAGTCTTCGCCGCATCCATTCGCGGCGATATTCGTAGTTTTTTCCGGAAACGCTATCTTTCCCAGCCAAAAAAGCGCGTCTAACGCATCGTTGAGTCACATGCAGAAGACACACTTCAGACGGATCAAACACTTCACTACGTGGCGTTCTAGGCATCGCAAACCTCCAAAACCTTCGAGAAAACCCTCATTTCACCCTATCATACCCCCTCAAACCCGTTTCATCAATAGGTGCATGGCACCATTTTTCATGGCACCATTTTTCATGGCACCATTTTTCACCCTTTGAGCGGCACGATTGGGAACTGGCGGACGACCGCCTTTGGGTTTCGGAGTCTCCGCTGGCAACAACGGTTCGATTCGGTTCCAGAGTTCGTCGGGAAGGAAAGGCTTGGCCATCGTGTCCTCCTTGACAATGGGTGAAGAAAATGAAAATTCTCCCAAACTTTACAAACTTTTGTTTTTCAAATCAATAGGTTTTGTTAGAGTCCCTTATATGAAAAAGTAGAATGTCCCCATTTGGCTCTCCCAAGTCAGTCCTTGATGATTCGCATCACATCATCCTGCACAGTTGAAAGATCAATTGTCGTTCCAGAAATACGATCGAACGCGGCCTGTTTCTCTTCGCGTTTTGCCTTAATGTCTTGTATCAGGTAATGGAACTGGTGACTGATTCTGTGATAATATTCCAACGATACCGGAGATTGCGAGTTTACAAGCATTGTCTTGTCTCGACGCTCTTCCAATAACAGCAGCTCAAAATCCAGTCTTTCGAGTTGAGCCAAAAGTAGTGCCAGCTTAGCTTGTCCCAGCTCAATGACTGCAGGTTTTAGCTTTTCGAAATATTCATCTCCCTCGCCGGTTCGTAAAAATTCATCCCATTTCACGCGACTATTGGTCTCGTCAGTGTCCTTTTCGTGAAACGTCAAAATTGGTATGTCTACTGCAAAATCTTTTTTGAATGAAATTCCCCGATTTTCGGCGGCTAACTGAAGCATTGCAAACCTTAATTTTCGATATGCCATTTCCTTTTCAAGCATTCTGATGGCATGTTCCTCTTCTACAAGGTATCTGCTTAGTAGGCGGTTCGTCGACTTCTCGTACAAAAAACGCCCCTCTAATTTGCCTTCGTCTTGAGCATAAACCAAGACGCCGAAGAAGGCAGAGATTATCATCAGAATGAAACACAGCTTTGGAATTTGTATCATTATTGGTTCCTTTCATCATCTATTGGTAGGGGATTACTAGATCGTAAGTACTTTTTGCTATGCTAATATCTATCTTTTACGTTTTACGTCCATCGTATTACCGCAATATTTACTTTCGGCGTGACTTTAGTTCCTCTGCTGCGGCCCTTGCATCCTTGCACTGTTCCTCTGTGAGTCTAGGGCCAATACTGCCGCGAGGTGGTACATACATGAGGTTTCCAACTGCTATTTCTTCAGGATGTTCAAGTGTCAAGATATGCCCGAGTTCATGCGCCAAGGTATGCGGGTCTCCAATTGCCGCCCCATCACTAGGTCGTACACTCGGTTTAGGTACGCCAGACAAAGAGCCTGGCGATGCGATTGCCGCCCCAAGAATTGGCGATCCCGAAGGGGATTCTATGTCCTGTTCTTCTGGTTTTCGGTCAATTAACTCTCCCGTATGACCCGATCTATGTCTGTCCGGAGCGCCCGCTCTGACTGTATACGCATAATAAATTAGAATGTCGGCTTCGCCTGGGATTATGTCAAATTCGAGGTGCCGCCTATCGTACGCGTATTGTTCTTTCGCCTTCCATCCTGCAATTACGTCGAATCCAATATCTATGCGTTCGCCTTCAATCACATAAAAGTAACCTCGGTGAGGTGGATGAACTCGATCAAAGCCCGAATCTGTGATCTTCAACGTCTCTTCGAGGTCAAATTCCTTTTTGCTAGTTACTTTAAATTTAATACAACACTGTTCCCAAATTAGGTTTGCCTTCCCTAGGTCTCGTTCAATATTATCGAGTGCTCCAAATAAAAGGCGTTGGTGTATATTCAATTCAATCCATTCGTCATCGTTACACTTTTTGCCACATTTGGTACCCCATGGATCAAGTCCTCTTACCGCGAAGTACCCTGCGTACAAGCTCATGCCATCGACGTAGCCCAGTGTGTCTCTGGAGACGAAGCGGCCTAGGTGGGGGGAGTATTGTCGCGCGCGGAAGTGGTAGAGTTGAGTGCCGTTGTCCCACTCGCGGCCTGTGTAGAGATAGCGGTTCGAATTGTCTGTCCAAGATTTAGACCCGCCCGTGTGCGTCATTACCTTGATTTGGCCATAGGCTGTG
>CALMEE010000027.1 GCA_937862885.1 uncultured Planctomycetaceae bacterium
GCGGCATGCTGATCGTCGCGGCGGTGGGCAATGACGGCCCCGCGGCGCCGCCGGCCTATCCCGCCGCCTGGCGGGGGGCGATCGGCGTTGTCACACAGTTGATGGGGCGGTTGGAATGGGATCCACCGACAATGCGGGTAATGACTTGCGGCCCTGAGATCATGATGCGATTCGTCGCTTTCGAGGCGATCGCGCGAAAAGTCAAATCGGATCATATCTTTGTCTCGATGGAACGGAACATGAACTGCGCGATCGGGCATTGCGGACATTGTCAGCTCGGACCAACGTTTGTGTGCAAAGACGGTCCTGTGTTTCCCTATGCCGTGATGGAGCCTTTTATGCACGTGGAGGATTTGTGATGGCGAAGCCGACAAATCAAGCGACAACCGTTTCGACTAAAAAGGAAGGCGGTCAATCGTCAGCTCCCCCCAGTGATGCTGTGTCGGCCAAACGCGCTTCGCGACCGAAACTGGCCGTCTACAAGTTCGCTTCGTGTGATGGGTGCCAATTAGCACTACTTAGTGTGGAAGATAAGTTGCTGACATTGGCGGATCGCGTTGAAATAGCCTACTTCTTGGAGGCGAGTTCCAAGATCGTACCAGGACCGTACGATATCGGAATTGTGGAAGGATCGGTTACGACTGAGGAGGATGCCCATCGAATCCGACAAATCCGCAATGATTGCGGTTTCCTGATAACGATCGGGGCCTGCGCGACGGCGGGTGGAATTCAAGCGCTCAAGAATTGGGGAAACGTGGAGGCATTTATTCAACAAGTGTACGCCAACCCAATGTATATCAACAGTCTTGCCACCAGTACTGCTATCGCCGCACACGTGAAGGTTGATTTTGAATTGCGAGGCTGTCCCATTGATGCAAATCAGCTTGTCCGCGTTCTTGGCGATGTTTTGGCTGGACGGCAGCCGCGGGTTCCTCGCTACAGCGTTTGTATTGAATGCAAATTGCGAGCGACCGTATGTGTTGCGGTTGCTCGAGGAATCGCTTGTCTGGGGCCAGTCACACAGGCCGGTTGCGGAGCGCTTTGTCCCGCCTACGATCGGGAGTGTTTTGGCTGCTTTGGTCCGCAGCAGAAGCCGAATCTTGTGAGCTTGACCAATCATCTGCAGCAACGTGGCCATGTGGCGGATCAACTGGTGCGGCTAATCCGCAATTTCAACAGCGATGCGAGCGAGTTTCGTCAAGCTGGGAATGCATTAGAGCAAGCGCGGGCAGGTCACTCCAACACCGGTTCACGTTAGGACATCGATATATTAAGAAACGGTTGGAACATGACTCAGAAACGTATATTGAGTGTGGCGGCACTCTCCAGAGTCGAAGGCGAGGGAGCGATGGAGGTTCATTTGAACGGCTCCGAAGTCGATCGCGTCCAGCTGCGCATCTACGAGCCCCCTCGTTTTTTTGAAGCGTTGCTGAAAGGGCGCGACGTTCGTGAAGTGCCCGACATCGTTGCTCGTATCTGTGGAATCTGCCCAGTTGCGTATCAGATGAGTGCCTGCCGTGCATTGGAAAAGGCTTTGGAAATGGAGATCCCGACTGCGGTATCTCGACTGCGGCGGCTCTTGTACTGTGGGGAGTGGCTGGAAAGTCACGCTCTCCATATTGTTATGTTGCACGCTCCAGACTTCCTTGGATACGAGAATAGCTTCGAGCTGGCCGCCGATTATCCCGAGATTTTTCACGATGGTTTACGAATCCGCAAAGTGGGCAATGACTTGCTTACGGTCTTGGGTGGCCGGGCCATCCATCCAGTAAATGTCACAGTTGGAGGATTCTATCGCACGCCGTCGTTGTTTCAACTTCAACAACTCTTGCCAGAACTCGAATGGGCTCAGACGCGGATGGAGGAACTGTTGCGAGTCATGGCCTCTTGGGAATTCGGCACTCTGGAATGTAACTATCAGTTTGTTGCTCTTCAGGACCAGCAAGAATATCCGCTGAACGAAGGACGTGTGGTCGCGTCGGATGGTCTGGACATCCCCATCGAGGAATTCGAACTGCATTTCCGAGAGGTGCAGGTCCCTCACAGTACGGCCCTGCATTGCGTACGGTTGCCTGAGCATACGCCGTACTTGGTGGGGCCTCTGGCCAGATTTAATCTTTGTCGCCAACAGCTGACACCACGGGCCAAAGCGATCAGCGAGTCACTTCTGGGTAGTGGGCCCGTGTTCAACAATTCATTTAGCATATTGATTAGGGGCATCGAAGTGTTATTTGCGTTGGAAACGGCTGCCCAGCAAATTCGTGAATACGATCCTAGCCGAACGAGTACTCGTGTCGAAATTCCCTTGCGCAGCGGCGTTGGTTGTCATGCAACTGAGGCTCCACGCGGCACGTTGTACCATCGTTACGAAGTCGACGCGCGAGGCAAAATCGCCGCTGCACTCATCGTTCCGCCCACTTCGCAGAATCAAGGTCAAATCGAGGCTGACCTTCGCGCATTGGTGCCCGACCTTCTTTCGCTCAACGATCAACAGGCCACACGCGCGTGCGAAAACTTGATTAGAAATTATGATCCCTGTATCAGTTGTGCCACTCACTTTTTAAAAATCGAATGGCATGGACGGTCGCCGCAACGAGTCACTAAAATCCGCACGCCTCAAGAGCCCTGAATGCGATCGACGATATGGATTGATTTGCCGTGGCATGGGTTGCAGTTCACTTGCGAGAGTACATTGTAGTTTGAGTTAATGGTAAGTCGTATGACCAACGCACAATCAGCTGCGGATCAACCTGAAAATGGTCGCAAAGTTGCTGAAACTGGCGAGCTGCACGAGCTAAAACGCGTCGTTGGCCTATGGGGCGCGGTCATGATGGGTTTGGGCTCGATTTTGGGAACCGGAGTATTTGTCAGTTTGGCAATCGCGACTGGTGTCGCTGGACCGGCAGTGGTGTGGGCGATTGCGGCGGCAGCTTTGGTTGCGATTTGCAATGGACTGAGTTCGGCTCAGTTAGCTGCTGCGTATCCCGTGAGCGGTGGGACTTACGAATACGGATATCGCTTGCTCAATCCGTCGTTGGGCTTCACAGCGGGTTGGATGTTCCTCTGCGCTAAATCGGCTTCGGCTGCCACGGCCGCCTTGGGTTTTGCGGGTGCGCTCGGTCAAGTCTTAAGCATTACTGAGCCATGGACACGAACCCTGATGGCAGAGGTCATGGTTCTGGTTTTGACGATCCTAATCGTGGGAGGCATTCGTCGTTCTAACTACACGAACATGTGTATCGTGATCGTTACCATCGTGGCGCTGCTAGTTTTTGTGTTTTCAGGTCTAACGACCGCCTGGCATCAACGCGCTGCGAGCTTTGTTCCGTTGTTCCAACCAGTCGATGAAGACATTCTTCCATGGACCGGATTTCTTCAAAGTATTGCTCTGATGTTCGTTGCCTTTACGGGCTACGGTCGTATCGCGACTTTAGCGGAAGAAGTCCGCCAACCTCGCCGTACGATCCCAATCGCCGTGATTGTGACCTTATTGATTTCCATGGCGTTGTACATCATGGTCGGCTTTGTGGCGATTGGCGCTGTCGGCGCGACTGATTTCGCTGGGGCCGGCATCGGGGACGTTGCCCCCTTGCAAGTCATATCCGATAAGCTTGGTCTCCACGTTGTGTCGGTTGTCGTTGCCGTCGGCGCCATCACGGCCATGCTGGGAGTCTCGTTGAATTTGATTCTAGGGTTATCGCGTGTGGCGTTGGCGATGGCGCGACGACGTGACGTTCCCGGATACTTTGCACGGGTGCGAGCGAAAAGTGGCTCTCCAGATCGCGCGATCTGGTTAGTCGCTATTCTGATCTTTGGGCTGATTTTGATCGGTGATGTAAAGGTCACGTGGTCATTCAGCGCCTTTACAGTGCTGATCTATTACGCGATCACTAACCTAGCGGCGATTCGTTTGCCGAAACATCAACGACTTTATCCTGTGGTAATCGCATGGCTGGGATTGGCGTCCTGTTAGGGCTTGCGTTTTGGGTTGAGCCGAGTGTGTGGTTACTAGGATTGTGCTTGATTGCCGTTGGGTTGGTGTGGCATGCCATTGCGCAACGCCTGAGAACCACGTAACAATTTAAATTCACGTGCATCACTTGCCGCCAATCAACGGTAGGCGCCTTTGCCAAAATTGGGGAAAAATTTCCTCATGATGGGTCGGAAGGGATGCTTCCAACTTGAGTTGCGGATCGCGTTGCGAATGCGGAATTTGACGCGAGCAATGTTCAGTTGCAATGATGACGGATGAATACAGCCATACAGTGCATATTTTCGCTGAAACGCCCATTGTGATTTGAAGCCATCATCGCCATAACCGAGATCGATTAGTTTGATACCCCGACTAGCCGCCTCTTCGGCCAGCATCAGAAACATTTGGGTTCCGGGCGAGTATTTTCCGAACTCGTAATTGAACGTGGGAAACCAATAGTGCAGGATTGATTTCGTTGAAATACCCATGTGAGCCGCGACGAGTTTGTCGCCAGCCCAAAGCACATTCAGCGTGCTATAAAAATTGGGCAGCTCACGCTGAAATACCGAGCGAACCAAATTTGCCGTCCAGTCGACCGAAAGTATGTCGAAGGCTTGCGTGCGTTTGAACTTCTCCCGCTTCCAACGAATTACGGTCTCCAACAATTCAGGATCGCGGCTGTTATATTCCAATCGCAACTCACCAAGTTCGCGTTTCATCTTCGACGTTTTTTGGCTTTGGCGTCTGAATACGCTGCTGTGGATGGTGGCATTGCGATAGTAGTTCTGGAAACCCTGTGATAAATCGATGTACGGGCAGGGAATCCTTGCATAACGGTAGGGTTCACTGGCGGGGCAGACCGTTTCCATCGAGTGAAAACGCCATGAGTTCAAAATGGATTTACGCAAAAAGGTTAACCAATGATTCTGAAGTTCTGGATCACCGATGATCCCATGATAATCATTGATCAAGCCACCCACTGGATAGGCTTTCTTGCCACCGACGCGTTGGAAGGGGAAGAACCCCACGATCTCGTCCTGGTCGCGCAATATGGCGACGCTGATATCATCCCGCACTTCATTGACGCACTGCATGAACTCGAAATCGAAATAGGGACTATCCAGTTGATACCGCGTTCTCAACTCCTCCCATTTGTCACGCAAGTCGTCCGTAAACGAATCGACGCGCAGTACTTCAACATCCGTTAAGACTTTATTCTTAGCGCTTCCCAGCTCTCGGTTAAATTGATTGGCATTTTCCAGATAGGCTCTAGGCGGCTTTTTATTCATGTTTGCCCCCTGCGTGAAGTGGGTGGTTGGATGCGGCAGCTTGTTGACCCACATCTTTGTATGTGGAAATCGTCATCAAGAACATACAGACAGCTTGGCCGACGATGGCAGAAATCGGGATCGCGATAATGCCGAGCGAGGGGTAAAGTGCCAATGCCGTTACTAACAATCCTCCAATGCCAACAATCCGTATGCGAATTGCAGTATCTGGACGTCCACGCCCTTTCAAATAGGCCTCAAGTCCGTGCACGATTCCTTTGATTGCGTAGGCAGGGAGCAGCAATAAAGCGAACTGAATACCGGGCCCAAAGTTCTCGCCATAAAGCCAAATAATCAAATAGGGAAGCACCAGCATCATGACAGCTGTGCTAACGATTTGAAAAACTAAAGTGGCAACGTAACCTGCGCTAAACTGGAACAACGACGGATTGGTGGTTTTGCTGGCTCCGATGTTGAACATAAAAATTCCGAAGGAACTCGGAACCACATAAATTAGTGCGGCGGCGGGTACGGCCACGAAGTAATGTCCGGTCGTCATCACGTCCGCCAACGCGACCATCAATAAAATATCCAGACGATCCAAGAGTTCGCTGGCCAGCATGGCACCTGCATAGGGGCGTCCATCCTTCAATAGTTGTTTTGACCCGACACGGTTCTCACCTCGATGTCTGTTTGCTCTGAAAGTCCGCAGTTTTTCCAACAGAAGCGACATCACTCCTGTATTCCACATTGTCGGCAGCAGCCCAAACACTTTGGAAACAACAAATAGAATGCAGACCAACCAAAGTTGCGAAATTCCAATTGCCTGGGCAAGTTCAGTTTGCCACGCGATCAACGCCATCAACGGAAAGGTCAGTGCGAAAATGATACGGTGCAAGTTGTATCGGGCGATATTGCGTTTGCCCCGATCGACGGCGGAAACGGTTAGTTGTATATGTTCCAGCGGCAAAAAAAGGCACACCACCAGGCAGAATGGAATAATGTAAGCCTTGCCGACGTACACCAAAAAGAGAGTTGAGATCAGCGCCGCAACGATTGCCGTGATGAAACCCGTCAACGCGCCAACGCGCATCGCCGCAAAGCGCAGCTCCCGAAGGTTGGCGAATCCATTCGCGGCATGTGCGACGATGACTTCGACTGAACCGAGCAAACCAGCGTAGAGCAAGACATCTCGTGGAAAATATAATGCCGTACCGAACTCGCCGCGACCAATAGGCCCCAGCATTCTAGCGACAACGATGCCTTGAACCAGAAAGATCGCGAACATTCCTAAAGAGGTGAGCGAAGTCGCGACAACGGAAGCACCTTGCTTGTTTAACAACCAAGCCATGCGGTTGAGTCCAAGCGATCTGCGATTGTCGTCTTGCGATATCATCCGCGCGCGAAGCGTTTCGGCGTCCGGGCTTGTCTTGTTCATGGTCGTTGGCAAGGAGTCAGTTAAACGGAACCACGTGCAAAAATTGCAACGGAGGCCGTGCTCCATAGTAGGCACAAGTCGTACCACAAGCCCCGTTTGCGAATGTATTCTAAATCCATTCGCATCCATTCGTCAAAATCTACTTCTCTCCCGCCGCGTAGTTGCCAAATACAGGTCATGCCCGGCAGCACTTCCAGCCGCCGACGCTGCCATGGCAAACAGGCTTTCGATTCGTGGACCGGCAATGGACGAGGGCCGACTAAGGACATTTCACCTCGCAACACGTTGATCAATTGTGGAAGTTCATCGATGCACGTCTTACGCAGTATTTTCCCTAATCGTGTCAATCGTGGATCATCCTTAATCTTGAACGCCGGACCACTTTGTTCATTCAGATGTACGTATTTCTTTTGTATTTCTTCAGCACCGTCGATCATCGTCCGGAATTTATAGATCGTAAATGTGCGTCCGTCCTTCCCTTCACGCTTTTGACGGAAGAGAACCGGACCCTTGCTAGTACACTTGATTGCCAACGCCGTCCCTAAAAATAGTGGACTGAACACCAATAAGGCACCGGTGCTTGCAACAAAATCAAAGGTTCGTTTCACGATCGAAACCGGTTCGCAAAAGCGGAGAGGTTGTGCTTCGCCGACGACATACTCAGACAATTGAGCATTCTCAAATGCAGGTTCCAAGGAAGGTTGGCCGTCGCAGCGATCATCGTCGTGCTGGTTGTCGTCGTGCTGGTCATCGTGTTTGTCATCGCGTGTGCTTTCAATTGCAGCTGACTTTGGGCTACGCATGAAATCTTCCCAGTTGTATTGTTTGTCCGGATAGACAAATACTTTGGCACGCAATGAAATGTTAATACTGGCAGCCAATTCAATCAGCTCGTTGGCCACTTTGCAACCTGCATCGCCGGGCGTATCCGCCATTAACACACACAATCGCTCATCGAGCCAGCCAATTTCATCCGAAATGCGTAGCCTCGAACGAAACGCCGCACACAGAGTCTGCAATCGCTCTTGCTGCGCAGGTTCGATTAATAACTCCACTAAGCAAAACTCGATCTTGCGTCGATCAGCGCGAAAACGCTCTTTTTCCAAAAGGTGCCGGAATTGTTCGTTTTGCAGAACATCCGGCAACTCGGGTGCGGCTTTCCCCCTGAAAAATGAAAATAGCCGCTGCAGAAAAGAATCGCGTTGGCGACGAGTATGCACAATCATTGTTGAACTATCCGGCGACAAACCTCTGCACATCCGTGGTCGAAGATGTACCGAGGCAACAAAGTTGAAGATCAATGTAAAATAAATAATTCCGTACGAAGTTGTTTGACCGTTTTGTCATGTCAACTTCGTCAGCAATCGCAACATCCCAGCACGTTCGCTCTGACCAGATTTGCGGCCATCATATCGGGCTTGCCAACGACGCACTTTTGAACTGCTGCGGTCCTATGCTACTTGGTTTGGCAGAATGCGGTTCAAAACGATACCGACAATCTCAATATTCATGTCTTCCGCTGACTTGCGAAAGCGTTCGATGGCTTTCTTGTCGGCATGATTCGAATCCACAACGAGAATCACTCCGTCCAAAAACTGCCCCAACAACAATGACAAACTGATTTCATTGAAAACAGGCAAGTCATATACAATCGCTTTGAAGTCATTGTTTAACTCGCGATTGATGCTGCTTAGAGTCTCGATCTGCTTCTCTTGCATTTCGCGTGTCGATAAACGACCACACCCCATCAACTTCAATCCTTCGATGGAAGTGCCGTAAATGCAAGCGCCCGGCGTCGCAGTGCCCGCGATCAACTCCGATAAACCGGGCAATTGAGCGCGCATGCGGCGCGTCCAATGGCCATTACCGAAATCGGCCTCGACCAATAACGTCGTTTCCGACAGCAAATTGGTGAACGCGGCGGCCAAATTTAACGCTACCGTGCTTCGTCCTTCATGTTTGCGTACGCTGGCCACGCCGATCGTGATGTTCCTCGATTTAGCATCAGCCCAACGCTGAACGCGGCGAGCGAGCGTCAGAAAGTACGGGCGTAAATGCCTACTGAAATGCAACGGAATTGTGGAATTCGTCAGTGTGCTGGGCGTGACCATACTCGTTAACTCAAATGTAAAAGCTTATGAAACTGAATCCCAAAACCTAGATCAATGCGGACAAGTGAACTCAGCGAACGGACGTGCTTGTTGCTGGTACCCGTGGAAGTGAAATCAGCACGGGTAACGCAAATTCCTGTTCCAAATCTTCCGGTCGCTCCACGATCGCTTGTTGGCGAGTACGATGCGTCAGGAAACACGACACCGTCGCCACGAACAATGCGAACAATGCGCCAACGGGCAACACGATACTTCCCCTGGGCGAAACATGTCTGAGCATCAGGGATGCTGGCGTCACGACCAGATTGGAAATCTTTTCTTCATCGAGTTGATCGAGGATCGTGGCTTCGCCACGTTTCTTTGCGTAGGTATCCAAATAGGCTCTTCGCACTTCGACGTCGCGCTCCAACTTTTCGGATACCACGACATCTTCGTTCAATTGTCGCAAGGTTACTTTTGTGTTTTCGATCTCTTGTTTGACTTGTTGTTGTTTACGCTCGAGCGCATTCACGGCAGCCGAAGCTTCGATCAAGGATGACTCTACTTGTTGATATACGGGATTCACGTTTTGCGTCGTGACGGTTCGGTCCTCGGGAGCGATGTTCAACGTATTTTCTAGTTGTTCAATCTGCGACTTCAACTCGATCACGCGATGATGAGTATCTTTCTTTGAAATTAGGAGTTTTGCCAATTCTGATTGAAGCCGCACGAACTCTGTATTCGTGCCTTCGGCTGATGCGCGCTCGACACCAATGGTTGGTGTATCGATTCTTAGATCGAGGTCGGTCAGACTCGCCTCTAGCCGGCGTTCACGTTCCTGAGCTTGCGCCAAGTCCACGCCTACCTGAACCAATTGCTCTTGTAACGTATCGATAACGCGTTGCAACGTATTTCGTGCGCCTTCGACCGAAAGAAACTCGCGTGAACTTCTGAAGTCGCGCAGCTTATTCAACGCCTGTTCAAAATGGCCGCGTTCGGCTTCAAATTGTTCTTCAAAAAACGTCCGCGCTTTAACTTGATTGATTTTTACATGCATCTCTTTGTACGTTTGCATGATCGAGTCGACTAGGTCGCGGGCGAGTCCGGGAGAATTTGCCTTCACAGAAACGCGAATCACGGTCGATTTCTTTTCATTTTCGACCTTCATCGCACTGTGAACTCGTTTGATCGCCTTTTCCTTTTTGTAGTAAGTGGCATAATCTTCCGCGCTCATGCCAAGGGACTCATCGACGGTCCCTCGTTGCGGAATTAACGAGGTAAGCAAATCACCGATATTAAATGTGCCGTCGATGATGCGTTGTGCGCCAACTTGATCCACAGCGGCCGCCAGCAATTGTTGGCTCTGAATCATTTCCAGGATCGATCGAATTTCCGTCTCGCGGGAATCATTGACGGTAATCGTTCCGCTTGTGGTTGTGGTTGGATCCAGGCCGACATTCTGTCGTCCGAGTTGTACAAACACGACTCCCTCGGATCCGTATCTACGTGGCGTGTATAGAAAAGCGATTGCGACAAGCAACATGACCGCAATGAAAACCAGCACAAAGCGAAGCTTTTGATGCCATACCGCTTCAACGACGTGCCCTAGCGTAACGGGGCCTTGGAATCTGTTCATGGGATCAACTTTATATTGTGCTTATTTCTTTACGCTGGAATGGCAGCGATTCGGACCAGGCGCATCTCGCATTCTCAAAGCAGATTGAATCTCCGAGCGTGCGTCAAGTTAGGAGTTCGAACTGGGGAAGTCGCGTTCCCTTTCAATTTAATCGATGTCGAATTATTTTCAACATGCTCCGCCAAAATGAGCTGTTTTTAGACCGCCCAGGACGATCAGAAACAATAAAACAGCTAGGCGTATTTTTCATGAAGGTAGGATTATGGGGATGTTAACGGCAGCGCCTGTGGGTTTGCAACCAAATAGTGGATTCGAAACCGCCACTCCAAGAGAACGAATTTCATAACCCGCGATCATGCACAGTATCGTTCGAAAAAAGTGTACAACAGCACGTAAGCGCCCGTACCCGTGCAACATGATGTTTGAGAAAAGTTCGAAGCGTTCCACAGCGGGCTAGCTCGACTCATAATGATGTCAGCCTGTGGGGAGCGTACGCGGATAGGGGAGTGATTTACGCGGTGGGGCGAGCATGCAGTTTTCACATTCCCACGCACGACGGTCTGATTCGTCCGCGTAGTACATGAGCCAGGTGTCTACGTCATGCACCTCATCAACGCATTGCCAGCGTAAAAAATTGCCTGGCACGAGAAATTGCTTCTCGAATGAGGGGAGAATATTTCGACTAATCAAACAGTACAATTGGCGATCGCTTAAATGTCCTGTGCACGTCAAAACAATGTTCTTTTCGAACAACCGTTGAACCACATCGTGTAAACGAGTGTTAACTTCTTCATCGCTCAATTGTGAACAGTCAACAAGTTTCAACTCGGGTGTAAACCACTGGCTAACCGGAGTTATTGGAGCCCTTTCCCAGGCAAGCATCGCGGCCAAAAAATCGTTTTCGACCGAGGTGGGTAACATGGCAGTATCCACCATCAAGACCGACTCATCCAAATAGGGTTCGATCTCGTCACGCAACCGCGCATTGAGAAGCAACTGAGCTACATGATCCAAATCATTCAATTCCAAATCCATCATAGCGAACTCCAATATCAAATCACCTAAACGAGGCCAAGCGTCACACACCGCGCGTGCCCCGTTATGACTTTAGCAAGACGCATTTTGTCGACAAGAGTTTCTGAATACAAAAAGTTACAAAAAGCAAATTTCTTGTCCTGGCCGAACCTACGACTATTAGAATCCAACGATTTTAAAGCAATAGATTCTATGCAGACACACTTGATCAACTAATCGTTACATCTAACAATACAGAGCTAGCACAGTTCGACGAGCGAGCGGCACGCTGCGGCCACCTTTCCGACTTCCGGGCGTTAATATCGCCCGTTGCTTCGCAATCGAACTTGAGTTAACGTTGTGCCAGCGAGCAATAACGTGTGTCAATTTTGATGATGCACGGGCCAGCGCAAGGCATTTCAATACTGGGCGATTTGGTGTCCCAAGTCAGGCAGGTGTGCCGGTAGGTGAAGTATGCGTTGCTCAGAGTTGTTGCGTATGGTCAAACGGTTGACTCCCGGAACCATCTAATCGATCGGTTTCTTGATGAATTGTGAGTGAGCTTGTGGAGAGTGGGTCTTTGGCTACAAACTATTATTACGACATCATCGTGATTGGCGCCGGCCATGCTGGGACTGAAGCAGCCTGCGCGGCAGCGAGGTTGGGCGCGCAGACCTGTTTGTTGACAACCAATCTCGATACCGTTGGCCAAATGAGTTGCAATCCAGCCATCGGTGGCGTGGCCAAAGGGCACTTAGTGCGTGAAATCGATGCGCTCGGAGGCTTGATGGGAGAAGCCATCGATGCCACGGGCATCCAATTTCGTATGCTCAACCGGCGCAAAGGCCCCGCCATGCACAGCCCCCGTGCACAGGCCGACAAAAAAGCATACCAAAATTGGATTAAACGGCGCGTCGAGTCGCTGGCCAATCTGCATCTAAGGCAGGAGCGCGTCGACGACTTGATCACCGAACAGCATGGCGGCAAGAGTCGTGTGGTTGGTGTGCGGGTTTCTGGTGATGCAGTGTATCATGCGTCGGCCGTGATTCTGACAACGGGTACGTTTTTGCAAGCCATCATGCACACTGGGGAGCAGACGACGCCCGGAGGCCGTGGCGGCGAGGGGACTTCGGCTGGGATCAGTGGTGCATTGCAGCGACTGGGCATCCGGCTTGAGCGATTCAAGACAGGAACGCCACCCCGACTGAATGCAGCTTCGATCGATTTCTCGAAAACCGAAGAGCAACCTGGTGACGAATGTCCGCAACCGTTTTCGTTTCTGAATCGCGAATTGAATGTTGCGCAGATTCCCTGCTACATTACCTACACAAATGATGAGGTCCATCGTTTGATCCGCGACAATCTGCATCGCGCACCGATGTACAGCGGACGAATTCAGAGCAGCGGGCCGCGCTATTGTCCGTCGATTGAGGACAAGGTCGTGCGGTTTGCTGATAAAGAGCGGCACCAACTGTTTTTGGAGCCGGAGGGGCGAGAGACTTTCGAGGTGTACGTGAACGGAGTCTCAACTAGCCTGCCGCGCGATGTGCAGGATGCAATGTTCAAGCGTATCCAGGGTCTAGAAAATGCTCAGATCATGCGTTATGGTTACGCGGTCGAATATGATTATGCTCCGCCCGATCAATTGCTGCCGACACTCGAATCCAAGTTGATTTCAGGACTCTATTGTGCTGGGCAGATTAACGGGACGACGGGCTACGAAGAAGCTGCTGGGCAAGGTCTGTGGGCGGGTGCCAATGCAGCGTTGAAACTACACGGTCAAAAGGAATTTTTGCTGACGCGTGACCAAGCATATCTGGGAGTGCTGATCGATGATTTGGTCACGAGAGGCGTTGATGAACCCTATCGCATGTTCACAAGTCGCGCGGAGTTTCGCTTGCGTCTGCGACATGATAACGCCGATCGTCGCCTTACGCCTTTAGCTTATGCCTGCGGTTTGGTCGATGACCGGCGGTGGCAGATGCTGCGCGATAAAGAAGCTTCGATTGAAAATGCGATAGCGTTGCTCCGCTCAAAACGAGCAGGCCAAGATACTTTGGAAAAGTTGTTGCGACGACCAGAAATGGATTGGGCGGAGCTTGTTGATGTGGAGGCATCCTTGAGCGATGTGCCGGATGATGTCGCATTCCAGGTGACCTGTGATATCAAGTATGAGGGCTACGTCTCGCGGCAACAGACGGCTGTCGAGCGTCAACGGCGCTTGTCCAAAAAACGCATTCCAGATTGGTTCGACTTCAATTCAGTGCCGCATTTGCGCACAGAAGCTAAGGAGAAGTTTGATCGCATTCGGCCTATCAGTCTCGACCAGGCTCAGCGTATCAGCGGAATCACGCCAGCAGATATTACAGTGCTGATGATTTATCTGGAACATGGATCAGCTGAATCCAGTTAGGAACGAGAAGAGAACACATGGGAATCGCGCGGCAAACCATCATTTGCCACGCGCTGCCTTGCCTTGTGTGGTTCTGGTTTCCTATTTCAAAAAGGATGGTTAATTGCGATGACAGAAGCGATTGTTGTTATCACGACCTGTGACGAACGCGATGTACTAGAGAAGATTACACACCAATTGGTGCAACGGAAGTTGGCCGCTTGTTGCCAGATCATGGGTCCGATCATCAGCACCTACCGTTGGAAAGAAATTGTTGAGCATGCCGAAGAGTGGATGTGCACGATTAAAACTACTCGCGAAGCATACTCGATGGTCGAAGCACTCATTCTGGAGTTGCATGCATACGAGCAACCTGAAATCATCGCTCACGAGATTTGTTGCGGCAGCCCCGGTTATCTCGCCTGGCTCAATGATCAAGTGGAAGGCGTCAGGCAATAAATAATCGACATCCAAATAACACCATGACTTCCCCGGAGCACGGTCGATTCCTGCTCGAACCGCTGGATTGGCGAATCGTGGTCAGGGTACGCTTAGCCGGCGGGGCATCTCGTGGTTGGACCGACATTGCGCCGGATGGAATTCGTTCTTCGTAGTGGCTGGATGCGTTATCGAACCCCCGTTTGCAAACTCTTGCTCGGTTATTCGGTTGGGCGTGATTGAACCGATGGCCAAGGCTAATTAGGCTAGGGCATGACGATCTGCGGCAAGCGAATACGCCTCGACGTGAACTTAAGGATTCGAGGCGACACTTCAGTCGTGCAATTCACGAGCGCGCGACTTTGGCGTTAGGACTCATTTTACGAACTCGTTCTCACAATATGTACAAAATGAAAAGATCACTCCTTACTCAATCAGCGTTCCTTTGTTTGCTTCGGCCGTTCCGCGAAAATAGACGCCGCAACACGCTTTACCATTCTGCAATGCTGTGGTGTATGGTGGTCATGGCAAGCACCACTTGTCTGCGGAACAGTGAGTTGATCGCTAAGGAATTCGAGGATGTCAAACGGCCCTTGGAACATACAGACTACGACGCATGGCGTACGATTGGCGGCCGGTCTATTTCCGGAAATGGCAAGTGGGTGATGTATTCCATTAATCACCGGGTCGATGGCAATGTGCTGGTGATTCGCTCGGCGACTTCAAACAAGGAGTACACGATCAAACACGCGAGCATGGGGACATTTTCGGAGGATAGTGGATTCGCGGTCTACTCGATCCAGCCCGATCCAAAATTGTTAAAACAATTGCGCAAGGAAAAAAAGACGGATTTGCCGACTGCGAACGTTCAAGTTCTGGAATTAGAGACCGGTTCTCATTTCTTGATTGAGCGAACGAGTACTTTCACGCTGCCTAAGAAAAACTCAGTGTGGTTGGCCGTGTTGTTACTGGCGCCGACTGAATCCGAAACAGTCAAGTCACAGAAGAGTGAACTGAGTGAAAACCTCGAAGTGACAGAAACAGGTTTGCAGCTGCCACAAGTACCGTGGAATTGGGTTCCTATGAGTTCAGCGAAGCCAAAACCCGCGGAGGGAACCTCGGGTACAACAGCTAAAGTCGGAGAGAAACAAACACCTGCCGAACAAGCAAAGCCCAAAGAGGAAGAATCCCAAAAGGCCAAAGAGAAACGCAAGGGAACTGTGTTGGTATTGCGGAATCTGAATACGCATGTCGAACAACGATTTCCAAACGTGACTTCCTATGTGTTCAGCGAAAAGGGCGAAGTGCTCGTCTTTGCCACTTCAGGTGAAAAGCCTGAAGACGATGGCGTGACCGCCGTCGATTTGCGTACTGGGGCCACGCGTTCGCTCATCAGTGGGCGGGGCAATTACACCAATTTGGCGATCAACCTCAATGGCTCGCAAGTTGCTTTTGTTTCGGACCGGGATGACTTTGAGAAGGAATTTTCCAGCCATTCCCTGTACCATGGCACGCCGAAGACCGACGCTAAGCGAATTGCATTCGAAGGGGATAAGGGAATTCCCGAAGGCTGGTGGGTTGCAGCCGAAGGCAATATCTCGTTCAGTGAAGATAACCGACGACTGCTCTTTGCAACGAGACCCAAACCGGAAGCGGCGACCACCGATAAGTCCAGCGAAGCCAAGCAGGACGCTGCCGACGATGAAGAGAAAGCAGTCTTGGATATTTGGCATTGGCAAGATCCGCTTCTTCAACCACAACAGTTAGTAGAAAAGTCGGCAGAAGAGCGGAGAAGCTACCTTGCCATTTACGATCTGCGCTCGAAGAAGATCGTGCAAATCGCTACTCCGGAAGTGCCTCAAGTATTTGTCGACGTGCGATCTAAATCGGATTTTGCGATTGCCAACTCCTTGGAGCGTTACAAGAAGGAACTCTCATGGGATATCCCCGGCTATCGCGATGTCTATCGCGTTGACTTACGTAATGGCAAGAGCGAGATCATCCACGAGCGCAGCCAATTTTCGGCACAGCTTTCGCCCCATGGTCGTTTTGCGTACTGGTTCGACGGCAATGAAAAACATTGGTACGCATTGGAGCTATCGACGGGGCAAACGCACGCAATCAGTACGGGAATCCCCTACCCGTTGCATGACGAACTTCATGACACACCCAATCTCCCCAACGCTTATGGTGCCGCAGGTTGGCTGCACGGTGAAAAAGGACTTTTGGTTTATGATCGTTATGACGTCTGGTTGCTCGATCCGACGGGAAGTGTCCCGCCGATCAATGTGACTAATGGTTATGGACGGAGCCAGTTGATCCGCTTGCGATACCTGCGATTGGATCCCGAACAACGGGAAATCGACCTGAACCAACGCGTTTACCTCGCGGCGTTTCAGGAAGTGCGAAATGCCAGCGGGTTCTATTCTTTGGAATACAAAGCGGATCCTGCGGAAACGGCATTGAAGCGATTGATGTTGCTTGACGAACGAATCAACTTAGTGGCGAAAGCAGAGGGCTCTGATGACGTTATTTTGACGCGAGAGACGTTTCGACGATTCCCTGACCTGTGGCATGGTACGTTGCAAATGAATAAGTTGACGCGTTTGAGCCGCGTCAATCCGCAGCAAAGCGAATTTACTTGGGGAACAGCGGAAATGGTTTCGTGGCAATCGCGGACCGGTGAGAGCCTGAACGGCTTGCTCTACAAACCTGATGATTTTGATCCCAACCGCAAGTACCCCATGATCGTCTATTTCTATGAACGTAATTCTGATAACTTGCATCAATTCCATATTCCTGCTCCAGGTCGTTCGATCATCAGTTTCAGCTTTTATGTGAGCCGCGGTTATCTGGTTTTTGTGCCCGATATTCCTTACAGGACTGGTGAGCCTGGGCCCAGTGCCGTCGATGCAATTCTTCCGGGCGTCGACCATTTGATCGCACAGGGGTACGTGGACGAAAACAAACTGGGGCTGCAAGGACACAGTTGGGGGGGCTATCAAATCGCTTATCTCGTAACCCAAACGAACCGATTTGCCTGTGCCGAGGCCGGGGCACCGGTCAGTAACATGACGAGCGCCTACGGTGGCATAAGATGGGGTTCAGGTATGAGCCGCATGTTTCAATACGAACGCACGCAAAGCCGGATCGGCCAAACAATGTGGGAAGCGCGCGACAAGTATTTGGCCAACTCGCCAATTTTTTTTGCTGACCAAATTGAGACTCCGCTATTGATCTTGCATAACGATCAGGACGACGCCGTTCCTTGGTACCAGGGGATTGAACTCTTCGTGGCTCTGCGACGTTTAAGCAAACCCGCTTGGATGTTGAATTACAATGGTGACCCGCATTGGGTGATGAGCTACGCCAACCGCTTGGACTTTGCGACGCGCATGCAGCAGTTCTTTGATCATTACCTAAAGGACGCCCCGATGCCGGTGTGGATGGCAGAAGGGATCCCTGCCGTAAACAAAGGAAAGAAGTTCGGCTTTGAATATGTTCCACCTAAGTAGGCGAATAAGTTGGAATGTAAGGATGCAAATAAGTTGCTTTAAGTTGCAAATAAGTGTTTTAAGTTGCAAATAAGTAGGCACGTCTCTCTGAGACGTGTTTTATCACCTTGTCCAATCTCTCTGGGACGATATCATTCATGTAAGCACGTCTCGGAGAGACGTGCCTACTTATGAACCGGTGCTTATCCGGGACGTTTTTCCTTTTGCCGAAAACGAATCATCCTCAACACCACCCCCCCCCCCCCCCCCGAAAAACCCCCCCCCCCCAGTTTTTTCCCCACCCCCAAAATTTTGCCTTTTTTTATTCACCCCGGAGTGCCCCTCTCTTGTAACC
>CALMEE010000028.1 GCA_937862885.1 uncultured Planctomycetaceae bacterium
CGGCGATCGTACCGCTGGGCGAATTCGCCTTCGTGCGGTAGTCGCGTTGTAAGAGGCGTGAGGCCATATCATACACGGGTGTTTGCGTATCGCCGTTTTGATCGGTCCTTAATTGTAACCTACCAGCCGGGTCATAGGCAAACTCAATGATACCGTAAGTTGCGTCGCCGGGGTTTCCTCCGGTATGATCGGGGTACGTTTCCTTGATTTTCTCGTTCCGAGCGTTGTATTCGTATGTGCCATTAGTGCATGGCACCGTTTAGCAGACGTAAAGTAGAATGTCCCCGTTTGCACTCCGCTCTCCGTGGGTTGACCCAGATATTCATCGAGTCTCCGCCCGGGAAAGAGCTTGAGCCAGCGTTCTGCAACTTCCCGATCGCTCCAGCTAGCGATGACATCAGGGCGTGTACGCAGCACGAGGTGCAGGTGATTGGAGAGAATCGCGTAGGCCAGCACATCGATCCCGAACACAGCCGCCAATGCTTCGAGTCTTCGCCGCATCCATTCGCGGCGATATTCGTAGTTTTTTCCGGAAACGCTATCTTTCCCAGCCAAAAAAGCGCGTCTAACGCATCGTTGAGTCACATGCAGAAGACACACTTCAGACGGATCAAACACTTCACTACGTGGCGTTCTAGGCATCGCAAACCTCCAAAACCTTCGAGAAAACCTTCATTTCACCCCATCATACCCCCTCAAACCTCTCCCTTCGATAGGTGCATGGCACCATTTTTCATTCGGTCGCTCTGGGGCAATCACCGGAACGCTGTTGGTTTGTTCGATCGAGGATCACCAAGTCAATTCCACTTTGGCGTTTTCGAGTTCACACATTGTGTAACTGAGACGCCAATTGAGTTCAAGGAGCTGCAGTTGACGCTCCCCCAATTTGGACTTCTGAACTTCGACACGCCGTCGTAGCTCCTTCACCCTGTGAGGACGAACAGAGTTACGCCCTGAAAGATTACAGCTTTTCGTTATTGGGATCGAATTACATCATAGTATCATGGTCGCGTTCCTTCGCAGATTGAGCTTAGAGAACTCAATACTACCGAATGAATCAACCCCTATTTACGTGTGAGGCAAAGCACTAGGTGGGGGGAGTATTAACCGCAAAACGGTACTTGACACCGTTTTTATATGCAGACCTGCATAGATAGGAAAGAGGCAACCGCCTACTTCTTTAGGCTTTTGCCGCGCGTAGCAGCTAAATCCTTGTACGTATTCAAAAAAATCCTCAACACATTTGCTTAAAGCACGTGCTTTTGACGCAAAAATTTACGTGTTAAAGTATATTGAAATAGCTTAAAGCCAGTTCCGCCTGTGTAGAAGTGGCGTATTCAGCTTGAAAGAATCAAAAAGCACAAGGGTTCGTCGCTGCCCGCAATTGAAACTGTTGCATATCTCACAACAACTGCGTTCTGTTATAACCTGCTTAAGACATCAAAATTCTCACCGTGCAGTTCTCTTGGCATAGCTCCAACTCGTAAAAACCGGATTTACGAACGTTAGATGATGTACTTTTTTCTCCTGAATGGGTGCATGGCACCTTAGTATCCCATCCTAATTTTGGCGAAGAGCCGAGGTTTCTTTATGTGGCAAAACCGTGTGCCCAAACCAACAATTGCCCGAGACCTGCGCTAATTGACGTCATGATCGACAATGTCAAGCTCACTGGTATGGATCGGGTTCTGTACCATATCAAAATGCTGGCCAACCATGCCAGAACTGTACTCAATGTAAACATAAATAGCATCGTTGAGTGTGCGCCCGAATTATTAACCAGTTTAAATGGTATTGAAGTAAGCAAAAGAACATTCAAGTTCACTCCGATTCCAAATAAAAACAACGAAGACATGTTTCCGTAAAACCTTCGACGGCGAATTGAGCCTAATGCAGCGGAGTTTCCATACTTCAGAACCACACTATTGCAAAAAAAAATTAGGCCACCAGCAACAATCAGGGTCCAAACCAGTCGCGGATTGTAACTGAACAGCGCGTACCTCAAGGTTCCGAAAAATGCTAAGTTCACGGCTAAATTAACAACGATAGCTGGCATCCAACTAAAAACAGCTAATATCACGAGATTAATTTTTGAGTCGAACAAACGACACGAGAAGTCTTTAGTTGGCAGTTGATTTGACATTAGCGGTCGTGCTTCTTTCCAAGTAAACCAAAATGATCTACGCAGTCATCCACACAAGCATCAAATTCCTGTTTTGAATATCTTGGGTCACCGCATTCCAAAATACACATTGCAATCAATTGGTCGTCTCGGCCCATGCAGTATTCCCGACGAGCTGCCGATGGTATTTGAGGTTCCGGGCGTTCCGAACAAGGTTTATTGGCATTTGCCGGACGGACCAAAAAGTATGCTTCAATCGCCCAGTCACCCAATTGTTGTGCATGTTCGAATGGAATTACATCAGCATTCTGGTGCCCCAAAAAATCCACGGTGGGAGAAACTAGGTCAGCAGAACCTGCAGTGGGAATACTAATTGCCAAATCTCCGTTCGAATAGTAAATACATTGCTGTCCAGAACCATTGATTGCCCGTGATCCTTTTGTTCGAAGCTCGTAGACCCCTCCAGGATGGTAATTGCCATAGAGTTGAGCGACAGTGAAACCCGAAAACGGATTGTAAATACTCGCCAAATCCCATTCCTCGGGATCTGGGTTGCAAATTCGAGTATGTTTGACGTAAATATTCGGTGCAGTGTTCAACCATTGAACGCAGCGGATGTTACATGGACAAGGTTGTAAATTTTGATACCAGTTTGGCCCTCGGTGAAGTTCGTCAATCAACCAGTCAAGGAATTTCTTCCGGATGCTGGAAAGATCTGGAGTTTTGCTCCCGTAATCAATCGGTGCCCCGTATCCCGGCGCGTACCTTTGTTGATACCCAAACGGATCGATACCTCTTACCGCAAAATACCCTGCATACAAACTCATTCCATCGACATAGCCCAGTGTGTCGCGGCTTGTGAAGCGGCCGAGGTGGGGGGAGTATTGACGCGCGCGGAAGTGGTAGAGTTGGGTGTCGTTGTCCCACTCGCGGCCTGTGTAGAGAAAGCGGTTCGAATTGTCTGTCCAGGATTTTACACCGGCCGTATGCGTCATTACCTTGACTTGGCCATAAGCTGTGTACGCATATCGCTCGACAACCAAACCAGAATTGTTCGTCAAGGCAGTTGTGCTGTACTGCTGGTTGCGATGATAGTACAAAATCTCGCCATCCGACGCTTGACGTAATATCGGCTCGTCAATGTAAATACCCCACACGTAGCGATACGTGGGCGTCGAAGCAGGCACCGCGCCGCGCTCGTAATCGGCAACGATCTGCTCACCTGCGTAAACGTAAACCTGCCCAGTCCCCCCGGCTGGCGTCCGGGCCACGCGACGTTTTAAGACGTCGTATTCATACGTGACGTCCGCGACATCGTCTTCGTCCAAGTCGACACCGACAAGCTGGTTGTCAAAATCCCATGTCAAGGATTGCTTGGCACTACTTGAAATAGAGATCGCTGGGATCGAAGTGGTGTTCCCTTTCACGTCGTTCTCAAACGATTCCACCTTGCTGTTGATTTCAACTGTGTTGATCTCATGAGCGGGGGAATGTGTGCGATCC
>CALMEE010000029.1 GCA_937862885.1 uncultured Planctomycetaceae bacterium
AGCTACACTAATTATCTGTCAAACGTTGTCTCAAAATCGTTGGCATCTTCCGAACCGCGAACAGTTGCCGTACTAGTTCCAGCGATTACCGAAAGGAACTTGGTTTTTGGTTGGGACAAAGCTCTATTTCAAGATAATGGTTTGCTTTGCTTGAATTACCAATTGCGTACAGGGTTTGAACGACAAAAATGGACGCGCGACCATCCCAAGTGATTTGGCTATCCATCCGATGAATGATAGAATACAATTCCACTGGCAAATGGAACCTCAATAACATTCTGGTGCGGTTTGCTGGGAAAAGTCATTGATTCTTCATTGAGCTCGATAGCGTAAGTCAGGTGAGCGGTTGAGGCAGGCTCCCTGGATTTTGAAGGGTGATTCTCCGCTCCATACAAATTGCTCTTCGACACCCTGCATCAAAAAAATAAATACGCCAGATGATCGGAATCGTGCACAGCCGTTGGTCGGCAGCATTCACGAATTTCTCGATGGTTTTAGCACATGCGCTCTAATCTTGTCATTCTTATATAATATGGCGTTTGATCGGAATAATTTCTGAATACTCTCTTCGAGAGCAAGCGAATTGACATCGGATCCTGAAAAAACTAATTCGAATCAACCAACCGCGTCACAGAATTACGCGAGTATTGATCCTGATGTCGTCTTGATGTTGCAAGTTCAAAACGATAATGCCGCAGCGTTTGAGGAATTAATGCGACGCTATCAGACGCGATTGAGATCCATCATGGAACATTTGGTCCCCGGATCTCAACAGGCAGAAGATTTGACGCAAGAAGTATTCATGCGGGTGTATCGTTCCCGCAAAACTTACCAGCCGCAAGCAAAGTTCTCGACCTGGTTGTTCACCATTGCCAACAATGTCGCACATAATGCAATTGAAAAGTTGTCCAATCGTAAAGAAGTACATTTGTCGGAAACGCCTAGCGGAACGTTTCCGACGCGTGCTTTAGAAAACATAGCCAAAGATGCAAGTGGATTGATGCCCACGCGAGTCTTAGCCCGTAATGAGCAAGCCGAGATCATTGCGGCAGCCATCCAATCCCTCAACGAAAGGCAACGAATGGCCGTGTTGCTCAGTAAATTCGAACACATGAGCTATGTGGACATCGCTGAAACCATGGGGTTAACGACTCAAGCAGTAAAATCGTTGCTGGCACGTGCGCGAGTGCGGCTCAAGGAATTATTGTCGCCCTACATGCAAAACGGTCGTGATCATTTCGAAATGTCACAGGATCAAGGTACCGGTCAATCCGATGATGGGGATTAGCGAAAATGGATAGCAAAACGCGTGTTTACTATGATACTGATTCCCAGTATTCGACAAAAAGCGAAACTTTGGTACTCCGACGCTGTTTCATGAACTTGTGCATTGTTAACGAATCAAACTTTCGTTGCGATTGATGATCGTGGTGCCTGTTTGCCGCCAATAGGCGAGTTGGCGTGAATTGAGTGATAGCTAAGAATTTTCTCCATGTCGAACAAAAACTCCAACGAATCAGACGCTGAGTTCAATGCTAATGCAGATGATGCGTTGCTCGTAGCGTATTTGGATGGCGAGCTTTCGGACGCCGAAAGTTTAGGACTGGAGCGCCGTCTATCAAGTGAGCCTGATTTATGCGAGAGATTGTATAGTCTGCAAAAATCATGGGACTTACTGGATTCTCTGCCGACAAAAACAATTGACCATTCGTTCACCCGCTCGACGATAGAATTGGTAATTGAGGAAGAACTGAGGAATTCCAGGAGGTCGAAGCAGATTCGATTCAGTTGGGCTGCCCGAGTGGCTGCGGCGTTGCTGCTGTTTGCCGTTTCTGTGTCATTAAGTTATGGTTATGCGCGTTATCAGCAAGCAGCACCTCATCGAGAACTGGCAAATAAATTAGAGTTCTTAGAGATTTCGGATTTATACGGCGTTATCCCAAGTATCGAGTTTCTGGAACGATTGAATGAAAGTGGCGTATTACCAGAGACTTGGTTTCGAGACTTAGAACAATTGCAAGAAGAAGTTATCGAAACAGCGCCCCAATCAGTATCTCAGTCGCGCCAGCGATTGGAAGATATGAATATGGAGCAGCTTCTCGATTTGCGTTCCAAGAAAGACAGCTTGGAAAAGGAGTCGAAGACAGAACAAGTTCGGCGTCAAAACCTTCACCTCCAATTGATGCAGCATCCGCAACACGAGCGACTACTGACGGTTGCAGAAGAGTTTAAGCGGTGGCTCAGCACCATCGAAGCTTCTGAGAGAATTCAATTGTTAGGCGAGGAGGATCTTGACAAACAATTCGAACTTATCGCAAAGATTCGCTCGCGGCAAGAGGCAAGATACTTCGGACTTGTCGGTGCTACGGCCCTGCCGGCGAAGGACGTACAGCCTTTTTCCGAATGGGTCGAACAACTCGTCAAACTGCGCGCCGAAGATTACGTTAACCGACTCGCACGAAACGTTCGACAAAATGTGGAGCGCAGAACTTCTGAGCGACTTCGCCCCTACACCATATTTTTATGGCAGACGCGAAGGTTAACTCCTCGACAGCTTATCGATCAACAAACCTACCAAGATATGCTTTCCGTTCTGTCTTCCGATGCTAGGAATATCCTCAACCAGCAGGAAGACGAAGACAAACGATTGGAACTGGCGTTATCCTGGATCGCAAATGCGTGCCGTGCAAAAACCAATCCGCCGCTCACGGATGTTGAGCTATTCGATTATTTGAAGACGCTTCCTCCAGAGAGACAGCTTGAGTTTGATGATTTGAGCCCGCAAGAGTGGCGACAACGCTTAAAAGAAGCGTATTACCTGGATTACGAACGGGACTTGGTCCAGTAGAACCATGGATCGATCGAACAGGATTCGGCCGATGATTTAGGACATGTTCTTCCGCAGCGCCCTGCAATGGGATGCCCATTCTGCTTTCCGTGGCTTGGCCTTGGCGAGTGTACGGTACGACGTTGCGCCATACAGCTAGAGGCTGACAAATCTTTGCGTGATTCCCAGGTTATGAGGCCGCCGTGTGCAGGCGTCCATTCAAGCAATTGCGTTGGATTGACTTCGCTGTCTGTCGTTAAACCGAGCGGCAGGTGTACGATCCAGAATGTGTTGCGGAAACTTTCGTACTTCTGGTGCTGACGGGTAAGCGAAGTGAGTCCCGCCAAAAATCCGGATGTTGTTTCGGGACAAGTCTTTCGAGACTAATCGCTAAATACCGGTATGCAACGCTTCGTTGTCCGCGAATTGTTGGCGATTTTTGATGCTAACTCGTACGTAGGCCGCACTTCCGTCATGCTGTTGTTATCGATTTGATCCTGTGCGAAAAAGCCCAAATCGTCAACAGGAAGATTTTTGCGAACTTATTTATCGAGTTTTGCAAAAAATCCTCTAAAATTCGCGGATACAGCAAGGTTTGCAATAATATTGTGACGCCTTATTCGTTCAATATCTCATCCGGCCATCAAGAGGGCTCAATGGATCAGCAAAGTGACAATCAATTTGTCGACGAAGGCGCATCTGCGCTTGCGAGCGATGCTGCGTCCATCGTTTCCAAAGCTGCCGTCGAAATGCGTCCCCGTTTGCTGCGGTATGTGAACCAATTACTGCGCGACTTCGAGTTGGCTCAAGACGTAGTGCAGGATGCTTTGATGCAACTTCATCGCCAAAATCCTCTGCCGCCTGAAAACAAAATATCGGCATGGTTATACAAGGTGTGTCGAAATCGGGCCATCGATGTGCGACGCAAGGAGAACCGAATGAATGCGATTCAACCCCATGAAATCAATGGACAACCCGACCGAATTCCAGATCCGATGAGCTTGGTTTTAAAAGCCGAGACCATACATCGAATTGACCGACTCGTGGAGAGTCTAAGCGAATCACAACAAGAGGTTTTGCGCCTGCGGTTTCAGGGAGAACTGAGTTACCAGGAGATTGCAGATGTGACCGGTTTGACGGCGTCCAATGTTGGCGTGACGTTGCACAAAGCGATTTTAAAAATCAGGGAGCGGCTGGTTAATTTAGGCGAATTGTGAGCGCCCAATTCATTAGAGTGCAAGACGTAAGAATTCGATTTTAAGGTCCTGAAAGGGTAATCATGATTGATCGCGAAGATCCCAGACTCACTGCTTATCTACTTAATGAGTTGGATGAGGACAATCGCTTGGAAATCGAAGCTGCTCTAGAAAATTCGGTTGAGTTGCGGGGAGTGGTGGATGAACTGCGTGATACAATTCAGCTTCTCACCACTGAATTCAAGCGCGAATTGCGGGATGAACCAGTATTCCTCACACAAGAATCGACCGCGCAGGCTGATACAGGAATCATGCTCCGCAAATCAAACTTCATTCGATCCAATTCTCCACATTGGATTTTGGTCGGCTCAATCGTGCTTTTGTTATGCAGTGCCGGCTATTGGCTTTACCTGGGTCAAGGGCCCGTGCGCCCTGTCGCCACCGTCGATGAACACAACCAGGATTTAACTGAGTCAGTGGATATAGGCATGATGGGGCGTGACTCACTGGAATTTGACCAGTCTTCTTCGAAGTATCGAAACGAGTTGCGTCGCAGCGACTCTTTAGAGCGCGCTGCCAGTGGTCGTGACAAGGCTCCAAGTGAGGGTGGAGGTGGCTCTCAAGTTTCTGAAGGATTGTTAGCTGATCACCCGCAGATGGTTGAGCAATTTAAGGCGGACGCGCATTTGGATGTCGAACTTGAACAGGCAATTAGCGGCGATGAATCCATTGAGATCGCCGAAGATATGCTTCCCATATTGAACGATAGGCGCGAAACTGCGGCGGGCGAAATTGGTCGAGGCTTTTTTGGAGGTGAACGTGACGGAATTGGAGGGGGTGGCTTCGGCGGTTTCCAAGGAAGAGATACAGATCGAGCCAACGTTGCCGCAGATGATTCCGGTGAGCGGATGCAGGGAAGATATTCCAATCCAATTGACCAAGGTGGACAGGGGCAGGATCGCCTTCGAAGTCTAAGCGGGTCAGAAGGAAGGATGCGAGCAGAGCGTCGGGCGGAAACGAGAAACGATGCAAGTTGGCGTGGAGCCGCAGGTGATTCTGGTGGAGATTCCGCGTCAGCCGTCGATACGAATGCCGAACTGCGAGAAGAAGCCGAGAAAACAACCCTTGGCCAAAGACTTCGGGAACCCGCGCCGGCGCTTGCTGGTAGTAATGACTCGATATCACCTGAGCCGAAAAATGCAGCGCCGGGCGCTAGCTCGCAGGATGACGAACAGAATATCGCCAAGAAGTCCGCGGAGGTTAGCAGGAATTGGAGGCGTGTAAGTGCCTCTCCCAATACCTCGCGACTTATGGTTGGTGACAATGATGAGCTTCGTCTTAGCGGCTCGGAAATTCGAGTTCATATTGACGGGTTTCGAGCTAGGGTGATTCTGGACAGCTTCTATTACAACGACCGTGACCAATCACTTGAAGGTATATTCAAATTGCGGCTGCCCGATGATGCGTCACTGTTTTATTTTGCCTTCGGCGAAAGTGCCTATGAGGTATCTAAAGACTTTTCCTCGGCCCAAAATGGGATGATTGATGAAAAGCAATTGATCAGTGCATTGCAAAGCGAACATGCGGCAGTGAAATTTGATGAGATCGGCAACGCGCGGCGCGAGTCTTGGCAAAATGTCAAGGAAGCGAGGATGGTCACGCGTGAGAAAGCCGCTTTCGCCTACACGGAAACGACGCGTCGACGCGTCGATCCTGCGCTCGCGGAATGGGCCGGTGCCGGGATTTTTCAGACACGCGTGTTCCCGTTGACCGCCAAACGTTTACATCGAATCGTCATCGGCTATGACGTTAACCTGATCCGCTCGAACGATGGATTAAGCTACATACTGGACCTGCCACAAGACACCGGGTACTGTCGCGTGCAGCTTTCTATCGACCAAGTCGCTGATGAGCAAATTGCCACGATACCGGCACAGCAACCCGTGACAAGAAACGGACGTCACGAGTTTGTGTGGGTGAATCCCGAACACAGCTTTTTGGAAGTTGTGCGTTCTAACCAACATGGGATCATATTGACCAGCAAACAAGAAGACGAAATCGGCTACTTTGCGGCTCAGGTAGCCGTTGACCTACCCATGAATGATGCCGTTGCAGCGGGCAATGTGCTGTTTTTGGTCGATACCTCGCTGAGTAGTAATCCCGATAAGTTCAATGTATGGCTAAAAATTCTCGAGCAAACCTTGACCCTGAACCGGGATTCAATTCAACATTTTGCCGTGTTGTTTTTCAGCGTCGACAACTGGTATTGGAAACCCGAGTATACGCCAAATACGGCAGAGAATGTCGAACAATTGCTGGCTGATTGCCAGACGTTAGTTCTCGAAGGCGCCACCAATTTGTTTGCCGCTGCGCGGCGCGTGCAGGAAACCGAATGGCTATCGCAAGGAAGTACGTCACCGGATCTGTTTTTGCTTTCGGACGGAAATGCCAATTGGGGCGAAACGAACCTCTGGCTGATCCAAGCGGAATTTGCCAAGCTCAAGCCACGCGGCATGTTTGCGTATCAAACGGGTATGGATGGGACTGCCGTTGATTCCCTCCGCTTTTTGACCAGTTCGTTTGGTGGGGCTGTGTTTGGTGTTTCCAACGAAAGTGAAGTGAGCCGCGCTGCGACGGCCCACCGCATGCGTCCATGGCTTTTGAAAGAACTCGAAGTCGATGGGGCGACGGATATCTTGACGGCGGGGCGAGTCGCTTGGATTTATCCTGGCCAATCACTCACCTTGGCAGGTCGCGGCAGTGTGGCCGGGAACCTAAGAATGATTGTCGAACAAGATGGCGTTGAACAGTCCTTCACCGTTGACTTCGGATCGCCAGTGGAAAGTCAATTGGCGTCACGCCTGTATGGCCAGATCGCGGTTGGACAATTGGAAGCTCTGGGATCAATTAGCGAAGAAGTTTCGGCCGCGTTCGCGCGTCACTTCCGAATCCCCGGTGAGACATGCTCCTTGGTCATGCTCGAATCCGATGCCGATTACGAACGGTTCAATATTCGTCCGGAAGAGGATCAATTTGTTGTACGAGCGAAACCGGCCGATGATTTTGTAGTCCAAGCTTCCGCTGAGGCACACGTGCGACTAAGTGACCCCAAGAAGCGTCTGTTGCATTGGTTAGAACGACTTGAGTCTATCGACGGACTGCAGTTCAAAATTCCGACCGCACTCGCGCTGGTGCTCGAGCGAATCGAAGTCGATGCCATCAATGCTGAGCTAAATATTGCCATAAGGCAGCGATCTGAGTTGCCGGAAAAATACTTGAACGACTTGTTGTCACCAGAACTCGACTACGACGTCATGATGAACGAGTCAAAGCGCCGGGCCGATGAGTCGTCCGATGAAGCGATCAAAGTTTTGAGCAACTTGATTGAACGCAATGCTGGTGATTTTGTAATGGCTCGCGATGTGGCATGGTCGGTCATGCAATTGGGGCGACCTGAACATGCTTACGGTTTGTTGCACCGAGTCGCTTTAGCGCGGCCGTTTGAAGGCTCGATTTACTTGGCTACTGGCGATTGTCTCGCCCAAGCCGGTCAGGCCGACTTGGCCACCGTTTATTATGAAGTCGCCTTGCATGCTCAATTTGAACATGTTGGTCCAGACTTTCGTACGATTGTGGCCATGAATTATCTACGGTTGTTGCGACAGATGATCGATGGGAAAGTGCCCACGAAATTAGCAGATTATGCGGCCGCTCGCTGGCAGACGTTGCAGCAAATGCACGACATCGGGAAAACCGATTTGGTTGTGATTCTAGCTTGGAATACGGACCGAACGGATGTTGATTTGCAAGTGACGGAGCCGAATGGGGAAGTCTGTTCTTATCAAAATAAGACGACGCGTAGCGGCGGACGCATCACGCACGATATTACATCAGGTTACGGCCCCGAAATGTATTGGCATCAAGAAGCTCCACAAGGTGAGTATGAAGTGGTCGCACACTACTATTCCGGAGACCAATCTCGAACCAAAATGCGCAGCCGCGTGCAAGTAACCGTGATTCGTCTACCGAATACGGAGCACGAAGTTGTTGATCGCAAAATTGTGTTGCTGAATGAGACCAATGACGTGCATCAAGTACTAAAGTTCACCGTAGAGAAGTAGCAGTCTTTTTTCCTCTGTCGCGTGGTGCATGCTCCTATCGCCGATAGTCCGCAGTTTTCGTCGCCTGTTCACAAATTCGCGAGTGTTGCAGTTTCATACATCTGGCCCTGGCAATTGATTTTGCGGCCTGCATTACCAACAGGCAAATACCGCCTCTAATCTACAGTTCGCGCTGGGTATGTGCATCAAGTCTAAGGACGATCGAGCGATTCTTCGGGTATTGTTCTCGAAGAATCTGGCCGAGAAATTTTAAGCAGAAAGAACCCGACAATGGAGGCGACTGCTCCGCAGACTAAGACGGTAACTGGAATCGACTCGGCTTCCGCATCAATCCATCCTGCCGCAGCTAGGTCCTCGCGATAATAAACGATCGACACTGTGAGCAAGTTATGCAATGAATGTAAAACCATGCAGGGAATGACACTGCCGCTACGATAACATACATAACCGAGAACGATCCCCATCGCCATCGTTGGCAAAAAGCGACTCAACCCCAACGATCCGGCCGTAATCAGATGGAATAATCCGAAGATAATCGCCGTCATCAGGATCACCGTCCAGGGTCGAAATCGCTGACGTAACGACTGGAACAGGCAACCGCGAAAAAAAAGTTCCTCGACTATTCCAGGGACAATTGACAATCCCGGCAATAAGAAGAAAGCCGGGATCAATTTCCATTTGGCTACCTGTTCGCGGGCGGCACTGACCAGGGCTTCGTTATTGGATTCACCAAACCACCACTCCTGCAACCGCAGACTCTCGATAATCACTTGAGACAATAAAGGACCTAAACCGATACCGAGCAGCACTGCGGCAATCAAAACCAGAAAATGTGGGCGATACAACGCATAGCCAGACACAATGCGTACGCGGCGAAAGGTCGTGATGGCCAATGGGATCACTCCGAAGATGAGCACTAAGCCCAGCACGATGAGTGGAAACTGGACTTCGACGCCAAAGTCCCTCATGCGGGCAATCAGGCCATTCCACAAAAACGTTCCGGGAACTAACAGTGCCAAGCACAGCATGGCCGTCGACTCGCTCGCGACGGATTGTGCTTGAGATGGTAGTGAGACAAGATCTTTCCAGCTTCCGCTGCTCCCGTAGAGCACAGAGTCAGTACCAAAAATACGGGCCGCGAAAGTGATCGCCAATATGGAATAAATGGTCGTTGAGCCGAGCACAACAATTGTCGAGCCCAATGTGGCCGAACCTAAAAGAACTTCCCTAGCCAGCAAAACGATATTCACCAACGGAGCGACAGCCAACATGCCGTTAATGTTCAAGTCAGGTTTAAGACTGAGTAGGCTAGGCCCTATCGCCAGAAGCATCACAGGAATCACATAAGCTTGGCCTTCTTTAAAACTGCGTGCGAAGCTGGTGACCGCCAATAAAACCGAGGAAAAGAAACCTGCAAAAACAATTAGCAGCAAGAAGAGATTCACAAATGCCATTAAACGCAGGCCACCATCCGGAAAAAGTAATCTTTCCATTTGAAAGACCCAGAGTGTCGTCAACATGCCCGTGATGTTGAGAAAAGCTGTGAGCAATGCCACAACAATCACTGCGACCAACTTGCCCGCCAGAATTCTCATCCTGGGCAAAGGGGCTGCTATGAGGCTTTCCAAAGTACCTCGTTCCCGCTCGCCAGCTGTCAAATCGATGGCAGGATAGACGGCTCCGGTCAATGTCATCAAGGTGAGAATCAACGGTATGATCGCGACGATCGAAATTGTCGCTGGCATCGTCGAAGCAACACTCTCTTGTGAAAAACCGACGCGGTTAGAAAACGGAACGCGTAATCGTTGCAGCATCTCGCGCGCAACAAGTAGATTGCGCTCAGTCAAAAAAAGTTGGACGGTTTCAGCAGCATGTTGACTATTTGCCGAACCGTCTCGCACGATTAGCGTCCACTCTGTGAATTCGGACGAGTGTTGCACCAACTTAACACCCACGTCAGCAACACCTGAACTTACTGCGTCCTCAATCGATTTCGGCCGATTCTTCAGATCCAAATGTTCTAACAGGACATATTCCAGCGGTTCGTAGTCTTCCAATGCCGGACCGCTTTTTTGGGGGGATTGACCATTGGGTTCCAGCAAATCCGGCAATCTTGGCGAAGCAGTAGTTATCGCGTAACGTCGATTTGTGGGGAGGCTAAGTTGGAAGTTGAGGTAGTCCTGCTCGGTGTCCAACACAACCAAATAACCAAATTTCGCTTCGCTATGCGCAAATGATGGAAGGAAAAAACCTTGTAAGACCAACCCCATCAAAGGATATACGAGAACAGGCATCAACAACAGCGTCATCAATGTGCGCCGATCGCGCAACGTTTCGCGCAGCTCCTTAAACGCCAGCGTCCAGAGACTAGCCGCTTTAAACGGGGTGGCTTCACCACTGAATTCTGCGTTCATTCTGCCGGACGTGATTCCTGGGCCAATCGATGGCCGTTTAATTGGTTATGAAACTGCTTCCGTTCTGCTGGTTTCGATCATCCGCAAAAACATCTCAACCAAGCTGCGCTGTCCAGTCTTCTGGCATAGTTCTTGTAAGCTTCCTTCATGTGCCATTTTGCCCTGGTGCATTAACCCAAAACGATCACAGATCGTCTCTGCCTGCTCCAAGCGATGCGTGCACAGAATCACGGCCTTATTCATTTGCTTCACCGCCATGATGTACTTGAATACGGTTTGGCTGGCGACCACGTCGAGCCCCAAAGTCGGTTCGTCCAACAGTAATACCGGTGGATCGTGTACTAGGGCACGAGCCAAGTTGACTCGCTGTTTTTGTCCGGTGCTCAAGATACCGCATCGCTGGTCTACGAAGGTATCCAAACGCAACAGTTGGACCACATAGTCAATGCGTTGTTTCGCTTGAGTTAATCCGAGGCCGTACACCTTGCAAAAAAACTCAAGCGTTTCTCGGCCAGTCAACCATTGGTACATGCCTGACAAAGCCGAAACAAATCCTACGCGGCGCTTCACTTCGTTTGGGTGTTCGCTAGTTCGATACCCTCCGACTTCAGCAAAACCGTGATCGGGTTGTAATAACCCCAAGATCATACGAATCGTCGTGGTTTTCCCGGCACCGTTTGGACCGAGAAGACCGTAAACTTCACCCGGAGACACAGCAAACGAGACCTTATCGACCGCAACAAAACGTTCACCTTCGCGCACAAAATATTTGTCAAGTTCGTGCACGGAAATCATTGAGACTCTCCTTTCGCCCATAATGGAGTAGCCGCTAAAGTCAACAAGTTTATCGCTTTCGACAACGTGTAGATTCGAAGCTCGATTTTAGCCGTATCGATCAAGCTCGCACCAGGAACCGTACATGTCATTCCGGAAAGGGAAACTAGCGCAACTCCGGCGGGCCAGTACCCTCGATATCATGACATTCAAACGACCCACTTACCTCCGCTATTTGATAACGAATTTACTTCCCCAAACGTGCGATGTCGAGCAGCGGATCCAACCGCCACGATTAAAAGGACATATAGGTCTTTGCCAATTGCCGTATTCCAAAATGAATCGATCTATTGATCCTTCGCAACGTGAAAACGGATTGAAAGGCAATCTATGGCTCTGTTTCAGCTAAATTCTGGGGAAGTAGAGGTTGTTATACCTCTTCCGCTACCACGCATCCTAATTTTCCGTCGAAGCAAAAACACGCGACGTCTGTTGCTGCCTGCCCAAAGGAGCATTTTCCAATCCAAGCCACGAATCGGCGGTAATCGAGATTTCAGTCGCATACGCCTTGAGAAGCGGCAATTCAAGAAGAAAGCGCCTAATGCAATCCGCCTGAAAATTGCCTTTCACACATTCGCGCCCCGTCCGCGACTGCATCGTGCTTGTTGCCAATGGCCACCAATCGGTGTTTGTGTGTTGCCGCAATCCAAGCATCGCCCATTTGGAAATTTCAGTTCGTTCGTCGTTCCTTGAGTCGTACTGCTTTGCCGATTCGGTCTCTCAGGAAGTACAATTTGGCCCGCCGCGTGACCCCCGATCGTTTGACTTCAATCTTGATGACTCGTGGCGAATGGATCGGGAAGGTTCGCTCTACGCCCTCTCCATCGACGATACGGCGAACGGTAACCATTTCAGTTGCACCACCACCCGAACGAGCGATCACGGTACCAGTAAAAATTTGGGTACGTGATTTGTCTCCTTCTAAAATTTTGCAGTGAACGTCGACGGTATCCCCAATTTCAAACTGCGGCACATCAGTTTTCATTGACCATTGGTCTACCAGATTTATGATTTGCTGTGACATGGTATTTTCCTTCGCGAAAATGCAACTTGAATTTATTTGTATTATAAAAGTGGAGTCTCAACGTAAAGCATCAGTCGAGAGCCAGCTCAATGCTCATCGAACAATGCAGGAAGCATCGGTTTCTAATTGCTATCTCACAACTGTTTGTCGTCAGCCCGTCGAGTTCCGGATTCGAAACGTTTAGTTATTTATTCCCCTGATGATTAATTATCATCAGAACGCGAAATGAACATTGTGTCTGCATCTGAATCTGGCATGCAAACGCAAGTCAGGGTACATCTCAAAACGCAAGTGACCATCATTGACCTTATTTTCCGAAAAGATCTTTGCGTCTTTTTTCTGTTAAACTTCTACTTTGTTGTTCCCGCCACACCCGAATATTTTCGTGATTGCCGCTCAACAAGACATCGGGAACTCTGTGTCCTCTAAACTCGACCGGTCGCGTGTATTGCGGATACTCTAGCAGGCGATTTCCGCTGGAAAAGGAATCGTGCACTCCACTAGACTCGTCGCCCAACACTCCAGGAACCAGTCGAGAAACCGCGTCGATAACGACCATGGCTGCGACTTCTCCACCGTTCACTATGTAGTCACCGATCGAAAGTTCGAGCGGTTGCAAAATGTCAATAATTCTCTGATCAAACCCCTCGTATCGCCCGCACATCAGCAGGATTTGCTGCTTCGTAGCGAGTTCTTCAACGATCGGTTGCACTAATGGTCTGCCTACTGGCGAAAGCAAAACCAATTGTCGCCCATCGCTGGCGGGTTGACCGGTCACCGCATCACATGTTAACGATATCTGAGAAGATATTCGATTCCAAATCTCCTCAACCGCTTTCACGACTGGTTCAACCATCAGCACCATTCCTGGCCCGCCACCGTAAGGTCGGTCGTCCACTTTGCGATGGGGATCGTCAGTCCAGTCGCGAAAATTATGTAGTTGAACCTCGATCAGCCGATTTTCAATTGCCTTGTTCAATATGCTTTGACTCAAGTAACCAGAGAATATCTCCGGAAAAAGTGTCAAGACATCAAATCGCATACAATTTATGGTTTGTTCTTCAATGCGCCAGGAAAATCATCAGCTACGATCGCTGCTAAGCAGGTCTCACGCGCCGCCTACATGAATCCTGCATCATCTAAGTAATCTAAATGCTGCGCGATCTGAGGATTCGACTACTCTTCACTTTGTGTCGCAGCTTCAGCTTCATCAGCAACGTCAACGCTAACGGCAGCTTCAGCCTCAGCCTCGACCGCTGCGGCGGCTTGTTTCTCAGCCGCTTCTTTTTCCGCTCGTTGTTTCGCCAGTTCAGCATTTTTGCTCGCCGATGCCGTTGCCGATTGGATAGCTTCGCCACGTCGCGCAGCAATACGGCTGAGCGCAGCTTGTTGTTGGTTCAGATGAGTACCGTCTTTACCGTACTTTTTGATTAACAATGCGACCTTTGGTGACGGCTGCGCGCCGACGCTCAGCCAGTACTCGACTCGTTCGCCATCCAATACGGTTCGCGCATCGGTTTCCGGTACCATGGGATCATACGAACCCAATTCTTCGATGACTCTTCCGTCACGAGGTGCTCGGGAATCCATCGCGCAAATACGAAAGAACGGACGATGCGCTCGACCCAATTTCTTCATGCGGATTCTGACTGCCACAAAATTACTCCTTGAACTTCAAATGGTTTACTTGGTTTTGACTCAAACTTTGGGTTGCCGCTAATAGTCTAATTAGTTTTTTCCCCGCTTCTTCTGTCTTAACAACTTTTCACGTTGTTTTCGCATTTTTTCCCGCTCTTTAGCGGTGAGACGTTTACCTGTGCTCCCCTTGGTCTTGGGCATTCCGGCACTTGGATCAAGCATCTTTTGCTGCATCTCGTGCATCATCTTCAGTCCTTCCTTGGGGTTCTTGCCTGCCGCCGACATCAACATAGGCTTCATCATGTCAAATTGTTTTATCAATTCGTTGACTTGTTTCGGCTGGACTCCTGCACCGTTTGCGATCCTCTGGCGTCGGCTGACTTCAATGATTTTAGGGTTGCGGCGTTCTTCCTCGGTCATCGAATCGATGATGGCCATCTGGCGGCGAATCTCGACTCCAGCCTCAGAGCTATTGATCACTTCCTTGAATTCTTTGGGCACGCCCGGCAGCATTCCCAGCATGCGAGTCATCAACCCCGGCTGGGCGATTTTCTGCATCTGGTTGCGAAAATCGGTGAGCGAAAAGTCTCCCTTGGTCAGCGCCTCTTGCAAGCGCAGTTGTTCTTTTTCGCTGACAAGCCGTTGGGCCTCCTCGAACATCCCCACCATGTCGCCCAGGCCAAGGATCCGTCCGGCCATTCCTTCAGGGCGGAATGTCTCAAGAGCGTCCAGATGTTCCCCAGTTCCGATAAACTTCACGGGGACGCCTGTGACGTGCTTTACCGACAGCAATGCACCGCCACGTGCATCACCATCCAGCTTAGTCATGATGACGCCATTCAGTTCCAGTGCCTTGTGGAATGCAGCGGCACTGTTTACGGCGTCCTGTCCCGTCATGCCATCCACGACCAAGAAGACCTGATCGGGATTAACATTGCGGTCGATCTCGCGCAACTGTTCCATCAACTCTTCGTCGATGGCCAAGCGGCCAGCGGTATCCAAAATCACGATCCGAATCTTTTCTGCGCGGGCTTTCGCCACCGCGTTCTTACAGACCTTCACGGGATCTTGAGCGCCTGGCTCAGAATACACTGGAACATTCAGCGAACGGCCAATCACATGCAACTGTTCGATGGCCGCCGGTCTTTGCAAGTCCGCTGCAACCAACATGACGCTAACATTTTCACGCAACAACAAGTTGGCTAGTTTGCCGCATGTGGTTGTCTTCCCCGAACCTTGCAAGCCACACATCATAAGAATGTTGACGTCATTCTTCAGAGGCAAGCTTACGTCGACGGGGCCCAATAAACGAATCAGCGCCTGATGGACGATTCCAACAAACTGCTCTTGCGGATTCAACGAGCCAATCACTCGTTCTCCGAGCGACTCTTCAGTAATTTGCTCAATGAAGTCTTTGACGACGCTATAGCTTACGTCCGCTTCCAATAACGATTGTTCAACCAACTTCAAACCGTCGCGCATATTCGCTTCGGTCAACTTCGCTCGACCGCGAAGCGACTTAAACGCCGCACTTAAGTTGTCCTGAAGTCGTTCAAACATTACCGGTGACGCAAATGTTCGCGCCCGCAATTAATCTTCTAGAATCCGCAGTTTCATCCGCGGTCAACCGAGCCCATTAATACCAACGAGCTTTGGATACAACACCCGCCAGGGGGTTCGATGCCAAAATGCCGATTTGGACTAACTTGCCGTTGAACAGAAGGGATGGCGACTTGGCAGCTCGTACCCGCCAGCACCATCAAAGGCGATTCTCACTAAGGCGACGAACAAACAAATACAACCAAATGCCAAACGGAGAACGGCAATCGGAAACGCAAACGTAACCGACTGCGAAAAAACGCGACGTTTCTTGGTGGCTTCGGCAAAAAATCTGATCGGCAACCGCCTCGGGAAAGCACATCATTCTATTACAATCCCGGCAGTTTTGTAAATGCCCAACCACAACGTTTTGGGCGTAACATCTAAGGGCAGTCTTTGGCCGAATTTGCCATCTCAACATCGAAATTGAAAGGCAACTTACCCAATTTCTACAGTATTTCCCGTATGGAATTGACTGCCAAAACCCCTTAATACACGCATCTCGTTTGAGCCCGTCAATCCGTATACGACGTCTCGACGTCCCCGCCGATTACAAATCTCGTTACAACACGCTTTCCCTATACCAACCTTGAGACAACCTCGACATTGGACAGTCGTGTGAGGATCAATATGGAATCCACTCGTTTAACAACCAAGTTGCCGAAAGAGAAATAGAAGGACAGGCAATTAAACGTCGGCAAGTAAACGTCAGGGCAGGCAAATGAACGTGGAAACCGTACGATCGGCAACTCTATCGACTCGAAATTGCCGCGTATGGAGTACGGGGACTGCCAGAGCCAAGTACGTGTAGGAAATGGAAGCGACGGAGGCAAACTTTGGGGCACAGAAACAAGTGTGGAGCGGCGACCTGAAACGATTTTTAACGTGACCGCACTTGAGGCGTATTCGCTAAACGGTCGCGCAGAGTAAGGCTGAAACCGTGAAACCTCGATCTATTTTGAATAGCGCGAATTCCTCCTTTTGCGTCGCGTTCTTCCATTTTTCTCACGGAATCGACGACTTTTCTGACTGGCCACGCTTGCCCAAGTTGTGTCTTCAGAATACGAAAAAAGGCCACGTTTCCGTGGCCATGTTCATTTCGATGATTTGCTCTAGCCGGTTGATTTCAAATCGGCAATGTACTCGTCAACAGTTGATCACTTAAGCGACCATGTCCTTTAAGCCTTTTAGCGGACGGACTTTGACGACTTTGCTGGCAGGACGTGCATCAACCCACTTCATTTCTCCCGTGCCTGGATTGCGAACTTCACGTCGTGGCAAAGCGGGTTTGACGGCAACTTTGATTTTGCACAGTCCCGGGATCGTGAATTGTCCTGGGCAATCACGACCAGTAATGCTGCTCTTAATTTCGTCGGTCAAAGCCTTGAGAACGGCTTCAATTTCCTTCTTCGACAAACCAGTTGCCTCGGCCAAGTTCTGTGTAATTTGCGCCTTCGTCAGAGGCTTTGGCCCTTTCGATGTTTTTGCCATGTTTTTCTCCGCTTGTTTAGGTTGAATGCTAATTGACTATGAATCATGCCGTATTTTGTTTAACTCTTGCAACGAATTTGACTATCGAAACACCATTTTTGCAACGGGAGAACCTTTCAAAAAGCCCGAAAATTGGCGATTTTTCGAAGTTTTAGGCAAAATTTCGTTCGAAATTCGCTGAATTTGCGTGCAATCCATGATTGAATCACGGCATTACGTCGCAAGAATGACAACGAAATCCGGCGGAATAGACGAGGTTTTTGCACATCCCGACGATCAATAGTCAGTCCGGGCACTTCGAACTTTGGGTAGTTTTGCCGGGATTCAAAATGCGCATCAACATCTCAACGAAGTTGTAGCCGTTTTCAAATGCCTCGGGCTGCGAAAAGAAAGTTTTATGCGACGTATATGAGGAAATTCTGGACAGTTTTCAACTGTTCGTCGCGTCCCTTGTCAGCTTGTGACTGGCAAAAGCGCAATTTTGGTTGGTTTACGAGTTGGGGAAGGGCTCTTTTGTTTCGTTTAGACAATGAAACTTTCGTTTCGGTTAGCGCGCCAACCGGAGACAATCAGTTTCAAGAAAAGTAAGCTAGTGTCTGCCATCTGGGAACGAACTCTCGCTTCGTTCCACTAGCGAATATTCCGGTTGAGATCTTGATTTGCTGACGGTTGACTAGGTTGCCCAAAAGTCGGTTGCGCACCGTAAGTTGGACCTTCATCTTTGCTCAAATCGGTTTCGAAACGCTCCCAACCACGGGGCAGCATCGGACGCGAAAAGACTTCCTCGATTGCTTTTTGAATCAGATCACGCGGTTCGTTAATCTTTCGGTTCTCGAAAACCAAAACCGCACTTTCTGGATTGGTGCGGGGGTCGAAAGCAACAGAGAACAATTCCACGCGAACGGGTAGGAACGGTTCGCTGGAAAGCACAATTTGGATTTTGCTGTACGTTCGGGCATCTATCGATGTTTTCGGAAACGCTTCGATCATATAGTAGCCATCCGGCAAGCCTTCCGGCACCATTGGTCGAATCCAGAATCTTGCTTTCAAGTCGTCGGCTTTGGCACCAAACACAAATGGCAAGGGGCTGTTCTTGAGCCCTTCGCCTTGCATTTCCGTGGGCAGTCGTGCCTCGTTCAACCTCTTATTCATGTAGTCAAATTCGTAAATTGTGGTGCCGTCACAAATCCAAGTCTCGCGTTCATTGGCACGGGCTGATTCATCTGGATTCAAGTCGTATCGTGGTTCGCCTCCCGATTGTTCGGGTGCATTGAAGTGCCAAACGGTATCAATGTCATAGCGTCCCCGACCAGGTTTTGCGAAACGAATCGTCCCGACCATAATCGAATGAGCAGCAAGCTTATGTGTGCTAGGATCACGGTAGGCAAGCACGCTTGGGAGATAATTCCAACGTTTAAAATCACATCGATAGGCTTTGACCTGGTCGCTCGATTGCTCCCAAAATGCCAACAGTTGGTCAACCCACTGCTGGTTGGCGTCATCTAAGGGAAAACCAGCGGGTATTTGTGGTTCACCTCGATTTTCCTGCATGCGTTCCATGGCAGCACGAGCCACGTCTGGGTCGTGCACTGTGCGTTGATTGCCACGTTGAATCTCTTGATATACTGCTTCCCCGTTCGAGGAATCTTGGTGGCTTGGAAAATTGGTGGCACGGTCTTGCTGTGCAACAACGTGCTGCTGAAGGACAAGCACGTGACACATTGCCAATACAACAATTGTATAGAATTTGGAAACGCGGGTTCGCATGTTTTTCTTCCCTGGAAAACACGTAATAACTTTCCGCAAGTCAATCTCGGCTTTGACGTTCGCACATGATTGACGCACCGAAACGACTGCTTTTGGTGCAGACTCTAGCAACCAAACACGTCGATTCCAATAGCGATTCTCAATCGATAAGCTGCTAGCAAGAAACCCTAAATATTTATGCAACTCGGTAGGCGGCCATACTTGGTACTATTGCCCTTCCTTCGTTGCTTTGTCTGGATCTTGGTTGCCGTCGAGATCAAAACTTAGCCGCAGAACGGACATCGCGTAACCAACGGTAGGGATCCAGTTTTGAATACCTGGACTCCATGGAACGTAGTTATAATAGTTGTTGAGAGCATCAAGGGGAATGTTGTCGCCGAACGCGTCCATGAAATGAAGAAATTCTTGCAGCTTATTTCGCTTGGCTGTCCGTGTGGCCGGCGCGGATATTGCCGGCTTTAAATATTCAGCGTTGTTTGGTTCTGTTGGCGATGTGCGCGAGCCTAACGCAAACTGAAAATGACTTCCACTTAAACTGAAGACAGGTTCAGCAACCATAGCTGGTTGGTAGGCCGTCGTACTCGTGCCATGATCCGGCATCGGTTCCGCAACACCGTCATGATTCGGCAACGACGCCAAAACCACAAGCAGTAGCGCCGTGCAGATCGTCAACACGCCAGCCAGATACTTGGTCATCGATGGTTTTCCAGTTGAGGCGGGAACTGCGGGTAGGTCATAAATCGGGTACGAGTCGCTCAGACTTCCATCCGCTTCAAAAATCTCAGCGTACACTGCCAACGCGGAGCGGCATGCGTCACACTGATTTGCATGGAGTTTAATTTGATCGTCGGCGAGCAAATCAACTCGCTGATCGAGCAACTCCTGAATGCGATTCTCGAACTCTTGACAGTTCACGGTTGTTTTCCCAGATAACTTCCCGACGTAATAAACGACCGATGATCTCCCGCCTACCCCGATGGACCCAAGTCTTTACCGTTCCAATTGGAACATCCATTCGTTCGGCAATCTCATCATACGATAGGCCGTCACGATGAAAACTGACAAATGCCCGGCTGTGATCATCTCGAATCGATTTCAGCGCCAAATTGATCTCTTCGACCAACTGTTCACCCATCGCTTTTTCGACGGAACGGTCAGAGACTGGGAATTCTAATGAGAATTCTGTGGGGGTCCGTTTGCGTTTTGCTAGTTGTGTGCGGCAACGATTACAGGCGATTGTAAAAAGCCACGGCTCAACATCTCGTTGCTGGTCCCAGCGATGCAGATTCTTGAGAACACGAATTAGTGTCTCTTGCGTTGCATCTTCGGCATCTTCATGCTGGCGCAAAATTCGGTAACAAAACGCGTAAACTCGATCTTGAAAGCGGCGTACAAAATCGACCAAGGCCGATTGTTGCCCTTCGAGGCATCGATTTACCAATATTCTGACTTCTTCATTCATCGCATTAAGCCCATTCGCTGTCTTACCTCACGATCGTTCAGAAAGTTTCGACAATGCTCGAATTATGGCAATTTGTGACGGAACCACAGCTTACCAAACCCGATGATTCTTGCCAAACATGCAGTCTTCAAACGCATCTTAAGGGAACGGAGATTAAGAATGGAGAAATTTCTCCAAATTGTCAATTGCTGAGGTCACTACATAACCGGCCATTGACGATTTCCCATTTCGGATCCTTAACCAAAACTTAGTTCTGATTGTGCCCTGAGCGTCAAGGCGCAAACCTGATCCTGGCCGCAAAAATCCTAGTCTATTACGCATGTAAACATGGTATTCGATGGTTTCAGGCAAATATTCTCGGAAATTTTGAGGCAAAGAAGATTTCTCCGGACAAGTCGCAAGCATCGGTTGCAAGTGGTTTTGTTCCCAACACTCGCCAATAATTGCACGCACGTTTCGAGTAACGATTCCGCACAATGAAGAAATCGGGGCGCAGAAGCCTGCATTTTCGGGGAAAGCAGTTATTAAACGGTTTTATGCCGATTAGCATACAGTTTAATCGTCGAAGCACATTCAAAAGCAAGGGTCGACACTCTTGCTGATTGAAACACCGATCAGGATACAAAAGACGGCGAGAGTCGCTCGTTTGGAAAGTCGTGTTTCAAGCCAAGCCGGGCGTTACTTGCAACACTTTGAACCGCCTGCGTTAACGCATTGCAAAGTACGAAAATGGGCGAACGCCATCTGGACTAACGCCGATTGAAAAATTTCCGCAGCACATCGTCTGCCGCACCTTTGGAGCTTTCAGCAACTTGCTTAGGGCGTTCCGGCAGTTTACCTGGCTTCTTCTTGTTAAACTTGCCAGACTTGGGTTCGCTGACCGACGAAACAGATTCGGGCAATTCCCCGGACCCCTTAGTTGCGCCTTCTTGCGCCTCGATATCGGTGCTACGGATGAACAGCTTCGTGGAGGTTTCCTCAAAGCGAAATTGATTGGTCTCTTGTAAGGCTTTGGATTCGTTGGGTTGAGACAGCCAATCGAAGATACTGTCCTCGTCGACGACTCCCTCTTTTTTGCTAGAGTCAATTTGGGTTCGTGCAATGGCATCAGCAATATCGGCCACTTTCGGCTTCTTGGCACTTGGCTTCGCGACATCGATCACGAGTTCGAATTCGAGTTTACCAATTCGCAACAAGTCACCCGGCGCTGCCTCGTGTGGTTTCTCCAACAACGTATCGTTGACATAGGTTCCATTGCGACTACCTAAATCAGCGACTATGACTTTGCCTTCCGTCACCTTAATTGAACAGTGCCTACGGCTAACAAGATCACTGCTGGGTCTTAGGTGCGCTTCGTCTCCTCTGCCAATTACAAACTCCGGGACAGTTAAGGCGATTTCCCTACCTTCATGTTTGCCGCCGCGAACTTTTAACTTAACTTGCATGCACTCTCCTTCTGATCCAGAAAAATATGAATCATGGTAGCAACCGTCGTGCCATCTATTCCCAACTTCATTATATGCAGAACAATTCACATAATTCAATTGATGTCCAGGTCATTAATCACAATTTTGTGGCCAAAATTCTCGCATAAGTTGCCACATTGCAACATCTCTAGCGGTTAGGCAAACCGGTAGGCAGGACGTCAATCTTTGGAAAAAATGAGTGATTTGAGCAAGTTGTCGCCGATCTCCTTGTTCGCCGTCATTCTTAGCAAACGAGCGGAACCCTCACTTCCAAGTTTCGACTCGTCAATCGACGGAGCGTATGCCGCAGAAGGTCGTAAGTAACGCCATTCGAAAATGACACAATAATCTCGTTCCAAACGTGCAAACACGATCTACGCCTCAGGGCCAGCGCATTTGAAAACGTGTATTTAACCGAATAAAACGGCATCCAGGTT
>CALMEE010000030.1 GCA_937862885.1 uncultured Planctomycetaceae bacterium
AGCTACACTAATTATCTGTCAAACGTTGTCTCAAAATCGTTGGCATCTTCCGAACTCTGCACTCCCGCACCGCTGTGGTTTGCCGGGAAGCGTCGCTCTGATACATTACTAGGCAACGTCAAGTCGAATTCTGGCTGCTGTGGTTTGCCGGGAAGCGTCGCTCTGATACATTAAAGAACACTGCCGATCCTTCTGGCGTATGCTGTGGTTTGCCGGGAAGCGTCGCTCTGATACATTGACGCGCAAGACATCGAAGACGAAGACTACGCTGTGGTTTGCCGGGAAGCGTCGCTCTGATACATTTCTCTTGCGGGCTTCGTGGTGCAATCCCACGCTGTGGTTTGCCGGGAAGCGTCGCTCTGATACATTACTGGCCCCCACGTCCATTACTGATCGATAGCTGTGGTTTGCCGGGAAGCGTCGCTCTGATACATTTGATCTTCGTTTGAAGATTGTGGCAACCAAGCTGTGGTTTGCCGGGAAGCGTCGCTCTGATACATTCGATCAAATCAGTGACACCAATCAGGATCAGCTGTGGTTTGCCGGGAAGCGTCGCTCTGATACATTCAACGACCCCCGATCCCCGTGACCGCAGCCGCTGTGGTTTGCCGGGAAGCGTCGCTCTGATACATTACTCGCACGGTGCAAAGGCACGTGCAATACGCTGTGGTTTGCCGGGAAGCGTCGCTCTGATACATTCCAGTCATCACGAGTGTTCATGCGATTCGAGCTGTGGTTTGCCGGGAAGCGTCGCTCTGATACATTATCAGCGTCGTCGATAGCGTCGTGTAGTTTGCTGTGGTTTGCCGGGAAGCGTCGCTCTGATACATTCTGATTGGCCGTGGAACTATTCGGCAGCTCGCTGTGGTTTGCCGGGAAGCGTCGCTCTGATACATTACCTCGACCGAGGGAAACCCGCTGTGGGAGCTGTGGTTTGCCGGGAAGCGTCGCTCTGATACATTGACGACAAAATCGAGGTAGCCGTAAAGGATGCTGTGGTTTGCCGGGAAGCGTCGCTCTGATACATTCTTCGCCGCTTCCACCAGCGCCCGAAGTTTGCTGTGGTTTGCCGGGAAGCGTCGCTCTGATACATTCTATTGGTGACATTGTTGTCGCCGTCGATAGCTGTGGTTTGCCGGGAAGCGTCGCTCTGATACATTACCTTTTGCGATTCACCGGAAAAACACAAAGCCAAACTCGTTTTTTGACAAACTAAAAAAGGAGATATTGCTCAGCAGGTCTCTCTGATTTACACCGTTTTTTGCCATAAAAGACATCCATTTTTGCGAACTGTCGGTCCGTGACGGGGAGTATCCGGACTTGTCCATTTTCTGGAATCTGGTTTTCAATATTCCTGCGGATCGCGTCCGCAGATTCTTCACTGCTAAAGTGCCGTGCATACACCGAAAATTGGAGCATGGTGAAGCCCTCGACCAACAACAGTTTACGAAATCGCGCATAGCGTTTCCGATTGGTTTTGGTCTTCACCGGTAAATCGAACATCGCCAACAACCACATGGATCTGTATTTCGAGTAATTACTTCTTGTGACCACTGAATAGTCCTTCCGGATAAAAAATGCGGTCCGTCTCTTCAAGATAGGCTTGCGCAAGCGTCGAAGCAGTGCGTTCAATCCAAGCGAATAATGTTCGTGTCTCACCTCCGGACTGAACTCTTTGCGTTAAAGCTGAAACCAATACTGTTTTGGTCTCGCCGTTCATCGGACAATCATGGCCACGGTTTTCGACCCATTGAACGACGGCTTCGTCAACCACTGTTCGGTAGGGCTCCATGAGGTCATCCGCAAGGCACCAAGGGTTATTTCGATGGCGATGGTGTAGTCCAATTGACGGATGAAGTCCGGTTGCACAGATTGCCCTGCCAACCGCCGCCCTTAGTACCGCGTAACCATAATTTAGCAGTCGGTTGGCACCGCCACCTTCACGCCTTCGGCGAAAATTGGGATCGGAAAACACTCTGGGCCAGTAGCGCTGCGCTGCATGTCCTTCAATATTTGTTCGATCGCCAGATAACACTTTGGTCGCTAAATGCTTTAATCCAGCATCATTTCCGGTGCTCCGGTGCAAAACTCCAGCTTGAGCAAGTACCTTCAACTTAACTATCTGCTGCCAGAGTCTTTTGCAGCGAGGAAGTGAACTTCTGCATTGGGCTCGAATTCGCTCCGTCTGTAGAGTATGCACGTTTAAAGGCAACATCAAACCAATTGGCTGATATGCATTGTCGCAAACAACCACCGATCCACCGTGGCGCATTATTCCCGAGAGTAATGGTTGAGATATCGTGGACCTTTTACCACTCAAAATTAGCGTGGCCAATTCGTTGAGTGGAACAGAAATCTCAGCTTCGCTATCACGTTTGACAACAAGTTGCTCATGACGAGTTGAGAGGTGTGTGATAGCTTCCGAAATTTCTACGATGCGCTCAGCCGCCGGCATTTTCCACCTCGCCAAGATAGGTTACGCGTACCTTCCTGGCGTTTCTGGCAATCCATTTTGAGAGTGAGAGCCTAATTCTCCCGCCGAATTGTTTTCGAAGAGTTGCGGGAGTGCCGTCACTATGAACGATGCATTCAACATCAAAGCGATGCGATATATTTGACACTCTCATGATAATACGTTCGTCTAAATCGTTATTGTCCATTTCGACAAAGTCGTTTTTGCACAATGAAAATATAAATCGCGACTGCCCATTTCCGTTTGTCTTGTCGACAACCGGCAATCCATTGCGAACTCGTTCCATTGCTTCGAGCAGAGAAACAATGCGGTCTTGAAGCTTTCGTCTGCCCTTGCCATCAATGGTTTCATAAACGGCGATATGGTGATTTGCACCCAGGTTTACAAATCTTCCGTTGGTTGTATTCAATTGCTGGTCACCCGCTTTACCTCCAATCATGACAGGTTTGTCCCCGGTGGAAATCCTCACGCGCCTCAAATAAACCCAGCCTTTTCCATGAGGTACTTGAGGGCGGTTTGTCGGCTCGCCAAAAGCCTGGCCGATCGTTCGTGCCCCTTGCGCTTTTCGTTCCGCCCACGCTACCTTGACAATTTCCTTGATACGTGGGTCGACAATTTTATCAATCTCGTTTTCTGTTAACAATTCGATGGCCTTCCGAATATGATGTCGTGGAGATTGTTCCGTTCCCATATTCCGACTATAGATCGAGTCTTTGTGGAGTTTTCCACGCACTCGACGGCTCTGTCGATGACTGACAACGATTCCGGATACGATATTGCGGACTTGCTCCAGTTCGAAAGGGCATTCGATTGAATCGAACAATCGCATTTTGTGAAATTGCTCGGCTCGCGCTGCGGCGGTCTGCAAACTACGTATTGTGTCTGGCGTGGTCATTGCAATGACAATTGCATCGATAGCATGATGGCGATGGTCATGACGGTTCTTTTCATCGGAGTCTCCTAGTAATTGGTTAAATCCCCAAAGACGCCGTAACCAAGCTGTTACCCCTCCTGATGTGACGTGGACTCGTCGTCTTCGTTCATCGTCAATTTGTCCACCGTAAAGATAGGCAACATATTGACCTGCTGCTCTTGCAATATAACTCGACTCGTTAAAGTGCCGATTCGTAAAATCGCTTGGAACTTCTTTTGCCTCGAACCTTTCCATCTTCACTTGGCGATACCGACCACTAAATCTGGCCACTCGTTCAAGGATCTCGCTCAGTCGACGATCATCATAAACCTCGCTGGGCATTTTGTTCTTTTTGACGGAACGATTTTCCTCAGCGAAACACAACGTTTTGTTGGCAAACGAATTGTCCAACGAACGGCTTCGAGGCCAAATGTGTTCCACTTCAACCGTGTGGCTGACAAACAAATCGTCCCAACAGAATTGCCTTCCCGTGTATGGACAAATCCATCCACATTCATTTGCCAACCGAATCTTTTCGACGTCATCTCGACTTACTTCCCCATGCTCTATGAACTGGGGATATTGCTTCTTAAATTCGTCACTTGCAAGCTTTCGTTCTTTTTCATTCTGGCCGATTCGCTTGGAAATCTCTTTGCGTTGTTGTTTCCCTTTTTTTAGTTCTCGAAGTAACTCAATTCGAATGTGAACTGGTTTGCCGAACTTGCGAATTATTGCATTGACTACTTTGCGCACTTCCGTAAGGGCGCGACGTATCGCCGGTGCCGGCAAATCGATTTCAGTCTTTTCCAGTGGAGGCAGGAGATCAAACGCTGGAACGGTTTTCTTTACTCGGTCCGGAAAAAGTTCATTCCTTATCGTTTCCAAATGCTCTCCATTTTCTAAACGGGGAAGCAAACGATTGATTGCCGTTACCGACAGCGAACCGTAATCATCCTCAAATTTGACCGTTGCCAAACGACGGGCATTTTCAGGCGACAAATTCCAATGGGAAGTTGCACGCTTCTCAAGCGTGTCTATCCTTTGAATCGAAACGCAATCGGCATAAACCGCGTCTTTTTCAACCTCAGTAAACTCATCCCACTGCGGACCAAAAATTGCTTTTAATTTGGCATCAGTACGATTTCCAATAAGTTTCTTTTCTGTTCTTTCATCCTCCTCAAAATTGAAACGCGAAAGCTTGGGACCGATGCCCGCGTTACGCATTTCGCGGAAACTGGCATCGCCATCTTCCAACAACCTTAGTGCTTTCGAACGCTCATCATCTGTAAGACTGCGACGAGATTGATTGGTGTCCGGAATTTCAGTCTTTTTCTGTTTCACTCCCCGAGTTTTGGCATCGTATCCAGAAATTTCGACCTTTTTAGTCGGAATGATTTGCAAATCATTAAGCTGTTGCAGAATTCGAAATCTCTGAAAACGTCGGTTAGATATCTTGGCGCGGCGCAAGTGAGGCAAAAGAGAACATTTTCCGATCAAGTGCTTTTGCGACTTCAATGGGCGTTGAAAAAAGATGGCTGGATAAATCAGCGACTTGGCTTCATTAGTCAACAGGTTAGGGTTGTGCGGATACTGTGCATCCCAGATTTTATTGAATTCATCTTGGTACATCTTTCGGTCAGTGTACCGGTTTCGGATTCGCTGCGACTGCGGGTCGGTTGGATCAAGTGAAGCAAAAAACTCACCTAGCGTTCTGGCGCCAACTTTGTCCATTTCTTGGGCAAGAGAGAGTATTCCGGCTTTCACTTTTCCGAGATCGTCTTGACGTTGTTCTGATCCTTCGTCAGAACCATCTCCATTGCCATCTTGAGCGTCCGCTTCGGATAAGTCGATCTTGCGGTTGGCGTAAAATCCCCGTCGCTGGGCTAAGTGGTATAGTGCCCTACCTATTTCAATTGGTTCGAGACGTCCGTCAAGGCATGCCGCTCGGAGTCGATAAGGGAGTAACTGGCGCTCGGAGTGGGATATGCGTTCACCCGCTTCCCATTTAGACTTGAGTTGCGAATCAATTTCTTTTAAATAGCAGTCAATTTCAATTGGCGTCTCCAGTCTTCCCTTGGGATTTGGAAGGAACCCAAGTCGAATCAAGGTACGCAGAAGTTTTCTTTTTCGCGCCGTCTTTCGCCAGCCCCGCCGTCTTGCAGAGCGAGCATCGCGCCTCACTTTAGCGAGTGATTGTTCGTTACCTGATTCTAAGGCGCCAGCTGGCGTGTTTTTTCCCGAATCAATGCCAGCTTCAAACAAATGAACACCTGCCCTCAATAAGCGAGCAGGTTTTTGTTGGCCATTTGCCTCCGCAACGAGTGCCCATCCAATCGAGGACACTCCGATATCCAAGCCAAGCGTGTATTCAAACGGTTGATTGTCGTTCATTGGCAGGCCTTTTGGTGAGAAATGCGATTTGGATCCTTTACTGTAATTGGCGACCGTGCTACAATCAAGCCATGTATCAGAGCGATGTTTCTCGCCTATCACAGTAAGTGGAAACATTTCCGCGCAGGGCTCTGCCTGTTCGCAAGAACAACGCATCTACTGAAACGCCCCCAGTTGGGCGTTTTTTTATGCGCGTTCAACAAGTCCTGGGCATTCGAATGAAGGGACTTCAGTGGCGGAGGCAATTGGAGCGAAAATGATCCAGATTATGGTATGAGCCTTAGCTATTTTGAGTTCATATCAAACACTTAGATCATTCACTACGGTTCTCCGTTTTTTAGCCGTTTAACCGTTAGCCGTAGGCGTACGCTCGATTATGACGAACCATGGAACGCCTCCCGCTAACGGCTTAACGAACATGTTTCGATTGACTCCAATTTTGAAGGACTTCAACGCATGAACGGTTTCGATAGCTCATTCGTTCTGAGAAGGTACAACCGGGTGCTATGAGTTAATAGATCCAGTTGCGAAACTCAACGGGCGACGCGCGGTGCTAAATAGGGGCGGTCGTTGTCGGGGGTTGGGTCGATGGTCCAAGATGCGGCAGGTAACCACAAGGGATTCAAGTCAATCTTCATGTTGTAGTAGAAGTCACTGGGGACCATGCCTTCAGGCCGTGCTTGCTCGTCAATTAAGTTGGCTTCCTTTAACGCCTGAACTACCAACTCGCTGCAGAACCACTGGCCCTGCTGCGGTGTGCTCGGAATACCGATATTTCCTGTAATCGCTGCTGATGCCGAGCGGATGTACGAGAAACTCTTACCGTGCTGGGACTCAGCAAAAGCAGTCAAAGCCCTCGATCTTTCTTCGCATAAAGGCACGCGCAACGAACGGATCCAGATCGTCGCGCTCGTCCGCTCGCGATAGTAGTCATGAAATCGCTGAGCAAGCGGAGACAGCGTGACGCGTCGCCTGTCCAGCACACCGACTTCGAACAAATCCAATTCACCACGCGAATTTTTTACAACCATAGCTGCGTGCAAAGGATGTCCAGTGCCACCTAGCGAAAACAGCAACGAATATACTGGGCTAAATGAGGACATCAAGACAATATCCCCTTCACTCGGAATGTATGGGACCGGTTCGTCGCCGCTGTTTGGCCAAATCCAACCGAACTGGCTCGACGTTTCGGGACTTTGGCTTCGAGCCAGCGACAAAAGAGAGTGATTCGGCTGGGCTTGGTATGCGACGTCAACCGTTCCACAACGATGGCTGCCACAGATCAAGTGAACCATTTGACAACCCGTGGCGGCAACGATCGCGACCAAGATCAGTGAAACAGGAGTTAGCAGACTGAAGGGAAGAAGTTTGAATTTACTCAGTTTGGCGATTGTCATTGAACCGACGGGAATCCGATTCTGGAAAAACGAAAACACTTGTGTACCTATGCCTCTACGCGACGTCAAGTTGTTTTTGAATCGGCTAAATTAGGCAAGAAATGTGATATGGGACGGCGTGGTGGTGGATGGAAAATGGGAATTTCCCCAACAAAACTGTGAAAATAATTGGTTTATTCCTTGTTGGCAGAGTGGGTAGCCTCACAAGCAACAAGCTTGAGCGACAAAATTGTTAGGCAAGCGGACGTCAATCGACTTATGAATTCAATAACCACCATTTATAATGGACTTGAATTTGTCGGATGCAAAGGATGGAAATGCGAAGTAGTCGTCGAAATCTTGTCGTTGGCACTCAAATGATTGCCCTGGTTAATTGCATGTTTGGCTTGAGAAAATTCGTATACGCTAGCAGCGTTTTGCTTTGTTTGACTTTGCTAATGGCATTGACTGTGCAGGCTCAGGAGTCGCATGACCTGATCGAAACGCAGGCGAACGAACATGCGATCAGCTACACTCGCGATATCCGCCCAATTTTGGCGGAGTATTGTTTCGCCTGCCATGGCTTTGACGCGGCGGCCCGCGAAGCTGATCTTCGTCTCGACGTGCGTGAAGAGGCGATTGAGATGGGAGCAATCGAGCCCGGCGATCCAAAATCCAGCGCGTTAGTCGAGCGGATTTTTTCGAAAAGTCCTCGGCAGATCATGCCTCCCCCCGAAATGAAAAAGGAATTGACGGACGAGCAACGCTCCTTATTAAAAGCGTGGATCGAACAGGGAGCCGTTTATGACGAGCATTGGTCGTTTTCACCACCGCGTAAACCGCTGGCGCCGGAATTGACAAATTCCGACTGGCCGAAAAACGAAATCGATGGCTTCGTGTTGGCGAAGATGTTGGAGCAGGGATTGACTCCCAATCCGCCAGCTGACCCGCGTGTGTTATTTCGTCGGCTTCATTTTGATATCACTGGGTTGCCTCCGCACCCTGACGATATCGCCGCGTTTGTTTCAAGTTATTCCCAAGACGCGGACGGAACGTTGGAAACTTGGATCGATGGGCTCATGAATCAGCCCGCCTGGGGAGAACATCGCGGTCGTTATTGGTTAGATGCGGCGCGTTATGGTGACACCCACGGTTTGCATTTTGACAACTATCGCGAAATGTGGCCGTATCGCGATTGGGTGATCAGGGCTTTCAATTCTAATCAACCTTTTGATCAATTTGTATTGGAACAATTGGCCGGAGATTTGTTGCCCAACCCGACTATCGATCAACTGGTCGCCACAGGTTTTCAGCGTTGCAATATCACGACGAACGAAGGTGGGACCATTGAAGAGGAAAACCTTGCCATCTATGCCGCTGACCGCGTGCAAACTTTTGGTTGGGTGTTTCTGGGGTTGACGACGAATTGTGCCCAGTGCCACGACCACAAATTCGACCCGGTTTCGATGAATGATTATTATTCGCTTGCAGCCTTCTTTCGCAACACGACCCAACCCGCATTGGATGGAAATGTGAAGGATGGACGTGGGCCGAGTCTGGTTCTGCCTCAAGCCGATGACTTGGAGCGATGGCACGCGATTCCAACCGAAATAGAACAGGCGAAGCAAGCCCTTAGTGATTACACGCAGCGATCAAAAGAAGCGTTCCAGCATAAATTGCCCGAGTTGCTAACGGGACTGGCAAATGGCAATTCCGTCGAGGCTTCACGCGACGGTTTGCTGATTCATGCTCGGATGAACGAGGGGGCTGGTGACGAAATCCCGACGTTTGGCCAACAAACGACGGCTTTGATGTTCATCGGTAAACCGAATTGGGTGGAAGGCAAATTCGGGTCAGCACCGGCTCTATCGGGTGAAAGCGCAATCTTGGTCGGCGCGGCAGGCGATTGGGAATTCGATGACGCGTTCAGCTATGGCGGATGGATCAAGCCAGCCAATACCAACGTGGTTGGTGCGATTATTGCCCGCATGGACGATCCAAATGGCTACCGCGGCTGGGATTTGTTCCAATCTGGCTCGCATATTACGGTACATTTGATCGATAACTGGCCAGGCAATTCGCTCAAAGTTCGCACGCCAGATGGTGTGCTCAAATCCGATCAATGGCACCACGTGTTTGCCACCTACGATGGATCGCGGACCCCCGAGGGAATCAAGATCTATATCGATGGTCGATTGCAACCGACAACCGCTGACGTAAAAACGTTGCAGGCCGGAGCGACGATGCGGACGACCACACCAACCAAAATCGGGCGGCGGCGGCAAGCTTCGATTTGGAACGGACAAGTCCAAGAGGTCCGCATGTACCAGCGTGTGGTGACTTCCGATGAAATTGCCACGATCGTGTGGAACAGTGAACTGCAATTGTATGCTGGGAAACCGGAAGAACAGCTGACCGATGAACAACGCCAATCGCTATTTGAAAAGTATGTTGGCCTATTCGACGTCGATTATGTGCATGCAACTAACAAAGTGGCGGAACTCCAGGCCGAGCGGGCCGCGATTCGAAATCGAAGTCCGTTGACGCACATCCAAGAGGAACGTCAAGGAGTGGAGCCGATGGCACATATCTTGATGCGTGGCGAATACGATAAAAAGGGGGAGGTGGTGCATGCGGGTACACCGGTGGCTCTGCATCCGATGCGGAACGATCAACCTAAGAATCGACTTGGTTTAGCGCAATGGGTTTTGGACCCTGCGAACCCGTTGACCGCACGGGTCACCGTGAATCGGTTCTGGTATGAGGTTTTTGGGGAAGGACTGGTCAGCACTGCGGAGGATTTTGGCATCATGGGTGCGTTGCCCTCGCACCCGGAACTCTTGGATTGGCTTGCGACTGATTTCCAGGAACATGGTTGGGACGTGCGGCGTTTCTTCAAGCAAATTTTCCTCAGCGCGACCTACCGCCAGTCCGCCGCGTTTACGCCGGAGAAGCTGGAGCGTGATCCGCACAATCAGTGGCTGTCGCGTGGGCCCCGTTTTCGCATGGATGCTGAGATGATTCGCGATTTGGCTTTGAAAACGAGTGGCCTGTTGAGCCCCAAGATGTATGGGCCGAGCGTACGGCCATATCAACCGGAAAATATATGGGACGTTGTTGGGTTGCCCGGGGGAGACACACGAGATTATCGGCAAAGCCATGGCGAAGATCTGTACCGCCGCAGTCTGTACACCTTTTGGAAACGGATGGCACCGCCGCCCAACTTAGAGATCTTTAATGCACCGAGCCGGGAAGTATGTACGGTCAAGCGAGAGAAAACGAACACGCCGTTGCAGGCTCTGGTCACCCTAAACGATCCACTGTTTGTCGAAGCGGCGCGGAATTTGGCGCAACATGTGTTGCGCAACAGTCAGGAGAATGTGCCGCAATCGCTCAATTCGATCGCGCTGCTCGTGCTTGGTCGGGATCTGGCTGATTGTGAGATCGAGTTATTGATTGGTGATCTCAACGATTACCTGGGCTACTACCGCGCGAACGTTGAAGATGCGCAGGCACTGATTTCAATTGGCGAATCGCCCAGCGCATCCGATTTGAATCCTGGCGAGTTAGCTGCCTGGACGATGTTGTGTCAACAGTTTCTGAACCTGGATGAGGCAATTACGAAATAACATGGATTCCATCATTAGTCGACGACGCTTTTTCACGTCTGGCTCCCATTTATTGGGGGGCGCTGCTCTCTCGAGCCTGATCTTGCAGGAAGCATTTGGCAAAGCAGAATTACAAGAGCCACAATCGCTGATCCATTTCACCCCGCGTGCCAAGCGTGTAATCTATTTGCACATGGTTGGCGGTCCCGCTCAAATGGATTTGTTTGATTACAAACCCGCCATGAACGATTGGTACGATAAGGATTTGCCTGACTCGATTCGGCAAGGCCAACGATTGACGACCATGACCAGCGGGCAGGCGCGTTTTCCCATCGCTCCCTCGAAATTCAAATTCACGCAAGAAGGTGAATGCGGCATGTGGATCAATAGCCAGATGTTGCCGTGGCTCGCGAAAAAGGTCGACCAGATTTGCTGGATGCGGAGCTTGCATACGGAAGCCATCAACCACGAACCGGCAATTGCGGCCATGCAAACCGGCAACCAAGTGACCGGCCGCGCCTGTTTGGGATCGTGGGCCTCGTATGGCTTGGGATCATTGAATCGCGATTTACCAGCGTTTGTTGTCCTGGTCGCAATTCCCTCGAATCGGGAACAAGAGCAGGCCATCTCTTCACGGCTGTGGAGCAGTGGGTTTTTGCCGGGTGAACATGCCGGTGTATCGTTGCGCAGTCAAGGCGATCCGATTTTGTTTATCAACAATCCGCCCGGAGTGCCCCGCGAGATTCGAGAGCGGTCGATTCGCGGCATCAATCGTTTGAACGAATTAAATCATGCAAATTTGGGTGATCCTCAAACCGAAACCCGGATCATGCAATATGAAATGGCGTTCCGCATGCAGGCCAGTGTGCCTGAACTGACCGATCTAAGCACCGAACCAGCGTCGGTGTTTGAGTTGTATGGCGAGGCCGCACGCAAGCCGGGTACATTTGCCAACTCAGTTTTGATGGCCCGGCGTCTCTGCGAGCGAGGCGTGAGGTTTGTGCAGATCTATCATAACAATTGGGATCACCATGCCAACGTAAATGGTCGCATGCCGGACCAATGCAAAGACGTGGATCAACCGTGCTACGCTTTGTTGGAAGACTTGCAACAACGGGGCATGTTGGATGATACGTTGGTGATTTGGGGAGGAGAATTTGGCCGCACGATTTACTCACAAGGTGGTTTGAGTCAAGAAAACTATGGTCGCGATCATCATCCGCGGTGCTTTACCATGTGGATGGCTGGCGGAGGTGCCAAGGGTGGAACCATTTATGGCGAAACAGATGACTTCTCGTACAATATCATCAAGGATCCGATACATATTCGCGATTTCCACGCCACCGTCTTGCACTTGCTCGGCTTCGATCACGAGCGCCTTTCGTACAAATATCAAGGCCTCGATCAAAAGCTGACTGGAGTTGAACCCGCGCACGTAATTCCCGAACTGATTTCGTGAGGTTTTGTTCTTAGTTCTTAGTTGTTGGTTGTTGGTTGTTGGTTTGGAGGACGTATGGGAAGCAAAGACCCGCGTGTGGATAAATACATCGAACAGGCCCCGGATTATGCCAAGCCGATTCTAAACAAATTGCGCATCCTTGTGCATAAAGGCTGCCCAGAGGTTCAAGAAACAATTAAGTGGGGAATGCCTAGCTTCGACTTCAAAGGCCCATTGTGCAGTATGGCAGCCTTCAAAAAACACTGCGGATTCAGCTTTTGGAAAAGTGCGCTGATCTTCGACGAAAACAAGAAATACAGCGAAAACGAACTGCGCTTGAAATGGGGTACGACGGAGAAAGGATCAGACTGCGCCCATATCACCAACATCAAAGACTTGCCCACGGATGCGAAATTTCTTGCATTGTTGAAGAAGGCAGTCAAGCTAAATCAGGAGGGTATTAAATTACCGCCAAACCTTAAATCGCGAGAAGCTTTGCCGATGCCGAAGGACTTCGAAATGGCCCTCAAAGCTGTGAAACCAGCCAAGGCTAACTTTGATCGGCTTGCTCCCTCGCACAAACGCGAATACATCGAATGGATTATCGAAGCAAAACGCCAAGAGACACGGCTAAATCGCATCGCTACCGCAGTTGAATGGATCGCCGAAGGCAAATCAAGAAACTGGAAGTATCAAAAGTAATCTCGATACTTCTTAACTTCTAACTCGAGGCAAAAATAAAGCGCGTTTTTCAATAGGCAAAACGCGCTTTTAGAACTTCGATATTTCACCAAAAGCCGACAAATCTAGCGTCGGCGACGTCGTTGGCAAGCCGCAGCCACCAAGCAGCCGACGGCAAGCAATCCTGATGCTGGTTCGGGCACACGTACGGCGACCTTGAAGTCGGTAAGGGTTGCGCCGTTAATTGAGACTAATGTGGAAAACAATAATTGTCCATCCGGAACGTCAAACGCTGACGTACCTCCCCAAGTTACTGAGTCGCCAACGCCAATTGGAATCCAACCATTCGTCCCAAAATTGGTAATATCCAAGAACGTTGGTCCGTTGTGACCGCCACCCGAAAACGTGTAGATGATATCAGGGTTGGGAAATGTCTCGTACAACAATGCAAAATCGGGCAGAGTACTTGTGGAAGAAGGAACGTCGCCAAATATGATCCAGTTAAATCCCTGACCCGGAGCATACGAGTTGTCATCGTTGGTTAGTGACAGCGTGAAATCGTACTGAAAGATTCCACCTCCTATATCTGTTTTGTAGTAATACAATGACAAAATATCGGCAGAGGAATGCGTTGCAAATTGGGACGCAAACGCCGTTGCCACAAAGAAAGCCAAGACCGTTCTCAACATCATAATTGTGTCTCCTAGAGGACGAGAAAACATCTTCGGAAGCAGAAAAAAGAAAATACTGTCTCAGTCCTGCCGAGCCCGTACACGATGAACCGCTGGCAAAGTAACCTGAGGCTGGCTCTCACTATACTTGGTGAGACAACGCATAAAAGTACCCAAACCCAGGGTACCAGTAAGTTTTTTCGCATTACCAGGTTTAGGGCTTCGCGATTAGTGAACTACCATACGGTCAAGGAAGAAACTCGTCTGCGTCTGAGATCGTAACGCAAAAACGGGCCAATAATTCGGCGGTATTCTCCAAATCGACGAGACTCACGACCTCAACTGCACTGTGCATATAACGATTGGGAATTGACAAAAGTCCCGTCGCGACGCCGGCGCGGTTGACCTGAAGCGAATTCGAATCGTTCGGAGCAGCGATCCCGAGCGCAGCCATTTGGTACGGGAGTTTTGTTTGTTCGCAAATTTCAACGAACCGCTGCGAGATTTTCGGGTTGATGTTGGGCCCGCGAAAGATTACGGGGCCGCTTCCCATTTTTATTTCTCCACTGATCCGCTTGTCAATATTCGGTGTGTCGGTGGCGTGAGTCACATCGACGGCCACGCCGATTTGCGGATCGACTGAGAAAGCCGCCGTTTTCGCGCCACGGAGTCCAATTTCTTCCTGCACCGTTGAAACTGCATAGAGCGAACAATGGGGTTGTAATGCAGTTGCCCGCCGCAACGCTTCGACCACGACCCAGAGTCCCGTGCGATTGTCCATGGCCGGCGCAGTTGCCAATCCATTCATTAATTCTAAGAAGCCAAGTTGCAGCGTTACCGAGTCACCAATAGCAACTATTTTTGTAGCTTCGGCTTTGTCTTTCGCACCAATGTCAACCCATAGATCTTCGATTTTGGAGAGTTGTTTACGTTCCTCTTCACTTTGCAAATGGATGGCTTTACGAGAAATAACGCCTGAAACCGGTCCCGAGTGTGTCCAGATGATTACTCGTTGCCCGATGAGTTGTTGCGGATCCCAACCACCCACCGTTTTGACGTAAATCATCCCTCCGTCATCGATGTAGGCGACAAGCATGCCGATTTGGTCGGCATGACCAGCCAACATCACACGCAACTCCTTGCCGGGGTTGCGCGCCAATATCAAATTGCCATGTAGGTCCGTCTGCTGCGAGTCCGCAAACGGCTTGGCGTACTCGGAAACCACGCGTTGCACGGGCGCCTCGTATCCGGAAACGCCCGGCGTCGCCAAGAGTTGCTGCAAGAACTGTTTCGACTCAGGTGTCAAGGTATATGCCTTCCTGTGATAAACGTGCCAATCGTTTTGGTTTTTCCTGTGACCTGACAATTGCCTGTTGCAGATCACCTATTGCAGGAAAACATAACAGTATAAAAATAATGGCCAAGAATAACCAGACGCGGCACGCAGCTTGCCAGATCGATGGTGGGTCGACAACAATCCCCCTCCACGGCAGATCATCTAACACTTAGACTGAAGATAGCATACCCAACGAGTCAACCGAAGCTGGAGTCTCCACGCAAAGAAAACCTTCATGGAATCATCAGTAACAGAGCCCTCGGCACGCTATTCGCGTGATTGGTTGATCGCCGCTTTCACGCTGATTGCGATCGCGGTGCATCTCGTGTTGTGGATCGCTGTGGGATTCGAGCCGGGTAGCTGGGGTGTCTCGTGGCCGCTCGTGCCATTGTGGATCGCGTTGGTTGTTGGGGGCGTACCGCTGGTTGCAGGTCTTGTGGTACGCCTAGTGAGCTTTGATTTCAGTTCCGATCTTTTGGCTGGCATTTCGATTGTCACGGCCGTCATTTTGCAAGAGTACTTGGCTGGAACCCTGGTTGTGCTGATGCTCTCTGGTGGACAGGCGTTGGAGGCTTACGCAGTGCGGCGAGCTTCATCCGCGTTGCATGCGCTTGCACGCCGCATGCCCTCGCAAGCCCATCGCAAAACCAACGGTCAAGTCATTGATGTACCCTTGGCGGAAGTTGCGGTCGGCGATGTGTTGGTCGTCTTCCCACACGAGATCTGCCCAGTCGATGGAATCGTCATCGAAGGGCGGAGCGCCATGGATGAGTCCTACCTCACAGGAGAACCCTATGTGCTGTCTAAAGCGGTTGGCTCAGCCGTAATGTCGGGTGCAATTAATGGGCATGGTGCACTGACGATTCGCGCTGAGAAGACGGCGGTAGACTCGCGTTACGCCAAAATCATGCAAGTGATGCGCGAATCGGAACAGCGACGACCGGCTTTGCGACGGCTGGGGGATCAGCTAGGTGCGGTTTACACGCCTTTAGCAGTTGCGATTGCCATCGTCGCCTGGGTTATTAGCGGAGAAGCATTGCGATTTTTGGCTGTGTTGGTGGTGGCCACGCCCTGCCCGCTACTCATCGGGATCCCAGTGGCAATTATTGGTTCAGTTTCATTGGCGGCGCGTCGCGGCATCATCATTAAAGATCCTGCCGTCCTTGAAAAAATCGATTTGTGCGCGACGGCGATCTTTGACAAAACGGGAACGCTGACCTACGGGCAACCGATCTTGACTGAAGTGTTTCCCGCACCTGGCTTTTCGCGTGAAGAAGTGTTAGGAGCCGTGGCGAGTCTGGAGCGATTCTCACGACATCCTTTGGCGGCTGCAACGATCGCTGCAGCGGAAGAGTCTGGCGTGCCCCTTGTGGACGTAACGGAGGTAAGCGAGCGACCTGGTGAAGGATTGCGTGGCATCGTCAATGGCCGATCCGTTCAAGTGACCAGCCGCAAGAAACTTGTCGCCCAATTGCCAGCGGCCGCCGCTTTGTTGCCGCCAGTCATTGGAGGGTTGGAGTGTGTGACTATTATTGCGGGAGAATATGCGGGCACGTTCAGGTATCGCGATGAGCCGCGGGCTGAAGGACGGGCCTTCATCCGACATTTGTTGCCACAGCACGGGTTTCAACGCGTGTTGCTGGTCTCGGGCGACCGAGAGTCGGAGGTTAGCTATCTGGCGGAAAAGGTTGGCATCACGGAAGTGCACGCGAACCAAAGCCCGGAACAAAAATTGGAACTCGTCCGCAGGGAAACCGCACAGGCTCCGACTGTATTTATGGGGGATGGAATTAACGATGGGCCAGCGCTAACAGCAGCAACCGTCGGTATCGCCTTCGGTCAAGGAAGTGATGTGACGGCTGAAGCAGCAGGTGCGGTGATCATGGAAAGTTCCCTGGAGCGAGTCGACGAACTCTTACACATCGGACGTCGCATGCGGAGAATTGCACTGCAATCAGCGGTCGGCGGGATGGCACTCAGCGTCATTGGGATGTTGTTTGCAGCGGCCGGTTATCTCCCCCCCGTGGCTGGGGCAGTCACGCAAGAGATTATCGATGTCTTCGCCGTGTTGAATGCATTGCGAGCTTCGTTTACCCCGCGCGTGCTATCCGATTACCGGCATACTCGGTGAGGTGTGTCTTACCCAAATCATGGAAGCCACACACTTCACGGTATCCGCGTTCCTATTACCCATTGGAACTCTTGAAGCCAGAGGAAAGGCACTTGTGGGTGATCGCCACCAAGGCTAACCGCAAAATCGTAGTTTTGCTTGCCATCGGTGGTATTGATTGCTAAATTTGACAGTATCTCCAAAGTGCTTTGTCACAACTTAAGGTTAGGGAAGATGAGGCTGTCAAATCTCATCCAATTTCGGGCAACTTCAACATAGCGTACGATCACTATCCCTAAATCTAAGTCTTGACCGAGCTTTGGCGCAGTCGCTGCAATTGCAACGATTGTTTCGTCAGTATGATCACCCGTGAGCATTCTTTGCGTGAAGGGGAGTCCGATGACCCGAAATCGATCCTTATTTGTGGTGACTATACTGGGCGGTTATGCCATGGTTGTGACCGGATGGTTCATGCACATCCCAGTGCCACAAGACGTTTCTCCGTCTGTCAGCATAAAACAACAGGACATGGACGTTTTACACGAAAAGTTGGCTGCAGTGATTTCATCCACTCCAGACAAGGTAATGACAGGTCCGGGCTTGGTAAGTGCCGTCGGAGGCGCACGTGTCAAACTGCTCAATGCGGGACCGCAAGAGATTATCATACCGCTGCCGCAACTGTCCGACAGTCAGGTCCCTCTCTCCTTTTTAATACGCAGCACGCCTCGTGATGCCGTCGTCGAGTACCGAATTCAACGACGTGAAAAATTAAATGACATTGTTAGCATCACGCTGAATGGTGAACGCAATCAACAGGTTCGACTTGAATGGTCAACAGTGGTGCTGATTGCTGGAAAAGCGATCTCACCCCAGCCTCCCTTGCCGGATGCGTATCGCTCAGCGACCGGATGCGTTCAGGCTGAATCACCGGAAATCACCCGGCTCGCTGAAAGCTTGTGGCCTGATTCACGAAAACTTGAGGAGTACGCGCGTAACATTCAAGAATTCATCCGCGAAATGAAACCTGTGAAGCCGCCTCGCTCAATGGACGCGCTCGGTATTCTTAACAGCGGACACAATGGTATCTGTACGGCCAACGTGAATTTGGCCGTAGCGCTGTTGAGGGCCAAGGGAATTAGCTCACGATCCCTGGCCGTGATTCCACCAATCTCCCAACGGCTTGAAATGCATCGAATCGTGGAATATAGCGATGGCGAGCAAACATATTTCTTCGATCCATCATCGCTGTATGTTGATGTGCCGATGAAACCATGGCAGACGCTGATCGTAGCCAAATCAACGGTGGCGGACGAAGAGTTGGCGATGAAGCCAAGGATGAGCGCGTCGCTAGGTTGCCCCTACGCGCAAGAAATCGAATTGCTGAGCAGTGGCATTACGCTTTGGGGAGAGGACTTCTTTTGGACCCTGGCGAAACCGCTCGCACGATTCGAACCAAACGATGAAGCGGTCTCCTTGGCGGCGGAAGCCTGGGCCAAATTCCTAAACGAGGGGTTACTGAGCGAAGGGCAACTCAAGGCCTCAAGCGCGAGCACCTCAGCAGATCTGATCGAGGCTTTGCAAACAAAATAACTCGTGCTGGAAGACGCTCGCCTGCTGGCCTGATGTGGATCGCGTGTAGAGGCCGCAATTGTAACTAGCCGACAAGCCGCGGCGATCAATGAAACGTTATTTCTTCGCCGATTTGCAAATCTGGGTTAAAGCCTTCACCAGCGCTAATGATAATGTCGCCGTGCATGCCCGATTGTTCCGTGTTGACTCGGTGATGCCGCACCAATTCCAGGATGGCTAGGAAGACGCCGACCAATGCCGATTTGTGCATTCCCGGTTGAAAAAGCGAACTGAAGCGAACTTGTCGCTGGTGCAGGATCTGTCCATGAATCCGTTTCATGTATTCCGTAATTGGTGTTTCGTCCTGGATAATTTCTTCCGTCGGTGGCTTTTGGTTCCGCTTGAGCACTCGTCCAAAGGCACTGACCAAGTCCCACAGTTCAACATCCTGTATGGGTTGGTCTGCCGGATCTAGTTTCCGCGGGGGAAGGTCATCTCGGATACGCGTAAAACGATCTTGCCAAATACGCACCTGCTCGCCTAACAACTCAGCGGCATCTTTATACTGTTTGTACAGCAATAAACGACTAACCAAATCTTCGCGCGGATCTTGCTCATGTACGGTGTCGTTCAATAATTCATTCTTGGGCAGGATGGCACGAAGTTTCGCTTCGACCAACAAACCTGCGATTTCCAAAAAATCACCGACCAAATCGATATCGATTGCTTCGAGCAACTCCAAGAACTCGGAATATTGCTTGGCGATTTGGGCAACCGGTAAATCTTCTGGTGCCACTTCATTTCGTTTGACCAAGAAAAGCAGCAGGTCGACTGGACCCTTGTAATGGTCCAGTTCGAGACGGAAATCTCTTTGCGACAATGCTGTCGTCACGTTGGTTAAGTCCCGATTCTATTTAATTCAAGAAATTTCAGTTTCCCACAATTCCGGATATGCAGCATACTTGTTAAAGGTGGTTCTAGTGCTTTTACGGACTGGAGGGAAGCATGAAAACTGCAATTTCAAGTTCATCGCAAAGAATACCTAAAGAGTTCTGTTTACTCAGATTGTACAGCCTTCCCAGGCAATTTACTTTGCCAAAAAGTCACAATTCAACATTATCAAGCCCCTACACATTGCCGATATTTCCCATGTTGACTGCGAATGACAGTTACGGTTTTTATTAACCGCTGTACTTCGCCGCGTGCAGCATTGATTTTAAGGAGACTTGGAAGAGATGCAGCGCTCTCGTAACGAGTTTTACAATTTAAACCAATTACGAAAATTTGTCGCTCAAACACTTTGCCATTTCAACGACATCGAAGTTGGCGTTTTTCATATTACGGAATCAGTAATCACGCGAGGCGGATCGCCATGTGGAATTTTCTTCTGCTTACATGGTCCGCGAAGCGTCAAGTTGACCGCGATTTGGGAAACAGACAAGAACACGATTTTGTTTTATGGTTCAACGGGTGAGCGATTTCATAGGACGGAGCTAACCCAAGCTCCGCCCCTTAATTCAACCGAATTATCAAATACGAATTGACAAACTACCCGTCCATGGAGGTCGATAATGCTAGTTCTTTCCAGGAGGGAAAGCGAGACTATAAAGATTGGCGATGAAATCGAGATCACATTGGTTCGAGTATCTGGCGACAGGGTGCGAGTGGGCATCAAGGCGCCAACCAACCTATTGATCTTGCGAGGCGAATTAGACCGGAACGATCCGCCTCAAGACCAATCCTCAACAGCCGCTGCCTAGCTGACACCAATAGATGTTGCAAGTTCTTTTGTGGTCAGTCAGCAAAGTGTTAATTTGCATGAGTGTGAGGTGATCGCCCCATCACGAGTAACACCAGGATAATCAACCGGTTGCGGCAATACGCAGGAGCAAAGAAAAGGACAAACCATAAATACTCGGAGCTAGAATTCACATCATCAGCGCGCACTCGTGAATCTCAGCTGTCCCGAAAACGCCCGTCAGGCATAATTAGGATCCTTACTCAACTCCGAATTCCAATAAGGGTTGGTCTCATCATTGGGGACCAACCTTTTTTCGTTTCACAGTTTCCTAAGGATCGGCACGGCTTCACCTTAACGACGAGTAACCCGCGAAATATCTCGTGGAATCGCTGCAACACCGGTGCAATAGCCACGTCCCAACCTTGTACTCATCCGCCGTAGCACCCGCACCCACCGCTCGACAGAAGTTCTCTATTTTTGCGTATTTTCGTATACGGCCGTCAGCAACGACTCAACATCTTTGAACTTCTTCTTCGATGACAATGGTTCCTCCAGCAGGCGGCGGGCCTCGGCATCAGAATGACCCAACGTCAACAGGATTTGGTAGGTTTCTTCGATCACGTCCCGTTTGACCCCATCATCCCCCATATCGGTAGCCACCAATAGCGCGAACTTTGGCATCTTCCGTTTGAGTTTGGCGATCACGCGATCAGCCGTAGCGGCCCCGATGCCCGGCAAGGTCGACAACGTCTTGGCATCCTCTTGTTCGATCGCCAGCGCTACATCTGGTACCGGTCGGACCATCGCCCGCAATGCCTTCCGTACCCCCACTCCATCCACGGAACAAAACAACTCAAAAAATTCACGTTCGATTTCGCTGACGAAGCCGACTAATCGCGGCATTAAGCGGCTTCCCTGCGCGGGATTCCCTTCTAAATAGTGGATCGTGTGCAGGACGACTTCTTCCCCGATGCTCAACTGAATGCGCCGCCGCGTGAAGTCCGGAATCAACACGGCATACTCGAAAGGCGGAATGTCCAGAGTCGCCTCTTCATCCGTAATGCTAAGTAACTTGCCTCGTATTTTCGTAATCATTGGCAAAAATAATACTTTCTGTTCAATATTCTATGCGCCGAGCTGCGAGATCTGTTCGCCACGACCTGTATCGCCAGCCTGCAATATTTCCCGAGTTTGAAACAAAATACTCCGCAGCATTTTGAAACAGCCCATGCGTTTTTACTGGCATATCATTTAATCATCCACACGAAGTCTTCGCGTATTGCTCTCGATCTCGAAAAGCACGCCGATTGTTCCTGTGAATACCAACCCAAGACCGGCCAGCAACACCGAGACAACAACATAAAACACAGCGATCAACGCTGCCACGATGATCGTTAACGCTGTATACTGTGGTTCCTCGGAAATTTCACGTGGGGATTGGGTGGTCAAAAAAGCAAATGCTGTCCACACACCAAACAACGCGAAAAGTAGACACCCAGCCCACCACAGAATCAAGATGACGTTCATTAATTTACGAGTCATCTTCACCGCAAAATGAACCAAGTCATTCCCTTGTCTTGAAACAGATAGTTTACCAATTGTGGTGAATTCTTCGTGACCTCCTTGCGAAGATGCTGAAACAATTGGATCAAATGACGAATCATAGGACATGGTTGGTGGCGGAGGAGGCGTGGGAGCGTCGGAATCGCGGTCAACTCGCCCAACGCCACTCGATGCTGGCGAGACGTGCACGCGCTGTGGCGTGGTCTCAGCCGCCGGCCTTTCTTGGACTGTATTGGATACGCGTGGAGGAGAAGGCTTTGGAACGGGAGTTGGCTCTCCGGCGAACCTTGCGCGACGCGCGGTTGTTGGCTGCTGATCATCGATAATGGGTTCAAACACGACAGGTTCTTCGCCCCGCTTAACGTTCTGAACTTCAGCCATCAATTGTTTGAAAAAGTGGTGAAAAGGATAATAGCTTCGACCGTCTTCACTGACTTGCCACTCCGGTTTCCACGAATTCCGTTGGATGGCTTTAATTATCTGGTCGTTCGTAAACGGACCTGTGACCGCATGCCCAACTTTTTTTACGATCCAATATTGTTTTTCAACAGGCATAGCGGCTGTTACCAATTCTAGCACGACTCAGGTGCGAACCATTTGGGCAATTGCATCTCCACGGTGAATGTCAATCTCACATAGTCTAGCATTCCGCTCAACCAACAGACACTACCCTCGCATTTCCAAATGTTGTGCAGTTGCCATAGAAGGAAAATGTAGTAAATCAACGGCTTATTCTGCCCCTGGAAAATGAAATAGAGAAACTGCCGAATTCAATTGAC
>CALMEE010000031.1 GCA_937862885.1 uncultured Planctomycetaceae bacterium
ATTCTGCACCCTGGTCAATCCACTTGCGAAACACAGCGATTTCTTCTGCATTTAGTTCTTCTTCGCCCGGAGGGGGCATCTTGAAGTTCTCATCGTCGGTCACCAGCAATTCAAAAAAGTCGCTATCTGCGGCGCTTTCGCCTGGTTTGATGTGCGAACCGATCAGGTCGCTCTTTCTATCGACACGAATGCCGGCTTCATCCAGATCAGGCCCGTGGCAATGCAAACAGTATTTTTCCAACAAGGGTTTCACCTGCAGAACGAAATTGACCTTGTCTTCGTCAGTTTGCGCCCACAGGCATTGGAGCGGTTGAGATGCGAACGCCAAGAAGAACGCAATTGCAAATAATTGAATTTTCATATGAACGCCTTTCGAGGGGGCTGAGTGATTTGCATCCACTCGCCTACTATCCCAAAAAGGCTGCGGCTTCACAAGGGTTTCTGGCTGAATCTGCGAACGATTGCTCCAATAAATATGTGTTGCCTTACACGATGACCGGAACATGGTTCCGATGTTAATGTCACTGCGCATGGAGCCCGTATTAACGCACTTAGCTTGCTTGCCGAATCGATTGCTGGGCAAACGACGGCTGTCTTGCGTGGTTGGATTAGTTTGAGCTGGTGGTTACGAGTGTTGAACGTTTGCGCAAGCTCAACCGCTGCAAGACGTGGCTGATTTCTTCATCGATACTGTGACCGGATGCGATGGAACAACTGGTTGTGTATCAGATGTTCGTACCAGTATTGGAAGAAACGGTAGGCAGTACCAGAATTTTGCCGTCACCCATTCTGCCAGTCCGCGAATTTTCTTGGATCAGCTCGACCAAGGGTTCGACCAAGGCATCGTCAACCCAAACGGTAATTTCGACTTTTGGCAAGTAAGCGATTGAAAACTCATTATCTTCATATTTTGAGAGATAGTTCTTTTGCCGACCGTAGCCTTTAACTTCACGAACCATCAATTCATCAACCGGTAGAGTCCCAATCGCGCGAATCACTTTTTCGGCGAGAAATGGCTTGATGATGGCTACAATCTGTTTCATGCGGTTGAGACTCCGTCGGTTGCCGCTGCGTGTCCCTAGCGGCGTGCAACCCAGGTCCAATGTCGATCCGATGTCTGTTGAACGCTTTCCTGTGGATAACCGAGTTGGCTGATCAGCGAGCGCACTTCGGATAATGAAAGAGCCGCATGCAGGGAATCGGCGAACATCTGTTGAGAATGCCTGTTTTCGTTGCCAGCGTACAACTCGACGAGTTGCTGGACCTGTTGCTCATCAAATGGCCGTACCAGATCGCGAAAAAACAGCAATCCACCTGCTTTGGTCACGCGAACTGCTTCGCGAAAGCAGGGCAACGGGTCGGGAATGTGGTGGATAATGGAATTGCTGAGGGTCGTATCAAACATGGCGTCCGAAAAAGGAAGTTGTTTGGCATCGACTTGAGAAAGTTGAATCTTGTCCGCCAATCCTGCTACCCCGACGTTCAATTTGGCTAGATCCAACATGTGCGCGGCGAGATCAGTAGCCATGATTCGGCACTCGCCAACAGTGCGCGCCAACTCAATTGGAATTAAGGCAGTTCCCGTACCTACATCCAAGGTATCGCCTCCCGCGTAGCCGGCGGCAATCAAGTCCTTAACGAACAAGTCGTTAACGGTCTTGTGGTCCATCCGATTGTAGTCCTGTGCCTCTTCGGCTGAATCCATCACTTCGGGTTCTAAGACGCGTTGTAGCAGAGAATCGTATTCAGTCATGATATCGTTTCAAAATCTTCGTCACGGTCTATTGTACTTGGCGGGCCGTCAGTCAACATGCCTCGCGCAAACATGGCTCCCATGGCAAACATGATCCCAGCCATGACGCCGTATGCAGCTGCAACCGACACTATCAACTCGCGGAGGGCAGGCTCCATGTCACGCAGCTGCCAAGGCCAATACATTTTATCACCGTCCAGGGGCGAGTGCATGAAGCCGAACAAAACCATCATTCCTCCCACAGCAAAATAAAGGGAGGCGCCAAAGTACTTGCGATCGATGATTTGTGCCAAGGCAGAGGCCCAGATTAAGCTGGTAATGATGAACCCTCCTGCAAGCACTTTGAGATGCAACATCTGTTCAGCCAAGTCGGGGCGAAGCTCAAAATCGTCGGGTAAACTACTGACGACGGAACCTAAATAGATCATGATCAGCTTGGCTAGAGCCGGCACGCAGGCCAAGGCCAGTGCCGCATAGTGCCGTCGCGGGGTCGCATGATAGCTTTGCGCCGTGATTTCAATGCCGATAAAAATAAGAATTGGTAATACGGCCGCTTCCGGGATGATACTGAAGAGCAAGCTGAAGTAGCCGATTACGCCTGCACCGCCGACAAAGATGGCAGTGGCTAAGGTATAAGCCGCGCGACCGCCCATCGCTTTATATGCTGGATGTCCGATGTAGGGAGTTGTCTGTACGACTCCTCCGAGAAAGCCAGCGATTAAGGTAGCAAACGCTTCAATTCCAATGACGTGGCTTGTCTTGTAGTTGTCTCCCACGCTCGCGGCACTTTCGGTACAGTCGATCCCGCCGATTACCGTGGCGATGGCGAAGGGGATGATGTAGGGAAGATAGCCTACGGCTTTGGGAAATTCTGATAGCCATTGAAATTGCAAAACGGACAACCATTCCAAAGGGAACCATACCAAGGAATTGGCGGCCTCGCGCTTCGCCATCTGAGTGCCCAAGAAGGCGTCCGCTGAAACCAACATGTACCAAATAGCGCAGCCGATGACGACTGCCCCCAAAGCACCCGGTGTCTTGAATGGCAAACGACCGCGTCCGATGAGGGTGACCAGAACAATCGCCAACGCGGGTAAACCCACCATGGCTGATGAAATCAGTTTCGGCATTTGCGTGAAAGCAATCAGCACCAAGGCGATAGCCGCCAAAGACCCCAATAGTCCGGCACGTGGAAACACGCGGCGAATCCAATCGGATCCGAGGGCTAACACACCTTTGATCAGCCCCGTCATTACGATCGCGCAAATGCCGATATGCCATGTCTGCAGCGCTGCCGCATGTTCGTCCAAACCTGATTGTTTAGCTGCTAAGAATGCTGGCCCGAGAACGAATAACACCATGCCGATAGTGCTGGGAGTATCCAAGCCCAAAGGCATCGCGGTGACGTCGCTGCGATTTTCGTGCTTGGCGAGTTTGAACGCTAGCACGAAAAAGAGCAGGTCGCCAACCAAGACCCCGAGGGCGGTGCCGGGAATCATGTAGCGAAGTGCAAAATCTACCGGGAACCCAAAGATTCCAGATAACATGCCGACAGTCAGCACCAGACCAGCGATGTTGTCTAACATCAAACCAAAAAAGGCATTTACGTCGCCGGTCGCCCACCACTTGTATTTTTTCTCTAGCACAAAAATTCCTTTGGCACGAGTGTTGCTGATTGTAGCGATTGTGTCCAGCGAGTTTAAAGATTCAAAAAAAGAGTGTCAAACGGACCTGACTTGTCAAATTTGCTGCGATACTTAAAAGGACAGAGAAATTCAAGGTTTTTTTAAAGGAGACGCACAAAAGAGTGAGTGATGACGTCATGAAAACTTGGCGATAATCGCCTTTTTCGGTTGGATTGGTCTGAACTTTTCTCGGTTTGATGCGTATAAAGGAATGCAAGCCATAACAAACGATCACTTTACCGATCACTCTCGACAACTCCAAGCGAAACAATTACCAGTGACCGACGAGCAACTCATTATCGAGTATCGCCGCACGGGCGATCGTGAACTATTTGCGCAGTTGGTCTACCGATATGAACGAGAGTTGTATTCCTATTTGCGTCGGTACCTGGGTGATGCGGAAATGGCCGAAGATGCTTTCCAGGCTACGTTTTTGCAGGTCCATCTGAAGTGTGACCAATACCAGGAAGACAGGCGTTTTCGTCCGTGGCTGTACACGATCGCGACGAATCAAGCAATTGATGCAAAGCGACGCAACAAACGACACGTTTTGGCCAGCCTCGATCAGGTGCGATCCGATAACGATGAAGTTGGGCGCCTCGTCGGGCTGATGGAAAGTAACGAACTTAACCCCGCTGATACAGTTCAAACAGGAGAGCGCAATCGAATCATTCGTGAGACTTTGGACCAACTTCCCGAGTCAATGCACGCAGTGGTTCATCTCGTGTATTATCAAGGAATGAAATACCGCGAAGCAGCCGAAGTGCTGGACGTTCCAGTAGGCACTGTCAAGAGCCGATTACATGCTGCGATTGCCAAGCTCACTGATGTATTAAGCGACAACCGTGTAGAGTGAACTAAGTGACCGGGAATTTGCGAAACGATGCGGGATCAGAAGACCAGGGATGGAACTTTTCCTTCAAAAAAAACAGTCCAAATAACGCGAAGAGCCAGCCAGAATCCGAACTACAAATCGATCTGTTAGGATACGCTCTCGGCTCGCTTGATGATGGTGATGTCGAAAAGATCAATCGCCTAATCAGTAATCGGCCTGACCTTGAGGACGAGTTGCAGTTGCTGAGGATGTCGATTGCGTCGATCCGTGATCTGGATGCCGAACTTCCCATGCCAGTAGGGGTTGCTCGGCGCACTTGCGAATATGTCGCTGGCTTTCGATCCAGCAACGAACCCGCGTTTAAGCAACCTACTTTTTCCCCCGTTCCTCGGCTTGAATATTCAAGCCACTCAATCTCTCGAATTGATCTGATCGCCCTGGCTGCCTGCATCGCCGTGATGGCAGCGGTTCTGATTCCTGCATTGCAAGCCAATCGGTTTTACGCACGAGTGATCACATGTCAAAACAACTTGCGTGAGGCTGGTATGGCATTGCTCAAGTATTCCGATGAACATGGCTCCAGGTTTGTCCCTATTCCGCAGTCTGGGCCGCTGGCCGTTGCCGGTATCTATGCGCCCCAACTGATTGAACGGCAATTGGTCGAGCAAGATCACATTTTCTTTTGTGCGGAACGATCAACGCTTGCAGCAGAGGTGCGTTCGATACCCTCTTTCCAGCAGATCGAGCAAGCTGACGAAGATTCGCTGCTGAAGCTCCAGCAACTGATGGGGGGCGATTTTGGCTATTCATTAGGTTTTTTCCTGAATGGTCGTTACACTTCACCGCGCAAAGTGGGGAACCCTAATCACGTCGTTCTGGCTGACGCGCCCTCGTTCGACGCTCCGGGACGCGCGAGTCAAAACCATGGAGGTTACGGCCAGAACTGCTTCTTCGAAGATGGGCGAGTATCGTTGGTCCGCGAGAGCGCAATTTCCGGCGATGCCATCTATGAAAATTTTCTTGGCCAAATAGCGCCAGGGACACACAAATTTGATACCGTGATCGCTCCCAGTCACACGCCCGTATTTTCTTTTGCCAATGGCGGGTTTTCTCAAGATGTTTTGATGGAGTATGCGGCTGAGTAGGATTCTCGGTCGAACCCTTGCCCCACTTTAAACCGACGTTGCGATTTTCGTTGGCTTGTCAATTGGCTGAAAGGCATTGATGTCAAAACAAAAATATTGGTTGTTCAAGACTGAACCAACAGTATTTTCTGTCGATGACTTTGTTTCCGAACCAAAACAAACCACGCTGTGGGAAGGTGTCCGCAACTATCAAGCAAGAAACTACCTGCGCGATGAAGTCAACGTTGGTGATTTGGCATTTATCTACCACAGCAATTCGAAGTCAGCCGGCATCGCTGGCATAATGAAAGTAGTCAAGCCAGCCTATCCCGACTTCACAGCCTTCGATCGAAGTAACCAATACTTTGATCCGAAAAGCAAGCTGGATGCCCCCACTTGGTATATGGTTGATGTGCAATTGCTCGAGAAATTCCCTCAGCTAGTTTCTTTAGAACGCATTAAGGCGACACCCACCTTGAAAGAGATGGTGTTGGTCAAAAATTCCAGACTGAGTATTCAACCCGTTACCAAATCAGAATTCAAAGTCATTGAGAAATTGGCCAAAGCGATTAGATAATTGGTAAACGTTCACGCTATTTCGTTTAACCGCGTGGGCAACGCCCCGCGTTACGCATCAATTGCGGAACCGCAGCCCGTTGGGCACGCGGTTAAACGATGAGCAGAATTACGTTGATCGTACCGAAAATGTCCTGAGCGGTGACCCCGCGTGACTTAGTGTGAACGGTTACCATAATTGAGCCAAACGGTCGGAATTGTTTTGCAGTCGGTCAAGTCGATTCAGTGGGTGACGACTTATTCCGGACGGTCGCAACTCAGTCTGATTCTTGCCTCATCTGCCCACGGACTTTCGGGAGCCAACTCCAAAAAACGCTTCCAGTATTTAAGCGCTTCGACCGTATTGCCCAAATCATCGCTGAGTCGCGCGAGATGAAAGTGAACGTCAGGATAGTCTTCGTGAAAATCCAAGGTTTTCTTGAACATGCCGATGGCTTCCTCGAACCGCCCCAGCTCGACAAGTACGCAGCCTAAATTGGCGCGTGCTTCCACGTACGAAGTATCGAGTTCAATCGCCATGAAATAGCGCTCTCGGGCAGCCGCAGGCTCGTTGAGCAATGAAAGCAGTTCGCCCATCCGGAAACAGATTTCCGGGTTCGGTCCAAATTGCAGCAAAGCGTTTCGATATGCGTGCAGCGCTGCGTCGAGTTCGCTATTGTCTTCCGACTCGATCGCGAGGTTGATCCAATCTTCAAACGAATGGAGGTCGGCAGCGTATTTGGGCGATCGAGGCGCGAATTCAATCGTCTGCTTTTTTGCCACCAAGTCATCGTTTTCTTCGAACAAATCGAAATCGAATCGCCGTTGCCCGCCTGGCTCTACCAATCCATTGTCGCGTCGAAACAGTATCTCTTTTCCTTCAACCAATACAGAAAGCTGCGCCAACGGTCGTTCAGCGCTGGGAAACACGTGGGCCAGACGCCGAAGCTTTTGCTGGATCTGTCCCACGGAAATCCCTGCACCGACTAGGCGTGCCAACTGTCGGGCAACCGCAATTTCCTGAAAGTCAAAATAGGGCAACCGGTTCACTTCGCGGGCAGCGATGATTAGGCCCAACCGATGCCAACGCCTGATTGCGGCGACTTTCACACCGAGCAACTGAGACAACATCATTGGCGTGTAGAGGCGTCGAATATTGGATTCCAGCTCCAGCATCCCGAGACGTTGCCATAATTCGGTTTCGCTTATAATCTCCAATCTCCCCTCCGCAGCAGCCCTCATCAACTCTTCCGGCAAATCGTTGTCGGATAAGATGGGCAGTTCGTCTGCGCCGACGACCACGAGGTCAATTGCTTCGTCTTGTAACTCGACTGGAATTCCTGCGTGCCTCCTCACAATCTGCTGAGCGTCTCGTTTGGTGTGGCCACCGAGTTTACCCACGAAAGCAACCCGCAACCCCTCCAGTTGAGGTAATATTTCGATGTCAGATTCGTCAGGTTGCTCGAAAAGCCAGCGGTTCATATTTTGCAATCGGAATTTCCTTCGTGGGCGATTTGAGGATTGAGTCGTTGCGCCTTGCGCATGCACGTAGTTGCGAGATGATTCTGAGCCACTCAATCACCGCCAAAGCTTTATCTTAGAGTCGTGAACGATGTTTAATCTCCCCAACTTTGAGAAACTCGATCAAGTTCCCCTACGACTTCGGCCAACCCAAGATCCTAGTCGTGACACAGAACTTGGTTTCTTGATGTGGGAAAAACATCTTCAGACGACGTTGAACTCAGCCCTTAAGATATCATCCACCCATAATCCATACCAGACAGTAAAGGGTTCCACGTAAGTTGAACTTATGCATTACTGGTAGCCAAGGCCACAGAGTCCTGTGCATTCCTCACAAGTAATGGCATGGCATTTATAAAAACTTAACAACACGGCGGTTTTTCGCAAACTTGGATCTTGGTATGATCGTGAAGTGCTACGACAATTAAACCAAAAAGCCAGGGGAGAATACTATGTCCGGTCAATCATGCAAGAATCCACTGAACGCGGCGACAGAAAATTCCGCAAGAGTGAATATTGACCGCCGCCGGTTCGTCCAACTGAGTGCGGGTATGGGTGCCGCTTTTTATCTGCCGCGATTATCGCAAGCCGGCCAATTCGATCGCGCAGATGTGATTGCCCGTGGCACCGTGTTTCATGATCAAGATGGCACCGGAAAGCCAAGCCCAAACAATCGTGGGGTTCAGGGGGTCGGGGTCTCCAATGGTGAATTGGTTACCTTGACTGACGCTCAAGGTCGTTGGGAGCTGCCAGTTGATGAGCAGGTTGATTCTATTTTTGTAATCAAGCCTCGCGGCTGGCAAGTGAAATTAGACGACCACAATCTGCCACAGTTTACCTATTTGCATCGCCCGGAAGGCTCGCCAGAGTTGCGTTATGCGGGTTTACAACCCACCGGGCCATTGCCCAGTTCGCTTGATTTCGCATTGACGCCTCAAGATGAACCCGAACAGTACAGCGCATTGTTTTGCGGTGATCCTCAACCTCGCGACTTGCGAGAGATCGATTACTTGGCACGGACGGTCGTGCCCCACATGCAAGGCACAAAGGCTGCCTTTGGCGTGAGCTTGGGGGACATTATGTTTGACAACTTGAACTTGTATCCGCCATTAAATCAAACCTTGGGTCTCATTGGATTACCTTGGTTTAATGTTCTGGGAAACCATGACTTGAATTTTGATTCCAAGGATAACCAGTTTGCTTATGATACTTTCAAGCGCACGTATGGGGCGACGTATTATTCCTTTGATTGGGGACCCGTGCATTTTCTAGTCCTGAACAATATCGATTGGACTGGCGCTGATCCAGAACGCGGCAAAGATCGAGGCAGTTACCGAGGCTATCTCGGACCAAGACAGCTGAGTTTCATCAAGAATGATTTGGCACATGTTCCCACAGATAAACTTGTCGTTTTGATGATGCACATTCCGCTTAAACCTAGCGTTGTTTCGGGCGAATCCATCGAAACAGCAGACCGCGACGAGTTGTTCGAGATTTTAAAAGATCGACCGAATTTGCTGTCGTTTTCCGCTCACCTGCATTGGCATGGGAACTTGTATTATGGACCGGAAGACGGTTGGCATGGCAAGAATCCGTTTCACCACATCATTACGGGGACGTTGTGCGGGAGCTGGTTCCGTGGAGCCCCCGATGAAAACGGTATTCCGCACGCCACGATGATGGACGGCACGCCCCGCGGTTATCTTGAAGTCGAGTTTGATGGCAATTCCTACAAAATTGATGGTTATCGAGCGATGCAGCAACCGCATAGCTATCAGATGCGGATTGCTTGCCCTAACGAGATCGAGTCTGCGGCCGCCGGTGAGACTGAAGTTTTTGCCAACGTGTTTAACGGTTGCCAATACTCCACCGTGCGCATGAAAGTTGGCCCCGAGTCGCCTTGGCGGCAGATGGATCGCGTTCTCATTGAAGATCCAATCTACGTTCAATTGGTTGAACGAGATGCCAATTTAACTGATCCTTACCGCTCATTAGCTTCGCCAGCCATATGTCAACACCTGTGGCATGCCAAACTTCCCGCGGATCTCCGACATGGCACGCATTTGATCGAGATCGAAACCACGGACCGCTACGGGCACACTCACCGAGGTGTGGCGACAGTGCGAGTTGTCGGCTGACGATCGCGGAGTCTATAGCCATGCAAGACAGAGGGGAAATTTATCTCGAAGACTTGTCCGTCGGCCAGGTCTTCGCTTCCGGCTCTCATACGTTCGTGCAACACGAAATGATCGAATTTGCCCAGCAGTTTGACCCCCAGGATTTTCATCTCGACCCCGCGCGAGCCGTCGATACTTTCTTTGGCCGGTTATGCGCCAGTGGCTGGCATACTGCTGCGGTCACCATGAGACTATTTGTAACAGGAGAATTGCGCATCGCGGGCGGCTTAGTCGGCGCGGGTGTCGAACAATTGCGTTGGTCGGTTCCGACCTATCCAGGAGATACGGTGACTGTGTCGGCCACAATCTTGGAGGTTCGCCAAATGCGATCCAAGCCCGAATTCGGAATTGTCAAAGCACAGATAATTGCAACGAATCAACATGGCGAAATCGCTCAGCAAATGATTGCCAATCTTGTTGTCCCTAGACGTCGGGTTGACGCCCCGAGCCCATCGCCGGCTTGCAAAGCTTAACGGCCTCTGAACTCGTAGCGATATAAGCACGGAATTTGCCTGTCAACTACTCTTGAACAAGGCTCCACCAAACAGTCATCCGCCAACAGCAGCACTTCGGTCTCCAATTCGTCCATCAGCTCGTCCGAGACCTGCTGAGAACCGGTATTGCGAAACAGACCCAACAGACGCATTACTTCATCGATCGACTTTACCGCTTCGGGGGCTTGACCCAATGAGTTTGCAGAGTACTCGATTGAGAATCTCGACGAAGTCGTCAACATCCTGCAGCGTGTTGTACAGATAAAAACTCGCTCGGCAACTTGCACTCAGTCCAAATCGCTGATGCAGGGGCATCGTGCAATGGTGCCCGACCCGCACGGCAACGCCCTGCAGATCCAATAACACCGCAATATCCTGTGGGTGCATTCCAGCAGCGACAAAGGAAAAGATGGCCGCTCGTTTGTCGGCCGGTGGACCCAAAACGCGCAGTCCGTCAATTTGCGACGCGAGTTGCATACACCGCTTGATTAAGCCGGCTTCGTGGTTTGTAATTTCCTCCATGCCAATGTTGTTCAAGTATTCGATGGCAGCGAGCAATCCGGCGGCTTCAGCGATTGGGGGTGTGCCAGCCTCAAATTTAGAGGGCAGAAATCCGGGGGTGAATCCTTCTTTGGTCACTTCAGCGATCATGTTCCCACCTCCCAAAAACGGTGGCATCTGTTCCAATAGTTCACGCTTACCATAGAGAATGCCGATTCCCGAAGGTCCCAACATTTTGTGACCGCTGAATGCGACAAAATCTGCTCCCCATTGAGTAACGGAGGTTGTTTCGTGCGGCACATGTTGAGCTGCATCGACCACGGCAATCGCCCCCGCTGCTTGTGCCATGCGAACGATGTCGGTAACTGGCAAGCGTGTTCCCAACGTGTTGGAGAGCGCCGTGAAAGCCACAAGCTTGGCTGGTTGATTCAGCAACTCCTTCATGTGATCCACATCGAGTTCACCGTGTTCGGTCACTCTTGCCCATTCAATTCGCGCGCCGGTGCGAAGACTCAATTGTTGCCAGGGGACGATATTCGAGTGATGTTCCAACTCGGTCAAAATAATCCGATCACCCGTGGACAAATTGGCGTCTCCCCAGCTGCGAGCAACCAAATTGATGCTCGCGGTTGTGCCCGAGGTGAAAATTATTTCTTCTGCATGAGCTGCGTGGATAAAGGCTTGAACCGCACGGCGACAGGCTTCGAAAACCGCTGTGCTTTGCTCGCTCAAAAAGTGAATGCCGCGATGCACGTTCGCATATGACTTTTCATAGAAGTCACTCATGGCATCGATTACCGCCTGTGGACGTTGAGTCGACGCGGCGTTATCCAAATAGATCAGTCTGCGATTCTTGTGGATACGCTGCTGAAGGATGGGGAAATCGGCGAGGATTCTATCCTGGTTTGAGATCATGTAATCCGCTGGAGCTAATTGAACCTGTGGTTGATTTGGCATAATTCTTACGATCGGCGCGACTAGGGGTCGACACCAAATTCAAGCATAAAATGTGAGTTGCCCTATCGCCTCATTCAATTGTGGGTGATCCTGGAACCGTCGCCAAGTCGTCATGCTGGACATTCACGGCTGTTTTTGGGGTTGAACTCCGTCGCGTCACACGAACTTGACTGTCAATCGGGCTTCAAATATAAGGCGAAAAACGTTAATTTGCGAATTGAGAGATGTACTTGTATTGTCTTTGCAAATGTGGTCCGACCCTTCGAGCATTCCAGTGACTTGCACAATTCTAGTTATAGATAAAGTTGATGAATGTTTGGCAGAGGAATACTCAGCCATAATGCTGTTTGACTCCAAGAAGAAACAATTCCCGATCATCGGTTCGGGTAGTGGACTTTGAGATAGGCGATGACGTGGAGATTTGTTGATTGAAAACATGCATTGTGATTCCTGCTCGGCTGCAGTCTACGCGACTGCCGAAAAAGCTTCTGTTGGAAGAAACTGGAAAACCGCTAATTCAACATACGGTTGAGGCGGCTCGCCGATCAAAGCTGGCTGATGCCGTGGTCGTGGCCACCGACGCTCAGGTTATTTTTGATGCCGTGAAATCGTTCGGAGGTCAGGTGATCATGACCGACGAAACGCATCCTAGCGGCACAGATCGCGTCGCAGAGTATGCTATAACGCATGCCGAATTCGAACTGCTGATTAACGTCCAGGGCGATGAACCTGAAATCGCTCCGGAGATTATTGATCAGTTGATCTTGCGATTGCGCAACGACTCAGCCATTTCCATGGTTACGGCAGCTTGTCCGCTCGCCGATCCAGCATTGGCACGCGATCCGGCATGCGTGAAGGTGGTCGTTGATTCATCGAATTGCGCAATCTATTTCAGCCGAAACAATATCCCATTTTGCAGAGATGAGCCGGATGCAGTGACTTCGTCCCATTTTCAGCACTTGGGCATCTATGGCTATCGTCGGGAGTTTCTATTGCGGCTCGCGAGTATGCCGAGTGGAAAGTTGGAGTCGATTGAAAAATTGGAGCAGTTGCGTGCAATTGAGGCCGGTTATCGTATTGGCGTTGAATTTACCAGCCATGCGGCGAAGGGCATCGATACGGCTGCCGATTACGCGGCATTTGTCAGGCGGCAAAAAACCTGATACCATACACTTGTGTCGATCGCAGTTGGGCAAGTTTGCGGAAAACGTTCAGCGGTAAACCCTGTTTGTCTCGAACCCGCTGCGATACTTGCGTTCGCTTGCTGCGATATGTTGATAGGCCAGAAACAATGCGAAACAGAATGGATTTGCGATTTCTGCCTAGGAGTGAAAGATTGGGCTGACGGTAAATAGAGCGGACCGCATATACATTTGTTGGTGGGCGCGATGTCTTTGGCGTGACAAGGCCACGGTGCATAAAAAAGCCTGAGGTGCTGGCCGTGGCAACAAAGCGATGCCTGCGAATTGTGATGTCAGCCAACGCGGCAGGCAATAGCTTAAACAATAGTTCTGCAAATTTTTGGATAGATTGAACAGGATGTCAAAACACATTTTCGTAACGGGCGGCGTTGTAAGCTCTTTGGGCAAAGGATTGACGAGTGCGTCGATCGGTATGTTGCTTGAGCGGCGTGGGCTCCGCGTGCGGATGCAAAAGTTGGATCCTTACATCAACGTCGATCCAGGCACCATGAGTCCCTATCAACATGGCGAAGTCTATGTGCTCGATGACGGCAGCGAAACGGACTTGGATCTGGGACATTATGAGCGGTTCACGAACAGCCCCTTAACACGCAATTCCAATTTTACGACTGGCCAGATCTACATGCGCGTGATTGAAAAAGAACGCCGTGGAGAGTTTCTTGGTAAGACGGTGCAAGTCATTCCACATATCACCAACGAGATCAAGAGTTGTATCAGCAAACTGGCTGGCGATGACGTCGATGTTGTCATCACTGAAATAGGCGGTACTGTTGGCGACATTGAAAGCCAGCCATTCTTGGAATCGATCCGTCAGTTTGCGTTGGACGTTGGTAAAGAGAATTGTTTATATATTCATCTGACTCTGGTGCCGTATTTGAAAGCCGCTGGAGAATTGAAGACCAAGCCAACCCAACACTCCGTTGGTCAATTACGTCAGATTGGAATTCAGCCCGACATCTTGATTTGTCGCACGGAACGGCCGATCTCCTTGGAAGATCGCGAGAAGATAGCCTTGTTTTGCAACATCCCGAAAGATTCAGTGATCGAGGAACGCGACAAAGACTTTTCGATTTACGAAGTGCCATTGAGCTTGGTTGACCACGAGTTGGACAACTTGATTGTGCGCAAGCTTGGTTTACGGGCGAAGTCCCTGCATTTGGACGACTGGCGAGAGTTGATCCACCGCCTTAGGAATCCTGACACGGAAATCAGCATTGCTGTTGTTGGGAAATACGCGGGTCACAAAGATGCGTATAAATCCATTTATGAAGCAATTGATCATGCTGGATTGGAACACCATGCCCAAATACGCGTGGGACGGATTCAAAGTGAGGAGATCGAACGCGAGGGACCGGAACGAATTCTAGCTGGGTACGATGGGATTTTGGTCCCCGGGGGTTTTGGCGAACGAGGCACGGAAGGCAAGGTAGAAGCCATCAAATGGGCACGGCAACGAAAAATACCATTTTTGGGGATCTGTTTGGGCATGCAATGTGCCGTGATCGAATTCGCACGAAATGTATTGGGATTGGAGAGTGCGAATTCTACTGAATTTGACAAAGATACTCCGCACCCGGTGATTTGCTTGTTGGATGAACAGAAGAACATCACGGACAAGGGTGGGACGATGCGGTTGGGCGCTCAAAAATCTGTATTGGTTCCCGGCACGAAAATCAGTTCGGCCTACGACAATCCAATAATTTTTGAACGCCATCGGCACCGCTACGAGTTTAATAATCTTTATCGCCAAAGGTTTGCAGCTAATGGAATGATTGTCTCGGCGACGACGGAAGATGAGACGCTTGTGGAAGCGATAGAAATCGCCGACCACCCTTGGTTTGTCGCTGTGCAATATCATCCTGAGTTCAAGTCCAAGCCGACCCGTCCTCATCCATTGTTTTCAGATTTTGTGCAGGCAGCGGTTCGCCGTCAGGGGAATACAAATTATTTAGAGGAAGTTCCAGTTTAAACGAGATACGAAATGAATGAGAATGCATCCAATGAAAATGGCCCTGGAGACAAGCCGAAAATCGTTGTTGATGATGATTGGAAGTCTCAGGTAGAACGCGAAAAGCAAGAGCTAGAAAATCGGCAAAAGGAACAAGCTGATTCTCCGCATGACCATACACAGCTACCGCCAGCCTCGTTTCAAACGCTAGTTTCCATGTTGGCCACGCAGGCCATGTCGGCATTGGGTTTGTTTCCCGATCCAATCACCCAAGAAACGCACATCGATAAGCGAATCGCCAAACATCTGATCGACACCATCGGTGTCCTGGAATCCAAGACAAAAGGAAACTTGGATCCGTTGGAGGCGCAAATGCTCGAAGATGTTCTGCATCAACTGCGGATATTGTATGTGAATGCTCCCGATTCCCAAGCTGAGCCGCCAACCACAAAAAAATCTCAAATTGAGCTTCCTTAGCGATTGTCCGCTTGCTCTTTGGTTTGAGTGCGTTTGCGAAACCAGTCTGCAACAGGTGTATCACCGATTAATTGGACGGTGTGGAATACAACGATCGGCAAAACGCTGATCCCCATTTCCAAGCTGGTGGTCAGTCCGACCAACAAGGTCTTTTGACTTCCTGAGATGCCGACGGCAATTTGGTCGCTGCGCGGGAAACCCAGTTTGGCCGAGAGCCATATACCTGAAAACAACACGGTGAAGTGCAATGCACCCATCAGCATTGCCAGCCAGATGAGTTGCAGCCAGAAATTGTGATCGATGGCTTCATGCAGGTTCAACATCGTCTGCACGGCTCCAACCAGTACCATCACGAGAATTCCAATTTGGGCTATGATGCTCAATTTGAATTTGTTGTTAGTAGCCCAAGTGGCAACGGACCGATTGCCGCGACTTAGTTGAGCCAGCAGCATCGGCAACACCACCAACAAGAACAACTTGGAGATCATGTCGAGAGCCGAGAGTCCACTCGTCTGGCGGGCCGTAAATGCCCAGATCCAAAATGGAGTAACCAGAAAACACACGGCGTTGGTAATCACCGTGGTCATCAAGGAAGTGATATCATTACCTCCTGCACGTCGCGTCCAAACCGAAGCCGCCGCCAACGTGCACGGGGTCGCGGCGGCAGCGATTACGCCTATTCCCCAATCTTCGCTCAAGGCCAAGGTCATCGGCCAGGCCAATAAGGGCATCAATCCCAAATTTAGCAGGCTGGCCAAGATCGGCGCCTGAGGACGCCAAAACGACTTCCAAACTTCTTTGGTTTCCAGCGACCAGGCCATCAAAAACATGACGCCAAAAGTCACGGCATATCGCACCCAAGCCAAACGGGCAAAGTCCGCGAGAATAGAACTGCAGCAAAATCCGACGAGCAAACATCCGATCAACGCGATCATAAACCATTGACTTTTCAGAAATCGTATCATCGAAAATGCGGCTTGTTTGAAGGCACATGGGTATTCATTTTTGCACGATCCGGTTTAGCAGATTGCTAGCGATTGTAGCAACCGCACTTTATTCGATGATGAGTGGAGTCTAGAATCCGCCGATTTTTTACGAGAAAGTTTATGCTGAGATATTTAACGGCTGGCGAATCCCATGGCAAGGCGTTGATCGCCCTAATCGATGGCTTTCCGGCAGGGCTGCAAGTCGATCAAGCGGCCATTAACCGCGAACTTAAACGCCGACAAGGTGGGTACGGACGCGGAGCTAGGCAAAAGCTTGAGAGCGATCAAATCGAAATCTTGTCAGGAACTTGGCAGGGCGTCACGCTGGGAAGTCCGATTTGTTTCCAAGTTGCGAATCATGATTACAAAATTGAACGCCTCAAAGAATTGCCGCGCCCTCGACCAGGGCATGGCGACTTGAGTGGCTCGATCAAATATCTGAGTTCGATACGAGGTGTCTTGGAGAGAGCCAGTGCGCGCGAAACAGCGGCTCGGGTTGCTGCAGGTGCCTTGGCAAATCAACTGCTCCGAGAATTTAAGATCGAATCATTGGCCTTTGTGGCCGAGCTTGGATCGCTGAAGATTCCATGCTTGGCAGATACCCCCGAAAAGTTGCGGATGAATCGCGATCAAAGTATCGTCTATTCAACCAATCCAGATTTCGATCAGCAAGCGAAACAGCTGATTGACGAGGCAACCCAGGACGGAGATACGTTGGGTGGCATCGTTGAAGTTAGGGTCACGGGGGTCCCATTCGGGCTCGGCTCACATACACAATGGGACCGCAAACTCGACGGTCGATTGGCCCAAGCCGTGATGAGCATCCAGGCTATCAAAGGGGTCGAAATCGGACTTGGTTTTGAGGCGGCCCGCCGCCGCGGAAGTCAAGTTCATGATTCAATTCAATATGACGAACAATTGAAGCAGAGTCATCAACTCGGTTTTGAACGTCCATCAAACAACGCCGGTGGGTTAGAAGCGGGCATGACTAACGGTCAGCCGATCATCCTGCGTGCAGCCATGAAGCCCATCAGTACATTGCGCAAGCCACTGGAGTCTATTTCGATGGATACGAAGCAACCGAATACCGCCAGCTACGAACGTAGCGATGTGTGTGCCGTTTCGGCGGCAAGCGTTATCGTTGAAAATGTCGTGGCCTTCGAAGTTGCTGCATCACTGATCGAAAAGTTTGGTGGCGACTCGATTAAGGAAATGCAGGAACGTGTCGAGTTGTTTCAGAAATTGGCTCGGGAGATGTGATCCTAGCCCCAGGTGTTTCATTGAGTGACACGTAGCGTCACAATAGTGCCTCTGAATTGGAATCGTGAATGGTGTTACGTCGGGGCCCTATTCGCAAAGCCGATGAAACGGCGAAGTAGTGGACATTGGGAATTTGAATTTGCTTGCCAGATCGAGGAATATGCTGGATGAGTGACCATGTGAAACGGTTGATTTGCCGGTTGTTGTTTGTAGTTTGCTGCGTTGTTCCTACCTGCATCGTGTTGAAGTGGATTGTTTCCCCTCCGACGGCGACTGAGTGGCAAGACGCAATCAAACAACGAACTGGACTGTCGACGGCAATCGGTTCGATTTCGACACCTTACCCACAACAAACGATCCTACACGACGTGCGGCTCGCCGTGCCCGAGACCTCGAGCGAAATCGAGTTGGGCTCACTCCTCCTGACAAACGCTGAGAACCGGCGCACAATAACGATTGGATCAATCGAACTCGGTAACCGTTCTTTGGTGCAAATCATCAGGCGTTTGCATTCCGGGATTCGGGAAGTATTTGACGTGCGGCGTCCAATCGAAATACGCATTGAATCGGCTGCGATTTCTGCTGAAAATCAGCGACATGTGTTGCGGAACGTGCTCGTCAACTTGATTCCAAAGGCGAAATCGATCGATGTGGTTGTGCGATTTCAATCCGGTTCAAATGGAGATGCGGCCCCGTGGAGTGAGATTCGATTTTCACGGCAGATGGATGATCCTACGGTTGATTCGTGGAACTTTGACTTCAGCCAAAAGAAGATTCCGCTCGTGTTAATCGCTGAATGGTCACCCTTTGCCAGGAGCTTAGGTGAACTCGCCACATTTCAAGGAATCGCTAATGTGAACGTGGTCGATGCCGCATGGGATGCCCAAGTCATGGGCCATTTGGATCAGATCGATTTATACGCCTGTCTGTCAGAAACCTTTGGGCGATTTGTGGGTGGAACAGGCGCAATTGTATTGCGGTCGTGTGCGGTCAAAGAAAACAAATTGATCAATGCGGAAGGAATCGTCAGTGGCTTTGGGCGTATGGAGAAGGAGATGTACTTCGACTTGGTCCGGCAATTTGCAGCGGTTGCACCTACATTGAGTCCCCACGTAGCCGAACAGTTTTATATCCCGTTTGAAACTCAAAGTGGCTTCAGTCTCGATTCTGGAATGATTCAGTTGGCCGGCGATGCAAGCGGGAACATCCTGATTTCTGAGGATATCCAAGGTCCAGGACTGGTTGTGCGTAACTCCGCTTTCCCGATTGAGCGACTATTGCAAGTGCTCGGCAAAGTTGAGCAGCCTCAGTTGCCAAGCAACGTTGCTCATCTTGCGCAACACATTCAGTTCGCTGAGGCTTACAGCAATCGGCTTGAAACCGCTGTCGAGACCTCGGAGAGCCAAGGAGAACAGTCAATTCACCGGTAACGCGAGTTTGTTTGCTGCCCACTCAGCTTTCAGACCATCATGACGCATCGCATCTGCCGAGCAGTGGCGGAAAACTCGTCAGCCAAAACTCGTCGCTAACATTTCGCAAAATCGCTCACGATTTGCTGGGTTCGAGGCTCAAAAATCCAAGACTCCTCGTGGGTTGCAAGAAAATATTGCATCGTACGACCTCGAAACGCCCGCAACCTTGTAACTCGACACAAAACTTCCCGCCGAGATACGGCTTTTGAACGTTAATGATATGGAGGTATGGCGGGATAAATTGTGTAACTCAGCGAATGCCGATTTGTGAGGCCAACGCCGCCTAAAAGGGCCTGATTTGGCGACGAAAATCGTATATAATGTGTGGCGGTAGTTCCCATTAGAAAACAGGTTTTGATCATGCTCGAAACGCAAACTCCCCCCGCCGAACGCAATAAAACCGATGAAACATTGCCCCGTGGAGCCGACAGCGTTGGCAGGGACGCTGTTGCCCTGATTCTTCAACAGGCGGGCAAGTCAGCTGACGAGATCGCTGCACTCGCGACCTTGGATGCGGCCGACAAGTCAGCGGAAAGCCAATTTTCTGGTGGAGCACCGACGATTACTTCATTGTTTGGTACGGTGAAAGCCCGTGAATTCGATGCCGGAAAATTTGCGCCGTCGCCAGAGGTCGGCCGCGTAATGGGAGAATCGCTCCAATTCTTGCTGGAGCGGAAAAAGACAAATCAACTGTTGGATCATCAACGGATGTTGTTCCGAGATGATGTACTCTTCGGATTATCAAGAATCGGTTTCTTCGGTTTGGCGATCCCACGGGAGTACGGAGGTAGTGGTGCGAGACTGGGCGACCTGGGGCCGTTGTTGCGTGCATTGACCTTTATTCATCCAGATCTAGCAGTGATGTTTGAGGTACATAACTTTCTCGGGCCGGTTACGCCTATTTTGGATTTTGGAACGAAGGAGCAAAAGGAATATTATTTGCCCAAAATGGCATCGGGTGAACTGCTGGGCTCGTTTGCTTTGACTGAACCTGGTGTTGGCGCTGATCCAAGTCGACTGTCAATGACAGCGCGACTAGAGGGAGACCAATACCTTGTGAACGGAGTCAAGTGGCCCATCACCAATGTGATCTACGGCGGTGTCTGTATCCTGGTCGTCAAGTTGGAAGGACACAATTTGAAGCCCGGTCGCGATTCGGGAATGTTGATATTTGAAGTGCCTAAACAAGATAATGCCCAATTCCGTATGGTGCGTAATGATCTGACTGCGTTCGATTATCTGTGGAATGCAAGGTTCAGACTAATGGATTGTCCCGTTCCCGCCAAAAATCTGTTGGGACCACCGAGCAAAGGATTGGCTCAGGCATTTAGTTCGCTGGCAAAAGGGCGCGGTGGCATTGGCGTGAACAGCGCGGCGAAGACGTTTAAGTTATTGGCCCAAATTATTTTGGATCCCGAGGTGCAAGCCGCAAATAACAACGAGTTATCGGAAAACGCAAGCGGCAGCCACCAATCGAATGCTGGCGAACCCAGTGGTGGAGGCTGGACGTCCTTCCGCGCTACCTTTGGCAAGCCAATCGGATGCTCGCCGCGAATCCAAACCTGGGTTGGCCGAGCGACGTGCCATGGGCTCGCAGGCCGCGTGCTAGGTGATTTGTGTTTTCGGTTGGCAGCTAACGGCGTGCGGGACGAAACGCAGGGAATGATTGCCAAGGTTTACGCCACGAAAGGGTTACTGCAGGCCGCCATCAATGCCTATCAAATTCAGGGTGGTCGTTCAGTGCATACTGATGAGCGTCGCAAGTATACTCGCGCTGATGCCCAGGGGACTGGATCCCTGGCCCAAATGCCCGCGCATCCGATTGAGAATTATATTGGCGAAAACATGCATGAATTTACGATTGCGACCGTTTACGAAGGACCGAATCCAGTGCTGGCTGATGTGGGCGCGCCCAATGCGATGACCCGAGATATCCGCTCCAAATTTCTTGAACCGATCGGAGTGGCCGAACTCGAACAGAAATTCGGGTTGATTCCGAAAGCCAAATTCGGCTGGTTCATCTTGAAATCCGTTTTGGGTTCTTTTAATCCTTGGGTTGGCGATCTGCAAGGAATCGAAAATCAATTTGAGGACAAGAAACAATTGATTCGCAGGGCCTTGCGTCGCAACCGCAAGTTGGGTCGGCAGATTCTGATGATTATCGCGCGATACCAAAAAAGCTTTATGGACCAAAGTTTTCTCTTAGGAGATGAGGGGGGCGTATTTGACAAGTTATGTCATTCACTCGCTTCGCTGGTTTTTGCGCTCTCCCTCGATCGCTCCCACGACAAGAAAAATGATCCGTACTTGCATGTAGCTTTTGCGTTGGATCTGGAGGCGGAAATAAAGATGAAAGGCCAGGATCATTCCCCCAAACTGCAGCGGAAATGGGCGGAAGTTGGCCGTCAAATGATGGATCGGGATTCCCAGTTGCATCGTGACTTGATTGCCGACATCGTAGTCTCTGATATTCCCCTTGATCCGCGGTTTGTTGACCGATATATCTGACCACTTCACTTGGTCGGACCTTGTGCCGGTCGAGAATGCGGCTTATGACGTCTCAAAAATTGGTATAAGTTCGTCGCCGAGCCGAATTTCTCCACCTTCGAGAACGGTGGCCGTCACGCCGCCATGTCCGATCATGGCATTGTAGCCGCCTTTTCCCAAATTCTTTTCCATTTGCGAACAGGGTGGACAGCTTCCAGTGATCTTCAGCGTGGCTCCGCCAATCCGAACCAAGCAATCTTTCAAAGCGGAGAGGTTGATGCCGCTGATCATGATATTGCGACGTGTCAGCGCTGGATCAAGCGACTCTTGCCCCAATAGCTGTGCGACGACTTGCAGATTCTCGGCTTGAATCAATGTAACTTGTCGCAGAGCCCCCGGCCCACCTTTGAATCGGTCGCCGATCAGCCCGTGTTGCGTATCGGCTACGACAACATCGACAACTTGCACTGGCATATCTTGCGCAGTTCGCACACCGATCCATTCGACTTTGCCCGTTCGTACAAATTGTTGCTTCATTTCCTTAATTGTCATTCACGTCTCCATTCATCAACAGGTTTCCGGGCCATGGGGATTACGCTTCGCCGAAACCAGCGGCTTGGCATTTGGTCTCATTGTTTTATCCAAGTCGATTTGCCTTCCAAAGCCCAATTCACGAAACCGGGTAGAATGGAACGCATTTGTGGCGTATCGTGACAAGTTGCTGCGAATTCTTCGTAGCTCAAGCCAATAATCTTTTTCACGTACTTGGGATAGCGACGAACTCTTGCCAAGTAACTCTCCAGAGTCAATTCAGGATGGAATTGAGTTCCGTAAATCGGCGCATCATCGAATCGCAGAATTTGAAAAGCCAATTCAGTCCGCCCGATCAACGTGCAGTTCTCCGGCAGAGATGTTACTGTATCTTCATGGCCAATTGGCACATAGAATCGGTCACCTAGTGGGCCAAAAACGGGGTCGTTGAGCCCGGCAGCCGTCAATTGAACTTCGAGTGTTCCGATTTCAGCACGATTCAGATCGTGGACAACTGTGCCGCCAAATGCTTTTGCCAACGCCTGAAATCAGGGCCAGCGCATTTGAAAAATTGGTCTGATTATTGCATCGACAAATGAGAA
>CALMEE010000032.1 GCA_937862885.1 uncultured Planctomycetaceae bacterium
GTCAGATAGTGTTCATCGGATTGGACGGGAAACGCTTTGAACCGCCCCTGCCAGATATGACCGCTTCCCTTGTAGTGCCGATGATAACAACGAACGTGAAACGTCATCAGCCAATGCATTCAGCGACTCTGGTCTCGATCTCCATGTGGCCACAAAAGCAGGTGGAGATGGTTTGTCGTCAGACAAAATCCAGTCAGCCGCATCGATACCTATTCGTGAGCCTCCCGCATCAAGTTCACAAACGCAGCGAAGTCATCATCTTGATGAAAGACATCGCTGCGGCCATTGCCCCGGTTCAGGACATGGTAAACAAACCCACCTCGTGATGCTCTTGATGTGCGTGGCCTTGCAGCATTCAAACTGAACGAAATTCGCAGATAAAGTAGAATGTCCCCTTTAATTCGAGCTGCGTTATTCGTCGTCAGCCTGTTCGATGCGGCGTTTCAGAGTGGTGCGATGCAAGCCGAGCAGTTTGGCGGCCGGCGCGATCTGGCCCTCGCAATGACGAACCGCCGCCTCGAAAACTGGCGGCTCGATGAGTTCCAACATGTGTTGATAGATTTTTCCATGATTGTCGGCATCGGCGATTTGTTGTGCGGCCCATTGATTCATCAGTTCGACAATCTCGCTGGGGTGTCGCTGGCCGTCGAGCGTATCACTCGGCTGGCACTCGTTTGGTAACGGCTCGGGCAAATGCATGAGGTCAATCCGATTTCCTCGTGCCGAAATCGCCGCTCGTTCGATCACATGTTTCAGTTCGCGAACATTTCCCGGCCAATTCCGAGAATTGAGTTCATTTTGGGCTTCATGTGAAATCGTCGCAGAGCCCTGATAATTGCGATTCCATAAACTAAGAAAGTGCTGTGCCAAAACGGCAATGTCCTCGCGCCGTTCGCGAAGTGGGGGAATGCGAATATGAAACCCAGACAAGCGGAAATATAAATCCTGCCTAAAACTGCCGTCGCGAGTCATCTCATACAAATTGCGGTGCGTCGCGGCGATGATGCGAAACTGTGAAATTGCTGGTTGATTGGCCCCCACTGGGTAGATTTCGCCGTGTTCCAACGCTCGAAGCAGTTTGGCTTGTACAACCAACGGAATTTCGGCGACCTCATCTAGGAATAAATCGCATTTATTCGCTTTTTGCAACCACCCGATCCGATTCGATTCGGCCCCGGTAAACGCGCCTTTCACGTGGCCGAACAATTCGCTTTCAATGAGATTGGGATTGAGCGAGGCCACATGCACAGTGACCAAAGGTTGATCTTTGTGAGGACTGAACCGATGAATGGCCCTGGCCACCAATTCCTTGCCCGTACCGCTTTCACCCTCGACCAAAACATGCGCAGATGACGTGGCCGCCAACGCGATTTGGTTGAATATCTCTCGCATGACTCGAGAACGACCCAAAAATTCGTTTTCCGTCGCCGAGTTTTCCGGCGAGACATCCGAGTTGGCAATGGACAAGGCCCGCTCAGTCGCAGCCATAAACGTTTCGCGATCAAATGGCTTTACCAAGTATTCCACCACGCCTCGCTGCACTGCTTGGGCTGCTGTTTCCAAGTCACCGTAAGCGGTCATCATCACAATCGGTACGTTCACGGTTTGTTGCCGCCAACGCCGGATCGCCTCCAGTCCACTTATTCCGGGGAGTCGGACGTCAAGCACAATCAAATCCACGTCAACTCGGCCAATTTCCTGCCATGCTTGCTCGGCGGAATGGGCGAGGACTGCGCTATGTCCCATGCTCTCGACAATCTTGCTGAGGCCAAAACAAATCGCTGGTTCGTCGTCCACGATGAGAATACTTTTCTTTGACATACGGCTCGCTATTAGTCGTTATCCCTGGGTGACGGCAACGTGATCTCGCAAACTGTCCAATTTCCACAAGTCTCCAGTTGAATTGACCCTGCATGCGTCTCGACGACTTGTCGCACGATTGCTAATCCTAAACCAACGCCATCCGGTTTCGTCGTCATAAAGGGCTCGAAAATTCGTCCTTCCATCTCGACGGGTATTCCAACCCCGTTGTCAGCGATGGTCAGCAAAACGTCGCTGGCAATCGACCGATCAAGCGTCATACGAATTTGCCTGCTGATCGAACCAGGATCGCTTGCGTGCTTTTGGGCAACCGAATCGATGGAGTTGATCAATACGTTCAACAGAGCTTGTTGCAATAGATTGTAATCGCCCATAATGGTAAATGATTCATCCGACTCGTTTCTCTCCAACCCGATCCCGAAATGAACCATTCTGGGCATGACCAATTTAATCGTCTCGTTGAGCAATGTCTTTAAATCAACTGATTGAAAAGTCGCTCGTTGCTGGATGGCTGGGGCTAAAAACTGTTGCAAGTATTGCTCCATCAATTTAATCTGCCGATCAACGACAACCAGACAATCATTTTGCTCAACTTTCGCTTGGTTCGACTGATAAACATCCAATGCGATTCTCGCTCCGGTAATGGCGTTTTTCAGATGATGGGCGATCCCGCCTCGGATTTGTGCCAACAATCGAACTTGCTCGGTTTGTCGAATCGTCTCTTCATATTGTCGCAGTCGATCACACATTTGATTGAAGGCGATTGTCAAATCGCGCAGTTCGTCATTTCGCGCGGGAACAGCAATTGCCGCAAATTGAGTCTGTTCGATTCGATCAACTTGTTGGGTTAAATTGACGATCGGACGACTGATCCGATATGCCAGCCCCACTGCCAATATTGTGGCGACCGCGAGCGAAGCTAGGCCCATGAGCACAATGGGGCGGACGGCATTCTGCTGCTCGCGCCTAATGTCTTCAAGCAAATAAAATACAATTAACCTTCTTTGACGAGGGTCGGATTGGCGAAGCGGTACTTGAGCAACGCGATACCAGCGTCCGCCGATTGGCACATCTTGTTCAGATGATAGTACTTGTCCTGATACTATTAAGTCAGCCAATTCGAGTTGGGCAGTGTCGGAAAATTGGATTGTCGAATGTATCACGCTGTTCCTATCGTCGCGTACTTGAAACTCGGCGCCACTAAGACCTCGCATTTGATTGAGAACTGTTTGATTGAATGGAATATTGAGCCGTTGAATTGTATCGATCAGAGCCTCCATTCGCGCCGTCGTCTCTGACTGTTTGCGCTCTGAAACCCACCGCACGGTTGCAATGTACAGCCCCCAATGAATCAAAAATACCAACCCCAACATCGGCCAGAGGACCTGTTGAATGATCGACCACCGCACCGTCGGTTTTGCTTTTTTTTCCATTCCAACCAAAATGTCTTGAATTAAACACAAATCATGGATTTCATACCCCGAATTGTCGCGGAATCGACTCCGTGGGGTGCGTCGAGATGAAATTGGGACGCTACTTCAAATCGGCTCAGCTTAATTGACCTAACCCATACCTCGTTGACCGTGATTCACACACGTCCGCAGGCATTCGCATTTCTTGGGAAATTCAAATTGTACATTCGCAAAGCGAAACACAGAACGGCTGTCGAACATTTCGACACGTTGTCGTTTCAATCGACAATTATCTCGTCTTCCAGACTGTCGGTGGCGAACCCAATTTAGGCTCTTTGAGCATGATAGAGTTGAAAGTTGAATTTCACGAGGAGCGGCTCAAGGCCCTTTTTAACTGCGATGATCAAACCATCAGTTGCAATTCTTCGAAAAGGCAATCGTTAACTAGCGAAGCAGAACATTCTTGGCACATTAATTGCTTTATCGGCCGAACTCGCGCAAAGGGTGTCCCACGGCAATCCACGGGACGAAGTCGTCATCGGCAGTGGTTCCAGTGAATGGAATGCTGGGGTTGTGGGAGACGTTTCTTAATCGCCAATGAGAACCGCAACAGATTGATGGTTCAAATTTGGACGAGCTCTGTTTGCGATCAGTCAACATTAACAGATTTTCACGGAGCTAAAGGCATGTTGAATATGAAATTGAATCGTCGCACGGCATTCACGCTAATTGAGTTATTAGTTGTAATCGCCATCATTGGGATTTTGCTTGCGATGCTAATGCCCGCCATTCAAGCGGTTCGCGAAGCTTCGCGCCGAACGCAGTGTCTTAACAATCTTCGTCAAATTGCACTTGCAGTTCACAATTACGAAACAGCACAACGCCATCTGCCGCCGTCCGCGGAATTTGCCGGGTACGGAGGCATCAACACTAACAGTTCCTGGTCAATCCACGGTCGAATCTTGCCGTATTTGGAACAGGGCAACGTGTATGATCGAGTTGACCTCAATGTCGCTTGGGACGATCAATCGGCGATCAGCGGATTGAAAATCCCGATTTACGCTTGCCCCAGCGACCCGGAATCGGATACGCCTCGCGATGTCAGTCCCAAATTGGCTAGTCCCCTGTTTCCGACGACATACGGATTTAACTTTGGGAGTTGGTTGATTTTCGACCCGTTAAACAATCGGATTGGCGACGGGATGTTTGGTCCGAATCGGCGACTTCGGTTGCGAGATGTGCTCGACGGCACAAGCCAAACCCTGCTGGTAGCCGATGTCAAAGCGAGGCAGCCCTACGGTCGAAATGAGCCGCTTGTGGGAGGTACTGATTTGCCACCACCAGACCCCTCAGCCGTTGCAGCGAGGATCCCCGCATCATTTGCTTGGTGCCGCCCCAATGGTCATACGGAATGGCCAGATGGTCGCGTTCATCATCAGGGTTTCACCACCACCCTGGGGCCAAACCAACGCTTATTGCTTTCCATGGACTCCGACCAGTGTGCGGCAGGTACGGATATCGATTACACGTCGCGCCAGGAGGGCACCAGTTCCACGATCCCCACGTTTGCAGTCATCACCTCAAGAAGTTATCACACCGGACTCGTAAACGCCGCCCTGGTCGACGGATCAACGCGGCCGGTTTCCAACTCAATTGACCTTTCGATTTGGCGTGCCTTAGGCACCCGCGCCGGCCGAGAGATCATCTCGGACAATTATTGATCGGACTATCGCTACTCTGGTTTTTCACTTACAGAATTGTGGACACTCTCGCGGACCCATTTGTTGCAAAAGCGGACCTGATCATTGTGATCTTGCCCGAGCATTAAGGGGACATTCTACTTTCGTTGTTTCTTTGGCCTGCCTCGAGGTCGCAGCGAGGATTGAAGACCGAGTATTGCAGCAGTTTTTGTCTGTCAATGATTATCACCGAATGGAGTGCCGTGAGCAAGACTCTGGCTCAGGATCCCGAGTTCGGCTTCTGTTTCCACTCCGTTGACATGGCGAGTCCACTGAGCGGGCTTCAGGATCGGTCCGTCGCACAGCAATCCGTACGGGCCGCTTCGAACCGTCGGTTTCAGGCTGGGCCACTCCCAGTCCTGACTTCGCTCGACCATGTTCGCCCGCAGCGGATTCCGCTCCACATAACGCAGCACCGTCAGATAGTGTTCATCGGATTGGACGGGAAACGCTTTGAACCGCCCCTGCCAGATATGACCGCTTCCCTTGTAGTGCCGATGATAACAACGAACGTGAAACGTCATCAGCCAATGCATTCAGCGACTCTGGTCTCGATCTCCATGTGGCCACAAAAGCAGGTGGAGATGGTTTGTCGTCAGACAAAATCCAGTCAGCCGCATCGATACCTATTCGTGAGCGTCCCGCATCAAGTTCACAAACGCGGCGAAGTCATCATCCTGATGAAAGACATCGCTGCGGCCATTGCCCCGGTTCAGGACGTGGTAAACAAACCCACCTCGTGATGCTCTTGATGTGCGTGGCCTTGCAGCATTCTAAATGAACGAAATCCGCAGATAAAGTAGAATGTCCCTTTTAAGTCTACCTTCATTGGCAGGTAAAAACTGCTGCAAAACTCGGTCTTGAAACCTCGTTGCCACCTCGATGCAGGCCAAAGAAATAATAAAAGTAGAATGTCCCCTTAATGCCCTCTTTTCTAAACTGAATCGTTGACAGAAGTTTAAAATTTATTTACACTCTAGCCAAGTGGTTAGCCGTGTTTTATCAACTTATCACGCGCTGACCGATGATAATTACAAGTTATCCGCAGCTAATCTATGACGCTCGATGTCACACGACACTATCATCATCCATTGAAACCCGAGTTCGCACTCTGACCCCAGGCCAGAACTTCACGTCTTGGCCGCCGACGTATCACGAAAACCTCCATTTCATTCAGGACGAAACAAGACAATGCCTAACAATCGAAACGCATTCACTTACTGGAATCCCGGAATGAAACGCGGAATCATCGTTATGGGGTGCCTGATGGCGGGCCTCAAAATTGTCGACACCCTCGTTCAAGAGAACGGAGTTCTTGCACCGTCCTGGAGATGGACTCTAATCGCTGCACTTTGCGGTGGTATGTACGCCGCTGTGGTCAGCGCCTATCAAGCAGGACTTGACAGCAGACCACAGTCTGTACCCGACGAAGCGTGACGCCCTGCCTGAATGTTGACCGTGCATGCGGATAACCAAAAAATGCACCCGAGTTGCCGGTCGGGCGTTTCCAGAAATCAGAGTCACTTGGCGGCAACCGGGTGATTTTCGGCGTTCTGTGCCTAAAGAATCATGCGTGAATATTGCCTCGAACATGTTCCTGACGCGGCCTATTACGCCAACGGTCTGACGGCACTGTCCGATCGCATCACCGATCTTCGTCGCAGAATCATCACGGCACACTACTTCGCGCCGACTCGCCGAGCTACGGCACCCCAGCTCGCCGCACTCGCAAGCGTCGCTGGTGGTTATCCAATTGTGAACGCTCAATACGGCGGGCTTGGTCGCGCGTTCTGCGAATCAACAGGATTTGAACCACAAATTCGATCCAACGGCACGCCACGCTGGTGGGGCGTTTGGTCGAAGGGTTACGATCACCCCGATGGCTTCATCTGGGAAATGCATGATTCCGTTGCGACCGCACTCGAAATCGTCGGTTGGGTTGATCCCGCGGATACACAACACCTAGCTGAGGAATTGGTTCCCAAGCCCAACTTGTACCGCGAAGGCGCTTGCGTCCAAATCACCGTCAATTCATATGAACGGAATCGCGGCGCTCGTCTCGCATGTCTTAACCACTACGGCTATGATTGTGTCGTGTGTGGCTTCAATTTCGTCGCCGCGTACGGCCCCAATGGAAAAGACTTTATTCACGTTCATCATATCGTTGCAGTTTCAGAAATTGGCGAGGACTATGTGGTTGATCCGATCAATGACTTGCGGCCTGTTTGCCCGAATTGCCATGCCATGATTCATCGGTCGATGCCGATGCTCACGATTGATGATCTTAAACAAATGGTAAGCCGTTCGCCGCTTCAAACGGAAAGGTTTTAAGGGGACATTCTACTTTTATTGTCTCTTTGGCCTGCCTGGAGGTCGTAGCGAGGATT
>CALMEE010000033.1 GCA_937862885.1 uncultured Planctomycetaceae bacterium
CGTCTCCAGCAAATTGTACTCCATGCCCCGTAAAAGCCACGATGATCGTGTCTCCCGTATCCAAAATGCTCAATAAGAGTTCCAGTTCTTTCATGACATTCTTCGCCGTAGGGAAGAACCGTGGATTTTCGGCACCAACGGCTTGCGTCATGAGATGGATGTTCTTGGGGTCGAATCCACTTTGCGCCAGGACCTTGGCAAACTGCTCGACGTCATTCTCGGTGTACTTGAGCGAATTCAGTTGATTGCGTGGGTAGTTTTTTACAGCCACCAGCAAGGCATATTCGTCAGCGTGAATAAACGACCCAGCAATTTGAAGCATCGCGAACGCAAATAAGAAACAGGCCAGTAGGGTTCTCATCAGATTTCTCCGCTGAGTGAGGTTTACAGTCAATGTTGAAAGAGATCAGGTAAGCCGGCGTCAAACCAAGTTCCGTATCGCCCACCCAGTACTTGGCCGGTCGCACACCAAGTTCATCGACAAAGAGTCATGGCGAGTTGGGTTGCATCGATTCATTGAACGGCAATTCGGCCCAAGCAATTTATCGAATCGGGAACGTCGCGTCGAATGGTCAATTCCTCCCGTTTTCGGCAGTCAACAGTCAAAGGTTGGAAGCTTATTAGACCGTCATTATGACAACTCTCGCTGCCATAATCAACGATGCAAAAAGTCATCGCTTCCCAGCAAAAATTCAATTCTTGATATGAAATCGAAAATTTTTTTGAATGCTTGGCCTCTTGTGCAGCTGTCCTTTAATAAATCCCACATATTTTTTAAAAGTTAAAGTTTATAAGAACAGGCATTTTAAGGGCCTGGCGGTTGCGTGTTGCAAAAGTATCGAAAACGCCTCGTTCACCACACGTTTGGCAGGCTGTCCAACCTTGCGTAAAGGTCGCGATGGACGCGCCTGTTCACTCAATTCTTGCGCTAATGAAGTGCCTTCGATAGCAATTCTTACGGCAAAGTTCCGCTACTTTGCCCGATCGGTCTGCCGTCCGGGTGGAATGATGCGGCTTGGCACACGTGTGGTGATTTTGCCAATAATTCCCTCAATACGAGGTGATGGCATGCCGATGTAGTTAGCAGATTGCCTGTAGTTTTCCACGATGGCAAGTGACCCGCTGACAAATATGGGAGACAAATAAATGCTTCGCCGTGTAATCTTATCACTGGCCGTCGTCACGGTTGTGGTATTGAGCACCCAGATCACGCAAGCCACCGCGCAAGAAAACGCGTATGGTCGATCGTGGGGTGGACAATACGGATCAAGAAATATGGACCGTTTTTACCACTACCCCTACGTGACCTACCCGCACAATTACTGGGGAAGCGAGTACTTCCGCAGTGGAAACGACATGTACCATCGCTATCCTGCCGAAATGCGGATCCCTGTGTACAATCGCCAGTGGCATAACTACTATCCCTCGTCGCGACGTTATCACTGGGGGCATCATTTTATTCTGGATGTCTTTTAGGCCAGCAGACGTGAACAGGCTTTGCAAAGCCGAAACAACTGATCAAAATTTAAAAGCGGCGCAGTTGAACTGTGCCGCTTTTTTTGTTGACCCCCACCAGATTGCGATAGCCGTTCGACAAGATCATTCGCCGTCGCGAGCTTTGTGGCGAAAGGCGATTGGGTCATCAAGCTCTCCGCCCATCAAGCTCGTTCTGAACGTGGCGGTAGGCAATGAATCACCTGGAGTTGGTAGTGACTTCTTATCGTTGCGGTCATCTTCGTTGCTCGAAATATCAATGCGAACCGAGTATAAGCCTCGACATAACATGTCCACTCTGGTTCAATTGAATCATGATGCAGCACCAAAAATACCATTTGGAAATTCGCCCCGCCAGCGGCCAGGATCGAGAAGGCGTCATTTCACTGATTGATGCCGTGTATCGTGAATATGGTGATTCTGTGTGCCTTGAAGGAGCAGAGTCCGACCTACTCGATTTACCAGACTACTATCGAAATCAGTCTGGAGAATTTTGGGTGTTGGCCGAATCTTCAGTAACCACTCAACAACCCCAAGTCGAATTGGGACTCTTTCCTCAAGCCGAAAACCCAGTGATTTTGGGAAGCCACGCAGCTTTTGTGGTGGACGAGCAATCCAAACTCGCTGGTTTTCGACGACTGTATTTGGCCAAACACCTGCGTGGGACTGGATGGGGAAGAAAGCTGATGCAGATCGCCATCGATTGGGCATGGGAAACTGGCATGCAACGAGTTGAGTTTTGGTCCGACACGCGTTTTGAGCGGGCACATCAGTTTTTCGAAACCTTTGGCTTCCGCCGCGATGGCCGCCTACGCCACATGCATGACGGAAACGAGCCATATTCAGAATATTTTTTCTACTTGGATTTGGAGCAATCCAAGCCTGTCTGCTCATAGCCTCGGTTCAACAAAACTTGACGAACTTGCTCTTGGTGTCAAACTCTGTGCAAAGTTCTAAATCAACGCAGTCAAGAACTGCATCGAGGTTTTCATGCGAAAGGTCGGCAACAGACCGGTGTCTATTCCAATCCGCATGAACAGGCAGCTACCTAATTGAACCTGGAGTCATCTTGCGTTCAATCAAAAATCGTGTCCACAATAACTCGGCCGCCAAACAACGCAGGCACGTCCACTTGAGCTATTCAAAGACATTGGACTAGCCATCATAAATCGGTGTCAATTCTACCCCCGCCATACGAAGGTAGACTGACAAGATTCCCCGGTGATGGAAGGAATGATTCATCACCCAAGTTCTAATGCATGTCCATTTTGGGATGGTGAACAAATCGTTTCCACCCATCTTCATGGTCCACATCTCAGCAAAGGTGTTGTCATCGGTTGCGGCGAGGATCGCCCGGGATTCAGCGGCGTTGCGGTCAAAGCTCTCCAATATCTCAGCTGGATCCATCAGGTTTGGTGTTCCATGCGGTTCACCTCCCGGAGGATGAATATCAAACTCCGCTTGTTGAATGATGACTTGAGTCCAACTTAACATGTCAGCCAAATGATTTGCGTTCCAACCGATTGAGTGAAATCCTTCCGCTGGTTTCCAATCCAATTTATCTTGGGGGACAGCCGCCAGGACTATTCGCGTGCGCTTAATCTCATCATCAAACTCGGGCATCAAAATCTCCGCCAAACTCATTCTATTCTCCCAGGCAAATCATGTTTTTCAGCATTCGGTCGCCATAAATCTCGGTGTCAGCGACCCTTCAGGTTGTCCAATACGTTAATATACCAAAGACGTGTCACCGAGCCAGATGGACACCCGAGCCAGATGGTCACGCCAGGAGTCTGATTTTTTGGTGTGATTTGGCCCTGGTGATGGGTCATTATCGCAACCTTGAAAGCTGTTCTCGGAAACCAACGGAAGGGAAACCGAGTCGCAAATGCCGCAATTTTCTCACACATGCCTGCGATTCCGCACCAATTTTCTGAGTCCAAAGAAGCGTCCGCAAGCGGACCGAAGCTTCAAGTGCATGAAATTCGAACATCGCAGTAGGACTTGACATTTTCATAGCAAACGATCAAGATTTAGGGCTCAAGAAACTAGTGGGTCCCGAATTTTCTGTAATTCGGTGGGCTGAGCAAGTTAGCTTGGTGGAAACTACCTCTTACCCATTTCAGTGGTCTTACTACGTAGTCGGCACATACGATCGGACAATGTGCTCGTTGAAACGTTCCCGATTAGAAGTTTGTCTTTATATTGCAATTATGAAAATTCACGCAGGCGATACGGTCAAAGTCATTTCTGGTAAAGACAAGTCAGTCACCGGCAAGGTAATGTCGGTCGACCACGAAAAAGGGCGAGTGGTTGTCGAAGGTGTCAACTTGGTTTACAAGCATGTACGCCCCAGTCAGCGTAATCCGCAGGGAGGACGTCTTCACAAAGAGATGCCCGTTCCAGCGTCTAAGGTCATGGTGGTTTGCCCGAAGACCGGCAAGCCCACACGCGTCGGATTTCGTTACTTGAAAGACGGCAGCAAGGAGCGCTACGCGATTGCGAGTGGTGCCTCATTAGGCGTCGTATCTCCGCCCAAAAAAGCGAAAGCCACCAAGGCTTAAGGGCTTTTGCTCGATTAGGCGTTTACGTTATCAGATCATGTAGACCCAGTGGTCGGCAGCAGTTCTGCACCAACTTATCTGTCGCTCTCTTTGTCGTCAGCGCCATCTGCTTTTGGCAAAAATTCATTCTTGTCGGAGAGTCGATCTTCGATCACGGCATCGATTGAGCGTGCCAAGGGGTACCGTATCGAAAAATCAAAGTTGGTTAAAACGATTTTGCCGTCCGGGCCGATGAGCCAGTAAGAAGGTGAACTCCGCACAGCAAACGCGGTAACGGCCGGATGCTCCCAGGATCCTGCATGTCCTTGCAGCCACGTAATCCCTTTCGATTCAACAAACGCTTTGGCCGCAGCCACCTCTGGGTCCAGGCTTATCGAGAGAATTTTGATTCCATATTTTGGACTTAAATCCTTTTCCACACGTTGAAGCTGCGGAAGCATAAACTCGCTCGCGCCAAAGCTTGAACCCCAATAATCGATGAGCAAATAACTTCCCCGCAATTCACTCAAGCGGAGCACGCTCCCCTCGAGCGTGGTAATTTCGATTTCTGGTGCCAAGTCGCCAGCATCAAAGATTCGCTGGATGAACAATTCCGTTATCCCAAGCTCGATTTCATCAGCTTCACCAACCGTAAATTCTCCGAAAGCGTCTACACGCAGGCGTATCGATTCATTATCTCGATCGGTCGTGACCAACCAGCCTTCAATGAAATAGTCTCCTTGCGGTACGTCATACACGATGAATTTACCGTCAGCTTCGATGTCGATCGCAAAGACCAAGCGAGATTCCAATTGTTTCTGTCTTGCCGCATTGTAAGTCTTACCGGCTTCGCTATTTTCGAAGTCATTGATCCACTTACTCCGCTCTTCAGGCGTAAGATTCTCCCAGCCCACTGGGAATGGCGGGGGCTCCACGGTAATGCGCTGGATAATTTGTGGCTTGAGATCTTTCCACTCAAATACACCATTGAACCCTTGTGGCAAGGAAAATTCCCCTTTGATTACCGTTGTATGCGCGTCACCAGCTTGGCTTTTGTCGACTTCCTCTTGCCCGTGGATGAAACTCGGCAACATGGCAAGAAGTACGGCAATGGAGCAGATGTGTACGGATCTAAGGCTTGGTTTTTTGTAAGTTTTCATTGATTCTATCGTGATCGTCAAAAGGATTCGGAATATTTCGGTAGTCCACGAGAATTAAAGCTAGATCTGGGCAGACAACGACTGGGGCTAAAAGCGGACACCAGCCTTGTTTCAGGCGGTTGACTGCCAAACCAAAAACTTCGTAGACTGTTCATGCGCATAAAAATCTCAGCGAGCCGCATTCCCGCAATCGTCGGAAGTCGGTTCGGCGCGACACGGCAATTCAGATAATCATTCATTATAACTAAGAGTCAATAAAGTGGCAGGACAATGTATTGTTGGTCTCCAGTGGGGCGATGAAGCCAAGGGAAAACTAGTTGATTTGCTAACCCAAGACGTGGACTTCGTCGTCCGCTATCAAGGGGGCGCTAACGCTGGTCATACCGTGGTCGTGGGCTCCCAAAAGTATGTTCTGCACTTGATTCCCAGTGGAATACTCTACCCTCACGTGAAAAACGTGATCGGGCCTGGCGTCGTCATCAATCCGGTAACGTTGATTGAAGAAATCGATGACCTGGAGCGACGCGGTATTCAGGTTCAAAATCGATTATTGTTAAGTAATCGCGCCCATGTGGTTTTTCCCTGGCACGTTGTCGAAGACATTCTTTGGGAAGAATCGGGTGAAGTTGAAGAACAGGAAAAAATCGGCACAACTCAGCGCGGCATTGGTCCTTGTTATCGCGACAAAGTGGGACGTCGTTTTGCAATTCGGCTGGGAGATTTGGTTCAACCTGACTTCAAAGCGAAACTGGAAAAAATTGTTGAGTTTAAACAGCGTTTGTTGCATGGTGCGAATACGCAGATTACTCTGGATGCCGATCTGATTTATGCCCAATACATCGCGATCGCAAATCGCCTGCGCCCGATGATCGTCGATACGACTGAAGTCTTGTTAAATGCCGTGGAACAGGACCAAGCAATTCTTTACGAAGGCGCGCAGGGTGCTTTACTGGACGTCGACCACGGAACTTTTCCGTTTGTTACGAGCAGCAACAGCTCGGGCGTGGGGGTCGCCGCAGGCGCTGGCGTGCCCCATAACGCCGTATCCAAAATGATTGGTGTACTGAAAAGTTACAGCACGCGAGTGGGTGGTGGCCCATTCCCAACGGAACTGACTGATTCCATCGGGTCGCGTATCCGTGAAAGGGGTAATGAATACGGCTCGACGACTGGTCGCCCGAGACGTTGCGGTTGGTTCGATGCGGTGGCCGCCCGCTATACGACGCGCCTGAGCGGCGTTGATACAATTGCATTAATGATGCTCGACGTATTAAGCACGTTTAATGAGCTGAAAATTTGTACGCATTATGAGCTGGACGGGGAAACTGTGAACACGTTTCCCAGCCATGTTAATGAGTTGCGACGGGTTCGGCCCGTGTTTGAAGTTTTGGAAGGCTGGCAAGAAGAAATTACCCATGTCCGCTCGTTTGACGATCTGCCGATACAAGCGATGCGTTACGTCCGCCGAATTAGCGAGTTGCTTGATCGCCCGATAGAGTTCATCTCGGTTGGGCCGGAACGCGCCCAAACGATTCGTTGTCAGGTAGGTGAACCGGTCGCCTGAGATTCCCAACTTGGTACGACCCCAGCTTGGGGACTACCCGAATGCATTTTCTAGTACCGATTCCAATTTTTTGGCCGGAAATCCGGCGATGGTGGCAAGATTGTGGAAACCGTGAAATCCCAATGGATCGACCTAGACGTTCCGCTGGATAAGCGTCCCAAACACATTGCGGTCATCATGGATGGGAATGGACGCTGGGCATTGCAACAACAACTCCCCCGCATCAAAGGACACCAACAAGGAGCGGTTCGCGTCCGCGAGGTCACGGAAGAATGCGCGCGTTTGAAAATTGGTCAGCTGACCTTGTATTGTTTGTCCAGCGAGAATTGGAAACGCCCGCAAAACGAGCTGGACTTCCTCATGTTGTTGCTGCAACAGTATTTGATTCAAGAAAGGGGCACGCTCCTTGATAATAACATCCGCTTGAAAGTGATTGGAAGTCGTGAGCGACTCCCGGAAAACGTGCTGAAGGAGATGGACAGAACCGTCGAAATGACGGATGGCAACACCGGCACATGTCTATGTCTCGCAATTAACTATGGAGGTCGCAGCGAGATCGTCGAAGCCGTGCGTGAAATCGCTAGAAAGGTTCAGTCGGGCCAGATTCAGCCACAGCAGATTGACGAAAACCTTGTCAGCAATCACCTGTATACCGCTGGGATGCCCGACCCAGATTTATTGATCCGCACAGCAGGCGAGATGCGACTGAGTAATTACCTGCTTTGGCAAATTAGTTATTCGGAATTGTGGATCACCGACCGATGCTGGCCCGAGTTTGGTACTTCGCAGCTTAGACAGGCGATCAAGGATTATTCGCAACGTGTTCGGCGGTTTGGTGGATTAGCTCAATAGCAGAAAGCGCGACTCCCGTGTTGATTTACCGCATTCTTTCCGCATTGGTGATTGTGACTGGATTGACATTGTTGGTCTGGCTTGACATTTGGCTGGGCAACACCGTGGGCATTAATGGTCTAGTCGCGTTGCCGATCACAGCCATTATCGCCATGATGGCCACAGCTGAGGTACTGTGGTTGCAAGAAGATTTCCAGGCGAAGCCCAATTCCTTACTCGTCTATGCATCAACCCTTACCGTAATTGTTTCGGCTTTCTTACCGATGCTATGGATGGAAGCGCCTGCAGGGCAAGGAATCGAACGGCTTCATTGGTTATTGTATGGCATGGTCATTTCAATCGGAATGATCTTGTTTGTCGAAATGTCGAACTACCGTAAACCGGGGAGTAACGTAATACGCATTGCCCTGGCGTTGATGGTGGTCTGTTACATTGGGTTGCTGCTCAGCTTCCTTGGGCCGCTTCGCCTCTACCATAATAACCATTGGGGAATTGTGGCCGTTCTTTCGATGATCGTCCCTGTCAAGGCATCAGACACTGCGGCCTACACAATCGGCAAAATTTTTGGCAAACACAAATTCACACCTGTGCTGAGCCCAGGTAAAACTTACGAAGGAGTTGTCGGTGGATTTCTCGGAGGCTTTGCAGGAACATTGATCGTATTCAAGTTTTTGCTGCCATTGATTACGGGGGCCACGAGCGAAGTGTCACTCGGGGTCTTACTGGCTTTTTCGGCGATGGTCACCTCGTTAGGGATTGCAGGAGACTTAATCGCATCCGTACTGAAGCGAGACGGTGGGCGCAAAAACTCCAGTCGGTGGTTGCCCGGCCTGGGTGGCGTGCTGGACATTATCGACTCTCCCCTAGCAGTAACCCCGGCCGTATACATGTTCTGGGCCAGTGGGTTGCTCGGTCCCGCAAGATCGATTTGATCTCTGGAAAAGCCAACCGGTGAATCAAGGTGCCGTCGCGGCGACTTTACGCTGTGCGGACCCTGCTGGATTTTTGTGGCCGCAAAATGAAGGTTCTAGCGAGGAATATACGACGATTCCTCGAAGCCAACTTCGGCAGTTGGTGGAGTCGGTAAAGCCAGCTTGCCCGGTTCGAAATCAACAATAATTGACGCCAATCGTTTAAGTTCGCTCGAACTCATCGCCGAATCAAACGGCAAGAAAACGATGTGATCCAGTAAGAACTTGATGTTTCGCAATTCCGTCTGACGCTCTGCGCATTCGGGGGGCGTTCCTGGCAATAAATCGACCGGCTGCAAACTGCAACTGCCCGTAGCATCAAATCCTTGGTCCCAGAGTCTGGCGACAAACTCGTCGCGGTTTCTCACGAGGATACTCAGCACCCAAAACGTTTGGCGATCCATCTCAACGCCCAACACTTGAACAGAGTCGCGAATGGCTTGAGTCAGTGAGTAGCCTCGCTTTGTTCGCTGCACAATCGTTCGCTCATCGAACGAGCGAAAGCGTCTCTCCATAATTGCCAATAACGCGGAGGAGGGTTGCTGGCGGATTCGTTTGAAAAAATCGCCACCCGCAAACCCACGCGACAGTCGCACCGCTAATCCATCATGGTCTTTGCCAATGCAGCGGAGACAGAAAGCCACGGTTCCACTCAAGTAGTAAGTCGAAATCAGTTTAACGAATGAGTATTTAAGCAATCTTTTGAACATACTCAGCCGTGTTTGCACCGGCCAAGTCGCGTGAATTTGTTTCATGCGCGCCAAAAACTGAGGGTTGCGGACAACGAATACACCGCCGCACAGCGATGTATTGGTCTTGATTGCTCCAAAACTGAACATCGACACGTCGGCACGTTCGTCACCAGTATACGATTGACCGACATAGGCCTGAGCGCAATCTTCGATGACCATGAGATTGTGCTCGCGGGCAACTTCAATCACGGGTCCTAAGTCACTCAACCCTCCAAATAAGTGGGCAATCACGATAGCTTTGGTGCGCGGTGTAATCTTGGCTCGAATTTGTTCGGCTGTCACCGAAAGATTCCGCACATCCAAATCCAGAGCAACCGGTTGGTAACCATTCTTCCTCACAATTAACGGCATGTGTGGAATGGTCATGCCGCTCATCAGGATCTCGGTTCCCTCCGGCCAACCTACGGAGTTCCATAACAACTCAAAACCGCTACGGACAGAAAGACAAACCAGCGTACGCTCGGATCTCCACTGTTGCTCGATTTGACGAAGAAGTTCCGACCTGCGACGCGAATGAAGACAAGCAAACATTCCGCCAACAATTTCGCGCGGACGAATATCGATGCGTTTCCGAACCCACATGGGGATGACGACTCCAGAAGAGGTGACAATACTACATTTATAACTCGAAATGGATAAAATGTTAAGCGCGTCAATTGATCAACAACTAGGGTATCGATCCTACAAGCTTGTTATTCGTAAATTATTGGGAAATTTTGGCAATTCTTTTTGTAGTAACGTACGCCTTCGGCTTAGGTCGCACTTTTTACCAGAATCAAGGGGCACTTTTCGAATATTGAAAGGCGAATCTGCGTCCAACCAGATTGGACAGGGCGTGTACCGAGCTTCACGATTGTTGGCTCTGAATTCGCACAAAAACGATTGCCGTAATCACATACAAAGAGGTTTTCAGGGCAACCGCACCCGCGCCTTGACCATGAGCAACTTCACGAAAGAAAATTCATGTCATTACAAACGTATGCTTTGAGCGACTGCCTGCGTAAGCTGAAAACGGACCCGAGTGAGCAAGTCTTCTTCGGCAGCGATCAATTTGGTTTCTCCGTGCGCGAGTTTTATGAAGGCAAGAGTTGCGGTGTGACCTTAGTGACACTGAGATGCCATAACAAATCGATCTGCGTGCTGCCGACGCGAGGCTTGGGAATTTGGAGGGCATTTGTGGGGGACGTCCGATTCGGCTGGGACTCTCCCGTGAATGGCCCGGTTCACCCACACTGGGTGAATTTGGCAGAACCGGATGGAATGGGCTGGCTAGATGGCTTTGACGAGTTACTGGTTCGTTGTGGCCTGATGAATAACGGAGCTCCGGAGTTCGATGCAAACGGGGGGTTGATTTGGCCACTTCACGGTAGTGTGGCTAACCTGCCGGCGACCGACGTTATGGTCGAAATGGATGACGAGAAACAACAAATTTCAATTTCCGGCACCGTGCACGAAACTAGGTTTCATTTCCATAACTTAGAAATGAAAGCGCGAATTTCAATCTCGGGTCAAAGTAATGAAATCGAGATTGTTGATAGCGTGACGAATCGCTCCAACCGCCCTTGCTCTTTTCAAATGCTCTACCATTTCAACTTTGGCCCACCGTTGCTGGAGGAAGGCTCTCAAGTGTTTGCACCGGTTTCGCAGATCGAACCTCGGGACGAGTGGGCCAACCAGGCCTTGCTAAACTGGAGCACGTTTCGCGCGTCTGATCCTGACTTCCGGGAAGAAGTTTTCTTTCTGCAACTTGTCGGGGACGAACTTGGAAATAGTTTGGCGCTGTTAGTGAATCGGCAACAAGACTTGGGCGTTTGCGTGCGTTTTAACCTGAAGCAACTCCCTTATTTTACTTTATGGAAGAATACCGTTGGCCTGCGCGACGGTTATGTGACCGGGCTGGAACCGGGCACTAACTACCCCAATCCACGCAGCGTCGAGGAACAAGCGGGGCGCGTCGTCCATCTGGCGACGTCTGAAACATTTACCATGCGCTGTTCATTGGCCATGTTGACCAAGGTTGCCGACATTGCCAATACGATTGCCGTTATCGAAAGCATGACACCGCAGCAAATCATACCTGGTTCAGATGGATCCGCTTGAACTCGATTGTGATGCGAATGCGAGCGAGTTGCCGCGGCATCGAATTCGTATCCTCTTAGGCACTCGTGGGTTCGATGAGCCGATTATCGATCAAGCGGACCTGATCGACGTGTGCAGCGAGCAACAACACAGCAGGCAGGTGCACATGTTCCATGAGTCGCAACGTGTGGGGATCAGCGACGACTGCATAGTCGAGGTCACTAACGCCGCCGTCAATTAGATGTTGTTTCATTTCTGCCATCAAAGCATGCCCATCCGACTCACCATTGCGAATCGCACGTTCAGCGCTATCCAAAGTCCGCGACAATGCAAGTGCACGTTGCCGTTGTTCGTCGGTCAAATAGGCATTTCGTGAACTCAGTGCCAACCCATGCTCGTCGCGCACAATAGGGCAACCTACCACCTTAACTGGAACTTGCAAATCATCGACCATTTTCCGAATGACTTGCAGTTGTTGATAATCCTTTTGCCCAAAGTACGCGCAATCAGGTGTCACGAGGTTCAAGAGCTTAAGCACTACTGTTGCGACACCACGAAAATGAGTCGGTCGAAATTCTCCCTCCAATGAATTAGAAATCTCTGGTGGATTGACCCAAGTAGAAAAGTTAACAGGGTACATCAAATCGTCGGTTGGCAGGAACACCGCATCCGCGTGACCGTCCAACAGCAACAAGTCTTGCTCCAGGGGTCTCGGATATCTAGTAAAGTCTTCCTGAGGACCAAACTGGCTGGGATTGACGTAGATACTCACGACCGTCACGTCGCATTCCACTTTGCTTCGCTGCGCAAGGCTCAGGTGCCCCGCATGGAGCGCACCCATGGTTGGCACGAAACCAATCGATTGACCACGACGCCGACAAGTGGCCACAAATTCTCGTATCGCTTCGATACTCGAAAAGGTTGGAATACCAGGAACTCCAGGTTGACTATTCACTCGAACGACATCCTAACTTCAGACTATTCAGTCAAATAATTGCGAAAATGGTGAAACCTTGGACTGTGCAACATGTGACAGGCGGGCGATTACTGCGACCAATGCAACGGACGAATTGCGGGCACAAAATCGACTTGTGCCGCAATTGGGGATCATGCAGGGCCAGCCTCGACAATCCGTCACTTAATTTATCGAGTTTTAGGAAGATTCGCATTGGGGCAACCTTGAATAATTAGGACTAAAACGGGCGCAGAGTTTACTGTGTCGATTTTGAGGGCTACAATACGTTGTCCAGTCTTTAGGTCTCCCATAAACGGCTAACCATTGTTGGGATCCCTTACCGAGAAGAACCGGAAGGCAAGAAAATGCTGACGTGTTCCTACGATAACTAAATCCATGTTGAAACGATGTTTGAGGTCGCAAGTTTGCCAGTTTTTTTGTGGTTACGATTTCTAGGCGACTTATTTAGGATTTGTTCTTATGTCCTCAACGAAACAAAAGCCTGAGACGGACCCTCGGCAAACCAATTCATCCTCGGCCGAACAAGCTCAAGGCGATGATGCGAACGAATCAATCGTGGGCAACCGATTCTTGTTTTTCCAGGCCATGCCAAGTTGGCTGACCAGTTTCGTTATCCATGTTCTGTTGATTGTCTTGCTGGCATTGTTGACATTCGCTCTGCCTCGCGAGGAAGTGGTTTCACTAAGAACGGGTGAAGCGATCGAGAATACGAACACCTTGAACGACATGCTTGATTCATTCGATATGACTGACATGTTGCTCGAGAATACCGAGTTCGACGAAGTTTCGGAAACTGAATTTATTGAAAAATTTGACGAAGTCGAAGTGGCAGACGTGTTTGAAGATAGTTTTGCCGTCAGCGACATTTTGAGCGAGAGCCTAGCTTCATCGGAAACGGCTACGGTTGGCGACTTAGGAGCGGTGGCACCCCATGTCGGTGGCCGCAGCGCCAGTGCGAAAGCGAAAATGTTGCGCGAACGAGGAGGGACGGCTGGCTCCGAGAACGCTGTCGCTTTGGCGTTAGAATGGTTGGCTCGCCACCAGCTTAAAGATGGCAGTTGGAATTTCGACCATCGAATTGGGGACGGCGAAGGTGATCGTCGCTCACCTCACCCCGGCACCGGAACACCAGCCAAGTATGGCGCAACGGCTATTGCACTTCTTCCTTTTTTAGGAGCTGGTCATACTCACCTCGAAGGCGAATATGCGGAAGTGGTGCGGAAAGGTGTGGAGTTCCTGAAGACGAACAAGAATCGTGGAAAGCATGGGCTATCATTTAGCGAAAATGCCGGCACGATGTACAGCCATGGATTAGCGTCTTTGGTACTCACGGAACTCTACGCCATGACACGAGATTCTTCACTGTCCACGGATGCGCAAGCCGTGATCGACTTTATCGTGGCATCTCAGGACCCTGTTGGTGGTGGCTGGCGATATAATTTCCAGCAAGCCGGCGACACCTCCGTGGTTGGTTGGCAAGTCATGGCTTTGAAGAGTGCGGATATGGGGGGACTCAAAGTCCCGTCGGACACGATCCGTGGCGTTCATCGATTTTTGGACTCCGTGTCATCAGGAAGTGGCTCAATGTATGGATATACCGACCCGACCAATGAAGGGCAAATTCGACCGGGTATGACCGCAGTGGGTTTATTGTGTCAAATGTACCTTGGTTGGACGCGAGACAATGGTTCGTTGCAGGCAGGTATCGGTCACTTGAACCGCATTGGACCGCGCATCGGCGATTGGAAACCCGATATGCAACTGAGCGAACAAGATAAATATGGATTCCGCGCCGACATGTATTACAACTACTACGCCACGATGGTCATGAGCCAATATGGCGGGCCGGAATGGAAAAAGTGGAACGAAGAAATGCGTGAATTTCTGATCGCGACGCAGGCACAACGCGGTCAATCACGGGGAAGTTGGTGGTTCAACAATGCCGACGACTTGGGTACACGAATTGGAGGCCGTCTCTATTGCACGGCCATGGCAGCGATGACTCTTGAGGTTTACTATCGCTACTTGCCCCTGTATGATACGAAGAAGACTCAAGCTTCCGAGTTCCCGCTCGACTAGCTAACGAAGTCGAGTCCGCAGCGCATCCCATGCGTGTTTCGTTTTTGGCCTCTTTGAGTTTTGGTATGCTGGCGCAGCAACTTCAATGATGGCTGGCCTAGCGCTTGCTCTCTGACGCCACGGCCAACGTGCGACGCCGCTACGAAAATACGCTGATACGACCAAGGACTAATTCCACGTAGTTTCGGATAAATTCGCTCCAATAAGGAAAAGTACAGGACGATGCCATTCAAAGCATTTGAGCCAAAACCTACGCCTGTTGAAGTTTTGCTTTCGCCCGTTTTTGGCTTCGTAAAACAAAAGTCCTCGGCAGGAATTGTTTTGCTGCTGTGTACGTTTGCCGCATTGGTTTGGGCCAACTCGCCTTGGTCAGAGTATTATTTCAAAATACTCAACACGAAGTTAAACGTCGGAATCGATGACCTCATCTCGATTAACAAGCCGATCTTGTTGTGGATTAACGATGGTTTGATGGCAGTCTTCTTCTTCGTTGTCGGTCTTGAAATAAAACGCGAAGTTCTAGTTGGTGAGTTGACGTCGGTTACGAAAGCCGCTTTGCCGGTGGCTGCCGCAATTGGTGGCATGCTCGGTCCAGCGGCTATTTACGTGTTGTTAAACTATGGCCGCCCAGAGGTAGTTGGTTGGGGTGTGCCCATGGCGACAGACATCGCTTTTGCGGTCGGAGTATTGGCGATCCTGGGCTCACGTGTGCCTTTGGGACTGCGTATTTTCCTAACGGCGCTGGCGATCGTCGACGATATCGGAGCTGTATTGGTTATCGCCATTTTTTACACGGATCAGATTTCCTTTTCTGCCCTCACCATCGCACACCTCTTGCTAGTTTGCTCGGTCGTGGCCAATCTGTTGGGAGTGCGAAGCACAACCGTTTACGCAGTAATCGGTATCGCGATGTGGGTCGCTATGCTCAAATCAGGTGTTCACGCAACGATCGCTGGAGTTTTATTGGCGATGACGATTCCAGCTAACGTCAGACTTCATACGCTGCAGTTTAGCGCCATGTTGCGCACGCTTGTCAACAAATTTGATGAAGCTGAGACGATCGAGAACAAAATTTCGCAAAACAAAATCCAGCAGGAGTTATTACACAAGATCGAAGTCGCTTCGGGACACGTGCAAGCTCCATTGATCCACTTGGAGCACATGTTAATCAAATGGGTCGCCTACTTCATTATGCCCGTATTTGCGTTGGCCAATGCTGGCGTCACGATTAACGGTGGGATAGCGAATTCGCTGGTTGAGCCTGCATGCTACGGAATTGCGGCGGGTCTATTTGTCGGGAAATTATTTGGAATTGTATTTTTCAGTTGGCTCGCCGTGCGGGTCGGAATTGCGCAGCTTCCGGCGCAAGTTACTTGGAAACAAGTTTGGGGAGCTGCTTGTTTGGCGGGAATCGGTTTCACCATGTCACTTTTTATTGCCGGTTTGGCCTTCAATGACGAAGAAACCCTCAATGTGGCAAAAGTTGGGATCTTGTTGGGCTCTCTGGTATCCGGCGTTGTCGGATTTACCCTTCTTTATACTCATAAATACCCAGCAAAAGTCGAGTGACGAGCAACAGTGTGCGATACGTGCAGATTTCGCAATAGTGTGCGAAGTAGCACATGCCTCGTCGATCATCAAACGTTCATATAGCTCTGATAGCGGTTTCCAAGAAAGAGTTTAAAACGCTCGGGGCTTATTTCCTTTGCGCTTCTGCGTCATTGTGTCTCCAGCAGCCTGAGATTCTCAATTGGCACCAACTTTGCGTAAAGCGAATTGCACAAGATGATTCAGTCATCGCTCGCCCCGTTTTTTGAATTGGGAAGTTGCCGCGACTTTGCCACGGTGCGTACGTTTGAATCCGCAGACGATATCGTTGACGCAAACCTGACGCTGGACGGCTTTGCGCCGAGTCGGCGAATGACGTCAGGTCAATACGCGGAACATCTCATTATTGGTTGTTTGTCGATTGTTTAGAATTCAGGGAAAGAAATTGCAATGAGTCAAGTGGTTGCCGCCGATAGCCCCGTAATTGGAAACGAGGGGGAAAGGGTCTCGATGGACCGCTTTTCCTATGATGACCAAATCGTACGGATGTTTTGTTTCGCAACGTTAATTTGGGGCATTGTTGGTACGGTCGCGGGTTTACTTGTCGCCATCTTGTTGGTCATGCCCCAGTTAACCTTTGCCGAGTTTTTGTCGTTTGGTCGGCTGAGGCCCTTGCACACAAATGCGGCCATTTTTGCTTTCGCCGGCAATGCCATCTTCGCAGCCGTTTACTACTCCACACAACGTCTATGCCGAGCGCGCATGTGGAGTGATCTGTTAAGCAAACTGCATTTTTGGGGGTGGCAGTTAATCATCGTATTGGCAGCTATCACGTTGCCTTTAGGTATCTCCCAAGGCAAAGAATATGCTGAGCTAGAATGGCCGATTGACATCTTAATCGCCTTAGTTTGGGCGGGTTTCTTTGGCATTAATTTCTTCATGACGCTCGTGCGACGTCGCGAGCGACACATGTATGTGGCGTTATGGTTTTACATTGCGACAATTGTTACAGTTGCGATCCTACACATTTTCAACAATCTGGTCGTTCCCGTTGGGCTGTTCAAGAGTTACTCCATTTACTCTGGGGTACAAGATGCGATGATGCAGTGGTGGTATGGCCATAATGCAGTCGCGTTCTTCTTGACGACACCGTTTCTGGGGTTAATGTACTACTTCCTGCCCAAAGCAGCCGAGCGCCCTGTATTCTCGTACAAGTTGAGCATTATTCACTTTTGGTCGCTGGTTTTTATTTACATCTGGGCTGGCCCTCACCATTTGCACTACACAGCGACGGCGGCATGGGCATCCACACTTGGTATGGTGTTCTCGTTAATGCTCTGGATGCCAAGCTGGGGCGGAATGATCAACGGATTGCTTACATTGCGCGGAGCTTGGCATAAGGTGGCGGTCGACCCCGTGCTCAAATTTTTCGTTGTTGGGATTACCTTTTACGGCATGGCAACGTTTGAAGGACCAATGTTGTCGATCAAAACTGTGAACTCGCTGTCCCACTACACGGATTGGACGATTGCACATGTGCATGCCGGTGCATTGGGTTGGAACGGATTCATGACCTTTGGCATGCTCTATTGGCTTCTGCCCAGAATATTTCAGACCAAGCTATGGAGTACGAAACTAGCGACTTGGCATTTCTGGTTGGGCACGTTGGGGATATTGTTGTACATCATTCCGATTTACGTAGCTGGCTTGACACAAGGTTTGATGTGGCGTGCCTTCAATGCGGATGGCTATTTGGCCTACAACAACTTCGTGGAAACCGTAACGCACATCGTCCCTATGTGGTGGGTTCGCGTGGGTGGCGGTGCGATCTACATCGCAGGCATGTTGTTAATGGTTTACAATTACTACATGACGTGGACAACTCGTCCCAAAAAATATGATGTGCCGGTCATCGAAGCCCCGCCACTTTCCAAGTCATATACTGATCCGCCGGCGCCGGAATCCCGGTTGAGCGGTATGCCAGTCACTGAATTCGCGAACGCCATGGATCGCTGGGAACAGTTCCATTGGCATCGAGTATGGGAACGGCTTCCAATTCGCTTCACGGTATGGACAACGATTGCGGTGCTGATCGCTTCCGCGTTTTCTTTGGTGCCTGTGTTCCTGATTCGTTCAAATATCCCGACGACCGATGCCGTCCGGCCCTACACGCCATTGGAACTGGCAGGGAGAGACATTTATGTCGCCGAGGGTTGCTACAATTGCCATTCACAGATGATTCGTCCGATCTTCGCCGAAGTCGAACGTTATGGAGATTATTCCAAGCCTGAAGAATCGATGTATGATCGCCCATTCCAATGGGGATCGCGTCGTATTGGTCCAGACTTAGCCCGCCAAGGACCGCGTAACTCGGCTTACTGGCATTATACGCACTTCGAAGATCCCTCTACGATAACCGGGACCGTGATGCCGGCCTACCCGCATTTGATCCGAGGTTCGACCAGCCGACTGAATTTCAAGGGAATTCCAGAGCGAATTCGTGCGGCTCACTTATTGGGCGCTCCCTACACAGAATATGTCCTCAATAACAGCATTGAGGTTGCGCAAAAACAAGCGCGAGAGGTTGCCGAACGATTGATCTCGCAAGCACCCGACGCTTCGACGCAAGAGACTTTGCGCAACCATGATCCGCCATTGGAGGAAACCAAACTGATCGCGTTGATTGCCTATCTTGAAAAACTTGGTGCAGAACCGCCGCAGGTTGTTGAAGAAGTCACAGCCCAAGAGGTGCTGGTACTCGATCCGCCAATTGAACAATCGGAACCGGAACAGGCTGCACCACCCATCGATAACGGAGGAGAAAACCGTGATTAAAGATTTGTTGAATCGGCTGGATTATGGTGTATTTGCGGAGCTGTCCTTAGTCTTATTCGTTTGTATTTTCGTCGCCGTTGCCATTCGCACATTGTTGACGCGAAGTGATTCGGCTAACCGCTTTGCAAACATTGTGCTGGATGACAAGAACGAGGAGTACAAGGTCAATGAGTGAATATCAGGAACGTTTGGACGAAGTCATCCACTCTTATGATGGCATCCAAGAGTATGACAATCCGTTGCCCGGTTGGTGGACTTTTCTGTTCGCTGCAACCGTTGTTTTCGCGATTTTCTATGTTATTTACTTCCATTCGGGTGTTGAAGGCAGGTCGATTCATGACGACTTAATGAATCAAATGGCGACAATTGCGGAAGTCCGCTACGCTGAAATCGGCGAACTGACACCAGACCGTGAGACGTTGTTGCAATATATGCATGATGAGAAATGGTTGGCGGTTGGCCAGGTCGCGTATAAAGCCAACTGTGTCAGTTGCCATGGCGCGAATGGCGAGGGACTTGTTGGGCCGAATTTGACCGACCGGTATTGGAAGAATGTGAAATCCATCGAAGATATCGCTACCGTTGTCGCGACTGGCGCTGGAAATGGAGCCATGCCCGGATGGAAAACGCGGCTTCATCCCAATCAAGTTGTCTTGGTTTCGGCCTATGTCGCTTCCTTGAAGGGGACTGTGCAAGGAGGCAAAGGCCCCGAAGGGAATAACCTCATTGAAAGTTGGGAATAGCTGAGAGTCGTTGATGTCCAACTTTACGTTGCAACCTGAAGAACATGTGCTCAGCACATTGGAACATGACGGTTCTAGACGGTGGCTGCATCCGAAACTGAGTAAAGGACGCTTCTTACACCGCCGGCGGATCGTCGCTTGGTTTTTGATCGCGATTTTTACTTTGGTCCCGTTCATCAAGGTCGGCGGAAAGCCACTTATTCTGTTGGATATCCCAGCCCGACAGTTCACGATATTAGGCTTCACGTTTTTGCCAACCGATACTTTGTTGTTGGCAATCTTCTTGGTCGGATTATTGTTAACCATTTTTCTTTTTACGGCACTTTTCGGGCGCGTCTGGTGTGGTTGGGCCTGTCCGCAAACCGTTTACATGGAATTTGTGTTTCGTCCCATCGAAAGATTTTTTGAAGGCACAGCTGGACGCGGTGGAGTCGCCAAGAAAACTGCTCCCTGGCGCTCGGTAGGTAAATACGCGGCTTTCTTTGCCGTGTCCTTCTACTTGGCAAACACATTCCTCGCCTATTTTGTTGGTGTGGAAGAGCTACTGAAATGGGTGAGGCAATCACCTGTGCAACATCCAATTCCGTTTCTGGTTATGGCATTCGTAACATGTGCGATGATATTCGATTTCTGCTTCTTCCGTGAGCAGTTGTGCATCATTGCCTGTCCTTACGGCCGATTTCAGTCGGTATTGCTTGACCAAAATTCGCTGATCGTGGCCTATGACGAAAAACGAGGTGAGCCTCGCGGCAAGCCATCGCGACGAGGCAACCCACTTTTACCCATAGTGGGAGATTGTGTCGACTGCGGCAATTGTGTGACTACTTGCCCGACTGGGATTGATATCCGCAAAGGGCTACAAATGGAATGTATTCACTGCACGCAATGCATTGATGCCTGCAATGTTGTCATGAAAAAGTTGGGGCGGGAACCCAATCTAATTCGATTCAGTTCACAAGCGCGGGACCGCGGCGGTCAGGGAGGCTTGGTTCGCGCACGAACATTGGTCTATCCGCTGATGCTGCTGGGAATTGTAGCGGCATTTTTCACCGTTCTGCATAACAAGAAGTCGTTCGACGTAATAATCTTGCGTGAACCTGGGATCCCCTTTTCGATTGCTGATGACGGCAGCGTAAGAAATATGGTGCGCGTGAAGCTAACCAATCGTAGTGATGACACAGTGACATTTACGTTAACGCCCCTCGAACCAGCCGGCACCACACTGCATGTCCATGAAGCAGAACTTCTCCTACAGCCCCGACAAACGCACGAATTTCATGTAGGTGTATTGGTTGATCGAAGTGTGTTCAAGAGTGGAAAAAGCCAATTGATGTTGCGCGTCGAAAACAACAAACAAGATTCACGACAAATTGCCTATCGCCTTGTCGGACCATTTTAGATCCATGAATCAACATCAAGCTGGAATCCCGTAATTAAACCCGCCGGCAGAGTTGGTTTTTAGCACAAGATTACGTTAAGTTTCACACCGGTGAGAAATGCAAGTTTGAATGAGAAAAAGGACTAACAAGTCACGGGATATCGTGTCCCATGAATCCGTACAGCTGATTTTTCTACGAATGGATCAGTCCCATGAATGCCGAAGCGCTTAAGCAAGTTGAACTCGTGAGTCAAATGAAATGGACTCTATTGATTCTTGGTTTCTTCTCGATCCAAGCCATTATTTGGATTGTCGCCATCTCGCTGGTCGCTAACGATAAGTCGCACGCAGTGATTGAAGGCTACGATGCGAAATCGGCCAACTGGCAAGCGGAATTACATCAGCAGCGAGAAAGTGAAGCCCTCGGTTGGAATGCAGAAATTTTGCTCGGCGATACAGAAGACAGTTTAAAACATCGGGAAATTACGCTCAAGCTAACGGATCGTTCGGGGGCACCAATTGAAACTGCCTCGGTCAACTTGACTTTGTTTCATACTGGGCACGCATCCCTTGTGCAAAAATTGCTGCCGACCGAAATTTCGCCAGGCATCTATCGCGCACAAGCGCGCTTCGATTACCGCGGCATTTACGATTTCACATTGACGGCGGAGGTGGCACAACGACGCTTTATGTACAACGAGCGACAGTTCTTGAATCAGGGAAAGCAATAATTCATGGGTTGGTTACTGGTTACCGTTTTTGTTGCGAGCCTCTTGGGCAGCCTGCATTGCGTTGGCATGTGTGGGCCATTTGCGCTGTTGGCCAGTTCAACGGATCGCCAACGGTTCTCTGCTTGGCCTATCGTTTCGTATAATCTGGGACGCATGCTCACGTACACGCTCGTAGGTGGACTATTTGGGACGTTGGGTATGGCCTTGAATCATATTACAGGGCGATATGGTGAACAGATTTCAATTTGGCAACAAACCGCAACTTGGTTCGCGGGTGCTTTGATGATTGCGGTCGGCCTCGTTGGTTTGATCCGTTTTTTCGGTATGACGATTCAGCTGCCCAGCCTTGCGCGACCACTGCAACGCGTGCTGCAAACGGCCTTCAAGAAAATTGTTGCTCTATCACCGGTGCGGCGGGCCTTGTTGATCGGCATGCTTGCGACGTTGATGCCCTGCGGCTGGTTGTACGTTTTTGCCATTTCGGCGGCGGGAACTGGGAATCCTTGGGTGGGCATGCTATTGATGTTCGCCTTTTGGGCTGGGTCAGTGCCCATCTTAGTAGGACTCATGCTGGGAACAAATCTGTTTCGGAAAGTGAGCACTCGCTGGCACAAGCAGATTCCAGCAATGATGTCCATGCTGGTGATCGCTACAGGTTGCTTTACACTTGCCTATCGGGCTCCACACGCCGTCTTTGCGCAATCGAAGGTCGTCACTGAATCAGCAAACGTGCAGGCCCAAATCGAACAGATTGATCACACTACCCTGCCCTGTTGCCAAACGGAGGAGACAAAGTGATCATCAAGAATGCAGAAGCGAATCAAGTTGCCTCGATTTCTGCAGAGATTGCTTGCGCCCATTGTCGCTTGCCGGTCCCCTCCGGCTTGATTGATCACGCTCAATCCGCACAATTTTGTTGCCGTGGATGTGCGACCGCATACTCGATCATTCAGGAAAACGGCCTGGAGGCTTTCTATGACTTGATGGAAGCAACGACTGATCAGCCGATACAACCGATCAGTGACAAGCAGAGTATTCAGCTTGCCGAATTCGATGACGAAGCGTTCCAACGCAAAAATGTGCAACATTCTAACGGGACAGGCAGAGTTACGTTGGCGTTACAAGGTTTGCATTGTGCTGCTTGTATCTGGTTGATCGAGAAACTCCCCCAGTTGCTACCAGGTGTTATCCAAGCAACCGTAAACTGGTCCCGGCAAACGGTGACGTTGGTATGGCATTGGGAGGAGATTAAACTCTCCGCCATCGGTCTCATGTTGCAACGCTTAGGCTACTCCCCACGGCCCGTACATGCCATGAACCGTCAAGCGGAGCGGCAGCGCGCAAATCGGGGACATTTGATCCGTATTGGTGTCGCCGGAGCAGCCGCTGGCAACAACATGCTGATTGCCATTTCTTTGTACCTTGGAATGTTCAGCTACATGACCGCTGATATCGTAACACTTTTGCGAGTGGCGAGTTGTTTGGTTGGCCTGATCTCTTTATTGGGTCCTGGCATTGTATTCTTCCACAGCGCCCTCATCGCCTTGCGCACGCGAACACCTCACATGGATCTGCCCATCGCATTGGCGTTAGCCGTAGGTGGAGCGGTTGGCGTGATCAATACAATTACCGGGGTAGGTGAAATCTATTTTGACTCGCTTTCCATTTTGGTTTTTTTACTGCTGATTGGGCGTTGGATTCGATTTCGGCAACAGAATCGGGCAAGTGACGCGGTTGAGATGTTATACCGCCTGACGCCATCACGGGCCCGCAAATTGGTGAATGGCGTGCCAATTGAGGTTTCCGTAGAGTCACTGCTGCGCGGTGATTTGATTGAGATTCGCCCAGGAGATTTGTTGCCCGTGGATGGCATTGTCATTGACGGTGAATCGCATGTGGATGAAATGATTCTGTCTGGTGAATCTCAACCGGTTACCAAGTACAAAGGGGACCTTGTCGCCGCCGGCACGAAGAACCTAAGCGGGCATTTCGTCGTCACCGCCAGCGAAATTGGCAACAATACTCGACTCAGCCGCCTAGCGCAAATGGTTGACGAGGCATCGGCGACTCGGCCACCGATTGTCGAGTGGGCCAATCGAATTGGCGGCTACTTTGTGATGATCGTGATCGCGCTTTCGTTCGTCACACTAGCAATTTGGATGCGAATCGATCCAGCTTCCGCCGTCGACCACATGGTGGCACTGCTGGTGGTCACTTGTCCATGTGCATTGGCGATGGCCACACCGTTGGCCATCTCAGTGACGCTCGGTCGTTTGGCTCGGCGCAGGATTCTTGTCAAATCAGGAGACGTCGTCCAAAGACTAAATCGCGCAGGAATGATCTGGCTTGATAAGACCGGGACAATTACTGAAGGGCATTTGCAAGTTGTGAAATGGTTTGGTGAGCAAAGTGTTATCCCACAAGTAGCCGCCATCGAATCAAGATTCTCCCATCCAATCGCCTTGGCATTCAATAACTTGGTGCCCGCTCATGAACAGCCACGCGGTGACGTGCAACAGACGTTTCTCCAAAGTGGAGGCATCTGCGGACGAGTTGGCGACAGCCGCTTGGTCATCGGCAATCGGCAACTGATGCTAGCGCAAGGCATCAAATTGTTGGAGCGCCACGAGCGCGCAGCTGACCAGATGTTGCGCGACCACTTGTCACCGTGCTTCATTGCCGTCGATGACCGTCTCGCGGCCGTCGTTGGCTTGGGTGATCGGATTCGAGGCGACGCCAAACAGACCATTGATCGATTGAAGTCGCAGGGTTGGCAGGTCGGCATCCTCTCAGGAGATCACCAACACATAGTCGACCAAGTATCCCGCTCCGTAGCAATTGAACCCACTCAGGCATTCGGCGGCCTATCGCCCGAACAGAAACTTGATGTCATCAATCAATCGAATAGCGCATTCCAGACAGTTGTCATGGTTGGTGACGGCATCAACGATAGTGCTGCGCTGGCGGCAGCGACCGTCGGCATCGCCGTCCATGAAGGAGCTGAGGTGAGCTTGTCAGCGGCTCCAGTATATATCGGCAAACCAGGCTTAGGGGCGATCGTCGATTTGATCGAGTCGAGCCGCAAGACTTGTCGCACGATCATAACAACATTTATTATCTCGTTGACGTATAACCTGATCGGCGTCATCCTCTCGATGACAGGTTACATGGAACCGTTGCTGGCCGCTATCTTGATGCCTATAAGTTCTCTGACCGTAATCGGCATCTCGTTGCGTGGGAGTGTAGCGAACCACGAAGGGTTTACTGACGACGGGGATGGTTGCGATCCTCTCCAGAATGTGTCATCATGAGCGAATTAGCACACGCATCGTTGACTGAAATGGACGTAGCGCAATGTGGACGCGGCGATGTTACCATTGCTGATCTTCGTTGCTGTTTCGGCACGATTTGTGCAGTTATTTGGTCGTCGAGGAACGGGCCGAGATCAGCCTTGAATTTCAGCAGCAGGAGTTGCTGCAATACAACCTTGTATGGAAATACGATATGAGCGTGATCTATGTAGCATTGCCTGTCGCCTTGTTGATTTCATTCGCGTTTGTCATTTGCTTCATCTGGCAAGTGCGCAGTGGCCAACTCGACGATTTGGAAACGCCTCCGCGGAGAATCTTGTTTGACGATGTGGTTAAGTCATCGGTCGCGCGGGCAACGGTTTCGAAATCCGAAAATCATGATTTAGACGAAAGGTAGCATTATGAAGTTGCGAGATTTTAGTCAGCCAGTGATCGTTCCTTGGGATTTTTCCGAACTGTCCCTTAAAGCGTTGGTCGCAGCCATTGATATGGTTGAAGATCGTAAGCAGGTACGTGTTGTGCACGTGACGCAACTTCCCTCAGCTTACGAATACGGAATCGTCTGGGATACGATCAGTAACGACGAAGTCCGGTCGCGCGTTGAGGAAGAATTTCGCAAACAGTCGAAAGAAGATAGCCGTTTGGAGGGGATTGATTTCGTGACCTTGTTTGGAGAACCGGGGAGCCGAGTTTGTGACTACGCCAAAGAAGTCGGTGCGGGGTTGGTAATTATGCCTTCTCACGGCCGGTCTGGTATTTCTCGCTTCTTGTTAGGCAGTGTCGCGGAACGAATTGTTCGCGGTGCGCCCTGTCCTGTTTTAGTATTGCGGTAATCCACGTTCACCTAGCCATCGAAAGCAATAAACAGCAATGCTTATTGCTTTCGATTATCAGGATACTTGAGTGATGTATTTGGGTAGGGATAGGTTGATCCGTTCTGGCATACCCAGTTGACCTCAACGGGAGTAAAGACGCAGTAATCCTCGGAGGGAGGATGTGATGGATTTAGCTCAATCAAAGACTGCAATTTTATCGCGACTCCGCGAATTCCACGATGAATTATCGCTGATCGACTCCGATCGAAGATTCCGGGATCAAGTGGACGATCAAACTGTTGACGCTATCGGGAGTCTGCTCAGCGATTTGACTGACCTAGTTGATCCCGCGCTGCCGGAGGACGCTGAGCATCCTGCCGACCCGCACAAACAGATGCGACTCATTATTGCAGAATTGATGGATCGAACTACACAGATCCACACCCAGCATGCCAAGGTCAGGAATTTGCTGGACAAGGTCATCACCTTCCTACAATCGATTGCCATGGGTAGTTCAACGCTTCCACCGACCGACTTTGGGGCTGGGGGAGGAACGAATCACCCTGCGAGCAATGCACCGTAATCGGCGATGGCACGGACAAAATCCATCGACGAAATAATCCCAACAGGTTGGTTAGCATCGTCGACAACTGGCAAGTGGTGGTAGCGACGATCAACGAGTCTCCGCGCGGCCACAACGATATTTGTCGTCGCTAGTGCGGTCTCGACGGGAGTTGTCATCGCATCGCGCACCAGCGTTGAGTCCCCTTGATTGACCAAAAGCTGCAACAGCAATTCTTGCGTGTTCGCAGAAACGTGGGCTAAAGATCCAAGGTCGGATTGGATTTCATGCACCATCTCGATCAAATCCGAAGATGACAAAATTCCTACAATTCGGCCCTGCTGATCGACGACCGGAACAGCCGAAAGTTTATGGACATTCATCTTTCGAATGGCATTCGTCAAACGTTCGGTATCTTCAACCGTAATGACCTCCGCAGTCATGTAGTCCGCGACCACAAGCTCACCTAATTGCTTTGTCATTTAATTACTTCCCAATCAAGAATTGTTATCCACGCTCAGAACTAATGCTGAACATTCATATAGCCAAACGACCTTTTCCACAGCAACACATCGTAATTCCCACCCAAAATAACCCATCATTCCAGGGGAATTTTCGGGCTCCTCGCGTGTTACACCGCATTACAATTGAGACCGTAATTTTAACAAATTGCGTAGGCGGACCAAAGTGGATGTGACAGCGTGACGCTGCTCGCTCGCGTGGATACAAATGGATCCCCGACGGCTTCGTGGACAATTCCACAGATGCATATTGATTCACGACACTCGCCGCACATTCCGTGGGGACAGAACGGCAGCCCGTGATCGCAACGACAACAAAGTGCCTTTAGTCCTCTTCGACCATAGGATTCGTTAGCACTTTGTAAAGGCAAAAGGCGAATACAAGACATATTGTGCTGACGGAAACAGCCATAACAATTATTGCAGAAGTCGTCATAGTTTCAGTTATTGAAAAAGGATTTTGCGTTTTACCAAACCCAAGGCAGGTTCCAGTTGTGAGTATTCGGCATAACCAGCTTTGGTAGTTGCGTCACGCCAACTTTGCCCTCATTTGTAATGCTTGATTTCTCGGCAGTGAGAAAACCACCGCTCGACCTGGCTCGTAACGACATTGCGCAGCCAGCTCGTTCATTGCGTTCCTCAATCGATGGGCTTATCAAATGCTGCGAATTTGCCCATTCGGCTCCACCGATAAACTGCAATGCAGATCATTATCAGCAAAATTGCTATCGCGCCGAGAATCATAACCACAGCGCGACGCGCAATGCTGTCCAGCTCGTAATTCATCAACACGAATTCGCTGTCTCTAGCGCCATCTGTTTCCTTCAAAATGTCAGCCCGCGACGCATAGAGAGCCTCGACATGCGATTCCCGCAATGCCGACATCGCTTCTTCAAATGTGCTGAAGTCGCGCACCACAATTCCATTCTCCAGATCGTCGAACTCATTAAGTTTAACACTGTTGACAATTCCGATGGTCTTATTCTTGATATGGTCCATCGAAGATATATTCGCTGCGCTGGGAGCGACAATGTCGTGCGTTCGCAATAACCGATCGTAGTAACTTCCGCCTGAAAACACGGTTCCTGCCAAAATCGCGATTAAGAACACTGGGGTCACATATTTCAACATGTAGGAAACAAACTTCGGAACTGGGATCAGCGCGCCGCGCTGCAATTCTGCATGCCCCCGCTCAATCCCGAAAACCCAGCCGTAAACGAGCGATTGTCCCAACGCCAGCACGACGATCAGGAATGTGCCGCACCAAAAGTCAATCGTATCCATCGCCATGGCATCGGTTGTGTAGTACATCGTGAACGCACAACCAAAACCCGCCATCACAGCCAAAACAGTAGCAGCAGTTAGGCGGTTAACACCCAAGCCTTCCTGGATAAAGGCGCTTACCGGTTGCAGCATCGAGATGCTGCTGGTTAATGCCGCTAAGAACAACATGAAGTACCAGAGAAATCCAAAAAATCTGCCGCCCGGCATCAATGCGAATACGTCTGGCAACGCAATGAAGCCCATGCCAAATGTTCCAAAAGAACCAGCGGCCGCGCCCAAGAATATGAAGGCTGCTGGCAGCGTAATCAACCCACCTAAACATACTTCAAAAAACTCATTGGTGGTGCTGGAAGTCAGTCCGCTGAGCGCGATATCCTCCTTGCGCCGTAGGTAACTTGCGTAGTTCACAATGACGCCAAACCCCACCGAGAGGCTAAAAAAGATCTGCCCAGCTGCCGCCAACCATGTTTGCGGAACCAAGAGTTTATTGAAATCCGGTTCCCACATAAAATTAAGACCTTTAGCCACCGATTCGCCTGCCCATTCAGGGTTCGAACCTAACGTCAAAACGCGTATCAACACGCAAACAGCACAGAAGATCATCAAAGGCATTGCGATCTTGCATACGATTTCAATTCCCTTGTTGAGTCCCAAGATGATTAACGAAAAGTTCAAGAAAAACGTGAAAACCACAAAGTATAGAAGGGGAGTCGATGAAGTATCGAGGGCAGCGCCGACGCCACTTCCCCCTGTAAACTTACCGAAAAACTCGCTGAACTGATTAGCTTGCGCTGGGTCTTTGGCTAGACCACCCGTCAGGTACTGAAACGCGTAACCTAGACACCAAGCCTCGATGATTACGTAATACGTGTAGACCATGAACGGAATCAGCAACGCAAATACGCCGAGCAAGGCACCATATTTTTTGCGGCACAACGCGGCGAATATCCCGGGCGTCGAATGGAAACCTCGCGTTCCCGCATAGCGGCCCATCGACCATTCGGCCCAGGCCAGCGGAATCCCCACAACAAGCAGAGCAATAAAATAGGGAATCATGAACGCGCCGGCGCCGTTTTGTGCAGCCTGTCCGGGAAACCTCAAAAAGTTACCTAGACCAACTGCGGAGCCAGCTACAGCCAGAACAACTCCAATCCTTGATCCCCAATATTGCTTTTCACTCACGGTAATATTCTCCGAGTAACGTTTGGCCCTTGATAATGGCAACACCTTGATGTTGCAGGAATTTTTTCACCTCGATACTGGCTCGAGATCAAGTGGTTTTCAACTAGCTGATAAGGACCAAATTGTAACGGGTTAGACTATGCCTAAAAACTATGCTCAAGTAGCCATCGGCAAAAAAACGTTAAACTTTTCGCAATATTGGATAAGATTTGACGCGTGCCCACTGGGGGGCGAGCTATCAAGTTGAACAATCAACTTTTGTACACAGTTTCAAAAACTACGAGAGGGCGCGCGAAGACGAGGGCTCGCCGACCCAGTCAGCGGACCACCGGTCATTCGAGCTTGAAAACAGCGAAAACTACCGGGCAAAAGGTCAGAAATGGCGGTTTTTGCTGGCAGACACGGGAATTCAACCGCTATGCCATTTTTTTCGTCGATTTTTGAGTCGACTTGCCAAGCTTTTGCGGCGGCTTCCGAATCAGTAGTTGAGTGCTTTATTCTTGGAGAATTTCATGCCCTACCACGTGCCGTTCAATCAGCGAAAACCAAATAAAGGGGGAGAACCCCCGATCTATATTGGCTTTGACCAAGCCAGCCAACCGCCCGTGTATTATGTTCCCGTCAACCGCGGGCAAGCTCGACCATATTATCAAGTCAGCCCCGTAATGGTTCGACAACGCACTCCATTTAATTGGTCTGGATTCACTGGGTTTTTGTTATCTCTGGCCAGTCCGTTCACGGCCTTTTTGCTGGCGCCGCTCGCCCTGATATTCAGCGTGCGAGGTTTGCGTCGCCCGCGACGAGGCTTTGCGGTTACTGGCGCATTGTTTTCTGCCATCGGCACAGCTATCCTCGGCATGATGATTATCTTTGGCGTTCGCGAGCATCAGCAACATCGCATGGCACAAGTACAATCAATGCGGCAACGCGTTGTGAAAGTACAAATCGCAGAGACAAATACTGTGATCGAATCCGCCGTGGCGGAACTGCTCAAGTATCGAGAGTTGCATGATGGCGAATTGCCAGATGGCGTTGAAGGGAACGTCTTGGCAATCCAATATATCGACGCTTGGAAAAACGAATTGCGCTATGAACCATCGGAAAAGCACGCCTTGATTCGCAGCGCTGGCCCAGACGGCATTTTCGATACGTCTGACGACATGGTTTCGAAGGTAGAGGGAGAGCCCAAACACCTCGTGTACGACCTTCCGAGATTCGTCGAGGACCCCACGTCGTTGGAGTCCAAATAAGAAAGAAGCACTCCAAGTTCTGTTGGAGAGACAGGAACTCATAAGGGAACCTCGGATTGGATCCCGAACATGGGCTTGCCAGTCTACCCACGTTGCATCGCAACATGGCGTCTGTCAGCGAATCCGTGTTCCCGCTTTCTATCGATCCGAGCCGTTGCTTGAGCGTTAAGGCTGGCAGTTAGGACTCGCCATCTAATCCTGACCAAGCTGGAAATCGAATTCACGGCCACGCTCACTGCTCCTTAACTCACGTCCAGAGTCCTGATTCGGCATATCGAGTTCGAGTCCGCTTGGCATGCGCGAGGTGTATCGACGAACTACTTGGCTTGGTCTCCATTCTTTAAGCATTACCGGAGGGTCGGGTTCATCGGTTTGGCCGACAACAAATCCAGCTGCCCTCTACCACCTCCATTGCAACTCGCCCGAATCCCTTTCGAAACCTAAATCGCTTTCGAAACCAAGGCCTTTTTGGGGACAAAATTTTTTCTGGGAATTTTGCAAATTCGATGTCATGTCCTTGGGCCCTTTGTTTACCTAGTTCAGGGAAGATGATTTACGTGAAAATACAATTCGCTCGATCCGCGCTCGAAAGACCAACGATTGATTGATTTGGCATAACTGAGAAAACATTTGACGAACATGGGATAACTCGATGACTCGCTTTTTCTGGACGACGCTTGTTGTATGCCTGTTTTTCACTAGCACACGGGAAGTCCTTGTAACGGGACAGGAAAAACCGGCGGTCACTGCATTTGTACTGGAGAAAATTGTTAGTAGCCCGTCGCGACTACCAATCCCCACTGGGAATGAAGGGGTAAGCCACGCCATTGCTGACTTGGATGGCGGTTTGGTCCGTTTCCGCCGCGAGCACAATTACGGTAAGGCGGTCCCCTGCGTAAAGGAATACGAATTCGCATGGTCGTTCGACCGTGACATTTACGTTGTCAAGCCGGGTGAGGGATTTGGAATATCAATGAAAGGCAGCTCTCGCCACGTATCGGGAGAATGCCCCGATTGGATCACCATCAACGTCCTCTTCGGTGGTGGAAAAACGAAAGTGATGGGTACGTTACCGGAAAGCGCATTGAAGCGTAGCATCCTCGAAGCAATGTATCCGCAAGGAACCGAGGGCGTTGTCAATGTCTTTGCCGATGCAAGTCCCGCCAATCGATCCACTCGCCAGCCTACCGCAGAGGAGGTTCAAGTAACGTTCACAAAGCAGATGGGTCAGAAAGATTACGTGTACGTTGGCGCTTCATTTTCTTCGCAAACCAACATTCCAGACTATTGGCAGATTCTGTACGTGTTCCGCGCAGTGCGTGAGGGGGAGTCGATTCCACCCAGGCGCAATGTCATCGTCGACGCCCCACGCCCTGGTCGTGACCCTGACTCGATTGGGCGCAGCGACCTTGCAGACAATCAAACTGCAACCGATTCGAACACGACACTTCGGCCAACTGGCGGAGGGACTGAACCGACAGCTCCTACCGATTCCGGAACCGGCAGAACATCTGATTCTCGATCATTGCCTACAGGCCCGACCAATTCTGGTGCGACGGATTCAACGGCAAGCGACACAACCAATTCGTCCACCAGACCTAGCACGACCGGTGGCAGTGGAGTTGGCGAACGAGATGCTAATGGCTTACCAGCAACTGGAACACCGGGTCGGGCACTCATCGCCGATCGCCGATTGGTTGAACAAGGTCAGATCGTGCATTTGCCGATTTTCATTCGCGATCCGGGCGGGATGGCTAACTTGAATTTTGACGTAACCTTTGATCCACGTGTTGCCATTGTCGAAGGAGCAGCCATCCAAGGCAATATCCTACAAGGCGCGTTGCTTCAGGCAAACGCGCGGGAGATCGGGAAAGTCCGTGTTGGCATCGCGGGGACACAAGGTTTGCAACGCACTGGCATCCTGGTTACCATTCCGTTCCGTGCTGTCGGCACCCCTGGAGACGTCACAACGTTATCACCGAAAGTCACCACCGTTGCCTCAGCTGACGGAAGCAACCTGCCGATTGCCGAGGTGGTGGGGGAAATTCGAATTGCTGGGCCTGGAGGAGGTGTTCTCGGTGACTGCGACGGAGACGGAAATCTTACTGCTGCCGACGCGTTGTGTGCGCTGAAGATGTCGGTGGGACTGGTCGACCCGCGCTTATCGATGGACATGGATCGCGACAACCAAGTCACGTCCAGCGATGCACGCATCATTCTACAACAAGCTCGCTGATTACCGATTCTCCTTGAAAACCGTTTGCTATCCCGATGGAATACACGACACAACTTGACGCTCAGAAGGTAGTCGCCATAAGTGCCATCATCCTTGCCTCGTTGGCGTTCTCACGACTTACGGAAGCGCAGAATCAAACTGTTCTCTTACGCGCACCGAATGTGGAAGGTATTGCGGGCGAAACCGTAGAAGTGATGATTCACATAGAACAGGGAACCGGACTTGGAGCGTTCCAGTTCACGCTTTCCTGGGATCAGCACTATGCTAAGTTCGAAAATGCCAAATTGGCGGCAGGTGTGAACGGGTTGATCGATTCAATGCAAAACTCAGACGGTTCATTACGCATCAAGGCGGTTCTGGCTGAGCCGTTTTCTCAAACTGGTCCACTCGTAGCAATCCAGGGTCACTTGATCGATCAGCCACTACTTGACACTGCCGCGAAAACCGGACGTGGCTGGATTGTTGTCGACGAATTCCGCGCGTGGTCTTTCGATCCGATCATCGAACTATCAACAGAGAGTCAGCAAGGTCAGATAGCTCTATTGGTGGCGCCGCAACGCGTTTTGCTCTGGCCATGGATTGGCATGGCTGGAATCGTAGCGATGATTGCATTTGTAATCCTCGCAGTCGGCCATGGACTAAAGCGAAGTCGCACAGCAAAACTTGGTCAATCGAGGGATCACCCGGCTTAGTGCCCCCGCCTTGGGTTGTCCGGTTAGGTCATTCGCCTCTTGCGACGACTTGCGACCGTTCGCGTCATCTTTCGGCGAGTGCGACGCCAGCGAGTGCGGCCGATAATTCTGTTTGACGCTTGCTTTCTTATAGATTTGAAAACACAAAGCCAAACAACTTTCAAGCCATTGGTTGATTTGTATTCGTAAACGAGACCCTAGATTGGTTCATCTTGTTCCGGGAACAGAATCGAACCAGTCGAGACCGATTTTTCTCAATTCCTGCCGCAGGCGATCCAAGTGTATCAGCGGACCTTTGGCCGGATACGTCCCAACCGCCAACCAAGTCGTGTTGGGTGAAAACGCTAAGGACCGAATGCGTTCAGCGACCTGTCGTAATTCGGCGACCGGTTGCCAACTGTTGCAATCCCATAAAATAATCGTTCCTAATTCTCCGCCGGAAGCCATCAACTTTCCATCTGCGCTGAACGCTACTGCCCAAACCGACTCCTTGTGTCCATGTAACCATGCGGGTTCAACAGCTTGAGAACGATCCTGAATCGTTGTTGAGGTCAAATCCGAATCCGCCCACATGTTCAGCAAGTCGTTAAGTGTCCAGACCGCCAATTGATGATTGCGACTCGAGCCCACAAGAAACTGTCCGCTTGGATGGAATGCCAATTTGGGAATCGTTGCGTCAAAAGCACCCAACCGCTTACCAACAATCGGTTCTTCCAATCGCCACAACCAAACTTCACCGTCCAACCCACTGGTGACCATCCAGGGCAAATGCGGATGGAATGCGATTGATACTACGAGACGCCGATGGGCCTCAAGGATTGCCGCCAATTGATTGCGTTCGCGATTCCAAACGTGAACGCGACCAATGGATTGCCCGAGTTGATTCGGTGCCAGGGACGATCCGGCCGCCAACCAGCGACCATCTGGGCTAAACGCAGTGCACCAAGCGACATCGCCACCAAATTCTCTGGTTTCCAATAGAGACAGCGTCTCTGCATCCCACAATTTAATGGTACCGTCATGCCCTGCCGTCGCTAAAACCCGCCCATCGGGACAGATGGCTGCTCCCCATATCAGGCCCTCGTGGCCACCAGGCACAAGTATATCTGACAAATCAACCCAGAGCCCAGTTGTGTTGTTGGAGTGTTCCGCGTCACTTTTTTGCAAAACCTTGCCCAATGCACCGACATCGACGACGCGTACTCCGCCGGATCTGGTGCACAAATACAATGCCTTTCCTTCGGGCGCAAAGGCCATACCGTAGTCACCTGCTGGTAGAACAGTCGCCAATCGACGTTGCTTTTCCAAATCCCACCAAACCGTGGGCTGGTCGCGGCGACTGATCGCGATCAAAGGTCGCTGCGGATGCCAAGCCAATTGGTGCGCGGCGGTTGGGCCGCCATGATCGAGGGTTAGCAACAACGATTGTCGCGAAACGTCCCAAATATGCGGCCCTGTAAGAAATATTGTGTCATTAGGGTGAAATGGATTACACCTAACCTT
>CALMEE010000034.1 GCA_937862885.1 uncultured Planctomycetaceae bacterium
CTTGGTGATCGTCGAGCGGCTCTTGGCGGCAGGCTGGCTGGTGACGGCGGTGCAGCGAACACTGAGCAACGAATTAAGGCAACTAGTGCAGGATCACGCCGCGCGGTTACGCTTGTTTGCATTCGACTTGCAGCAAATCGAGCTGATCGATGAGCAATTTCGCCATGAATGGTTTCCGGACGATATGCCTGTGACGGGCTTGGTGAATAATGCGGCGATCGCCTACGATGACTTGTTGACGAATCTGGATTTGCAACGATTGGAGAGCATGTTCCGTATCAACGTGCACGCCCCCCAATTGTTGACGAAACTTGTTGTCCGACGCATGTTGTTGCATGGATGTGCTGGTTCGTTGGTGCACGTTTCGTCCGTCGCCGCGCATACTGGGTTCAAAGGCTTGTCCATGTACGGTGCAACAAAAGGTGCCTTAGAAGCTTTTTCGCGCGGCGTTGCCCGTGAATGGGGGAGTCGCGGTATTCGCTCAAACTGTGTGGTACCAGGCTTCATGGAGACAGACATGTCGCGAGACCTAAGCGAAGAACAGCGCAACAAGATCTACCAGCGAACCGCCTTAAAAAAACCGACCGATCCGCGGTGCATTGCGGAAATGGTCGAATTCCTGTTGAGCGAAAAAAGCCGCTCGATGACTGGGCAAAACGTCAATGTACAAGGTTGACGGTTATAACATGATCTGCGTGGATCACGAATGGGAATGTTGGTTATAATCGTGCTCGCCATTCGTAACTGGCCAAGCGCAACAAGATGCTTGTCGCCTGCCTGGGTAGCTTGTTCGAAACTACTTATTTAGTGGAGTGATTTCGCATGCAGTTGATAATTTTTGGAGATCGAACAGCAGCCGAGATGAAGGCGGTAGCTGACGAAGTTTGTGGTCATCAGTTTGACAGGATTCAAACCTGTGTGGTCGACGCAAACTTGGTTGGCTTTGAAAATTATTGTCGAGACTTGAAATCAGCCCAAATCGAGATCCGGTATCTCATCGGCTTGATCGACATGCAGATCCGCAGACGAATTGAAAAAGCATGTCAACAGCTGAGTCTTGAGCCGTGGAAACTCATTCATCCCCAAGCCTACATTGCGCCATCGGCGCAAATCAGTCCTGGGTGTTTTGTGGCTCCTCAAGCATCCATTGGCATTAATGCTGTCATTGGCGACCATTCCATTATCCATTTCGGTGCGAGCGTGGGGCATGATGCTCAACTTGGTCGACATTGTGCTGTGTTGCCTGGAGCGCGCATCAGCGGCAACGTGTGCTTGGGTGAAGGAGTACTAGTCGGGTCCAACGCGTTCATTTTTCAAGGAACGCAGATCGGAGATGAAGCCAAAATTGACGCGCTGACTTACGTGAAGGAAGATGTGCCAAAACGCCGTATTGTTTCCGTACGGCGAAGCGGGGCGTAGGATTCCCGTGTTTGGTGCGTGACTACGGTGTTTGGTCGTTTGTGCTTCGCGGTTGCTCGTTCAGCAATTATGGTCTTGCCCATGTATTTACCGAATCAGCGATTCCTGTGGTGAGTTATTTACTAGTATTGAGATTGAATCGTTAGACCTATGCCGGTTACACTTTTTCTTTTGGAGGCCAATCGCAAATGCCCAGATTTTAGTGAGCAATGGTTTATTTTATTGAGAACGCGCAAATTGGAAGAAACGACTTTGCGTACGGAACTCGATACACTCTGCGCCTTGAGATTCTAGCATTTTTATTAAAAGCACTTTCTTCTTATTCTCAAATTCCGGTTTAACTGTTAAGAAATCGTGAAATTTAATGAGATAATGGTTTATTCTGGAGTAGTCACGCACAGGTCTTCGCTACGTTAGCTAATGGGCAGCCAACTTTCTAGCAGTGAGCACGCGGGGAACGGCAACAGAAATTGGAACCTTTCGAACAAATACCAGCTAGATCGACAAATTCACTAGGAGCGAGAGTACAGAACAGATCCATAACACTACCGTTGAATTGTGAATTCAAGTTGGACCAGGATACCAAAGAACCCTATGGAATTGAGAGATTTCAACTCGACTTTGCTGATATTCTGACACAAAGGTGTTGTAACTGGGTTGATCCATCGTAGCGTCAGCTTGTCCAAGTTGGATGTGATAAGTTCGCTGAGCAGACACACGATTTGTGCCCAACTTCTGTTCGCTCTGGATCAAAACGAATTTATGAAAAACTTCACGTTTTGCTGACGGCAGCCGAGCGTGTTTTGAATGTGAACTTTTCCTTGCGATAAACTTGACAAATCTTTCATTTCACTAGCGTCAACCTCAGCTAAGCGACAACAACTATGGCTCGGATATATCTTTCACCGCCGTGCATGCTGGGTCGTGAGCGTGAGTTGTTGCTGGAGGCGTTTGATTCGAATTGGATCGCGCCGTTAGGGCCGCATGTCGATGCGTTTGAACGAGAATTTGCCGCGCGGATCGGTCCGGGACATGCGGCGGCTTTGAGCAGCGGCACGGCAGCCCTGCATTTGGCGCTGCAGATTGCTGGAGTCCAAGCAGGGGACGACGTGATCACGTCGTCGTTTACGTTTGCCGCCACCGCTAATGCGATTACTTATCTAGGTGCCCAGCCCGTTTTTATTGACAGCGATTGGTCCAGCTGGAATATGGACCCGAACTTGTTGCGCGACGAACTGGTCGAAATGCGTCGTGCGGGGCGTCGTCCGGCGGCCGTGTTGACCGTCGATGTCCTGGGACAATGTTGCGATTACACTGCGATAGGCGAGATCTGCCGTGAATTGGAAGTACCATTAATCGAGGACGCGGCCGAGGCTCTGGGGGCGACCTTCAATGATCGACCCGCCGGTTCCTTCGGTTTGATGGGGTGTTTTTCGTTCAATGGCAACAAGATCATCACCACGAGCGGCGGCGGGATGCTCGTCAGCCATGATGCCGAGGCCGTTGCCCGCGCTCGATTTCTGGCCACTCAGGCACGTGACGCGGCTCCGCATTACGAGCATTCGCAAGTTGGCTATAATTATCGATTAAGCAACCTGTTGGCCGCTGTAGGGCGTGGGCAGCTAGAGGTCCTCGATGAACACGTACGGCGGCGGCGGGCCAATTTTGATCGGTACGTGGAATTACTGGGGGATTGCGCGGGCATCACGTTCATGCCCGAAATTCCCGGGGGAAGGTCGACGCGTTGGCTGAGCGTTATCTTAGTTGATCCAGCAAAATTTGGCTGTGATCGGGAGACGATTCGTCGGCGATTGGAGTGCGACCAGATTGAATCGCGCCCCGCTTGGAAGCCCATGCACCAGCAACCGATTTTTGCGCATTGCCGCTATCGCGGGCGCGGAGTCAGCGATCAGATATTTGAACTCGGTCTGTGCTTGCCAAGCGGAAGTAACTTGAAAGAAGTCGACTTGGATCGAGTAGTCGGACAGATGTTAAATAGAAGTTAACTACGGATTGCAAGTTAATAATTGACCATGAAGATTAGCGAGATTGTGAGAATCGAAAATCACTGGCCTGTGGCCGGATACGGTGAGTCAATGACCATGAATGATCATGGCGATTCGAGTATCCAACGGCGCATCCGTTTGTCTCGTTATGTTGACATAACGGTCACTCGCTTTCTTTTTCATCAGATTTATCTTCCAATATACGTTAAAGGCTGTAGTGCTTGTCCGACAGACCGTTCATATTTTCGCCGACCGATGAAATTCACGGCTCGTCTCATCCTTAATAACTCCTAACTGCAAATTCTTGTCCCTTCGTTCGATTAGTTTTCCATGTTCAAGAACCCTTGGTATTATGTTCTGGCTGCCGTAATCATGGGATTTGCGCCATTGCTCATTCCGTTTTTTCGTGGGCAGTGGACGCGGACTGAGTATCAAGCGTTTCCCTTACTAATTGCAGCGATCGGATTTTTCTTAGTGATTCGATGGCACAACGCCACACCCGTTGATCGCGGAAGCAAATTGGTAACGCTTTTGGCTTGGTTTGCGACATTGTCTGCTTTCGTGAATTTGGGGTTGGCTATGTTCTTTTATAGCCCTTGGCTAGCAATGATCGCATTTGTCTTTTTTGCTGCGGCGTTTGCGTTAACGCTTAGGCAACATTGGCAGGTTCCTGGATTGTTGGGGATTTGGTTGTTGACCTGTTTGCTGGTGCCCCCTCCGTTGGACCGTGATCGCATGTTCGTGACGAAATTGCAATTGTTCAGCAGCAGTTTTACCAGCAATATTTTGGATGGAGTTGGAATTAAGCACTTATTGCGTGGCAATATTTTTCAATTACCAGATCGAGACCTATTTGTTGATCAAGCCTGCTCCGGAATCGTCAGTCTAGTTTCCATCATTACTTGTATTGGAGTTTACTGCGTATTTCAACGGCGAAGTTTGTTCCATTGGTTGATACTCATTGCCTTTGGTATCGTATGGACCGTGTTTATGAATTCCATGCGGTTAGCCGTGATTGCAATGTCATGGTCCTGGTATCATATCGATTTGGTTGTAGGACTGCCCCATTTTGGACTAGCCTTGATAATGTTTGCACTTTCAGCCGTTGTGGTTTTCGTCTTTGATCGATTTTTGGAAGAGTTGTTATCACCGATTGATATCGAATGGCGTGAAAATGACCCAACTTCCAAAAAGACAGGGGTTCTCTTAATCAAGTGCTGGAATTGGTTTATTGCGTCACGGAGAACAAAGGAAGCCGGTAACGAAGTAGAAGAACTTCACGGCAATGATCGGGGAGGAGATGATCTATTTGAATTTGTACCAGAATCGCACCACGCTGCGAGACGAAATAGCTTTTTGGGAGTGGCATCACCTGTTGGTTGGCCAGTCCTTGGCCTTCTGGCATTGGCCGGAATGGCACAGATCTTATTTGTTGCTCCCAGCGAAGCCAAATTGCAGGCGGCAATTAGATCAGCTGTGGCACGGGCAATCCAATTGGATCGTGAATTTGATCCTGCGCGCGGAACTGAATTGCGATTGGTTGATTTTCAGATCGAAAGCCGTAAGAAGTATGATGCTTGGGGCCAGTATTCCTGTGCATATAGCTATCAGGACCCTTCAGGACCTGTATATTTGGTCTCTCTTGATTTCCCGTTTGGACCCCACTGGCACGACCTGAGAGAATGTTACACTGGGGCAGGATGGAAAATTAGCGAAGAGAACTTTTTTGTACTGCCCGTGGAGCTGGATGAGACCGCAATTCCCCGACTGGGGGCGAGAACCCAAGCCAGCGGTTGGGAAGCCGATAGTTTCTTGTGCATTCGGCCTCAAGAAAATACAAGCCAGTTCGTTACGCATGCAGCTTTTTATTCTGACGGCAAAATTTTTAATCGACCGCGTGGGGGAAGCTTGTTTATCGACTTCATAACGCACGTTACTAAAGGTCGCGATCGCCAAGAGCAAGCTGACTATTTCCAGGTGCAAGTCGTTGCGAAAGGCAGGGAAAGGCTTACGAGAGAACAGCGAGAAGTGGCCATCCAGTTGATTGGTGTGGTGGTTGATCGATTCCGAAGGCACGTTGCTGGAATTGACAATCATTAATCCCAAAATGTTTCAGGGTAGATTGAATGATCAGCTGATCGAAATTCATCAATTTTCGGATATAATGAGAGAATTCTGATATGCGACAATCAACTACTTTAGACGTCAAATTGACTCAACAGTAGCAACGAGACCAGAATTCGTAGTGGCTTATCTAGAATAAGATGGATTCATTTCAAAGCTTGTTGTCGTGTTGTTCCAAGAATTGGCGAGAGACCATGCATTTGGAACTCCAGAGCAATAATGGGTGCGGGTGTTTCTAATCGTTCTGGTTTCGATTAATCAGTTCAATAACATGGTTAATAGGAAAAAATGGTCTGTAAGGTACATTGCCGTTTAGCAATCCCTTCGTCCGGGATTGTTTTGTATTCTTGTAAAATCCGAAACTGTGCGCGCATTCGGTTGCCAAGCGAAGTATGACCCATGATCGCATTGACGACTTATGATTCACGCACTGCTCCGCCATAAATAATATTCATGGCCATAATACAATGTAGAAGTTGAATTCTAGTGGATCTTGCAGGCAAGATTTAGTATTTGACATTGTACTGTTTGTAATTGGCTTCCTGCTTCGACCGTAAATTTTTTGATTTCATCAGTAAGATTTGCGCCGTTTTGACCCTATCTGTTGTTGACACAATATGTCTTATGAACCAGAGGAAGACTCGCGCGGCTTCGCATTAGTCAAATACATTCTGAGAATTCCCCTCATGCTTATGAGGGGATTTATGAACTGCCTAACGTGGGCTACTGAGAAATCTGAGCGGTTCTTCAGATTTTTCGGAGACAGGTTCGCTAGCTTCATTGAAGTGATCACACGAGCTGACACGTGGGCTGGGCGTGTGACGCGTGTACTCTCAACTACGATCGGATGGTTGCTGTGGCCATTTACTCGCTTGATGCCACGTGTAGCCACAACCCCCCTATTTCGAAAAATAGCCAAAGCTACCTATTGGCTCTGGTATCCTTTCTTGGCGATTTCCGCCTTCTTTCTGGCATTCATTCAAACACGCCGTCGCGCTGTATTTACTTGGGGTATTCCGATTTTCTTTTTGCTTGGAATCTTCGCTATCATTGTATGGCAGTTAACGAGTTTTCAACGCAGCGAAATTTTGCGCGGTTATCGACAGGCGATTGAACTTGCAATTTCACAAAGACAATTTGAACAAGCGTTTTTGTATCAGCAAAAACTGCAACAGTTAGGTTCTCCTGCTGAGCAGTTGGGATTGCGCGAAGTGGAAAAATTAGCGCGGGAACAGAAAATCGCAGAAGCGTTGCTATTGGTCGAAAGATTAGCGCCCTTAGACAGACCCGGTTTTGCCGCGGCGCATTTCTGGGCAGCCCAGCTGTACCTGACGGGAGTGCCAGATATAACCGAAGCCGAAGCGGTCCGCCGAGCTGACTTGCATTTGCAACACCTGCAAACAGCCCTGAAAGATCCATCGTACGTGACGCAGGAATTTCCCGCGGAAATTGGATTCCTGATTGCGATGGTGCGATTGAAACAACAGCGGATCGAGGAAGCCATCGAAGAACTCAACTTGATCGCCCACCGATTCTGGCCAGCCAACTTGATGCGTTTTGAGGTGTTTGTACAACTCGGCTTCGAACGTGAAGCGATTCGCGACAGTCTGCTCATGTCTCAATGGATTCGCCGCGATCCCAAGATTTTGGATGAAATCCAAGAAGCCTTTTATCCATTGTGGACCAAGTTCCTATTTCGCTCGGGTCAGAAAGATGCTTGGGTGGAAGCGATCGGATTATGGTTTGATCGTTTCCCTGATAACATATTTGCCATGCGTCCTTGGGCCATGATTCAAATTGATTCAATGGAAGCTTACTTGAACCGAGGTGGGGAAGCCGACGTCAATCGTGCTGCCTTGATACTACAAGAAGCGGCTCGGCGAATTGGCGCCGCCAATCGCGATTTTCTGGCTGGCTGGTTGGCCGCCAATGCAGCTCATGCGCTACCGAATAGTTCGATGATTCGCATGGTGCGCCGCGCCGAGACATTGGAGGGAAATTGTACTGCCATGTTTGAACTTCTGGGAACTGTCGCCGCAACTCGCAATGAACCGGAACGCGCTGAGCGGTTGTTGACCGAAGCCGTAAAACTATCGTCCACGAACACGATTGCGTACAATAATTTGGCCTACGTCATCAGTACCAACAATCCGGAACGAGCTGACGAAGCCTTGGGTTTCGCAAATCGGGCCGTTGAGTTGGAACCCAGGAATATCGAAATTCTTGAGACTCGGGGAATGATCCTGATTCAACTCAAAAAATGGCACGAGGCGATCAATGATTTGAATCTTGTGATTGCCGCCCGACCGACCAGCAAAGAGACGCACGCTGCTTTGGGCTTGGCGCATCGCAGTCTCGGTGAACATGAATTGGCCAAGTTGCATGAAGAGCTGGCCAATTGATCAAACCCACATGATGAAACCAGTAGTTGTACGCAGTGTGGTCCCGTTCCAGTTCGCCGACGCGACGATCCCCTGCCCTGCATTTCGGCGACTTTTCAATAGTTAAATTTTCGAGCGCAACATGAATAACAAATATTTGGTGACCGGCGTAGCTGGCTTTATTGCTTCCCGCGTGGCAGCGATGCTGGTAGAACAGGGAGATGAGGTCGTAGGCGTCGACAACCTTAACGACTACTATGACGTCTCATTAAAACAACATCGGTTAGAGCAACTGCAGGCCTTACCGGGTAAGCGATTTCAGTTTGAGGCATTGGACATCGAGGACCGAAATGGGATCAAGCGGATATTTGATTCGCATCCGTTTGCGGCTGTGATCAACTTAGCCGCGCGGGCAGGCGTGAGGTACAGCATGATCAATCCACACGTTTACATGACGACCAATGCACTGGGCAGCTTGAATCTCTTGGAGGAAATGCGGCAGCGTGGAGTCACCAAATATGTTCTGGCGTCGACCTCGTCCCTGTATGCTGGGCAACCGATGCCGTTTGTGGAATCGCTGCCCGTCAACACGCCGATTTCCCCCTACGCTGCTTCCAAAAAAGCGGCCGAGGCGATGGCTTATTCCTATCATTACCTCTACAACATCGACGTCACCGTGGTGCGCTACTTTACGGTTTACGGACCTGCGGGGCGACCAGACATGTGCATTTTCCGGTTCATTCGCTGGATCGATGAAGGGCAGCCCATCGAGTTGTTTGGTGATGGTTCCCAATCACGCGACTTTACGTTTGTCGATGACATCGCGCGTGGAACCATTGCCGCAATTAGGCCGCTGGGTTACGAGATTGTCAACTTGGGCGGGGGGCAACAACCGATTACGTTGAATCTCGTGATCGAAAAACTGGAACGCCTATTGGGCAAATCGGCCAAAATCGAAAATCGAGAATTTCATAAGGCCGATATCAAGTCGACTTGGGCCGATATCGCCAAGGCCAATTCGTTGCTGGGTTGGTCACCACAAGTCTCGTTGGATGACGGACTTGAGCAATGTGTCCGCTGGTATGTCGACAACCGACCTTGGTCACAGCAGATCGTACTGCCTTGATCATCCTGATTAGGAGCTTGCCCGCTGACCAACGTCGCAAGCCGAATCACACTCTTGAGACGTATAGCAAGTCCAAACAGAGCGGTTGTGAATTGCAGTAAAGATGGCAATTAAAAAATGACACCGCTGTTTGTTTGCGCGGTTCTACGTGATCCCAAGTTTAGGCGTGGGTGTGCTGGCGTGCCGCATGGCAGAAGTTTGTCGCACAGCATTCAACCGGCCTAATTGAGTGTGTTTTTGGAACACTTCGTCCAATTCTTTCTTTTAACTGGGGCATCAGCCAAGTATATTTGAGTCAAAAGCCCTCGACGTTATCCGAAAATTGCGTTTCCGTTAACACGGTTGCGCTCCGTTTGTCGAATCCCTTGATAATCCATTGTGGCCAAGAGTCGTACCAACAAATCGAATCTCTTTCGTGTTTTTGAGCAAACGCGACAACCTTGTTATTTGCTGGACAAAGATCGGAACATCGTGTATTGCAACAAGGCGCTGGCGGATTGGGTTGGTCATCCGATGGAATCCGTGACGACCTGGCAATGTAATTTTCACAGCCGACTTCCGGCGAACGCGCACCCCCGCACCATCGACGGTGGAATGCCGATGGGGGAAATGTGGACTTCGGGGAGTTCCTTGTCGGAAACCGACCTGATTGCTGCTCAATTGGCTCCGCCACCGGATGTGTTTTTCGGTTCTGAACAAGCGTTTTGGGTTAGCCGAGGTATGGCAGGCGATGCCGTGAGCGGCCACCTGGAATTTCGTCGCGCTCAAGCGAGTATCCTTGGCCAGGATGATGAACTTCACGTGTTGGTTGTTGTCGAACCAAACGCCTCCGATCGATCGAATTTAGTTGCCGCGGGCGAGCTGAATCGGTTGGATGCGAGCGACTTGCACGACGCGCTCAAGTTGATGTCCAAGGAGATGTTCTCCATTGGAGAGTGTGCGGTACTGATTGGAACTTCTGCTTATTCACAGCGGATTCGAAGACAGGTTCAGGAACTGCAGAGAACCCAAGGGGATGTGTTGATTGTCGGGCCTGTTGGCAGCGGTCGGCGTCGGCTGGCAGAAGTCTTGCAATATGCGAATGACGTAGTCGGCGAAAAGTGTCTGACCACCGCTGACTTATTGATTCCCGTTCATGCTGATACGTGCGATCCGGATACGGTACAAACAACGATCCGCTCTTTGTTTGCTGATGATGGTGGAGCCGCCCTCCCCACAATGTTGCTTTTGGAAGCGGATCGTTTGTCGGTCGCGTCCCAAATAGAGTTGCGAGAGTTTTTCAGCTTGTTGAATAAACGTTTCCGTGTCCTGGCTACGGCGCAACAGTCGCTTTTGGATCTCGCTCGAACAAGCGATTTTGATTTAGAGTTGGCCATGCGACTTTCGACGTTCGTCGTGGAAATTCCTCCTCTGTCCAAGCGACGTGAAGATATACCTCTCTTACTTCAGTTCGTCATTGAACAGTCTAATGCGACAGGCCGAAGACAGCTGAGTGGGGTGAACAAATCGGCCATTCATTTATTGACGGATTACCATTGGCCAGGAGAACTCGCCGAATTAGAACAAGTCATTGCCGAAGCCTGCCTGAAGTCCAGTGGTCCCAACATTATTCGCGCCGATCTGCCGTTGAGACTGGTGCAGGCAGAGTCCGCGCGGGAACATCCGGTTAAACCGATTGAAAAAATTGAGCTAACGAGCTTCCTGATAGAGATTGAGAAACAAATCATTGAACGGGCATTGCAGCAAGCCAAAGGTAACAAGACTCAAGCAGCTAGTTTGTTGGGCATTAGTCGTGGTAGCTTGCTGCGGCGACTTTCACAGTTGGGGATCAATGATGAATGATCCAAGTCCGTCCATGGGAGGCCAATATGAACTGTGGCCGTCCGACCAGCTGACGCTTGAAGGCCAAACCTTAAATATTTTTGTAGTTGAAACGAAGAAACTTTGGTTGTCCCGGTTGAATCTGCAATTCCGTGCGCAGCGAACGTGGCGAATACGATGGGCCGAAAGTCTTCAACAATTGACGGCTCACGCTCATGAAGTGGGGTACGTAATCGCCATATTGGAGATCGATAAACCCACGATGGCGAGACGACTCAGGGAGATCTTTGAATTGCAGTGTTTAGGGTTGGCCCACCCCAGATCCCGAGTCTTTATCGCGACGGTCTCTCATGTCGCGAGGACAAAAAACGTTCAAAGATACCGCGAAGGCGAAACCCTGGAAATGTCGGATAAGCCAGTTGATTGCGTGGAATTTGAGCGGGTACTACGCGCATGCGGAGCAACATTTTGCAGTTGGGGTGATGCGGACTTGCCCAAGCTGCTGGCCGCGTTGCGTTTATTCGAGGCCACGCTCCCCCAGCAGCCCTTGACACTTCAGGAATATTTTCTGAAGCTTCTTCCATGGGAATAAGCAGTTCCACATTGATTCCTGCCAGAAACACACGCTGGCCAGCTCTTTTGGTGTGCGAATTCGTACCAAATACCGTGAGTCGAAATCAACTGAAACGTTAAATGAGTCGATGATGAACGAACAGCAACAAGCAAATGTATTGGACAAACTGAAGTCGCTGCAAGACCCAGAAACGGGGCGAACTCTAGCTGCGACTGGCCAGTTGTTGTCGACTTCATTTTCGTCGCATGGCGTCGAGCTGGTGATCGGGTTGACCAGTCATTCCGCTCCATTGCGCGAGAAATTTATCGAAAAGGTAAAATCCGAAGTCGCGAAAGTCGATCCATCGCTGGTTGTCGCTGTGACAATCAAGGCATTCGAGCGTCCGCCGCAACCACTGGGTACGATTGGGTTGACGTGCAAGTCGGTTATTGCGGTTGGCTCTGGCAAAGGGGGAGTCGGGAAGAGTACGGTAGCAACGTCGCTCGCACTCGCCTTGAAACGAGCGGGTTGCCGCACGGGACTACTAGATGCCGATGTCTACGGGCCAAGCGTGCCACAGCTGTTAGGTCTAAAGGGTCAACCGCCGATCGTCGATAACAAGATCCAACCGATTGAATTCGATGGCATGCCAGTCATGTCGATCGGCTTGTTGGTTCAACCTGAAGAAGCGGTAATCTGGCGCGGCCCGATGTTGCATTCTGCGGTGACGCGATTCGTTCGGGACGTGCATTGGGGACCACTCGACTATCTAATCATTGACATGCCTCCAGGAACGGGAGATGTTGCTCTATCCTTGTCGCAAATGGTTCCATTAACTGGGGCAGTCGTGGTCTGCACTCCGCAACGTGTGGCCTTGCTGGACGCCATCAAAGCGGTGGCAATGTTCCAAAAAGTGCAGATTCCGGTGTTGGGTCTGGTCGAGAATATGAGTACCTTTATTTGTCCAGATACCGGAAAGCAATACGATATCTTTGGCAGCGGTGGCGTGAAACAGTTTGCCGAATACGCGTCTCTCCCGTTTTTGGGTGAATTACCAATTAATATTGGCATTCGCGAACGCGGTGATACGGGGGACACGATCGCTAACTTCACTGATCCGCAGGTCGCGACATACCTGAACCGCTTGGCGGAAAATTTAGCGGAGATTTTGGCGAAACGCGCTGCTGCAAATCCAGTGCGACCCCAGCTTCCAATCTTGAAGTAGCCAGCGCCGAGCGGCGATCCAGGGTGAAGTTACCTCGCGACCGGGGAAGGAAGCTGTTGATGCCGCAAAATTCGGCTGAACCTGAGACGCTCCAAAATTAGGTCAGCGCAAAAAAGTAGGGCTACGCACTGTAGCCCCTTCTTGTTGTAGCTTGCCAACAAAAAAAAGCCGCAAGCTTTAAGAAAAGTCGATCAGACTACTTCTTTTTCTTTGCGGCGGCCTTCTTTGGAGCGGCTTTCTTAGGAGCTGCCTTCTTAGGAGCTGCCTTTTTTGCTGCTTTCTTTGCCACAGAACTATCCTCCATAAGGAAAATTGACTTGCAGTTTCCGCATGGCGTCCAATTGCCATTGCTGAAGAGAAACCACTAGCCGTTAGACACAATATCAATCCCAACTGATGGGTCTTGCGCCATTCCGGTGTTTACGGGCCTATTGCCCGGTTGAACTCGCGCTCGTCGCTTCATGTTGATCGGCTTGTCAGATGAAACATCTTTCAAAATCAACTCGCAACGACTCAACGTTTCAACTCCGCTAAGTTTTAATAAAGTCTGAGAAATTTTCAACATGACTTTTTACAATTCCGGAAAAAATGTTTAGATCGATTTGGTTGAATCACGAGCATCATCAGTCCACTTCAATTCGTTATACACGCACGTCGGGAAGTTCATCGCCAAATGGCAACCTAATTTCAGTGCAACGATTTGATAATTTTTTGTTATCAACTTCGGGTCCGGTCTCATCCATCAATGGATTACGTAGCAATAGGTCGAACTCTCCATTTGTTGTTGCAATTTGCGAAAAACACGTCTCAAATGCCAATTTTCATCCGCTGTGCATGCGCTTAAGTCCATATTTATCAACTACTTATGTTGGTGAGTGTGAATCAGACGGTGGTTGGGTGTGATAGACGTTGGGGTCCCAGAGTCATGCGACTTCTTGCACTAGTGCGTCGCGTCGCCTGCTGACAATTCATTTCGGTTACACGTCGCGAGGACAAAAAACAATGTTGCAGAGAAAAACAGTCCGCGCGAGCGCGTTGAAATTAACAACTCGATTCAATGTTGCGTTACTTCCATTTTTGTTGACTGACGTTATCAACAATTACCAATCAAAAAATAAAAAAATTTTCAAAAATTTTTTGAAAACGAGGTTGGATCAATTGAAAAACATGATGCGGTTAACGATTTTGATCGGTTGCGCGACTCAGCGATGACTACGCGATCATGGCAATTCGGCGCTTCAAAATGGACGACCTCAAGATAATAAAACTCCATGCAGGAAGATTCGTGTTATTTTGTTTCTTGCCATGTAATTCCAAGGTCGAGTAGGTCCGCAGCGAAACGGTGGTGGTTGGCGCAGTAGGCTAAGCCGCGACGAACGGTTCTGGTAGGAAACATCGTGCGCCAAGAATGCGGATGCGGCGAATTAGAAATCAGTTCGACCTGGTCCACGCAGAGATGGTGCGTTCGCGGTGTGTGCTAACGATGACTTCTGGTTTAGTCTGTATCGTGAATTTTATATTGGTGATCGTTCGAAAGAGGAAAGAACCACCACCGATCACCAGGGGCGACGATAGCCCCCGCCTCCCCCGCTCATATTTAACATTTGATAATTGTTCCACGCCAGAAAGCCAAAGAAGATTCCGATAAAATGCTGCCCGTGCAACAGTGCAAACAGGCCCACGCCGATGGCCACGAGCAATGAGAGCATCAATGCCTTCCGTTCCCCATCGCGGTGGTCATTCTGGATGAAGAGTTCCCGGGCAATTTGCCCACCATCTAAGGGATAAATGGGCAGGAGATTCAGCACATTCAAAAAAACGCTGATTACCATGCCAAAATACAAGAGTGAAGCGAGATATGGAGAAGTAATCGCTTTGGACTCGCTGAAATCGACGTGAAAGGACGGCAGTATACCGCTGGTGATAATGGCAATCTTTCCTTGGAGCGCCACAATGATCAACGCAAATGCAATCGCCAAAAGAAATCCGGCAAACGGACCCGCAAATGAAACCATAATTTGTTGGTTACTAGTAAACCGCCGTCGTGTCGAACTCCATGGATTACCTGAATCCGCAATTGCTAATCCTCCGATTGCGTAGAGCACGATGCGTGCTGGCTGCCCAAAGTAACGCATGACGAAAGCGTGCCCCAGTTCATGAACGAGAATCGAGATAAAGAACACGACCGCAAAAACGAGGACAGTAACGCCGTCGCCTGCCCGTGCCCCAAACAGAACTGGCAACAAAAAGAACAGTGGATGAACTCGGACCGGAAATCCAAATAACGAAAAATTCAGATCATAACCCGAACGTGGCGGTTCACTTAAAAACACTGAGTACCCCAAGAATGAAAAACAGCACGGCCAAAAGAATTACCCAATTTTAGTCATTTATTTGGATTTGGCCATCGATTTAAGATTTTCGAAAGGTAACCGTACACGAGTTATAGTTTTTCAGACTTGGAATCAATCGATACAGGCTCGTTTAACCGCTAGTCGTGGGCTTACTAAGGCAATTGAAATTTCCTCATCATCGAACGTACGCCTCCGGCTAACGGTTAAACGACCCAAAAACGGTGAACGGTTGCCTCAATAGTTGCAGGGTGAAGTGTTTCGCTCAACCATTTGGCCCCGCGATCCTGCGTGACCAAATGTGGGGAGAATTTTCCGAGCTTGGATTAGGCAGCTCGGCGTTCGGAAATTAAATCGTTGTCTATCCCGTAAGTGGCATTGATCTGAGAGGAAGACCGCCGTGCCAATGCAGTTAGGATGGTGTTCGCCGCGCGGACGGTCGCTCCTTTTTGCTCGACCATAGTCGCCACCTTGTCGATTCGTTCGACGGCTTGTTGGTAAACTGCCGGGCGAGACAACAATCGCCGCAGATGCAACGATATCTCACTCACGGGGCTGCCAACCCGCACAAACTCTGGAAACGGCAATTCTGACGAAGCTCCGGCGGGCATTTCACTCCACTTGCGATCAAGGTCTTGCATCCAAATTAGGTTCACAAGCGTGATATAGGGAACTTTGAGGAAGATTGTTTTCAGCAAATACTGGAGCGTTGATATGCGATAGATGATCACCGAGGGCTTGCGATGGTACATCAGTTCTAGGGAGACGGAACCGCTACATGCCAAACAAACGTCGGCCAGTCGAATTAATTCCGCAGTTCTCCCGCTCATCACATCGAAGGGTAATCCCAGCTTGCGAGTTCGGTCTTGGACATACGATGCTTGTTCGGCGTTATAACAGGCGATTGCGACCTGCACGTCATCAAAACGCTGCGTGACCGTTTGGGCTGCGTCCAACATCCAGTCCAAGTTGTTGTAAACTTCCTGATCACGTGAACCCGGCAGCAACGTCAATAGGCGACTGTGAGGAGCAGCGTAATCATTTACGAACGTCTTATCGAGGGGGCGGTTTGCCAATTCGTCCATATACGGATGTCCTACGTATTCGGCCGGACAATTTCTGGTTGAAAACCACTTTTGCTCAAACGGGAGTTTACAAATTACGTGATCGACTCGTTTTCTCAATTTGCGAATGCGCCAACCTCCCCAAGCCCACATTTGCGGAACGCCAAAATAGAAGACTGGGATATTATTTCGTTTGGCGGCCTTGGCGATCCACCAGTTGAAACCGGGATAGTCGATTAGGACAACAGCGTCGACTTGGTTTTCGTTCAGGAACTTGGCAGCGGTTCTATAGAGTTGGTAAAAGGTTTTGAGCTTACCCAGAACTTGCCAAAAGAACATGACCGCGTATTGTGTCAAGTCAAAGTGGGCATCTAACCCCGCCTGAACCATTTTGGGTCCGCCAAACCCAACGCATTCGATTGACGGGTTTTGCCGCTTGAACTCGCGAATCAGATTGGCTCCATGCAAGTCACCGCTCGGCTCGCCTACAGAAAAGAATATCCTCATAATTTTTCGATGCGCTGATTTCAACTCCGTTTGATGAAGCATCCGTACGGCATTCCATTGCCGCTCGCTGAACGAAGTCCGTGAATTTTGGGACAGTTCAGGTTGCGGAGTATTGCAAAGACAGCAAAATTGGGCCAGGGCAATTTGGCTAGCATCGTCGAAGTGGATGAAATGGGAGATTTCCTGGCCTGATTACTTCGCTTGGTGAGTCAAGTCGATGCAGGCTTCAATAACAAGTTCCGTTCGCACTAAGTGATTTTCTAATTCACCAAAGAGAATTAGCAATTAGGTTTAACGTCAGCCGATTTCTCGTTAGAGACGGCTGATGCGTTACGAAATTAGAAAAGACGACGCTGGCGTGGGTTTTCCAGAGGAGGGACAAAATCGTCACAATTGTGGGGTGGAAATTTCTCTTGGTAGCCCAGCGTCTTTCGAAAGACCTTGAACAACTGATTGATTTGATCGGATATAACTCCTGAGCCAACCATCCGCGAACCCCAAGTCGAGTCGTTCAATTTGCCTTCGCGGCATTGCTTGATTCGGCCAAGTACCATCTCGGCTTTCGCAGGATGCACGCGCTGGATCCACTCGGTAAACACGGGCTCAACGCTCAGTGGCAAGCGGATCAAAACATAGCCGGCAACTTCCGCTCCGTATTCGCGTGCTGTCTCCAGGATTTTGGGTAATTCGGCGTCATTTAATCCTGGAATGATTGGGGCCACCATCACGCCGACAGGGATTCCCGATTGCGACAGTTGGCGTATGGCCCTTAATCGAGCCGCAGGCACGCTCGTTCTCGGCTCCATGTTGCTGGCTAGTTGATTATCTAAAGTCGTAACGGAGACAAAAATGTGAATTAAATTCCGTTTGGCCATTGGCTGCAACAAGTCGATGTCGCGCGTAACCAATGCATTTTTCGTTACGATGCTCAAGGGTTGGTTGCACTCGCGCGCAACCTCCAAACATCCGCGAGTCAGACGAAACTTGCGTTCCGCAGGTTGGTAGCAATCCGTGACACCGGAAAAGTTGATCGGTTCCGGAATCCAAGTGGGTTTGGCCAAGAATTTGCGAAATAGTTCGGCAGCACGCAACTTCACGACGATCTTTGTTTCGAAATCAAGTCCAGCGTTAAAACCAAGGTACTCATGACTTGGTCGTGCATAACAGTACGCGCATGCATGAATACATCCTCGGTAGGGATTGAGGCTGTAGTTGAACGGCACATCTGGCGACTCGTTGTGCGAGACAATGGTTTCCGATTGATCTTCGAAGTACTCGATCGGGCGGTGAGCGAGTGTTTTTAAATAATCTTCGTCATCTGCTACTTGCTCGAGGTCACTGACGTTGATGGTCTTCAGGAATCGATTGGGCGGGTCGATGTTGGAGCCATGCCTCATAACTATCATTTCGCATTGGGGCGGCTGGCGGTATCCGTGCGCGGCCGTTGACCTATTGATTGGATTGGAGATTTTTGCTTCGGCCGAGGCGACTTGATAGGCGGTGTCGGAACTGGTTTTGGTGGTCGCGAACCATTCACATCGAGCGTCAATTCCTGGGCTTTTGTCGCAAATGCTACCGCAATTCTACCTACTTTGATGTTGCTTGATCAGAGGGGCTGGTTTAGATTAACTGACGATTGCAGAATTATGGATCCCTTGCTCCCGACGTCCGAGTGAAGAACGGTTTCAACACATAAAAATATTCACAAAGCCGCCTGAAGAAATCCATGGCTGTATTCGCGCACGTATTCGGGTTCTTAGCTGGTCAAACGCCCCACCCAAAATGATATCTATGAGCCGAGCGAAGCGAAATTGGTTGACTTGGAAAAAAGTCATGTGCGTTGGCCTGTTGTTGCTGGCCGCGGCCTACATCTATGGGCGGCCAACGTTGGAGCGTTGGTTGAATATTACGTTGCCAGAAATTCATCTGGGAAACGGTGAATCGCATCAGGATCAAGCACAGCATGGCGAACATAGACCGCTTGGCGGCTCATCGCAACAGAAAAACCACGAACAAACGGAGTCGGAGCGAAAAGACTTTGAGTTAGCGGATGCTGGAAATGGAACACTCGTTTCCCCTGCGGGGCTAAAGTATGGTATGGGACCCAACCGGGAGCACCGCATCGATCACATCATGCGACATCTCACCGACAGCCCCGAGCGACCAACGCACGGAGTTTTTCTCGGCGCGCGTGATGAAGTCTTGGCGTTGTTAGATGAAGCGTATAACATGATTTTGAAGAATTCGAATCAGGTACAAAGTCAAGCGAGCGATCAAGGCAGCGGCAAGCGGGTCGAGTACGAGATTGAGATGAAGCGGCAGATTGGCTACATGGCGGGCGAAAACGGCAAGCGGCGAAATTACCCTAAGACAACCAAACTCAAATTGATTTTGGAAGGGGATCGACCCGTTACCGCTTACCCGACTTGGTAACATCTCAGGAATCGATGCCAACCGCAGGTTCGGCTAGGTGGCGACGGTTGTGCCCACGACATGCGCGATCGATTCACATAGGCGCACAACGTTTTCCGGGTTAATCCCAGCCACATTGATGCGACTGCTCCGCAATAGATACACGCTATGTTGGGAGATCAGTTGCTCGACTTGTTTCGGCGTGAGACCTGAGTAACTGAACATGCCGTTCTGCGAACGGAGATAGCTAAAGTCGTGATCGGGTAAGACGTCTCGCAATCTGTCAGCCAGTAATGCTCGCATGGCCGTTACGCGAATACGCATTGCCGTCAGTTCATCGATCCAATGTGCCCGCAATTGCGGGTCGCCTAAAATATTGGCGACGATTTTCGCACCATGTTGAGGTGGATTCGAGTACATGGCCCGCGCGTAGGCTTTCAATTGGCTAAATACAGCTGGCGCGATTTGCGATGTTTCGGCCACAACTGTTAAGGCTCCGATACGCTCTGCGTAGAGGCTCATGCTCTTGGAAAAAGAGTTGCAAATCAGCAGCGTACATCCAAGCTCGATTGCTCGCTGAATCACCCACACATCTTTCTCTAAAGACAGGTGGAACCCTTGATAGGCCAAATCAAATACTGGTAATAAGTTGCGGTCAGCGACAACTTGTAGGATTTGTTCCCACTGGTCGCGATTCGGATCGAACCCGGTCGGATTGTGGCAGCAAACATGCAACAGCACGGCATTTCCCTCGGGGACGCGCGCTAATTGCAGTAGGTAGGTTTCGAAGTCGATCCCGGTCTTGTCCGCATTGAGGTAATCGAGTTGGCCAACTCGAGCACCAGCTGCCTCGAAAATCGGAACGTGGTTGGGCCAAGTCGGATCGGTACACCAAATCGTACGATCTCGCGTGTGACGAGCGATAAAATCGCCCGCGATTCGCAGAGCGCCGGTGCCTCCAGGCGTTTGCAAAGTCAACGCCCGTCCATCCTCGATCGTAGGATGTTTCGCGCCCAGAACCAATTCACGGGTCAATTGATTAAAACGTTCGAGACCATCAATTCCCAGGTAAGCCTTTGATTTTTCCGTGCTCAACAATTTGGCTTCGGTTTCGACAACACTCTTAAGAATTGGCGTTTCGCCGAGATCGTTTTGAAAGACGCCGATGGTCAAATTGATTTTATTGGGATTGCGATCTAATTTGTACAGGCTCAACAAATCAAATATTTCATCTGACGGAGCAGTTGGAACTGATTTAAACATTGTTCGTCGTTTTCAAAAGCGGCTTATGTTAAAATGGAGACTGCCAACGCGCACGAAACTTAATCGCGGTCGCGTTCACTTTTCTTGCGGAAGGCGAGTGCCTGTGATCCCGTTGTTGGCAACTGCACTTAACCGTGAAAATCAATTTAACGGTAAGTATTGGAAAGAGGTAGCCCCCGTTGTGACACGGTGGTCCGCAGCCGATATTAACTGAGCGGCGAAACTGAGATGCGATGGAGTTTTTTTGGGCTGCGGATACAATGCGGTGCTCCGAAATGACGCATCGGTTTGCCGAGATGCTCGAAGTTACAGCGGCGTGAGCGTATCTCCAACTTCATTTTACTCATTGAATACTAGAAGAATAATTCATGCAAAATCGAATTGGCCTTTGGTTGATTGGTGCACGCGGCTCGGTGTCAACCACAGCGCTACTCGGTCTGGGGGGGCTGATCGGCGGAAGAATTGAAGAGCGTGGATTGGTAAGTGCTCTTTCAGCTTTCAGTGACTTGAACTTGAGTACTTGGGACCAGTTTGTCGTTGGAGGGCATGACATTCGTGATTTCCGTTTGGTGGAACAGGCGCGAATATTTTCACGATCGACGAGGGCTTTCGATCCAGAGCTTGTCGAGTCAGCCGCCGATTTTTTGGAGGAGACTGACCAAAGAATTCGTCCCGGGATTTTTTCGTCAGGTGACGCGAGCATCAGCAGATTGGCCACTCCCGGGTATTCGCTTGCGATCGAAGCAAGTTCGAACGCCAAAGCGGTGGAGCTGATTCAACGCGACTTGATGGATTTTCAAGCAAGCCAACGCCTGCAACACATAGTCGTCATCAATGTTACGTCCACCGAACCGAGTGTGAACTCAGCGCCGTGGCCGCACGACTGGACGACGTTTTCCAAATTACTGGATGACCCGAAATTTCATGTTCCTCCAAGCACGTTGTATGCCATCGCAGCTTTCCATGCTGGTTGTTCGTATGTGAATTTCACTCCTTCATTAGGAAGTAACTCAAGTGCATTAAAAGATTTGGCGATCCAGAGAACTGTTCGCCATGTCGGCCAAGATGGCAAGACAGGTGAAACGTTGGTGAAGAGCGCGTTGGCACCGATGTTCTTATACCGTAATTTGGAGGTAATGAGTTGGGTTGGCCACAATATCTTGGGGAATCTGGATGGCGCTGTCCTGTCCGACCCGAGCAACAAAACATCCAAGGTCAAAAGCAAAGATCAATTACTGGCCGAAATTCTCGGCTATGCTCCGCAAAGCCATATCAGCATTGAGAATATCGCAAGCTTGGGTGATTGGAAAACCGCCTGGGATCATATTCACTTCAAAGGATTTTTGGGGACTCCCATGGTCATGCAATTTATCTGGCAAGGTTGCGACTCGGCGCTTGCGGCCCCGCTGGTATTAGACTTGGCACGATTTACAGAGCGGGCTTGGCGAGCCGGGCAAATCGGAGTTATGGAACAGTTTGCTTGTTTTTTCAAATCACCGATGCAAGTTGATGCAACCATTGCCCAAGATCACTCCTTGGGTAACCAATTCCAACGCTTGATTGACTGGGCAGTAAACCTCTGCCATGGTCAAGCTGCAACAGATTGTTAACGCAAGCGAGATCCCAACGTCGAATGAAAGAAAGGGTACTGGGTGAATACGCGGGAGTTGCCTAGGTCAACCCCGGGTTCATACGGAAATCGCCATCGACGGATTCTCGTCTTCGATCACCCGCCAGCTAACGGGATTTTGCGGGTCACGAGCAATTCGCTCATATAGCGTATTGCGTTCGATCGGCTCACGTCCAGCTTCGCGAATCAATTCTTCGAGTCGTTGTACCGAGAGCAATTGTGGCGTCGTTGCACCTGCATCATGATAAATCAGCTCGTGTCGTACCGTGCCGTCCATGTCATCAGCACCGTAGGAAAGTGCAGCTTGCGCAGTTCCGATTCCCAACATGATCCAGTACGCTTTCACGTGTGGAATATTATCGAGCATCAACCGCGAAACGGCCATGGTACGCAAATCCACCAAGGAAGAGGGTTTCTTGATGTGTGTCAGTCCCGTATTTTCCGGATGGAAGGCCAACGGAATGAACGTTTGGAACCCACCGGTTTCATCTTGGAGATTTCGCAAGCGGATTAAGTGATCAATGCGATGACGGGCTTCTTCGATGTGTCCGTAGAGCATGGTGCAATTGCTCTTAAGACCTAACTGATGGGCCACTCGATGCACTTCAAACCAAGTTTCCGTATCTGCCTTGTGTTCGCAAATCTGGTCGCGAATTTCTGGGTGAAAGATTTCTGCACCACCCCCCGGCAAACTTCCCAGACCCGCCTTAATGAGTCGCTCCAACACGTCTTGGATCGTCGACTTGGTCAAATACTGGAACCAATTGATTTCGACCGGCGTCCACGCCTTCAGATGTAGCGATGGGAAGGCATCGTGCAAAATCTGGATCGTGTTGAGATACCAGTCAAACTTTTTCAAATGGTGAAGCCCGCCGACAATGTGCATTTCGGTACAGCCATTTTCAAATGCTTCGCGCCCTCGTTCGAGAATTTGTTCATCACTCATCACGTATCCGCGCTCGCTTTTAAGGTCGGCGCGAAATGCACAAAAGGTGCAACGGTAAATACACACATTCGTCGGATTGAGGTGCGTATTGATGTTGTAAAATGCGATGTTGCCGTTGATTCGTTCGCGGACAACGTTAGCCAATTGCCCAACGTCATTCAATGGACAAGCAGGGTCTTCCAAAAGCAAGCCATCTTCGAACGATAAGCGCTCGCAACGTTCGACCTTGTCTCGGATATGCTTTAAACGGGGATCGACTGTCAAAATCATAACGCACTACTCTTCGGCTTTATTACCTATCTATCTACTTGATCAATGGCCCCACGATGTCGCAAAGCCAGCGGCACAGGGCTTGCGTTATCCACGTATCGATCAAACTCAAATTAAAAAAATCACGAACTTCTAATCGTAAACACATTGCCTTTGGTTGTCCATGACTTTTGGGCTAATCAAGCGGTTCTGCCAAGGGAAGGATTGTCGAATCAATGTCAAACCGTTGACGGATTAAGAATAGGTGGCCGGAGGTGCCCCAGTCTGCTGGCAAGCGGAGATTTGTGTTCATCGAGGTTGTCCTTAGCTATTTTGTTGAATGGTCGCAAAGCCCATCGCGGAGTTCCAAACAGAATTTCTGTTATTCCCGAGTTCGAGCCAATCCGTCTATTAAACCGTTGCTCTCCCCTGCCCTTAACTCTACGATGATCATCAGCCAGCAGTTGCACAGGCGGTTGATACTTAGGTGCCGCGTTTTTGGCCTCGTGAGCGTGCGTGCGGCGATTGCTTGTGAAAAGTATGAGGAGGTTCACTTGTTCTTTTTTCCTAAACATTTACCCAGCCCATTTTTGTAACTTGGCATGCGATATTATCGAGAAAAAATACTGCCTTTGTTGGTTGATTGGTCGTGTGCCCAGGCACCATTTATGAAGTTGCGCCAAGCCGTTGTTCCAAATTGCGTCGGACAAGTATTAGAAGTTGGCTCTGGTTCTGGACTCAATTTTTCTTTATACGACAAAGATCAAGTGGATAAAGTATGGGCGCTGGAACCTTCATTTGGGATGAGACGCCGAGCGATGAAACTCGAACGAATGGCGGATGCGCCATCCATCGAGTGGTTGGATTCGACCTGTGAGCAACTCCCACTGGCCGACGAGAGCGTAGATACGATTTTGTTGACCTATACCCTATGTTCGATTGGTAAATGTGACGTGGCCCTAGGACAGATGTTGCGCGTGCTTAAACCACGAGGTCGGCTGCTGTTTTGTGAGCATGGTTTAGCACCAGATCGCGGCACGCGCCGCTTGCAACGATTGATGAATCCGCTGTGGCGGAAGTTGGCAGGCGGTTGTCATTTGACGCGTCAAATCGATGCGTTAATTGAAGGCGGCGGTTTTGAGATTCAGACGCTTGAACGAGCTTATACGAAACAACTTCCCAGATTTGTCGGTTACTGCTATTGGGGTGCCGCAACGAAAGACCAAGCTCTTTAAGCAGCGAGAGTTTTGAAAATCGCTAGGGAAAAATTAGACGCAGGAGATCGAGTGAAGATACAACCGCACAACATGCGATCTCAGCGAACATACTCAACAATTCAAGGCTGACGTACAGATACCTCTACCGATGACTATTGCGATTCCTTGATGAAGGAGTCTCGAATTCTACGTTCCGCAACAAGAGTTCATCGAGGTTATTGTCGATCCAGGTCTCTAGCTGAAGAAAAGCCGGTCCTTCGATTACCATTACGCATTCTCGTCCTGGGCTCGTGGGAAAAGTACTGCAGCGATTGTCTTCAGCCTTGGAATGGTTTGAATTCGATTTCTTGAACATGGCTTCTCCTCTATTCCATTGGACTCACGTCCACACTAAATGGTTCGTAAGCATGGTTGGAAAATAACAAAAATTTGATGCACGATTTCCAATTTTGGCGATTTTTCTTGATCGCCCTCAATTTATTCGAAAAATAATCTACGTTGGGTGTCTCGTGCGTTTGCTGCTTTTGCTCTGCACTGAATTTGGACACTCCGCGTAAGTGACGATTCTTGAACTCTGATAGTTACCAAAGCGGATACGGCATCTCTGAAGGGACAATCCGTTACGTGCGTCCTAAAGAAATCATGTGAAATGTCACACTTCTCACTGACCACCGGAACAAAGAGGGTGGGGCGCCGAAAAACATGGGGTTTCACATTGGTGCTCAGCCGTCGGCAGGACTTGAATTCAAATCATCCGCCAAAATCGGACCAAAACCATCTCGATCACAAAAATGGTCCGCAGGAGCACAACTTACCCTGAAATTCAGGAAAAATTCGCATTCTGAGGGTTCAATTGAGGAATCATCGACATTACCATGGACTCGTTGGCTGTTGAATCTGCTTTTTTGCGCTGTGTACATGCACTATGGTTGCGCACGTTTTCAGATAGCCCCAATTAGGTTTAACGTTTTTTCGATTCGAATTGAAAGGAGAATCATTATGCAAAAAACTAGTTTTTGCACCCTTGCCACTGCCCTGTTCGCCGTAGTTGTTTTTAGCTGCAATGCGATCGGGCAAGAAGTTGTTGTTAAGAACCTGTTCGCCGCTCCGATCGTGGCGGCCTCCGTCCAACAGGACGAGGGTGGTGTTGCACGGGCCATCATTGGTGAAGCGTCTCCAAGTGATGTGCCTCATCAGGCAGGGCCTCCAATGCACGATCATTCAGTGCTGGGTGGCGTTCATCATGACCATGGTCATGGCGGAGGTTGCTGTGGCGGTCATCATGCGCATCACGGCTACGGGCATAATTGCTGTGGCGGTCATTATGGGCATTACGGCTACGGGCACAATTGCTGTCCCCGCCCGTCGTACGATTGTTGTGGACATTCGCACTACAGCTGCGGTTCCTACAACAGATGCTACCAACGACCTCGCGTGTTTATTCGACCAATCTTCACGCGCTGATGCTGCTATTAATTGATTTGCACTCGCCTGGTCGAGTACTTTTCATTCGGTAACAAGAAAGTTAATCAACGGTTGGCAGATGCGGAAGTTCCGGTTTGCCGACCGTTTAACTTTTTCCGCCGCATCTTACTCATGCAGGATAAAAATGCGTGCAGGAAAGCAGAGTATGGGAATGGAAAGCGACGCCAACCCCAACGCGAAACGGAACCATCCCAATTTCACGCGGTCATCACGTGTGGGAGGATGTCGGGTGCCGATCAACAGGAGCAGCAGCACCATGACAACCAAATGAAAGGTTCCCACATAAATCATGTAGGCAACGGCCAGCACAATGATGGCTTCGGCGATCAGAAACGACCGTTTGCCAAATAGCGTATAAGTAACGTGTCCCCCATCTAGCTGGCCGACGGGCATCATGTTCAGGCCGGTAACAAGCAGTCCCACCCAACCGGCGGCCAACATCGGATTCATCTGTTGAGGCCAAATCCCGCGACTTGGATCGTAGCCTTCGATTCCCATCCAGTGAATGAGCCAGTCCAGGAGCACCGGGGCTTGAAACGCCAATTGCCCCCCTCCCAACTCATTGAGGTCAAGTTGCCGCACGCCCAGGATGCACATGGGTACAGCCACCACAAGTCCGGCAAGCGGCCCAGCAATGCCAATGTCAAATATTTGCTTGCGATCTGCGACGTTAGGCTCCATGCCAATCACCGCCCCTAAAGTGCCAATCGGATTGAGGGGGAAAGGCAGGAAAATCGGTACGGTCGCCGGGACTCGGTAGATGAGGGTTGTGATGAAGTGTCCCATTTCATGCGTGAACAAGAACAGCAAGAGGCATCCCATGTAAATCAGCCCTTGATCCCAATTGCGTACAATCATCTGGCGCAAAGGCATCCAGTCAGGGCTGCCTTGCCACGAAGATTCGAGAGCGACGATTACCGGGATAACGGGATGCCAATTGGTGACGCCGACCCAGAACGTCGAACAACATGTGAGCAAAAACAAGATAATCGGTATCTTGAGTCGTCGACGCCGGCGCGGAGGCATTTCGTCGGCCAGCGCGTATTCTTGCCGCAACACAGAAACATGCGGAGTCTCTCTTTGTTGCTCGCGCGAAAATTCATTTGGCTCGTCTGTCGTCACGTTTGCCGTACGGTGCAAGTTCTTCTCAAGCAAAACCCTCATCGCATTTTGACGTAGAAATCGAATGCGATCCGAAATTGTACGAAAGTTGAGCTTGTTCGTCCAATGCGCTTATTCCTGCCTGCAAAATTCGCTGGTTATTCCGCCCGCTGACGCGGCGCACAACCGCGCTTTTAGGACTGAATCGCGACGCGAACTCAGCTTAATGCGGCGCAGATTTGCTGCATTTTGTGAACTATTGAACCAGACCGCTTCGGCATCAAACTGAAGTCGTCAGTGCGTGCGGCGGATGTTGGGCTTTGCCCGATCGGCAGTGGGATGAATAACCTTGAGGCAGGTAAAATGCCCAATCATGCTCCAGATCAACACAAACGAAACCACTAAGATCCAGTGGGAAAAATAGAATAACATTTGGCTTGTCCTCGGGGGGATGAGGTGACAAACCCTCCATGAAAATACGAACCTTTCCGTGCAAAGAAGGAGGATCGACATAATTTAGGTAACGGGGTAAAAAATTTTTTTTCGTGCGGCATTTTTTGCTCAACTCCGATTTTTTCGCGGACCCTTTTCCTCCCTAAGATCGTTTGATTTTGAAGCAAAGTTTACCGCAATTGCGCCAGGTAACGTTGAGTGTGCGCGGTGCATGAACCAGAATGGACAGGGGAAACGTTTGGATTTGCCTTGTCTCATGCAGATATGATGTTTGTCCCCAAAGGAGATTGAGTTGGCTGAAACCGACTCCCACAAGCGACCCCTGCCGCACGGACCTGCCGATCCGGCGAAGCGAGATTCGGTACGCGGGATTCCGCTCGGCATTGACCTGGGGACGACCTATTCGGTCGCTGCCTACTTGAATCCGCTGGTGCAGCCAATTTCAATCGTAAATGCTGAAGGCGATCTGCTCACACCCAGCGTGTTGCTGTTTGAAGCTGGGAATGTGATTGTGGGGCGTGAGGCTGTTAAGGCATTGGCGACTGATTTTGCAAAAGTGATCGACTGTCCTAAACGCTCGATGGGCAGCCGCGTCGTTGAGAAAGCGATTGACGGCCGACGCTATCCACCTGAGGTGCTGCAGGCCTGGATTTTGAAAAAGATCGCCGATGACGCAGCACGCCACATCGGTACGATCGGCGACGTTGTGATCACGGTACCCGCCTATTTCGACGAGACTCGTCGCAAGGCAACTCACGATGCAGGCTACATCGCCGGCCTGAATGTAATCGACATTATCAATGAGCCCACGGCTGCCGCGTTGGCGTATGGATTTCGCCGCGGCTGGATCGAAGGCAGTGGCGAGTTCGCGGACGCCAAGACCTTTCTTGTTTACGATCTCGGCGGGGGAACTTTCGATGCGACGCTGATGCGTATCGACAAATCTGGCTTTCATACTATTGCGACCGACGGCGATATCCACTTGGGGGGACGAGATTGGGATTTGCGGCTTGTCAAGTTTGTCGCGGAGAGCTTTATTGCCAATTTCGGAATGGATCCGCGCGATGATGGTGAAACACTTGGTCAACTGATACGTGATTGCCAAGCAGCCAAAGAGTCCCTTTCCGTCCGCGATGTTGTGACGGTCAAATGTACGTTTAACGGTTTGACCGTCAAAAAAATCGTTCGCCGTTCGGATTTCGAGACGCTGACACGAGACTTGCTGGAGCGCACTGCTTTCACAACTCGCCAGATTGTTAAAGAGGCGAATCTCCAATGGACTGACGTCGATGTGGTGCTCATGGTCGGTGGTTGCACGCGCATGCCGGCAGTCAAGAATTTGTTGCGAGAAGTCACTGGTAAGGAACCGCAATCGGATATCTCCCCAGACGAAGCTGTTGCCCAAGGCGCGGCGATACGCGCAAGTTTGTTAAGCAATGAATTTCCTCGGAATCTGCCTAAACTTAAAATCAAGAACGTCAACTCACATTCGTTGGGAATCGTGGCACAACATGTGCGAACCGGGCAAGAGCGCGTGGTGCCGATCATCCCTCGCAACTCGCCGATACCCGCGTCCAGCAAACGCACGTTCAAAATTCATCGCGTCGGTCAAGAGACGATCAAGGTGCGGATCGTCGAAGGCGAAAGCGAGAATCCGCAAGATTGTGCGTTAATTGGCAAATGTTCGATTGTGGATCTCCCGAAGAACTTACCCGTTGGCACGCAAGTGTCGATCAAGTTTGGATACGAGGAAAGCGGGCGATTGAGCGTGAAAGTCAAAGTTGGCGATCATCGCAAACCTTACCGCTATCGCATCGATCGCCCAAATAGTCTTACCCATGAGCAACTTGATAGTTGGAAAGCCTTCATTAACGGCAATTCGTCAATTCGCTGGAAATCAGCGAGTGGCGAAACGTAAATCCAGTGACATAAGCCTTGGTTTCTTTTCAGTTTCCCGTGTTGAGTTATTGAAAAATGCCGAAGGATCGGGGACATTGATGGCAACATCTATTTGGCATTCGCGCGGCCGGGAGTTTAACCCGGCAACGACAATCAATGCCAAGATTGATTCCCCTCGATCTTTGGTGGTGTTGTGTGTCTTCATGAGATTGCCAATTTGTTATTGGGGTTGGTTCCTAAATCATATAACGCACAAGGGTCATCATGTTCAAGAACGTTGCGTCCATTGTTCTGGTTTGTTTGCTGTCAACCACTTGGCTTTCCGGAACGTCGGCTCAGCAATTAGTGCCCTTGCCGGTCTCCGAGGAGTTGAGAACCGGTTTTGAATCGATTTCAGCTGAGCAAAGCAATCAATGGTTAAATGTTCTGGCAAGCCCAGCCTTTGAAGGGCGCGGTACAGGTCAGGTTGGCTACGCGAAGGCGGCACACTGGGTTGCCGGCAAATGTGCTGAGTACGGCCTTGAACCCATGGGAACCGGCGGTTCCTACTTCCAAATGTTGCCTATGTCGCGAAACGTTGCCGACCTTGAAGAAAGCAAGATTGAAGGACCCAATGGCTTGGTCATTAGCGGGCCCGGAAAGCTTGGATTCCAGCGGTTTACAGAGCAACCCATGGTATCGGGGAGCGTTGTATTCGTGTCGGTGGCAACGGAAGAGCCGCAGTTGCCAGCGGACGTCTCGTTGCGGGACAAGATTGTTGTTTTGAAGTCTGAAGTTGCATCCGATTTTCGCACGCAAGTCATGTTGGCGCGTGCTCAGCCAGCTGGAGTGGTGACTGTTGTAAAAGGCGTGCCCGATAATATCGCTGAAGTGACTCGCGGGCGCAATCGCAGTGCCGGAATTTGGAGTTCGATTAACGAGGATACCGCGCAAACATTGGTTGAAGCCCTGGGAGCCGATCCAACATGGCTTCAACCTTCCTCTGAAAAAGGTGTTGTGGTCAACGAGTCGGACGCCAAGTTGACAATCTCAGTGCGCTTGCGCGAAGAAAAGTTGTTTGTGCCCAACGTGGTGGCTTGGTTGGAAGGTTCAGATCCGAACTTGCGACATGAACATATCGTGCTGGGTGCGCATTTAGATCACTTAGGCGTTCGCGGAAGTGAGATTTACAATGGTGCTGACGATAATGGCTCTGGATCGACGGCCATTCTCAACGTTGCTCGGGCCATGGGCTTAAATTCAGTTCGACCCAAACGTAGCGTGATGTTTATCTGGTTCGCCGCTGAAGAAATTGGCTTGGTTGGCTCCCGCCATTATGTCGATAATCCAACGCAACCACTCGAAAATATCGTGTGCATGATTAACTGCGACATGGTCGGGAGAGATGAAGAGACTCGAACCGAGACCGCTGAATCGAACGTCAATACGGTGCATTTGGTCGGCAGCAAACGGGGGCAGACGGCCTTACATGATCTCATCATCGACGCCAATCAACATGTGAACCTGGAGTTCAAATATGGCCAGGAAGGTGTGTTCGGAAGAAGCGATCAAGCTAGTTTCTATCAAAAAGGGATTCCGGTTGCCTTCTTCTTCAGCGGATTCCATCCCGACTACCATCAGCCGAGCGATGAACCGGAGTTAATTAATTACGAAAAGATCGCTTCAGTCGCGAGGCTCTGTTATTTGACCATCTTCAAAATTGATGAATACGGAAGAATTAAGCTTTCAGCCGAATAAATCCGGCGGCCCGAAATAATGACCTGGTCGCCAACTCGACTTGGATGCAGTAGCTAAACAGCGACGTAGGGAGTTAAATTGAGAATGTCGTAGAGCGCCTGGGTGGCTTTCTCTGCTTCATGAACGAAGTTCGGATCGGCTAGGTCGTGCGGTGAAAGTGCTTCGCGATAGTTTTCGACGATACAATTACCCAGCCGTTCGTAAAGTCGTTCATTGAATACGATTCCTTCGTGCATCGCCTTGAATTGCGTGTCGTTCATCACAATTCTCAATCGCAAACAAGCCGGCCCTCCGCCATTGTCCATACTCTGCTTCAAATCAAAGTACTCGATGCGCTTGATTGGGTTGTCTCTGGCAAACAATGCCCGCAGCGTATTTTGAGCATAAACGTTGGTTTGACATTCGTGCGGGCAGGCCAACATCATGTCCCCGTTCTCCAACGTGAGGAGTTGACTATTGAACAGGTAGCTGGAGATCGCATCATTCAATGGTAACGTTTGCTGCGAGATTTGTTCAATGTGTAGCGATGAGTTGGTCAATTCTTCGAACCGTGATGCAATCGTCGTCAGCATTTCGGATTGGGAATTCCACGCCAACTCATGGATCAAGAGCAGATTCTGGTTGCCGACGGAGATGACATCGTTATGGAACACCCCGGCATCAATGGCTTGTGGAGCCTGTTGCACAAAAAAAGTATTTGCGGGATCCAGGCCATGTAGTCGCGCTATGGACTGGCAGGCTTCCAGCGTCTGCCGAGCCGGGAATCGCGAAGGCCTTGGTTTGGTTCGATCGGTTGCCGCGCGACCGAAGGTAAAAATCTCAATTCCCGGATGCCCGTGATCACTACACAAACGCGTATGATTGGCGGCACCTTCGTCCGCCAATGTGTCACAGCTGGGCAACGCGGGGTGGACGGCAAAATGCTCTCCTGACGAAAAGATTTGACTGAGCACATGGTGTGTGCTGCCGACCTCAATAGCTCGGTGCAAAGAACTATTCAAATTCGCTGTCGTCAGATGCAATCGCGCGTCTGCACAATCCATGCTTGGAGAAACCGTTGCTGCGTTGGCGACCCACATGCTTGCCGCACTATAGACACAAGCTAATAGGATAGGCTGTTTTTGTGCCGCATCTTTGATGATCTGATCGCTATCGCCGGAAAAACCACAGCGGCGCAGGACATCCAATCGGGGTCGAAGGGGGGGAGGCAAAACGGCCTGACCCAAGCCTAGTTGATAGTGTTTGAGCATCTTGTCGAGCCCCTGCAACGCCGCCGCACGCGGGTTTGAAGTCTGTTCGCCGTGCGTTGCCGATGCAAGATTGCCAAAGGCCAAACCCGCATAATTGTGTGTCGGGCCAACAATTCCATCAAAATTAAATTCTATCGCTTGCATCTGGTTTGGTCTTGTCCCGTTTCAGTGGTTTGTCGTCAATTGTCGGGTGCGGAAGCCGACTTGAAAAGTCCCGGTTGCGACCTCGCAACTAACGCAAGCGAACAATCAATGTCAAGGAACCAACTGAATGACGCACATGGCCCTCGGCATCATGTCGCCAGTTCACAGACCGATCGGATGGCGACAAACGATACGGTACAACCCAAGGCGGGGTGACGTAACCTAATCACGTAAGATGCGGCCTTCTGCGTCGCAGTTCATAGCACCGACCAGATACAAGATCCCCTCGATTAAGCCCCAAACTGCACCCAAACCACATGTTAAGATCGTGACCATGATCTGAGTGATCCCGATACCGACGAAGCCTAAGTAGAAACGATGGACTCCCCAACCTCCGAGGAATAACCCCAGAATGCCGGCCACGATCTTGGAGCGATGGCTGAGCGCTGACGCGGGATATCCTTGCATGGTTGAAGGCATGGACGGTGAGTCGAAAGGATTAGCCCCTTGGGCGTGCACAAAATTCCCGGCCAAACTTGGATAGAGTGACGCGGCAGAGAGCCATTGCTCTTGACCCGGTGGTTGGATCGCGCTGTCATTTGTGACGCGGCCTTCGCTAACCCAGCGATCCAATTCCTCCTTCCCGATTGGGCCGTAGATTTGTCCATTAGAATGCCGCAAAAGCCATTGATTCATAGCAGTTTCAGAGGAGACTTGTGGGACTTGGATCACCAAGTCTTTACACTGTGGACATTGAATCTTCTTGCCGCCAAGATCATTGTTCACGTAAAATTGGCGGTCACATTTTTTGCAATAAATCTGAATGGGCATTCGAATTCGCCTTGAAATCTGCCAGAAAATCCGGGTCCGCTAATTACCGAGTTGATTATTGTTCGGAAATTCGGAGTAATCCTTGGATTGGGAAATAGCAAGAGCCACATTTTTTACTAAAATAGCCTAGTTGTCGAGTATGTGTGCGCCATGGCTTGCATCAGGGACCATGCAGAAACGAGGGGTCGAAAGAGTCGCTCGTAGATTGAGGTGTCTGCCAACAACGGCCGATTGCGCCCCAGATACGTCTGGCGTCATGCTGCACGGATTGTTGGGCTATGCCAGTCCAAACCAATCTGTCCATGTCATAGCTTCGTTTGCAATTTGATGGCAAGTGCGAGCAGTGGGCAAATCGATGAGGAGGTGGGCTTTCTGATTAGGAATGCAGGCTTCTCACGCAGGCAAAAGACTCGTGAAGAATTGGACGAGAGAGGCGTTCTTCCATTGATTGCAGGCTGGGGCGTTTGCGAACGATTCGGTCGTCGTAAATCGATGGGTCTCATTGGCGACAGGACGTAAACTTAACTGGGAAACGTTGGGAAACTGCCTGCCAATCGTCACAATCGATACCATTGAACTCGTTGCCGGTTGCGGCTGAATGGTTTTGGTCCAAGGACCTACGAGAGGTTTGATGGCACTTGGTATACAATGGAATGATGCATGTGCAGAAATGTGGTAACCGGGAAAAAGTTCTGCAAATGATGGAAAGGGACAACGGAACGAATTTTGGCCGTTTGCAGAGTTTTGGATGTGCCGAAGCGTTTCGTTGATTGAATTGTAAACGGAGATTTAGAATGTCTGACATTGAACAAGCTTCCAGCGCAGCCAGCGGTGATGCGGTAGTTTCGTCGAGTGATTTGGCCAAACGGTTGGTTGTGGGACAGCCGAAACGTGCTGTTGATAAATACTTCAGAGCACTAGTGAAGTTGCAGGGGAGCGATTTGCACATGAAGGTCGGCCAGCCGCCGATCGTGCGCATTCACGGCACGTTGAAGCCCTTGGATCGACCACCCATCGATTTGCAAGAGATGTGTGATCTGTTGTTTCCGATGTTGAATGATCGGACGCGGAAAATTTTTGATGAAACGGGGGGAGCAGACTTTGCCTACATCGTGAATGTGGATGGAGAAGATTGGCGTTTCCGCGTGAATATGCTGCAGCAACTAGGGCGTGTAGGACTTGTCGCGCGCCGCGTTAACAACTTTGTTCCTGATTTTGAAGGATTGTACTTGCCAGCGATCATGGAAAGCCTTTGCCATTTTGATCAGGGGATGATCCTGCTGGCGGGTGTGACCGGATCGGGAAAAAGTACAACGATCGCATCGATGCTGAATTACATCAATCGGCATTATGTGAAGCATATTCTGACGCTGGAAGACCCAATTGAATTTGTCTTCAAAGATGAAAAATCCCTGATTAATCAGCGAGAAATCGGCATGGATGTGGTTGACTTTTCTATCGGCATGAAACATGCGGTGCGCGAAGATCCGGACGTGATTCTGGTGGGGGAAATGCGTGACGAGGAGACGTTCATGACGGCGATCCACGCTGCCGAAACCGGGCACTTGGTATTCGGGACGATTCACGCTTCAACCGCCCCTTCCACTATCGGCCGTATTCTGGACTTGTTCCCAGAGGATATGCACTCGGCAATTCGCAGCGCGATCGCCATGAACATGAAGGCGATCATCGCGCAAAAGCTCCTGCCCAGCATCAAAGATGGTGTAGGACGGGTGCCCACATGCGAGGTCATGCTGTTCAATCCGACGGTAAAGAAATTGGTATTGGAAGAACAGGATCACAAATTGGGAGATGCCATTAAGATTGGCTCCGAAGAGGGAATGCAAGATTTTACGATGAGCTTAAAAGATCTCGTCGACCGGGAATTGATCGATCGCCCGACGGCATTTCAGGTTGCTCCAAACCGGGATGCACTCAAGATGGCGCTCAAAGGTATTAACGTTTCGCAACCTGGAATTCTTTGATGAAGTGGCTTTGGCAATGTCTCGTTATTCCTTGTTTCGCTGTAAGTCTCTTTTCAGCGGGAGAGCTGTTGGCACAGTCTGGGGAATGGCCGCCGTACCGAATTGTCGACGTGCGGGACGAGCATACGATCTTCCGAGGTTCAGGCGGGTATTTTGCGTGGTGGAAGCTCCTGCTCATTGGCCTAACTTTTGTCGCATGGATTAAAGCCGCTGATTGGATTAATCGTGACGCGATCAAGTTTCAGGAGCAACATGGCTTGGCACCTGAAGTTTGGAATCCGGTCGTTGTCATCGGTTTTTTGTTGGGTCTCTTTGGTGCGGTGATCAATATTCCGTTCTTCTTGATCGGATTTCCACTGATGCTGTTACTCGCTTACGGTCCCCCGTTGACTTATCTGCTGATGCGCTGGGGTAAGGTGGATCCCAGCAAAGTGAAGGGCAAGGAGCGGCCTGAAGCCGATGTCATGGAAGAGGCCGCAACGATTGAAAATATCACCACGATCTTCAAAGTCAAGCCATCGGGTGAAACCGAAGAGCGGCAATCGTCCAATCTGATTCGTGCGCGACAAGCTCCGACTTACCCAGTGTTACTGCGGATGCTATACGATTTAGTGTCGCGGCGAACTGAATTAATGATCATGGATTTCACCCGCGAGTCGGCGGCAGCAAAGATCCAGATCGACGGGGTTTGGCACGACTTGGCGACCTTCGACCGACCTACGGCAGATTCCATGCTGGCCAGCCTCAAGTATTTGGCAAATTTGAATCCAGCTGACAGGCGCACAAGACAGAAGGGGAATTTCGACGCGAAAGCTCGCCGCCTGGAGTTGCGAGTCCATTTGGATACGCATGGAGTGCCGACTGGCGAACGAGTGAACGTGCGGTTTGAAACGAAAACCAAACAACCACTGGAACTGACGCGGCTTGGACTGTGGCCTGATGAGTATTCCAAGTTACGCGAAACGATCAACGCACGAGGTATGGTGATTGTATCGGCCCCACCAGGTCACGGGCTCACGACGACATGGCGTGCGGTATTGCAAGCCACGGATCGATTTGTACGGGATTGGGTGTCGCTTGTTGATCGAACTGAAGCCGAATCAGAAATGGAGAACATTCAGTCAAATCGGTTCGACCTGCAAAGGGGCCAGGCACCGATTGACATATTACCACCGCTGCTCTTGAAGTTGCCAGCGGGCTTTGTCGTGCCCGATCCAGTCAACGAAACGACGATGGAGGCGCTAATCGGTCAAGTACTTGACTTCGACCGTTCCGTGATTTCGCGTACGCATGCCAAGTCGGCGGTGGAAGCTGCCCTGCGCATGGTGGTCTTGAGTGGCAAGAATCGCGAACGGATGGTGAATGCGTTGACGTTGGTCACCTGTCAACGATTGGTGCGGCGGCTTTGCGACTCGTGTAAGCAATTGATGACGGTCAAACCAGAGGTGATCCAACAATTGCGTGGAGATCCTCGTAATCCGCCTCCAATCTATACACACTTTCAGCTACCCCCTCCCGAGCAACGCGTGGATGAGAAAGGGCAACCGATTGAATTTCCAACTTGCCAAACCTGCAATGGTCTAGGTTACATCGGCAGAGTGGCCGTGATCGAGACGCTATACCTAAACGATGCGATTCGCAAGGCGATACTAGCTGAAGCCAAAATTGAATCGGTCAGCAAAGTTGCGCAACAACAGGGGCACCTGAATATAACTCAAACCGGCTACCGTCTGATTCTGGAGGGGATTACCTCAATTGCTGAAATACAGCGTATGGTGAAAAGCTAGAGCATGATGTGAATCGGTAAATGAATATTGAAAACTATTTCAAAGCAAATCAACCAGAGTATCTTTAGTCGTCCATGAGCCAACCATCTGCACCCAAACAGACATTACCGCCGCTTCAAATTGAGGCAGGTGGCCCGACGCCAGAAATCAAACAGGCCAATCTGGAGGCAATTCTACCTTCGCCAGGCTACCCCTCGTTGGCCATTATGTTGGCAGACGCCATCACGAAACGCGTCGATATCATTCTACTGGACTACACCCCATCATCCACGAATATTCGTTACAAAGTGGACGGAGTGTGGCACACCATGGCGCCAATGGAACGGCAAGCTGGCGATTTTATGTTGGCCACCCTAAAACGACTCGCGAACCAAGAGCATTTGGAACGAGTGCGGCGGCAGGAAGGTGAATTTGTCGTTATGTATGTGAAACGCAAACACAAATGTCGCATGATTTCACAAGGTGTGCCGACGGGTGAACGCGTTGCCATCTATATCGACCGCAAATACCCCAGCATGGAAAACTTGGAACAGTTGGGAATGCGTGAAAGGCAACGCAGTCAACTTGCCGACGTCATCAATCAAGACCGCTCGCTGGTTCTGGCTGGAGCTTTACCAGACGATTTCTACGACGTGTATTGGAAAGCGGTACTGTCGGCCGGGGATCGTTTTATGCGCGACTATGCGCTGCTCCACGAAAAAAAAGAACGCCCTGGCGAGGTGATCAATGTCACGCCCTTTCCATATTCCTCTGAAACACCCGATGGGCTTTCCAAAGCCATCTATGGGTTGCTGTTACGCGAGCCGAATGTCGTCGCCTTCAACAGCGTACCGGACGGCAAAACGTTAGATGAAGCTTGCAAGCTCGTTAATCAAAACGACTTGACGGTAATTACACGCACGCCGGCTCGGGATGTGTTCGATGCGATTTTGCGGGTCTTGGTATTAGAGCCCAATGTGGAGAAATTTGCCCAAGCCTTGACCTGTGTCGTCGTTCAACGCAATTTGCGGTTGTTGTGTGAGTATTGCAAGCTGCCTTTTCAACCGAACCCGCAATTGTTGACGCAACTCGGTTTGCCCACCAATCGCGTTACCACGTTTTATACACACTTTCGACCAAAGCCTGAAGATTTAGTGGATGAGAAAGGAAATCCCATCGATTGGGAACCTTGCCCAAAATGTGGCGGTCCTGGCTATTTCGAACGGACCTGTATCTTTGAATTGTTAATGGTCAATGACCCAATTCGCGAGGCGATCATCAGGACTCCGACGCGGCAAGCGTTGGTCGATGCCGCCGCGAAAACTGACTTCATACCAATGCGTGATGAGGGAGTGTTGAAGGTTGCCAAAGGGTTGACATCTTTGGAAGAGCTACGTCGGGCACTGAAGCTTTGATTTGTCGCCCCCATGAACTCGAAGAGAGATTTATACAACTGTTGTTTCAGCGAAACGCCGTTAGAAAAAAATTGCAGACATTATTGGAATCCCCAGGCAATAAACACCCTGCTTGGCCGTTTCTACGCCTGTGATGTTGTTTAAAAGGTTGATGCATGGTAATCCTGATTATAATTCTTTCATTTTTGCTGATTGTGGGCGCTACTTGGTGGATGGGCCTGTGGAGTAATGTATTGACATTGGCCATGGTGTTCATCGCCGCAATGGTTGCGAGCACGGCGTTTGAAACAACGGCGAACACGATCGAAGAATTCGACCCGACATATACGTATGTTGCCGACTTTTTGGGCGCGTGGTTGCTATTCTTTGTGACCTTTGGAGTTCTCCGCCTGTTGGCAGAATTGATGAGCAAGCATAAACTGACGTTTGATCCAGCGACGGATTACATTGGGCGATCGGTAGTTTCGCTGGCGACTGCCTGGATTTTTGTTTGTTTCGCCAGTTTCACGCTGCACATGGCTCCCGCTCCTGCTGAGCTGTTTAGTGGCGGGCCGCAGGACAAAATCTTGCTTGTCGGTCCAGACCGCCTCTGGTTGCGGTTCATGCATAGCCGCTCCAAAGGAGCGTTGGCGGATGCCAAGAACACACCATTCTTTCCAGAATATACGGAGACTCCTCACCCCGATGATGGAGATCTAGATGCGCGGGTTTTTGATCCCTGGGCCGACTTTGTGTTCAAATACCGACATCGACGCGAAAAATGGAGCAATGAGGAGCAATTACGCGTGTATCGGCAACCCTAATTCGGGGTATAATTCTTTGCCGTTTCACGGATGTCTTGAGTTTCGTTCGCGTTTTGTGGAGACGTCGATGCTCATCGGCCAAACGACGAGCAAGCGGACACACCCGCTGCTTAACAAAAACTGCGAATCAAATCGTTGGCGTCAACTCGATTCGGCCTGACACGCAAGGCATCCTGTCATTGAAATGGGCCGGAACCACCTATTTTGTTTTGCTCTTCGGTCGCTCGATTCAACCATTTAGAAGCCGAGAATCATCGAAGTTTTTGGACATCCACTCCTTTGCAAAGAAATTTCCAGAGCCGTGCGGTGCCTGAGCGGCAGATAGCTAGGTGCGAGAGCGAATGCAGCCCGTTGTCAGTCCCCGGTTAGCTTTGAAATAAGTGAGTTTTTGGAGTAATCCATGAGTGAGTATCGATCAACAAAAGATGAAGAGTATCGTCCGCTCAGTGCATGGGCAGTGACCAGCGCAGCGTCAGTTTTTACGGCGCCGCTAGTGCTCTTCAATCAAGCGTTACTAATCCTGCCGGTCCTTGGTTTGTTGCTCGCCTCCTTGGCGTATCGGCGAATCCAAAGCTCAGATACTCCGGTGGCTGGCGCAAAAATGGTTTTGGTCAGCGCTGCATTGATTACGCTGATCACGTCGGCATTGACCACGTACACGGCCACCCGCTCACATAGAATGTACTCCTTGGCTAGAAAGTACTCAGAGCAATGGTTCGACTATATACTTCACAAGGACTACTACCGCGCTCACCAAATGACGATTCAGCCAGAAGCGAGAGTCAACGTCAATCGAGACGACCATCTGAAAGCTTTTTACGATCCTGATTTTGTGTTGGCTAGACCGCGTGATTCTGCTCCGGAAAAGCCAATCACATCGCTCAATGAACTGATAACGACCGATCCAATTGTTTCCATGCGGCGATTAGGTGATTCAGTCAAGATACGCTATTTGCGGACTGACCCTCGTTCGTATCACAAGGAATTCGATCGGGAGATATTCACAGTCGTTTTCGAAATGACGCCTGGCCCCTACTTCGTAAACGAACCCATGGAGTTTGGTTTGCAAGTCGAGCGTCGTCGCTTTCGCCCGCCAGTCGGAATTCAATGGCGAGTCGTCAAACAGAAATACTATAGTGGCGGACCGAAGCAAGATATTGTCATTTTCGGTCGACCAGGGATCACTGAGGGCGTAGAGGACTCCAGCCCCGTAACACCGCCCGGTAAGAAGTAATCGCCGACAACAGAAAAGTTTGCTTGGCCGAGAAACGCTAAGCGCCTCCGCCGCATTACGTCTGTGCAGAGCGCTTTATAAATAATCGTGCAAACCGAGTTCTTCCAATTTGGCAACAATTTTGCGGACCGCTTCTTCATCAGCACGGTCGGCAACGAGCGTAGCATCTGGTGTGTGCACGACGATGCAATTCTTGAGTCCGAGCGTGGCGACCAGATGCCCGGGACTCGACCGCACAATGCAGTCACTCGTGTCAACCAGTACGCTAGGACCAATCACTGTGTTTCCGGCAGCATCTTGACTGGTGAGCCGCGGCAATGAACTCCAATTGCCGACATCGTCCCAGGTGAAAGGTGCTTCGACGACAAAAATGTGTGGATAGTGTTCCATCACTGCAAAGTCGATCGATTTGCCTTTGATTTGCTGAAACTCATCTCGAAAAACGTCTGGAAACTGTGGTGTTCCGATGGCTTGGGCGATCACTTCGATTCTTTGAAACATTTGTGGCTCGAACTCGCGTAGCGCATTCAGGATCGTACGAGCTTTCCAAACGAAAATTCCGCCGTTCCAATAAAAGTTCCCGGCTTCGAGAAACGCTTGCGCAGTTTTGATATCTGGTTTTTCCCGAAACCGGGCTACTTGAAACGCGGAAATCGGGTGGTCGCCTACTTTTGATGCACGCTCAATGTATCCAAAAACCGTGGCAGGATACGTCGGCTTAATACCGAAGGTGACCAAACGATTTTCGTCTTCTTCAACCAATTTCAATGCGACATCGATGGCTTGTTGGAATTGTTTTGAAGTCTGAATCACCTGGTCAGCGGGTGTTACCAACATGATCCCCTCTGGATCTTGAGCAGCGATCAGGCTTGCCGCAAAGCCGATGCAGGGTGCCGTATCTCGCTTGCAGGGCTCGCCGATAATTTGTTGAGGTGGAAGTTCCGGAAGTTGCTCAACAGTTGCCGGAACGAGCCGCTCATTGGTTAGCACAAATACCCGTTCGGCTGGACAAACATGGCTTAGGCGATCGACGGTTGCCTGCAACATGGTTCGTTCGCCGGTCAGTGCCAACAACTGCTTGGGGAAGGATTGTCGGCTGGCCGGCCAAAAACGGGTTCCAGAACCACCAGCCATGATTGTGGCATAAAGCATGAGCACCTCCGTGAGATTATTTTTGTCAGCGGGTCAAGTTGCATCAACGGAAATAGGTTGGAGTATCGACGGCTTGCGGAATTTGCCGTTTCGCAGCAAGTTCTCTCGCCGACAAAGCATATAGCGGACTGATTTCAACGGCAATCCCATCATCGATCTGTACGCCAGCTTCCCTCAGCCACCGTTGCGCCTGTCGAATCATGGCCATTTGAGCGGTTTCAGGTGTGTCCGTCAAAGCATCGAATCCGTTTTTAACTGGAGCAAAGGCTTGTTCGGGATCAACCTCGACCAGCAAAGCATTGTTGGCCTGAGGCAATAGATCAAAAATGAACCGCTCAAACTTAAAGGCATTTGGTTTTTCCGGTTCAACTCGCTGACCATTCGTATCGATAAATGGCACCTTCTTATGTGCGATATGGAAAGGCAAAGAATTAGCGAGCGAAGTCATACGCGACAGGAAACTCAAATTAAACACATGGACGGCAATACTCCCGGCCCAAAACTTGAGGTTGCCGTGTTCATCGGTCTGTTCCGCAATTTCGTCGGGCAAGTCGCTGTATTCGATAATTTGCACCTTGCCGTTTAGGCTCACAAAATTTCCGACCTTCTGTTTCGCATAGCGTTTGGGACAAGTTTGTGATGTCATCTCAGATTCCGCCAAGATGTGGTAACCGATCGTCAACGGATCGAGGATCAGCGCCATTGGATTATCGACTTGGCAATAGTACACGTATTCGATCCCGCGTTCGCGCATCCAGTCCAAACATTGATGTTTTTCCAAAGCGGCCACGGTCCCACCATGTCCATCGGGTGCCGCAAACAGTTCACCTTTGCTTGCCAGTAATAATCGACCGGTCTCAGCATCAGCGGCCGGCATTGTGCCTTGGCAAAAAATTCTAAAGTCTTTTTCAGCAACTCCAAAGCGTTGATTGTGTTTGATAAAGTCGACACTTGCGCCGTGGGTTGCGGGGCTTGTCATCACCAGTAATGGAACCGCGGTCCCGAAATGGCGACCGGTTGCCAATACCTTTTCAAAATGAATCTGAAACAGCGTGCGCTTCGACACCGGGCCGAGTGGGAACATCCCTTTCGGCAGATCAAAACCCAAGCGGGTCCCCTGCCCTCCAGCCACTAAAACCATAGCTACCTTGCCATCGCGGAGGGCCCGCTCCCCCACAAGTGCGGCTTGGTCAAGTGCAAATGGAACATCCTGATTCAGGCGAATGGCTTGTGGTGGCTCTGCGTTGCGAGCAATCTCCGCCCATTCTTGTTTTTCTTTGCCATGCGACAGCAGATCGCGGATCAAACCAAAATCAATGCCTGCAATTTGTCGATGTAATGCTTCTTGTTCCGTCGCCGACAAATCATTCCAAAATTGAATCAAATGATTTTGGCCGAATTCCGACAACTGTTTCGACAGTGCAACGATATCAATGCTCGTCATAAGCCTTGTTGATTAATTAACCCTACTTCTGTGGTTTAGAAATTGGACGCATGACAATCACATCGTCTCGAAAAAGTTGGACAACGCCATCACTAGGCTTGTCAAACATCACAGTGTCTTCAAGCCCGGCCATGGGGACCTTCTTTAATAGGTCACTTTGCGCCACAGGTTCCCCTTTAAGCGTCAAGAACTCGTATTCGTCACCGAGAGGAACTAATTCCAAAACCATCAAGGGGACCGTACGTGTTTGTAATTCGGTTCTAGTTTTCGTTGCGACATCCTCTTCATAGGGAACAACAACCGCGAAAGTTTGATCAACGCTTGCACCGCACTTGTCTGGGACCTGAGCCGCAACTTTGAGTTCATTGCCATCGGCAAAGACCGTTTGGAGTACCAATGTAAATGGCAAATTATATTGCATCGGCTCCGATTGAGCATGCATTGGAGTGTTCTCCAACAATGCTATGCACAAAAACGTTGCCAAACTCATCGTTCGATGACAGCAACGGAAATTCATCCTTAACAACTCCCATGAAAACGGCTCAGTTGCACGACTCATTACCACGCACTCGTTCGAATTGATCAATTCGTCAGCAAGTTGCCCGATTCTGAAATTCGAACTCAGTTCCTTATAGTAACATCGTTCGATTTCAACCGACTTTGGCTCTTGACGCTGAACATCATTGCATTGAGAACATTTACGATTTCAGCAGCTTGCGATTCGCCCTCAATCAACAGCTGCAGATTTACCCATTCAATTCTGTCTCAATACTTCGCGCTAATGCATGGTCTAATTTCAACGCGTTGGCTAGGCGATCCAAATAGTCTCTCTCGTCTGGGTTATCCACATCAATCACATACGCGGAAGCGAGGTAGGTCTCAATCTTAGCCGCCAACGTGTCCGCGCCCTGCGCAAGTTCGTCAACATTGACGGGCCGATATAGCTCTGATTCGAGCAAGGCCTTGGTATCGTTCCCTACGTTGAGTTCATCGAGTTGCTGGCGAATTCGCTGAAGTTCTTGTTTATCAACATGGCCATCTGCTTTGGCGGCCCCAATCATTGCACGCAACAACAGTTGACATCGCTGGTTGGCAGCTTCTCCCGTCAACTCATGAGTGAAGTGGTTTTCCACTTGGTCAGCTACCGCAGTCGAAGCCGATTTGTCAGGCATGCTAAAGCCGCTGGTGTTTCGATGCTGCCAATTTTGGTACGCCTTATATCCCAAAGTTCCGACAGCCGCCAGAGCACCAAGCTTCAACGCCGATTTGCCCAAACGTCGTCCACCGCGTGTTCCCAGGAGAAGCGCCAGCACCCCGCCAGCCATTGCCCCTTTACCCAAATTCGAAAGGGATTTTTCCCTCTCCGGTCCACTTTCTGGAATATTCAACCCTTTTTCAGCCAGTTGGCGTCCCGAATTAAGCAGGTCTTTGCCGGACTGAATCAAGTTATCGAGGAAATCGCGTGAGATGCTCATATCAAGAACCTATTCATTGAAGATTGCGGAGAGTTGTTCCGATTGCCAAAGATTATACCGAAAAACGCTGTTCCAGCATAGCAAGAGCCCGATGGTACCAACTTGGGTTTGGTAACGGTTGGGCCTTCATTGAGTTACCGATGTGAAAACAAAATTGGCGACGAAACCGATATTAATTTTTGACGATGGCACTAAAGGTGAATCGGTTGCTAGAAGAGTCTAGCGTCGTCCGTAACATGGTTTGCTGAGCTAACCGCCCGTGTTACGATTGTAAGAATGACGGTGACTCCTAGATAACATCGCATAGGAAATTCACGGTCTTTGGCTTGCTAACCGGGGCGCAAGCCAGTAACCACTTCGAGCTTACACTGCAAAGTTGAAATAATGTGAACGATAACGAGCGAGAATTCTCTATTCACAAAATCGAACGGGGAAGAGTTGTTTCATGTAGCGACCAGGTTGCTGTGGAAGAACCGCTCGAAATTCGTCTAGTGTACGGGCCTGCCGCACAGCGGAAAATACGCTCGCTTTCCGTGACAATGCGAACTCCGGGAAATGATTTTGACTTGGCCGTTGGATTTTTGATTTCGGAGGGAATTGTTACACAACCCGCACAGATTATCGCGCAACGTTTCGCACCTCCATTTCTCGATGGAAGTCAATCAAGCAATGTCGTCGAAATTGAACTCAGCCCCGACACCGTATTTGAATTCAGTAAGCTGCAACGACATTTCTATACGACATCAAGTTGTGGTGTTTGTGGAAAGGCGTCGCTTGATGCGATCCGAGCTGATCAAATTCGCGCGATCCAGGACCCTGTTACCATTTCAGCGGACATCGTGCAGCAACTGCCTGATTCATTGAGTCGGCGACAAACGGTATTTCAGAAGACGGGAGGTTTGCATGCCGCTGGCTTGGTTACTCTACAAGGCGAATGGGTTGCCGTGTACGAGGATGTGGGTCGCCACAATGCGGTGGATAAGCTCGTGGGCAGTCAAGTATTGCGCGGAACGTTCCCGATAACGCAACGGGCTTTGGTGCTTAGCGGCAGGGCGAGTTTCGAATTGATGCAGAAGGCATTGTTGGCGCGTATCCCAATTGTGGTGGCAGTTGGTGCCCCTTCGAGCCTAGCAGTGGAACTGGCGCGAGAGTTTAATTTGACGTTAATTGGTTTCGCCTCTCAGCATCGTTTCAACGTTTACTCGGCCCAAGAACGTGTGACAGTGTAGATACTGCCGCTTCGCGCGGCGTCCTAGTAACTTCAAAGGCCCAATCTTGAATGATCAAGAGTTTTTGTCTGATGTGCGTGTACTCAACTGCTTTCGAGAATTGGTCTTTGGAACGATAGGGAGCTTAGTTCCTCTATGCGATTTCCTTTAGAGAGGGTCTGCAGTCACACTCCAACTCAAGAAAAACTGCAGCACCTATCCGTGGCAAGTTGCGACGACCTCGATTCCAACTTCACAGATTGTCTGCTCGACCTGCTTCAACGACAATTCCAACCGCAATCCGAAACGTTCTATTCTCGCAATCTTGATTGTGACGGATGACCCAAATAATTGAGTTGACTGAACTTCTGGCAGACTCGGTAAACTCGGCCAAAAAGGGACGTGAACCACATGCAGCAGATGACCTGCAGGAAATACCACCCGGAAATAAGCGACGACGCTTTCACAACCTTCGTTGGTTTGGGAACGGACCATGTGTTGGTTGATGTGGGGGTCAACCAGTGGGCATTCAATGGCTTCGCAGTCTGTTTCGATTGACTCGAGTTGTTCCTCGCTGTGAACTTCAGTCTGTCGTGATGGTGTACTGAGCAATTCCCTCTCCCCCTCTCCCGACTGAGCGTCAGTTGCCTCGTCAGTGGCTCGCCGAGAAAGAGGCTCGGCTGATTTAGTGGATAAGCTCTGCTCAGACCTTGATGACGCCATAAATTTCCTCCATTACCGCGTACTGCTCCGCTTGAACGTGACTCCAATTATCGTCGCCGATCTTTGCCATTCGTGCAACTTGTTAAGCCCTGTATCGAATTTAAAACACGCTATTCGCCTAGCCTCCGCGCTTTAATCCGCACATAGGGCGGAACGAATAGGCTGCGATGGAAGCTCGATCCAGGTGAACTTGAGGTGTTTGCATGGTAAGGTTCCATCACGTCTTCGATCACGAAACCACTGCGGCACAGTTCGCCCAAGAGTTCCTCCCAACGATGCAGATACTCGGTCGCACCGGGTTCGCGGAAGGGCGAGGACGGAAAGTCAGGTTCTGCGGGAATCGGTTGAGTGCGATAGTATTCATGCATGATGCGATATGCGCCGCGCTCAGTATTCAGGCTGGATTGTAGGTTCACAGGCTGTTTATGTTGGCTGATATACCTCCCACCCGCCCGAAGCACACGAGCAACTTCCCGGTAGACGGGCCGGATATCAGGGACATAACAACTGCTGACCGGCTGAACCACCAAATCAAATTCGTCACGGTCCAACATCGACAGGTCTTCCATGGAAGTTTGAATGGTTCGTAACGTCAAACCCCGTTCTGTGGCGACCGTGCGATCGAGCTGCAACATCGCTGGGCTAAGGTCGACAACCGTTGTAGCTGCACCCGCCGCGGCGAATAATGGCCCGTGTCGTCCACCGCCTGCCGCTAAACACAGCACGTGTTTACCGTGCACCGATGAACCAATCCACCCTAACGCATCAATGGATTTCAATGGATCAATGAACTGCTCGTCGTTCGCGGCGGTCGTGAGTCGATGTTTCGATCTGGCCAACCGATTCCAAGCATCTTGGTTGGTTGTTTGCCAATTTGCTAGGTCGTGCTCGCTGACGATCAAACGTGATTGTTTCTGTTCTTCCATGTTGGTGATTTGTTGATTTGTTGATCTTTCGACAAGGTTACAAAGCTTGCATTCTTGCGGTAGCTAGAGCTGCGCTTCAATTTAGCTGAAAATTCTCATTCAGAATAAGAGGGTTCGCTCGTTTGTGACAATTGCCTTAAAGCATCGAACAATTTGACGAAACCACGGTGGATGATGGAAGGTACAAACGTTTACGATTAGTATATTGTATTGATTTTATCGAATAAATGATGTTAGTGTTACCTGCTTGCCAATGCACCACGATCGATTAGCGGATCCAGATTTTCGTATACAACGTCGAGTACGTTGGATCGAAACAGATCAGTCAGGAACCCTACATTTTTGTAATATTCCTAGGCTCATGGAGGAGGCCGAATATGCCTTTTTGAAATCGAGGGGACTGAACGTCGTGCTTACTGATGAGCGCGGACTTATCGGGTTTCCACGCGTCTCAGCCGATTTTGAGATCAAACGTGCGGTACACGTGGATGAACTTCTTTCTATTTGGCTCAAGCTTATTGAGAACAACGGGATCACTTTGCAATACCGATTTGAGATCACTGATGAGCTTCATCAATTAATTGGCATTGGTGAATTTGAAGTGGCTTGTTGCCGTTTTCACTCCGGTGAATTGCCAAGAGCGATTTTGATTCCCGATTTTGTGATGGAACGACTTCGCCGTGGGTGATTGCTGATTTCAAATTTTGGACGAATCGGCTTGAATCGCAGACGAATTGCTAATTATGTGGCCGTTTTCGCCGGAGACGTTATTGGCGGAAGACAAAAGACTCAGAAATTCAGATTTTTCGTGCTCATTCTTACGCTTTTGCAGTACGTGTATTGGCGTTCGAAATTACTGTGACCTTGAAGTGCCAGGACGAGCACCGTTTCAAATTCGATTACGAGCGAGTGAGTTTTTCCGTGCATGAATTGCCGACGTACAGCAAGAAGTGTCGTTTTTTTCGATCAATTGCGAGATGAAGTTGTCTGGGTTAAACTAGGAACGTTGAACTCACTTGTTGTTTTGTGAGATTCTTACGAGTGCTTCGTGCCCACCGCCAGAAGCTCGAAATGCTTAAGTTCGCGAATTCTCTTGCGAAGTGATTTGCGAGCTGAAATTGGAATCCAGCGAAAATCTATTATCAACATACCATAAATATCCGATCTGAAATCGAGGAACCACCGTGAACAATATCGTTACACGCGAACATAATGAGATCTTAATCATTCAGTTTCAAGATGTTCGGTTGATTGATGAGATCACCATCCAGAATATCGGTTCCGAATTGGTGCGTTTGGTTACCACAACGAAGCTGAACAAAGTCTTGTTGAACTTTGAAAACGTCAAATTCATGGCATCGGCGATGCTGGGAAAGATTGCGCTGTTGCGGAAAAAGTGTATTGAGAAGAAGGTCGACTTGCGAGTCTGCTGCCTGACGGAGAACATCCAAGAGGTTTTTGCATTGATGAAGCTCGATACGATCCTGGATATCTATCCCTCGGAAGCCGAAGCCTATGCTGACTTTGAAGCCAAAAAGAAGAAGTGGTACGTATAAAGCCGATGGCGACTCACTTGCGGGGACTTGCTTCTGGTTTAGCCAGTTTCATCCGCATGGTTAAATAATGTGCTGTCAACACAAGACTTGATGATAGCGCAATCAAAATGAACAGCGAAATCGTCTCTACACCCCATTCTTGTGGAAACATCGGTTTAAATTCCTTTTCCTTAACCACCATCGTTTCCGGCGAAAGATCACGCTGGAAAGGCCACAGCACGACGAGCGAGCCTGCCATCAAACCACACATGACCGACATGGTAGCGGCGAATTGTTGATCCAATAACCGCCGAAGTAATTTGCTGAAGCCTAAGAGGCCGAGAATGCATCCCAAGACAAAGACGCTGACCACGATCAGGTTTTGACCAATGTTCTCAAAATGCAGCAGACTCTTGAGCGCATCGACGACATGTTCGTAAACGCCCAGCAAAAGTAAGATCATGGCCCCACTGATTCCTGGAAGAATCATGGCACAAATGGCTACAGCAGCGCACACAAATACGTACCACAGTGTAATTCCACCGCCATCTCGATTGGGCGACATCAGCCCGATGATTGCGGCCACAACTAATCCAATGAGAAAAGGAAACCACAAAATCTGCGAGCCTTTGGTGTCGTTTCTTGAGGCGATCGGACTTGGTGCGTGCCGTATCATATTTAAGACAATCCAGATTGAACCGAGAACCAAACCAAAGAAAGCTGCCATCACCCAAGGTCGAGTCGACATGTCGGAAAGCAGTTTTGAAATCGTCATTACGGAAACGCCCAATCCAAGCACTACGCCCGCGCCCAAGGTGAACAGAAAGATCAAATCAATGTGGCGAATTGCAGCGCGGATGTCGCGTTGGGTTAACAGACGAAGCAGTTGCTGATCAAAGTTGCTTAACGCGGCGACTAAGCGGTGGTAGACTCCCATCACCAGCGCAACGGTGCCCCCCGATACGCCGGGAACAATGTCAGCGATGCCCATCAATGTGCCGCTGACGAACGCCTTAACATAATTGAGTTGTGTCAGTTGCTGCCGATGGTGCTTGCGCTGATGTTTTCGAGATTTGACGTTCATGCATTATGCCATATGAGTATAAAAATTCGGCATCGACGTTAGGCTGATCGTCCACGCGTCAACAACAGCGGTTCGATTCAAAATTCCTATCAAGCTGGGTACTCAGGTCCAGTTCCGGCCCACACAATCAGAAATTGATTGTACGCCCGCTTTGTCCAGGCAACGCAACAAGTAACGATTGATTGCATACGCGAACCTTGGTCCTCCGTAGACAAAACCACTGTAGACCTGGATCAACGATGCTCCGGCGTTGATCATGAGCCACGCATCGTGTGGAGTCATGATACCGCCACAACCAACAATGGGAATACGCTGGCCAAGTCGCGCATACAATTTCGACACCACTGTGCGACTCCGTTCTGTCAGCGGGGCACCAGAAAGTCCTCCTGTCCCAATTCGCTCGACTTTCTGCGGATCGGTTTTCAATCCGTGACGGTTCACGGTTGTGTTGGTCGCGATGATACCATCCAACCCATTTTCCAGAGCCAGCTCGGCCATTTCGTCAATTTGTTCATCGGACAAATCGGGCGCGATTTTCAACAATATTGGTTTGGCCGCGATATTAAGGGAATTCGATAATCTTTGATTCGCTGCGGATAGTTCCGAGATGATTAAGTTCAAATCGCGGCGGTTCTGTAAGTCGCGCAGACCCTGCGTGTTCGGTGAACTGACGTTGATCGTAAAATAGCTGGCGAACGGAAACAATCGGTCAAAACTTTTGCGGTAATCGCCAGCAGCTTGAGCCAGTTCAGTTGTTTTCGACTTGCCAATATTAATGCCGACAATACCGCTAATTTTTTGCCTGGACAATCGTGCGGCGGCCCATTCGCTGCCTCGATTATTGAAGCCCATGCGGTTGATCAGCGCTTGGTCCCGGCTTAAACGGAATAATCGAGGTTTGGGATTGCCCGTTTGTTCCACTGATGTCAGGGTTCCAATCTCGACAAAACCAAAGCCCAGCCGTTGCAGCGCGGGGAACCACAGGCCATTTTTGTCAAACCCAGCTGCCAATCCCACGGGGTTCTCAAAATTCAACCCAAAATATTTTGCGTTAAGACGTTGATCGTCGACACGGCAAGCGCGTTCGACGCAGTGGGAAATACCGGGCACTCGCACACTCAGTGCAAAAACATGCATGGACAATTCATGCGCTGTTTCTGCCGGCAGACAGAACAGAAGGGGTCGAAAAACGGAACGCCATAGCATTGCGAGCGCTTACCACTTGAGTCCGAATTCTTCACCGCCGGTTTTGCGGCGGGTTCCACCTTCGAGCGGCTTATGCTTCTTGGGTACAACCGATTCGCGGACGGGTTCGTCAACTTCAGGCGCGGCGGTTTTTTCTGGTTCGATTGGCTTATCGATCAATGCCTTGATGGACAGGCCAATTTTCTGCGCATCCGGGTCGATTGAAAGCACCTTGACATTGACCTGATCACCGACATTCAAATGTGTCTTGACGGCAACCACTCGATGGTGGGCAATTTCCGAAATATGTACCAATCCTTCAATGCCCGGTTCCAGTTTAACAAACGCTCCGAACTGCGCTAATTTTGAAACAACACCGCTGCAGGTTGCATCCACTGGATATTTTTCAGCGGCCCGCTTCCAGGGATGTTCTTGCGTATCGCGATACGAAAGCGAAATCTTGCCAGTTTGCGAATTGACCTTTTCAATTTTTACTGAAATCTTGTCACTGACGTTGAGGACTTCTCGCGGATGATTGATGCGCTCCCACGCTAGTTTGCTGACATGAATCATGCCTTCAATACCGCCGATGTCAACAAACGCTCCAAAATCCATGAGCTTAATCACGGTTCCATCCAGAATCTGTCCTGCCTCGAGCGACGCGATTTTCTCCTTTTTCAGTTCCTCCCGCTCTTTTTCGACGATTGAACGGTGGCTCAATACTAATTTCTTCTTACTCGGATTTGCCTCGGTAACCACACATTGCAGCTTTTGATTGATATAGTCAGCAAAATTTTCTACGCGAAATATTTCAATCTGGCTGGCAGGAATGAAGCCGCGAATTCCATTGACCATGCATTCGAGTCCGCCTGTATTGGACCCTGTGATCTTGGCGTCGACGATAGCTCCTGGTGTCAAGTCCGACCAATCCGCGACATCGATGGCAGCCCCGGGAACAGTGACCTCGTAAAAACCATCTTCTTGGTTGAACGAGCGAATTTGAACGTCGAGCATCGCGCCTGGATGTGGAGGTTCTTTAAAACTTCGCAATGAGGCGATCCCAACAAAACGCCCTTTCAAGTTAAAAAATACGCTGTCGCCGTGTACGCGGTCAACTGTTCCTTTCACTCTCGAATCCAGCTCCAACTCGGCCGCTGGAGTTGCACCTTCAACTAACGTGTCGATTGAGATACCACTCATGATCCTGTCCACTTCAGCATCAATGTTGGCGCGCGATGGCAGTTCATAATTCACGATTGGTGCGGACGAAGCCACTGGGATGATGGCTTCTTGGTTAGACGACTCAGGCAAGTTGGGTGCAATATTCGAGTTGTTCTCGGATGTACCGTCTGGGAGTTTCTGCGCCCCACCATTTTCGCTGTTTTCGGAGTGAACCAAATTAGGTTGCGGCGGACTTTCCTGGCTCGAGTCGTTCCCCGTCGAATTCTCTACTGCTCGCGGCTTCGTTCCAACTTGAATAACACTGGCTGCATCATCGTCTAACTGAGAGCCAATCAAGATTTTCCGTTTCGGCTTTTGGCCCGAAGTTATCGAGTCAACTTCTTGCGTGTCCTGATCGGGATTTACGTTTGCGTCTTGATTCGTGTTAGGTTCGCTGTTCATAATCAATCAAACAAAATGAGTTTCGGCACCAGAAAAGGCAAGCCAAAGCCGTCCAGCATGATTCGGAAGATATGGGGACCGTCCTTAAATGTAATCGAGGTAAGCACTGTGCGGAAGTGAAAACGCCATTTTCGCTCAAAATTCTTGTGATCGAACTATTCAGCGTGACATCGCAAATAACGGTGCGGAGTTGATTTAAGCGAGCCGAATTTACCCGAGTACCGGAAAAACACAATCATTGGAGAGCTTGACAACAATTCATTGAGCCAATTTCCGCATCTCAGGCCGACAAATGCCTGTGTAATTTTTCCACAACATGTTCGAAGAAATTTGCAGCAAGCTGCAAGCTAACGGGTGCATCGCTTACGTCTCAATTACGCTGAAGCTAAAACGCGATGCCCGTTGATAACAATTCGAAATCATCTGTGCGAAAGGGTGAAGCCGGCAATCCAGCACTATTAACCAAGTTGGGCTGCGCGGAATCATGCCAAGCGAACCGAACCGCGACCGGATTGTCAATTTCGTCATGGGATACCCGAATCGTGTCCGTCGCTACAATTTGAGCAGTGCCATCGACAAATTTTCGATCGGCGGCACAAATCTGAAAATCAATTAAGTCTCCGTTTAACGTCTGCAGCCCACTCCCCACATTGGAAAACTTGATCACGATGGCATTTCCATCAACTTGGGCTGATTCAAAAACAGGGCCGGAGTAGATCAAGTTGTCTACTTGATAAACCTTCCCCAGTGCCCATAAGGCTAACCTTCTGCCAACCTCTTGTTTATTTCCCGGGTGGATGTCGTTCAAGTCCCCGATGTCGGTAGTCACGACCATGCCGGTTCCCGGTATTGATTTTAACGTGAGCAATTGGGCCTCCCAAACTTCTGGCAATGCCCGAGGATCCCGATCAACATAGCGAAATGGGGCAAGTTGCACGAAAAAGAAGGGCAATTCGCTTCCAAAATGAGACCGCCAATCAGCAATCAATGCAGGAAAAAGGCTCCGGTATTGAAACCCACGCCCCACATTCGATTCCCCCTGATACCAGATCGCTCCCCGCAATTCGATGCCGACCAACGGAGCGATCATGCCGTTGTAGATGGCTGCCGGACGTTCGGCACTCACCTCTTGTTTCTCTAACCAATGTTGTAGTAACGGCGACAATTCAGGTACTTGTTCCAACCCACTCTTTGAAACCCATGCCTCACAGGGCGTCCCTCCCCAAGTTGAATTGATCAATCCGACCATCACCGGTTTGTTGTCCGCTGTGCGGAAGAGATCTGGTTGTTTCAACAAGTGATCTGCAAAATAATATGCCACTGCCGAAAAAGCCTTAATCGATTCAGGCGTGCTTTTTTCCCAGCGTGCGGCTTCCGTAAAATCCTCTAAGCTCTTTTCGACGGCCGATTGACCAACCGTGAAGATTCGAATATGCGAATTGGCAAGACTTCGCAGCTTTTCTTGTGCAACGTCAGCTGTTTCGTTTTCACATGTCTGGCTGAGACTCCATTCCATGTTGGATTGTCCGGAACATAGCCAGACTTCGCCAACGTACACGTCTTTGTAGACGACGCTTGCCTCTTTTCCGACAATCGAAAGCTCAAATGGTCCTCCTGCATCCATTTTCGGGAGTATTACACGCCATCGGCCCTGGGCGTCTGCGGTGGCTTTTTGTTTGTGGTCGTTTAATGACACAGTGAGTTCTTCATTGGGTCTAGCCGCACCCCAAACCTTGATCGGCTTCCCTCGTTGGATAACCATGTGATCAGAGAAGATTTTTGGCAAGCGAATATTACCGTCCCATGGATTGTAAGCAATTGCTTCAGTAGTAAAGAAAATGGAGAAGCACAAGATGCCGAACAAAGGGCCAAGGCAGCGCGAGCAGTTCATAACGCAAAAGGCTTGATTCATGCAGTACCTTAACTTGAGTTGTAAATCGAGAATGCCACTCATTTGTTTCGCAATCAACATGCCACACATTTTAGTCTCAATTTTTAGCAATTGACAACTTGCCCATAAATAATCGCAGCAGTTTCTTTGAGTTTCTTGGGCCACTCCATTGTATTGTCCTGGCGTACGTTTTTCTCGCCGTATCTATTACCGCCAATTTAGGCATGTCGGTGCCAGTGCGCAGAGCTCCAGCAACCTGTATTTCGACGAATGAGCACAAATTACTCAGCCGCCAATGCAAACGGTAAACGAGAATCATGCCAAGAACGATCATGGCTCAAACGGTCGAATTTCGTTGTTTGCCGCTTGAACTGTCGGATGGTGGAACCGTGACGCGAACAACAACAGACGCATAACTGAGTCGCGTCGCAGGGTTTAAACCGATCAACGTGTGTGTGATTATGCAGGCGCGAGTAATTACGCCGCCTTCGTTTGCTCGTCCCTTTTTGATGCTCGCATGGACGAATTTGTGACGCAATGCGACGACTCGGCAATCGCGACCATTTTGTTACAATAAGTCTGCGACCACTTGTATTTTCATTACTTATTCTACGGACAATAGATGAATCGTAACTTCGACGATATTCAACGATGACATTGCCGAGGTTGTTGGCCAGAACAATTTACGCCAGCAGGTGTGCTTGTACTGCTGCATTGGTCGGGTTTGTGAGCGATGGGATGGCTGTCGAAATGATCGAGGAACGTCCAATTGATGTAGGAGCATTTCAATCGCGATGAGCGCTCGCCTAGTCTGTTGTCGTTTAATTCTTATTCATAAGTTCAACTTATATTGATGGTTGGAATCTATGGCCACTATATTTCAAAAAATAATTGATCGCGAAATCCCTGCCGACATCGTTCATGAAGATGAGCTTTGCATGGCTTTCAAAGATATTGCGCCCCAGGCGCCTGTCCACATTTTGGTAATCCCAAAAAAACCGATCCGCAGCATCCAAGCCTTGGAAGATGTGGATGCGCAGTTGCTAGGTCATTTATTTCTAGTTGTGCGCAAACTGGCAAATCAATTCGGTTTAGAGGATGGCTATCGCGTCGTGACAAACATCGGCCGAGATGGCGGTCAATCCGTTGACCATCTGCATTTTCATGTTTTGGGCGGCCGGGCGCTTCAATGGCCTCCTGGATAAATTCGTTGGTGAATGAGCGAACGCATGTACAAAATGCCGCGGAAGAAAAGGGTTACTCGCGAAGTTCGATATCTAGCCCAGAATGCGTCGCCAGAGCGTCATCAAATAGTCCAAGATTATTACACGATTCGATTGAAACTTTTGAACGTTTTCACATTTCCTCCCTGCCCCAAACAACGAATCGTTCGTGGAAATAGCTATTGAATTGGTTGTATTTCTCAGCGGGCCTTTTATAATCGTGAGACAAATTTCGAACCTGCAACAAATATAAAGGAACGAGAACATGCAACGCCCTTCAATCATCTATTCGATCCTTTGGTTGGCCATCGTCACCGTTGGCGCGGTACCTGTACGCGCGCAGGAACCTCAGCGGCCATCCGTAACGTTATTTGAAAGTGTACGCGTGTTCGACGGTATCAGCGACCAACTTACTGAGCCGGTAAACGTTCTAATTCGTGGCAACATCATCGAAAAGATCTCCGCCGATCCGATTCCCGTCGATCGGCGCGCCGATACGCGAATCATCGATGGTACTGGTCGTACGTTGATCCCAGGATTGATCGACGCACACACCCATGTCATTTTTTCCTCGCTGCCCCAACAGCAGTTGCTCTTAGAAGATTTCGGGTTTGTGCAAATTGCTGCATCGAAAGCGGCCGAGGACATGTTGCAACGAGGTTTTACAAGTGTGCGCGACATGGGGGGACCGATTCATGGACTAAAACGGGCCATTGATCGAGGGCTGGTGTCGGGACCGCGCATTTGGCCGGCCGGTGCATTTATTTCGCAAACCGGAGGCCATGGCGACTTTCGCTTGCCCAACGACTTTCCTGCGCGGCCAGGTGATTTCACTTACACGGAGCGCATTGGTGCTGCGGCGATTGCCGATAGTCCTGATACAGTTCGCCAACGCGTGCGCGAACAACTGACTTTGGGAGCCTCGCACATTAAATTGATGGCTGGGGGCGGAGTTACCTCTCACTACGACCCGTTGGATGTCACGCAATTTACCGTCGAAGAGTTGCGGGCGGCTGTTGAAGCTGCCGAGAACTGGGGGACCTATGTTGCTGTGCATGCATACACTCCCCGGGCCGTGAGGCAAGCAATCGAGGCGGGAGTGAAATGTATCGAACATGGGCAGTTGCTCGATGATGCAACGGCACAGCTGATGGCTGAAAAGGAAATATGGTGGAGCCTGCAGCCATTCCTAGATGATAATCCAGACCGTTTTCCGGCTGGCTCCGCCAACCGTATCAAAGAACTTCAAGTGGCTGACGGGACGGATATCGCTTACCGCCTCGCACGGCATTTCAAAATCAAGACGGCTTGGGGAACGGATGTCCTGTTTAGCACCGATTCAACCCTCATTCAGAACCAGCGATTGGTACATTTACTACGCTGGTTCACTGAAGCAGAAGCATTAAAAATGGCGACGTCGACCAACGCCGAACTCTTGGCATTGTCCGGTTTGCGCAGCCCTTACGCCGGAAAACTGGGTGTCATACAGGAAGGTGCATTGGCCGACTTGATCTTGGTCGATGGCAATCCACTGGAGGACTTTCGCTTGCTGGCGGACCCCTACAACAAGTTTGTCGTGATCATGAAAGATGGCAAGATTTATAAGGGCTTCTAGGCGTTGCAGCGGCAGTTCCTTTTCGGCCACGCCAAAGTAATTGAGTTCGCCGAAAAGTTGGACCCAATCCACGCGCGTTGGCGGCAATATCTTGAACGCTACGATTCGCGTCGTTATTATCAAGATAATAAGACCTCTTGCCAGTTATTTTAGATCTGTTTGCCAGCTGACTACCAAGACGAAAGTTGGACATGTTTACTGAAACTTCACAGTCCCTACTGGATCGGTTGCAATCCAATAGTTCCACACATGACTGGGAAGTGTTTTATAGCATCTACCATCCGTTCATACGTCGGCATTTGTTGCGTGGGTCCGTGCCGGAGTCGGATGTTGACGATCTGAGCCAAGACATTTTGGCTCGCGTGTTTGTTGCACTTTCGTCGTTTCAACACAACGGGCGGTGTGGTGCGTTTCGCTGCTGGCTGGGAAAGATCGTCGCTCAGCAACGTTGGCAATACTTACAGCATCAAAAGCGACATCCCTTTTCCATCGCTCCCGACGCGACGTGCCGATTGAAGGTAATCAGTTGCGATGAATTGCAGGCAATCTGGGAAGCCGAACATGATTCGCACGTGCTGGCAAAATTGATGGAGGTAGTCGAGCCGGAATTTACCCGCAGCACTTGGTTGGCCTTTGTGGGAGTCACGCTCCGCGGCGGGACATCGGCGGAGGTTGCCCAGCAATTAGGGCTCACACCCAATGCCGTGATGGTGGCCAAGTCGCGCGTTTTATCTCGGCTCCGCGCCTTAGGTCGCGAATTGCTGGACGTGATATGAGCGGACAACATTTGAATTTCGATGAGCTTCGCGATTTCGCCGCTGGACGTGTTGACGATGAAGAGCATCGCCGAAGGATTGAAGATCATGTTCTCACTTGCCTGGAATGCTGTGCGGCCATGGAGGCGTGTCCGGCAGACGATTTCGAAAGCCAACTTTCCAGCTTGGCTTGCTCAGAAATCCTGAACTCCGCCAAGACAGATCGTTACGAATTGATCGAGGAAATTGGTCGCGGCGGTGCGGGAATCGTCTATCGCGGGAAACAGGCGGGCTTGGAACGCCAGATCGCGATCAAAATGTTGCTGCGCGGGGTCCGTGCCAACCGCTCCGAGCTATCTCGATTTCGACGGGAGTCGGTCGCTTTAGCGCGATTGAGCCATCGCAACGTCGTCCAAATCTACGATTGTGGCGAGATGGACGGCGTTCCATTTATTGCCATGGAATATGTCGAGGGACCCACGCTCGCCGAGCGTTTGCGACAGGGGCCGCTGGACGCGCGCTTGGCCGCCCAGTGGATTTGCGCTTTAAGCGACGCCATGGCTCAGGCCCACGAGTTGGGCATCCGACACCGCGATCTGAAACCGCAAAACATCTTGCTGGCGGGCAACCGAATTGCGGATCGTAAACAAGTCCAAGCCGACGAAGCGTCGCCAGACATGCGTTCGACTGGCGCGCCCCACCGAACAACGGATTCCGTAAACGACCAATCGCGCCATGACGACTCACTGTGGACACCTAAACTCGTGGATTTTGGACTGGCGTATTGCGAGGACTCGACTCGATTTCATACGGCCACGGGCGAAACGCTGGGGACTCCTGCCTACATGGCACCTGAGGCTATTGGCGGACGCGGCAAAGCGATCGGTGAAGAGTCAGTGGACATCTATGGACTTGGGGCCATTCTTTACGAGTGCCTGACCGGACGACCACCGTTTATGGGCAGTTCAACCTGGGAGATTCTTGAAGCGGTGGCTCATCGCGAGCCCGTTTCGATCACGTCCCTGCGAGCTGGTGTACCTCGCGACCTAGTGACGATTTGTTCGCGCTGTCTGGATAAACGACCTGAGCGAAGATTCGCCTCGGCCCGCGAGTTGGCAGATGATTTGGATCGGTTTATCAACGGCCATCCCATTCACTCGCGCCGCGTTTCACGGATCGAGAAGACTTGGCGTTGGGCACGTCGCCGACCAGCGACCGCAATTGCCGCTTTGCTGGCGTCGATCTTGATGACTGCGATCCCGCTGTTATTGCTCTATCAAAACCAGTCTGTTCAACAAGAGCGGAATTTGGCAAGAACTCAATATGCTGCCGTACGGGCTTCACTGCATGATGTTCTGGCCGAACTCAATCGCAACACGGGGACGGTAATTCCTGAGGCAACACAACTGGCGGCTCGACAAGTCGCGATTGCCCGGCAAATGTTCGAACAATTGGCCGAAGTGGATGGCTCTCCTCAATCCGATCTCGATCTCGGCAAGGTGCTTGTGCAAAGTGCCACCATCGACATGGTTTTGGGCCACAGTGAGCAAGCTGCCCAGTCCTTGGATTTGGCCGAACAGCGTTATCGAAAACACGAGGCAAGCGAATCCCATCGATTCGATTCGCTTCGCGGCCTATTTCAGGTCTATGTTACCCGGTCGACGCTGCTGCAAAGTCTCCAACAAATGGACGGAGCCGGTGATCAACTCGATTGCGCTCAACAGATCGTCGAACAGCTTGCACAATTGCATCCACAATCGAACACATCCAGTGAGATCGCATTGCTGATTGATCGACAGAGATTATTTCAATCGCGAGGAAATTGGGCGCAGCGTACCGGTGACTTGGCAGCGGCTGAACAATCTTACCAGAGTTCACTCGAATGCATCGCGAACTTGCGTGATCAGCAACACATCAATCCCGATTACTTGTTGGCTGAAACAGGATTGAGAATCAATTTGGCGTCGATACAAATGCAAACTCAGCAATATACGGCAGCCGAAGCCACCTATCAGCAAGCTCTCACGGATCTGGAGAAATGGTCTGAGGACAATGCTCGCACCTCGAAGTGGGTCGAGGACTGGTCAACAGCAGTTCTCAATCGCAGTAACTTGCTAAATCAACTGGCGAGAACAGACGAAGCGTTGGCAACACTCGACCGCGCACGCCAAGTCCTAGGTCAAGCCATCGAATCTGATCCCGATCGAGTCGAGCTGCGCAATCTGTTATTTATGATCTCAGCCAACCGGGCGATGTTTTGCCGCGACACGAGTCGGAAAATCGACCTGTGGCGTGATGCCGTGAGCGATGCTTATCGGCCGGAACACGCGATCTTCAGTCGGCAAATGTTCGTGCGTGTATTGGCCGGCCAAGGCGAACCGCTGGCAGCTTGGGAAGAACTGAGACAAATCGACGTCAACGATCTGGATGATCAGCAAAAATTCGTCCAAGCATCCTGTTATGCCCTCATCGCCAAACATTTGGCCGATGACGACTTCGCGGAACGTGCCGAACTACACGCATCGATCATCGGCGAATGCGTGCGTCAATCTCAAAACCTGCTGCAAGAATTAGCTGCGGACGGCCATCTCAACCAAACCCGTCGGGAACACTTAAAAACATCCGACGACTGGTCCGCCCTCGAGTTGGGGGACGGCAATATTCTCGGATTCGACATGGTCGATTGAGCGGTCACAATGCACATTGACGGCCGGATACCCAATTCTTGGTTCCCAAACTCGATTTTTCTTCGGGTTTTTCTTGGGAAGTTCACGCTGTATTCGGCCTGCCAGCAAAATCACAGGAATTTCTTGATGCTAAATGGCGGGACTCCTCGCTGTAATGGTCAGATGCGGGTTGCAACGCGTTTCATTTCGACTTGAAACATGTCTCGCGTCAATCGGAAGAATCAATTTTGGAAATCAACAACCTGCTTGATTCAATTGCCACCCTAGAGGATTCTATGATCACCAGGGCAAATGCTATTCAACGTTTGTCCCAAAACGCCAATCAACCGGCGAACTCCAAAGTCTCCAACGAGAGTTTTGGCTGTGATGTCTTTTCCGATCGCGTCATGCGAGAACGGCTCCCAAAAGAGGTCTACAAGGCGTTCCGCAAAACGATTATTTCGGGCGACAAGTTAGATAACCAACTGGCTGCTTCGATCGGCTCGGTCCTGCAAGGCTCCGACGGTCTGGTTAAGACCGGAACTGCCACCCTTACCGGTGCCAACACCTACACCGGCACGACCACTGTCAGTGGTGGTGAGATGGTCGTTAATGGCGACAGGCTGGCTGACAACACCAGCGGTACTGGACTTGCCGATGTGCTTGTCACAGGCGAAATCACTATGCTTGGAGGCACCGGCCGCATCGCCGAAAATATCATTCTCAGCAGCGGAGCAACGATCTCACCCAGGCAGTATCAGTACGCTAATGGTCGGTGGACTGCAAATGGAATCCGTGGCCGGCCTGAGTTCGTTGCTTTCGATCGAATTCGATCTAGGAACGACGCTCAATGCGGATAGGTTGAACGAAATGGGAACTGTTGACTTGGGTACGAGTTTGGGTTCGACCTTGAACCTGTCGTTGCTCAATGCTCGATCGTTCCTCGAGCCAACCACTTTCCTGCTGATCAACAACGAGAGGGTCGACTCGATCGTGAGGGAGTTTGGCAGGGTTACCCGCTTGCCGATGGGTTGGTCGTACTCGCTGGATTACGCCTTCAGCGGTATCGACTCGTTGGGCCGAATGGGTAGCGGCAACGATTTCGCGCTTACGTTGTCGGCGTGTCCAGAGCCAAGTTCTGGATTGCTGGCGGGGCAAAAACGAAGTCTGCAAGATAGGGTCAGGCAAGTGTACCTCAGCATACAGTTGTTGTTCAAACCCAAGTTTCCAAAAGTGCTTGGTTCGTGGCTTTGCCGAGAGTCGTTTCGAGAACTAAGTCATAGTCAGTCAGTTGATTGTATTCAGAAATCATACCATAAGGAATTGCACTCATGAAACGTGAATTTTTAATGATTTTAGGCGCGACATTACTCGCGGTCATAAGCATCACTCCCGTGCATGCGGATTTGATTATTTCTTCAGCGTCTCAGACTTCTCAAACGCACGTGGAACTCGCCACGAACCCCGGCGAGTTTGTCAGTAGTAGCGGTCCCACGGTTACCGACACCACGATGCCCCTGTCGACTTCGTCAAGCGTTTCGGCCGGGCCAGCCCCATTCACAGGTGGCTTTGCGCAGGCAATTACCAGCGGAGCAGCCCCCGCGCCGACATTGAATACGAATGGATTGCTCGAACTCAGCGTAAGCGGCTTTGCACAAGCCGTCTCGCAATATGGACAGCAGCAAACGGAGTTAGGACTCATCACCACAACGGCCTTATCCGATGCCCTAACCTCGGGTGGGTACGCATTTGAACTCACTGAACCGACCATCGGCAACGTGACCGCGTTCATCAATGCTCCCAATCTCTTCACCCATGTTACGCTAACTGGTCCCAATGGTTTTTCTATCGCGCCCACACCGGGATCGTTCTATAGTGAGTCGGGAATTACGTTTCCACAAGGTAATTACCAGTTGCTGTACAACGCTTATGCCCGCGCAATCGCCGATTCGCCCAATAATCCGTTTGTACAGGTACAGGCGGGGTACAGCTTCAGGGTTGAGTTCGTCGTTGTTCCAGAACCGAGCGGTCTGTTTCTAGTCGGCTTGGTCAGTCTCGGAGCAATAGCCTACCCCTCAAGAATACGGAAGCAAATCGACTAACACATCAAACAAGCTAACTAAATGGTTACTTCGTCCTTGCTGATCGGTGCTAGACACGAACACAGCCCCAAACGATGTGCATTGCAATACTCGTTCTGGGGCATTTCTTTGTTCCCGAATGGGGTCCCCCGGGGTCAGACCCTGTTTTCAATATCTCCGTTGACAACCATGCTCGTTCTCCAGATTTGAGCTTGCCAGATGACTGCTTGATCCACTCCACCAACTCCATGGCGATGCGAGTTGCAGAGCAGTCTTCCGTTCGCTAATTTGGGTTATGTTCATTTAAGCATTGCTCGACCAACTCCACCGTTCGGCAATCGAGTCCTTGCCGATTGATTACTGACAACGAGCATTCGATCACTGCTTGGCACTGATTCCAAGATTCCAAATCGCTGGCATAGTCCCGAAGCCAACATAGCTTCTGCTCCATGCGTTCGGCGTTAATCTTGCTTCGCGATTGACTGTGCGGATGGTTTAAATGGTACAGCACCATCGTGGCCCAACCCAATAGCGGTCCAAGATTCATGAACCGACTCTTAGAACGAAGTGTTCGCGGAGCGAATTGATCCAATTCGGTTTGTTGAACGCGATTGCGTGTCAGTCCCACTTCGCTTAAAAAACTCTGGAAGCGTGCACCTCGGCCGATTTCTTTTTCCAAAACATTAGCCGCATGATGCTTCAGGTCGCCCAGGACAATCGTCTTTCGTCCAACGTTTTCCAGCTTTTCTGCTGGTTCTCTAAGTTCGATGGCTCCGTCGCTCAGCAGATACTCTGGTGCTCCTATCTGAATGGCAAGTTTTAAGTATTCTCGCTCGACATCCTCCTTTTTCCATGACTGACCGGGTATCATGGCAAGCACCTTGAGCTTCTCGAATGTTAACGTCTTGCCTGGTGGCGGCAGGTCATCCAAAGCTACACCGACGATCAGCAGCAATCGCTCTTTACCGATTTGGCTCGAGTGATCCACCATCCACAGGACTCGATCTCTTTGGCTGAAAGTATCTTTTGTAAGGGCAACCCCGAACCTAAGCGTCCACTGCTCGATCGCGTTGTGTGAGGGAACTTTGACATCAATGCCGAGTATTTCAAAGATCATCGTTAGTGTATCTGCTGCGGCGCGAAATCCCACCCGCTTACCTAGTTCAACGGCCACTGCGATCATCGTTAAGTTGAATTGAAAACCGGCCATGGGCTTTTCTCGTAGGATCGCAAGAGAGTTTGTGGGTTGTTCGGCAACAGATCCCAATGCTAACTGAGCTTCAACATTTTCTAGTCTCAGGCAATAGTCTTTGTATTTCTTTTTGATTTCCACCAGTTTCTGCTGCGTAGCATGGAATTGCGTATTCAAACGGTCGATGCGGATCTGCAATCGTCGATTCCGACGGTTGAGATTAGCATTGCGAACCGCAAATTTTCGACTTCCCTTTTCACGTTTTTTGTCACATACTTGTACCATGGTCGCGTTCCTTCGCAGATTGAGATTTGATAACCCAATTCTACCGAAAGGACGCGACCACTTCTTAGAGCAAAATTCTACCTAAATATCCTGGATTACTACCGTTTCGTCAGGCCAGGCTCGGGGGGGCTTTCGAGAATTTCTCCTTTATAGAATGTCTTTTTTGGGATTTCGAATGGAAAAGTCGTTGCTAGTGATCGCCTTTTGTTGGACGTTGGTTCCGGTGCATTCGCTTTCTCAAGAGAACAAGGCGGTGGACCTCGAAAAGGCGTTTCTGTCCAATATTCAATCCATCGTGACGTGCGAGTTGCGTGTAGAGGAGTGTGCGGCACCCAGTGATTTCTCGGCGGTTTCAGGTGTAATTGACTTGAAAATGCTTGATGAAAAGGTGCGAATCGACCGATTGCGGCGGATAATCCAGCGAGAAGGAATCGAGATGGAACAGCTGGAGCAGTTCTGGTTTGACGGGAAGACAACCACCGAATTCTTTGTCCGTCTGCCAGGGATCGAGCGTGAAACCAATGCTGGTGAAGATTGTGGGATAAGATGTTTAATCTATGGCGAGAAGGATGAGCGAGTGATTTCGCCCCTTCAGAAATGCATTGGACTGCAAACCTTTGCTATCCGTGAAGTCCGCCCATTGCTCGATGCAATTCGAGACGCCAAGTCCTGCACTCTTTTGAACGACGAAAACCACACGCTCCTATACTCCCTTGACGATCTAAAAGAAGGCGAAAACACCTACAAGAATCGAATTATCAGAATCGAATTGTCATCAGAGCACGGCTGGTGGCCCAAGCGAATAAACTACGCCTGTGAAGTGTCCTCCGTTCGGGGGCAGGATAAGCTTTTTGGTGCGCAGACGTTTTCTGAGTTCCAGGATCTGGGTAGCGGGCGCTTCTTCCCTGGGAGGTTAAACAACGAATTCGGATATTCGGATGAAAGCAACCTGTCGCAGGGCCCTTCCCGCAAAATCTCATTGGTGTCCCTGAATCAGCCCGTCGATGAATCGACCTTGCCGATCGAGCTTCCTGTTGGAGTCATAATATCGACACAGAAAATGATACATGGTGACTTAGGTCGAAATTCGCTCTCGATCAAGAGCACGACTGGCGAGATTCGGACGTTTTCGGACCAAAATGCGGTTCGAGAATTTCAATCTACCGCCTTGGGCGAGGACCAGTGGAAAGGGCGTTATGTTCCCCCCATCGGGTTTCCTTACTATTTTGACACTGCTGAAAAAGCAGCCGATTTGAAAGAACAGCTAGAAGGTCGGAGAAGAACGCCTACCGCGAGCGTACCAGGGACGGATCTGCCGACGGCGTGGACCAGTGGAAGGATTGCGGTGGGATCAGGCATTGCGGTGGCCATAGTGCTGTTCGCTTGTTTTGTTATTTGGAAAATCCGCCGTGTTAAAAGTTCCGTATAGTTCGTGGTTCTTCGAGGATGCCACGCGACGACTCTCTGCACTTTGTTTGTTGCTGCTGGCAGTGTTCGGCTTGTCAGTAGTGTCGGGATGCCATAAGCCGGTATCAAAACAGGGCCAATCGGCAATAGGGCCCGTCATCGAGCTAAAATGCTTGCCTTCGGATAATGAAGTTGTTCGTGGGCAGGTTTGCGAGCGAACATTCGAGTTTTGCAACTTGGGCGAAACCAATGTCCAAATCCAACAAGTATCGACAAGTTGCGGTTGCGCGGTGGTTCAAACTGAGGGTTTGAGTCAACATATGACTATTGGTAGTGGCGAGCGCATTCGCTACCGAGTCAGGATTGATACGGCCCAACGAATCGGCCCCCTCCATGTTGGTTTGTTAGTACAAGCAAAATCGTCAATAGGGGAAATGCATCAGTGTAAGGCAACTGCGTCGCTATTCGTGAATCCAGCGTGGGTCACGGACAAAAAAGTTTGCCGTTTTGTTCAGCAAGTGTCGCAAAGCGAGCAATATGAGGATAGCTTTTACATTTATGCTACCACGCCGAAACTGGCATTTGATTCGATTACCGTTTCGGTATCCAATCCACTTATTGATGCAAGACTGGAACCAGTTGCTGACGATGCGGGAGGCAGGCACGCAATTGACACGCGCCCGTTAGTCGAAAAAGAATTGTACTTGCGACCCGTTGCAATCTGTCGCCTAAGCACAGCTTTCGAGAGTTTCCGTCAACGCGAAGAATCGGTACTTGTCGAGTTTGGAAGTGAAATGGTGCCACTTTCGATGCCGATCCAATATTCGCCTCTAAAGCCGCCACTCGCTTGCGAACCGGATCAAATCACGTTGTTTGAGAGTCAGAGATCAAGAGTCGGCAATCAACGACAGTTCGTCTTGCGATCGGAGTTTCCAATCGAAGATTTGGAGATTGTTCCCACAACGACCAATATTTTGATTTTGTCGACGGACAAGATTACTGACGGCGTCTATCTGATCACCATCAGTTTGAGCGGCAGTCTTGTAGAAGCGGCAAAGGTGTTGATCACGTCCAAGACCACTGGCGATTCAATTCATCTGCCGGTGTTCATTGTTTACGACCAAAATTAACTTGCAATGGGGAATCAAGTAATGTCGAAAGTCTATTTTTTGCTGGCCATGATTTTTTTGTTTCCAATTAAACAAAGTCCCGATTGCTATTCACAGGAGCAAACGACAAAATTACTTGACAAAACAGCAGACCAGTTTTCCGATATTAACCGACCGGCAGGGCGAACGGATCTGGTTTTGTTTCCCCGTATCAAGTTTTTATTTGGTTTCGATGGAACCGTATCTCGTCAGGTCGGAAACGTTTATTTGAGACACGAGTCAGAAGCAATGATCTTAATGTTGACCAATGAAAAGGTCGTTGACAGCCTGGTGTTGATTGATCGCCAAAAAAATAAGCGTACTTGTTTACCGTTCCAAAGATTGATCTTGGCAGAAAAGTAATGGATCGTCC
>CALMEE010000035.1 GCA_937862885.1 uncultured Planctomycetaceae bacterium
GCCCCACTCCGATAGAACTACCACCACCCATCTTGGCGCGGTAAACAAGTACGAAAATAGTACGAATCGTAGCAATGTTTGAAGCGAGAATCCCCTTAGCCAAATTGCAGACTCAATCGAAAAAAGTTACTCATCATGGTGCAATCAAATGGTTGCAACTGTCCAATACGGTGCTTCGCAAATGTACTTCATGCTTTAAATACTAATCCATTTTTTTACTGATTCGAGCTACCTGGCTGAGCTAATCTTCAAATCCCGAATTGCGCATCAAGCCATTTCAGGTAGTATGGATCAGAAATTACCCGTTTGACATGCGACCTTACCTCCTGCGACTCACGGATTGCGCGTGAATTCAAAATGGAACAAAGAACCAAGAATTTGGGGAGTGGATATGTATGTGGCGGCTCGTCGGGGAAAAGGTAAAATCTTAATTTGTTATCGATCATTGTTAATCTTTGAAAGCTCACGATTTGATTTGCGATTGAGATAGAACTGGGGTTTCCGGCGGCAATCTGTGATTCTAACAGTCGTTGAACTTGTTCGGGTGCGGCGGAATATGTTCGGGCCAAAACGGCTGTGACCTGCCTTCGCAAAAATGAGTCTGTTTGCCAAAGATTTTCATATTTCATGATGAACTGGTTCAACGACAGAGGATGGTGGTATTTTGCTCGAAACCACAAGACTGAAAAGAAGCCGGACGGGCGTCGTTCTGCGAAAGAAAGTCTACAAATCTCTTTATCAAACGATGAAAGAAATGGCTGAGCAGTTTCCTTCGTTGGAACCTTCCAAGAGGCAACCAAATCGCAAACTTGAAATGCAGAAATGTCATCAAAGACATTTAGCTGTTCAACGATACTCAAAACTGCCTTAGACGCCTTGGCACTGTATCCAAGACAACTCAAGTAAATAAGTAGATTCACTCGCAAGCTAGGAAAGCGGTCATAGAATTCCGGTAGTCTCGGTAATAATGAATTAGATCGTAACTTTCCAAGAGTTGTAATGAAACGCTTCGCAATCTTGTCCCAATACTTAGGTGACTCGTCCTTTAAATGCTCCTCGAAGCTCTCAAACACTTCTTCTTCCAGTCCGTCGGTGTCTTTTTTCATTATTCTTGTTTCGAATTTGTCAATATCCGAATTCTTTTCAATCTGGAAATGAAAGTGCCCCTCTTCCGGCGTCAAGATTGATGTCTTGGACAAATTCAGCGCCAAACCTCGGCTTTTAAGCATGTCTGAAAACGCACTAATTGTGTTGATAGCAGAACTCCGATCGTCAGCACCGAAAACAATGTCGTCCATCCATCGGGCAAATGAGTTGTCAGTTCTACGCTTCAATACTTCGTCAACTTCAAAAAGAAGTGAATGAGCCAGCAGTCTTATCGCTTCAATATTGGACGTAGGTAGTCCGCGATGGGCGTACGGCAAGTAGTCAGGTCTCCACGAAATCCCTTCAATAACTGAAAACATCAGATCAATTACGACCTCATGAGTTGAAATGTGTCCCTGAACAACCTTCTTGAGCTCGGCCATATTTATGCTGTCGTAGTAATTTGATAGATCAGTTACAACAATCAGATTTTTTTTCTTGTTAAATTTATAGATCTTTTTTTGCAGTCGCATCCACAACTTTTTTAACGACTCGCCATATTCGCGACCTTCATGTGGCTTTGCCATGTTGCTTTTGTCGCGCGAGAACATAGCATTTTTGGAAGGCTGCTGTTCGAGTAGTTTGGTTGCGATGGATTCAACCAATACTTGGAGTATTAGCGCGTCTTGGGGTTGAGGCGCGATCATGTGCCGACAAACACCTAGCTTTTTTTCAATTTTGTAGATTAGCGGTGGAGAAACAGAATATGAACCATTCAGAACGTCTCGTCTTATCATCGCAGCGCGTTCTTCAACATTGTAGTTGAAATCGTAATTATCAAAGATATCTCGTATGTCGATATGGCGCAATTGCTGACGAACGATTTTTCGCCATACCCGAGCAATGTTCTTTACCGAAAAGATTGGGTTTAGTGTGTCTTTTCGCAGTTGAAGGAATCTTTCCGTATACATAATCTATCCTTGGTAAGTAATGCGAGCATGTCACGCAAACAGTCGCTAGACCAGCAAGCAATCGCAAAACAGCTTACGCAATGTAGCCTACTTGTAAACGTTTCAACTTTGGGTTGCATTCCTGAGCTAGCCAATCGTTTTAATTAAGTGAGATTACACTATAACGATCTCGTTTTGTTTGAGTTTCTCAAAAAAATGCGGTAAGGTGGGGCCGCCGGGTTATGGATAGCCCGAGCAAGTTGACGATGCAATGAAGCATTGCAACAC
>CALMEE010000036.1 GCA_937862885.1 uncultured Planctomycetaceae bacterium
TGTGACTATGAAAATTCGTTTCACGAGTATCCAGTGAAGAGTACCTGGGTTTTTCATGCTCCAAATTTTGTCAATTCCCTATTGTTGACGACATTTCCCGGGCGCAAACAAGTTTGGAGGGCCATCGAGAAAATACTTGGGGAAATTGAATCAACTTTCAATGAACCTTGGCAAAAGAATATTCAAGGCAAAATCATTGGTGACCTAGAATCGTTGCGAGAATGGAATCGAATTGTAGGCAAGGAAATCGATGCATTACTAGAATTAAGGAGGTTCTATTGGCACATGGCTCTGCAAGACAGGGCAATAGCATATAGCCTATGCGTCATACGGTTTCAAAAGAAGTTCGGTAGTTTCCCAGCATCAGCTGACGTTTTACGTGAGGAGTTGCAATACGTTGACGATTCTGAGCAGCCCCTCGATCGTCGAATTTCCTTCTATTATATGACAGATTTTGAAGATTTCATGGTTTCCGTTTACGATCCAGAAGCGCCAAGTGACGGCGCTCATCAAATAACGACGTCTAGCAATTTCTCAGTAAAGTGACTTTGAAAAATTCTTATTTTCGAGCCCGCAAGGCATCTTTGCTCGAAATAGGAATCGATGAAGTTCCAGAAACACCTTCACTGACTTCAATTGAGTGAATCGATCAGAAGTCCATTCGAACGCCGATTGTCAGCAGTAGATTGGCATAACGCTGCTGCTCGCCTGTTTGGATAGTGAGGACGTGATCTGGAGTCGCGACCGCGTCATAAAACGCCCACTTTTCGATCGGTTCTAGCGGCAACGACAATCCTGCTGCCTTTATCGTTTTGCGGTAGCTGTGCCACACAGGCGGTTCTTCAGTCAACGCATAGGGACCGGTCTTTTCGTACATCATTGTGTTGGCAGCCTCGATTGGGATGGCAGTAAGCAATGTCTGCAATACTTGATTGCAATCCAACACCCCAGGGCACAGGTTCATGTGAATCAACTTTGCATTCGGCCCCATTTTGGATGAAGCCGGAAAATTGCCATCGGCGATAAGAATTTTCCCATGATGGCCGGCTGCTCCCAAAACTCGATTGATGTCCGGATGGATTAAATGATGTTTCAACATTGAAATTACTCGACTACATGGTTGTTCGCCAAGACTAACCCACTACTCTTCTATCCCCCCATCAATCGGAGGAATCACAATGAATTCACGAATGCGAAGTCAGGGATTTTGTCGTCGTCCTGCTTCTCTCGATCACATTTGATTTCGAACACAAGCATAATAACAAGGCTTGGTCGTGCAGAAGATAACATTCGGAAATCATCAGCGTTTTACGGCAAACACTAAGAAATAACCTCGGCTCGAACTTGATAGAGTCTCGGCAAACTGACGATTTCATTAATACCACATCCAAGAATTGTATGCGTCGGTGGCGATGCTTCACAGATGCTGCCACAAAATAGGCCAAATAGTCAAGAAAAGCAACGTAGGCGAATGGCTCAAGTTATGGCTCGCAAATTTAATTCGGTTCATAGGCAAATCAACTCATAGTGATATGGTCATAAAACGCATCGAAGCCATCCGAAGTCGCCAAACCCAAGAAAACGAGCGAGCGTCGGGGAATTCAACTGGTCGTGTCCTATTTCAAGGTTCGCAAATCGCGTTCATTTGATGTGCTTCTTGGCGTTTCGTCAAGGAAACACCTGTTTGCGCCATGCAAGCGGGACATTCCTTGCATATCCGTAGATTCGCATGACTTCCAAAGAACCGCTATCGATTCTTGGGAAAAAGTCTCGTGGCTTGAAAATATTGACATGGACAATGGGAAAAATCAAATGCTATAGCCGCTTGCAGAAGACAAAAGGAAGGCGACGACGTCAAGGTTATACTACAGTTTATCGGATACGCATAACTTTGCCGCAGCTTGATCGGCGATAGCAAATACTTGGAGTAACAAATGCTGACGAAGGTTTCTTTAGCGGTAATCGCATTGTTGATGACGACAACGACTGCGTTCGCGCAGCGCGACGATTTTGCTTCCGGTACTAGCTTTTTTAGCGAGGATGACTACAGCGAAATCGCTTACTTGGGCCCATATATTCGTGTGCTTGGCGGATGGAACTTTTTGACGGATATCCAGACGGTCAATAGCAACGCTGCGTCGATTCTTGAGCGAACTGGAATTGACTTTCGAGATGGCTGGGCCGCCGGAGGATCCATCGGAGGTTATGTCAACCACGCGTTGCGGAGCGAGCTGGAATTCAGCTATCGAAACAACTCCGCGGATCAGATTGTCGACATCATCAACGGTAACCAGAGCCTGAACAAAAAGCTGAATTCGTATTCGGCCTTGGGCAATTTGATTTACGATATGGATGGTCTTAAGACGCTAGGAGTAACCCCATATATCGGAGGAGGTATCGGGGCATCCTATCTGCGGGGTAATCTTCAAGAGGAGGCCGCCAATCACAAGATCAGTGATATTGTGCTAGCGTATCAAGGCTTGGCTGGGCTTCACTATGAAATCGCGGCAGGCACCAGATTTTTCACTGAGTATCGATATTTTGGAACGACGAACTTTGGCATTAAAGGTCCTGTCACCACCATCAAAGACAACTCGGCCGCACACAACGTGTTCTTCGGAATTCAGTTCGATTATTGACGACGCATGCCATTTGCAATCTAAATCGAACTCTCGCTTTGCGCGAAGATTGAACGAAGCGATGCATTATCGCATACGCAATTGACACAAATTCGCCAGGGTATTGCCCAACCTGCATTTTGTGTCGCGTGAAGTGGAACTTGTTGAGTTCATTTGAGTTACGTACGAGGACGTTTGATAACCTTAATGGCTATCAATAACGCTTTCGCAGAGCACGCGTTAGGTTGTGACCGCTGACAATGCAGAGGGTTGAACCTGCATCACGTGGCATTGATTTCGCCCGTTTCTCTTGCAGTGATAAAGGCATTTATCAGCCATTTTGAACAGCTGTCGTTTAATGTCGTCCACGTTGTCGCAGATGCCCTGTAGCGCACAATAGACGCCGCCAATACTCACAGTGACCTCTAACTCCTTGCCTTCGTAATTAAGCGTTGCGGTTTCGACACTTCTCCGTAGTCGTTCGGCCAATCCGAAAATATTTGATTCTTCACGGCACTCAATGAGCACGACGAATTCTTCACCGCCATAGCGGGCAACAACGTCGCTGCTACGGAAAATTGGCTTCAGCAGCGAAGCAAAATGCTGCAAAACCGCATCACCAGCTAAGTGACCGTGTTTATCGTTAAACTGCTTAAAATGATCGATGTCAATGAATAACAGACCGATTACGCGGTTACCATTTGCGTTGCGTATCCGTTCCGATAGACGATCTTCAAAATACTCGCGGTTGTAAACTCCCGTAAGATGATCCATGCAGTTCTTTTTTTCCAGTGCCTTCAGTCGTTCTCTCATGAGATCTGCCTCCCGTCGTTCGTTGTCATTTTGCTGTTGAGCGTTCGACATTTCTATTGAAAGCTTCGCGATTTGTTCCATCGCAATAGCCAGGAGTGTGTGCTCGGTCGGAACACATTCGAGGTGAGTAAAGAACGTGTCTTTGGTGTCGTTCAGTCTCTTTCGCACTGTATCGATCATTTGATCAACTGAGTTGTTTGAAAGTTTCCAAAACTCTTGGTTGATGAACTCAAGTCTTGCCAACGCGGATGTCGGCGATATTCCAAGCAAAAAGTCACATAAAGCCGAACCAGCATTCGCAGCGACAATTGCGGCAATCTCCGGATCTTGTTTGAGCGATTTGAGGCCTTCGGCTTCAAGTTCGTGGAATCTAGCTACATGCACGAAAATCGCGGGTAATCCAAGTTTCTCCAAAATCAGACTTGAATACTCTGGATGACTTTGGCCCCAAGCTTCTGCTTCTGCTTTTGCCATAGCAGGACCTGACAAATCGTTCGCAAAAACAGTTTCGAATTCCGCGGGATAATTTTCGAGGATGGCTAAATGACTGACATCATTCAATAGACCAATCGCAAACATTGCGCCCCGATTCTCCAACTCCACATGTCGAGCAATCTCCTCTAATGCCAAAGCCTGCATAACACATTTGAGCCAGATTTCACGCATCCGTTCTTTTTGGCGTGGCGAACCATCGACCGTATTGTTCACGGAAGTTCCGATCGATGAACCCAAAGCCAAACAGCAAATTGCATGTTTCCCCATGCGCAATATGCACTTATCGAGTGTCTTAATCTCCTCTCGACCGCCACACATCGCCGAGTTGGCAATCTTAATGATTCGCGCAGTAATCGCCGGATCCGTTTTTACGATATCTGCGATTTCCTGAATCGATGATTCAGGTCTCGAAAGCACGTCCAACAATCGGAATGCTACCCCGGGGATCGTCCGTAACGATGACAATTTGTCTAGTTCAAAAATCATATTTGCCTACCGCACCGTTCAGTACTATACGCGGCGTCCACGTGTGGCCGCCCAAATTCAATTCTCATAGGCCAGCGACCGCATTCTTGCCTCGGTTTCTATCAAGTGAGTCCGGTCGTTGTCGACACAGCCCATTGGGCGGCACGTCCTGACGCCTGAAGAGTCGACAGGGTTGATTCAGAGCAGTGAAGATTTTCTACGTTGGCTAAGGAAGGAAGTACAGACTTCTGGGCAACTGAACCCGGTTCCGTATGCCACACTAGGATACGTTACGGTTCAGACCTCGCTCCAGAAATCGGCGAGAATCATCGTTCACAGGCCAATCGATTTACCGTCAAAAACATTAGAGATTACCCGACCCATTCGTTCGTTAGAGGTGTTATGATCCAATCCAGAACTCTACGCTTGCTGCGACGTCTAACGAATTGATCACGGGCTTAAAGACATCGGCGTTTCAAACGAATCAACGGCGTGACATTAGGACGTCAACAATAATCATCAAGGCCCGCAACTTTTCTTTGGATCAATGGCAGGACACCGAATCGCCAAAGACCGTGAGCATGTCCTTACACACGATTTGCCCAACGATTGGAGTTGGGGCTACTCTGACAGAACAATTTGTCTTCTGCTCAAATTGACGTAATGAATTCAGTAATGGGTTGAAGGTGGCGCATCAATGCTCATCGATCATGCTGGCGATGACGCATGCCAATAACTTCGCGGGACCAAAGAACTCTGTGATGGTATAATCGTTTCCTGAAACAGGGTTTCCTTTCTCAAACCGCCGCTACGATCGGCTGACGCGGAATCCAGTTAATCTTGCTTGCGGCGAATCTTCTGCGTTCTTGGAACGATAGGGCTCTGCGGGAATTCGGCCAGGGGAGCACGATACAGGGTAGGCAAACATAAACTTGACTCGTATAATACGACAACTTCATTCGACCCGCACAGACGTCGAATGTAACTTCTTGCCGGAGTGGTGGAATTGGCAGACACGCTAGATTTAGGATCTAGTACCGCAAGGTGTGCAGGTTCAAGTCCTGTCTCCGGTATAATTCAGCGTTGGTATTCTGTACGAGGAACTTGAGATTAGGTTCCTCTGGTGTCGCTTCTCATTGAGTCACCATTCCTTCCTAAACGCTATTTCTTCTTCTTCTTTTCATTAGACAAAGGGATTTCTTCCGAATTGACTCCAAGTCATATAGTCGAATACTCGTTATGTTCCATGTCTTTTGAAAAACATACCCAAATGGTGCTTGTTTCAATCATCATGTGATCATGGACTCAGGCGAGCCTCATCATCGGCTAGTTTGTCGAGCGATGCACTGAGATAGCCGGAACTAGCGTCGGTCACAATCTTTCCAAACTCTTGTCGATCGAAAATCAGTATCCAGTTGACACGTGGTCAAATTATTCTAAAAAAGTCCGAAATGGCTGCTACCGTGCTGCAGTTGGTCTATTTACAATGCGAACTTTCACTTTTTCCAAATCACGACTGATCAGCTTTTTCAACCGAATTTGAGTGCGCAATGTCAGCTGAAATTAATTCCAATGGAAATTCAAACCGAGGTACGCAAACGTCGACAACGCCATTGATGACTGGTCGCTTGAGCATGATGATGTTCCTGCAGTTTTTCACGTGGGGAGCTTGGTTCGCCACGATGGGACTAGCATTGTCCACAAATAACTTGGGAACGTTTATTGGTGGAGCCTATGAAACGGCCCCGATTGCGGCAATCTTCGCGCCATTGTTCTTAGGGCTTGTGGCGGACAGGTTTTTTTCATCGGAAAAGATTTTCGGCACGTTAATGTTGGTCGGCGGTATCATCATGATGCTGATTCCAGGCATTGGTGACTCGGCAACAGAACACGCGCGTAAATCGATGGAGACTCTCAAGACGAGCAATGTTCACGCTAATGCCGATGAGCTGACAAAAGCGTTTAATGAAGATCAGGCAAAAAACAACTCAGCGGGAAAACTGCTTGTTTGGCTGATCCTTGCCTACATGCTTTGCTATATGCCAACATTGGGGCTGGGCAATACCATCGCATTCACGCACATTCCTAGCCAAGATAAATTTCCATTGATTCGAGTCTGGGGCACAATCGGCTGGATTGTGGCTGGCTTGCTTATTGGCATTACTGCGTGGGATGCCCAATATTTGATTTTTTGGTTGGGTGGAATCAGTTCACTAGTTCTCGGGGTCTATTGTTTTACCTTACCCAGCACGCCTCCGCCGCTTAAAGGAACGCCGATGAATCTCCGGTCTATCTTTATGCTCGACGCTTTCAAACTTCTCTCGAACTGGAACTTTTTGGTATTCGCAATATGTTCGATGTTAGTCTGCATTCCATTGGCCTATTACTACGGAAGTACATCCCAGTTTTTGGGGCAAACCGGGTTCCAGGCCACTGGTGCCACGATGACCCTTGGCCAGATGTCCGAAATATTCTTCATGCTATTGATTCCCGTATTCTTCCGAAAACTCGGGGTCAAGGTAATGATTCTAATCGGCATCGCTTGCTGGGTAATTCGCTACCTGTTGTTTGCATTTGGCGCACCCGATCAAGTGACATGGATGCTGTTGTTGGGAGTCCTCTTGCACGGAATTTGCTATGACTTCTTTTTTGTTACCGGATTCATGTATACCGATCAGAAGGCCCCTGTTGAAATTCGGGGACAGGCTCAAGGGCTCTTGGTATTTTTGACCCAGGGTATCGGCATGTTTTTCGGATACCGGATTATGGCGGGGGGCAGTTTGTTTGGAATTCCGCTGAACCTAACAATTGGTAAATATGGTGAGCAGGTCACAAAAAGTCCCGAGTACACTGAGGCACTTGCCGCAACGCGCAGTGAAACGGGCATGAGTTTTCTGGAGACCTTTAGTAATATGGTTTCGCGCTCCCTGCCGGAGACGCTGGACAAGTCTCTATTGGCGGAAACCATGCAACAGTGGCAAAACTTTTGGATGCTACCGGCGATCATGGCATCCGTTGTGTTTTTAATCTTCCTATTTCTATTTTGGGACAAAACGCACGTAAAAGAGCAATGACGTGTCAGCTCGCGGAAACATCGCTTCATACGAATCACTGAATGAAATTGGCGTTATGGCAAGGGACTTAATTGCAGGCGACAAGAAAGACGTCATGCAGATTTGCGTGCGTCCCTGGATCAAGTATTTTGCGTCTTCCGTAGGTATCATCGCCTCATTACCCTCCGCCATGGGTTGCATCTATTTCGCGTTGAACCCTTCCAAGGCCATTGATCAACCACTGAGCGTATTGTTTTGCGTTTGCTTGGCAACGTTTTTTGGCGGGATGACGTATCGCTGGCTGACTATTCGTGGCGAAGCTGGTCCTCAATCCATCTATTTGCGAGGATTGCTGAAGACCGTCGATATTCAAACGAGTCAACTGGCGAATGTTCGTGAGGTACGCTTGTCTTCAAGCACGGGCGATAATAGTCCTTCGATTTATTTAATCGGTCACAACGACGAAGTTCTGGGAAAGGTTCCTGGAAGTCTGGGGCTATGCCCCAATTGGCCAACTTTCTTCAAGCACTTGATCAAGCTCGCGACTACATCGCGCGAAAGTCGCGCAAATCGCTTACCGGAAAGCATTAGGGACAAACCAGTCGACGAGTGGACGAGCCAAGATTTCGAACGGTATGAAAGAGAAAATTGACGCGGTAATTCTCAGACCCAATGGAAATCATCGTTTCAACTAGTTCAAGTTTAAAACGTCGACCGTATCTCCCACTTCGTACGAGCTTTCGCGTGGTACGAATCGCGCCAAACCATTCGCCTTCGTAATCGCAAAAATGTCAGCGGACCCGCGCCAAGGCAGCGGCGTACATTCAAGTGATGAATTTGCAACCGTTGATAGAACTGGCCAAAAGGTTACTCGATCTCCTTTTAGGACGAACTGCTGAGTCAATTTCGCCTGTTGATAATTGGGAAAAGCCGAACAACTGCCTTTCATACGCTGAATCGCCGACCTAGCAAGGATCGTGAAGCCGACCAGACTGCTTGCCGGGTTTCCAGGCAAGCCGAATACGAGGCACCTATGCTCAGCATTGTCGTGGTACCCAAACCAAATTGGCTTTCCAGGTTTGACGGCAACTTTGTGGAACACCTCGACAACGCCGTTTGTCGCCAATGCATTAGGTACTAGATCTGCAGCGCCTGCCGATACTCCACCCGACAGAATCAAGAGGTCGCTGGACAATCCCCGCCGTATTGCATGGTTCAATTCACTCTGTTCATCGCGGGCAATCCCCAATAACTCGACATGGCACCCGGCGGCTTGAGCAAGTGCAGCGATCAGCGGACTATTGCTATCGCGAATTTGTCCATTTTGAGGTTCGAATTCATGGGGCACTAGTTCATCACCAGTCGTTAATACGGCAACGTTGGGTCGACGAAAGACTGGGCAACGATCAAAACCGTTCTCGGCAAGTACTCCTACGTCATGCGGCCTAATGGACTCACCTGCCGAAATTAGCAGACCACCTTTGCGAAAAACCGTTCCTTGTTTCAGAATATTTTGACCGAGATTGTACGCGTTGCAATCGAATTCAACGAAATCTCGTCCGGCAAATTGGGATTCGGTCGCGCGTTCAACCACGACGACCGTATCTGCACTTGGAGGAATCATAGCACCCGTCATGATCTGCGCGGCGGTTCCGGCCTTGATCTCGTGTTGGGGAACTTTGCCAGCGAAAACGCGTTCGACAATTTCAAGTCGCAACCGCGATGGATGTTCCTGCACAGCGACATCTGCCGCGCGGAAAACGTATCCGTCCATCATCGACTTGTCATAAGGCGGCGAATCAATGGTCGCATACAGGTCATCGCTCAGAATTTGTCCGACAGCTTCCCCCAGCGGAGTTTCGACGGAATCTAGAGGATTCGCGCACGCCGCGATCAACTCAAGAGCCTTTTCAATTTCGATCATACTGGTTCGTCAAAAAATTGCGGACTAGAACTGTGCCATGCTCGGTAAGGAAACTCTCCGGATGGAATTGCAGGCCGAATACAGGCAATTTGCGGTGGCTAATCCCCATGATTTCGCGGCGCTGATCATGATCGAACGACCAAGCATTTACAACAAATTCGTCGCTTAAGCTCGCGGGATCGATAACTAGACTATGATAGCGGGTTGCCCGAAAGGGTGACGGCAGAGCTTGAAATAGCCCAGTCGCATCATGATGGATCAGATCCGTTTTTCCATGCATCAACTTATTCGCGCGAACAATCTGTCCCCCGGTGGCCTGACCAATCGATTGATGTCCTAAACAAACGCCGAGAATTGGCAGTTTACCCGACAGCCGACGAATACAGCTCATCGAGACGCCAGCTTGGTCCGGAGTACAAGGTCCCGGCGACAATACGAGATGCGACGGCGACATTTCAAGAATTTGTTCGACTGAAATTTGATCATTGCGAAATACCTGGACTTGGCCCTGCGTAAGTTCACCGATGATCTGCACCAAGTTAAAAGTGAACGAATCATAGTTGTCGATTACCAAGACCATGAACTTATTTCACCTCGGATCGATTGATACGGTCTTTGCCAAACTTAGAGCGCCCACGGCTTTGGTTTTTCTGCGGTTTAGAGTCTGGTTTGCGGTAAATCAGGAACAAAATCCCTGGTAACAAGACAAGATTCCCTAATAAACCCCCAAGCATTGACATGCTGACCAAAACGCCAAAATAGACCGTCGGGACAAAGTCACTAAAACACAGCGACAAGAATCCGGCGACCAGTGCTAAAGTTGAAAACGTTGCTGCCCTGCCAACCCGAAATTGGGACTGCTGTACAGATTCAAAGACATTCATACCAGATTTGATACAACGCTTAAATGACCAAAGGTAATGAATTGAGCTATCCACCGAAAGACCAATCGAGACAGCAGCGATCATGACGGCACCCATATTGAGCTTCACGCTCAACCAACCCAACAAACCCATAAGCATTAGGATGGGAACTAAATTTGGAAACATGGAGATGATCGCCAGCTTCCAACTTCTAAAAGCAAGCACCATTACAAAGAAGATCGAAATCGATGCGATCGTGAACGTCAAGAATTGATCAGCCAACAACCGCTGTACCAAGTTTGCCAACAACACAAAGATGCCAGTTGTCTCCGCAGCTGGCATACCAGCGCTTTCAGGAAAATGTTGTTTAGCCAACGAATCTACTGAATCAATCAGTTGCGTATGCTGTTCGGATTTCCCACGCTGAGAGGTTCTTAACATGATTCGCAGGTAGTCGGGTTGGTCAGGGTCATCGTTGATACAGCGAACGGCCTTTGCAAACGTCGGCATAATTTGCGACATTCCAAGGAATCGCAGCTCTGGCGTGGGGATCAAGCGAATCGACCGCGCGGCCCGATCTAGATCAGCCAGGCTGACAATTTTCGTCAACGCCGGTTCCAATTCGTTGCTTGAGGGATCCGCAGCTTCCTTTGTCAAAGTGCGCAAATCTTCCTGTAACGCCTCGACTCGCTGAAGATAACGCACGGTCAAGCGTTTAGGAGCGGGGACAATCACATCAAAAACACCTGCTCCTCCGATATTTTCTTCCACAAAGTTATAGGCTTCTGTGATCTGCGATCCCTGACGAAAGTTCTTGATGAAATCAGATTCGATCTCTAATCTAAAAATACCCAGGCTCAATACTGAAAGCAGAACCAGACTTATCATCAAGACCACGGTCGAATAGCGATTAGCGAAATTTGTCGTCCTATTCAAGGCATTTTTCAGCTGGTATTCGCCCCAAGCATCTTGCGGATCGGTGCTGCGTCCCAACAAGACCATTCCTGGCACAATCAAGGCGATCCCGGCAAATACGCATAAGGAAGCCACGGCCATCATGAGCCCAAAATCGCGAACTGGACCCGTATCGGCGACCATCAGTGATGCAAATCCAATCGCATCGGTTACACAAGCCCAAAATATCGGAACGATCAAGAGAGACAAAGCCCGCTGAATCGAATCCACCTTGCTCAAATGGTCGTGACGTGCTTCACGATAGCGGACGATCAAGTGAATGATGGTGGCAACACTTATCACAGTAATGATGGCGGTCAACATCGAACTGACCATGCTCATTTGCAACCCGACAATAACCAATATTGCCTTGGTCATCCACAGCGACCAAAACAATACTACAACGGGAATAATGACCCAGCGCAAACTCCGGAACGAAATAACAATCACCAATGACAACAGGACGATCGATGTACTGCCTAAACGCTCGCCATCTTTTTCGACAAATGCGAATCCATCGGACACCAAAACCGGCTCACCTGTAATCCGTCCCTCTGGAAGGCGTTGAACTACTTTTCGCAAACTCAAAATGGTTTGCCGTCGCATCTTGCTATCGATCACTTCAGGGTCAAGCAAACATACGATAGAAACGGTCTTCCCATCTCGACCATGCGTGTATCCCTCAAAGATTTCCAGGTATTGCTTGGCTAATTCATTGCTGCGGTCAAGAATTGGGAACTCGATTTCGACTCCGCCAGTAAGCACTCTTAAGCCGCTTAGCTGCGCCAATGCGGCATTGACCTCGGCCAGACTCAAAATGTCTTTGACTCCAAAAACACCTTTCAGTTGGTCGGCCACCTGACTTAGCCGCACGAGACCAGAACCATCGTCGGCAAACAGAGCCGGATCCTGGTATACAGCAAGCACGATTTCATTTCCCACAAAATTGCGTTTTAGCGTCCGATACGGTTCCAAGAGAGGATCGTTCGCTGAAAACATACTCTCAATGGAACGGTCGAAATCCAATCGCTGCGACAGGAAGAGACTCAGAATCCCGCTGACAAGTGCCACAACCAAAAGGGAATACCTCCATAACACCAGCTGCCGAGCGACAACGCGGCCGTTCAGCGACTTTAGTTTGAGAATATCTCGCACTTTTCTGAGCAAAGCCATATTCAAATGGAGTAAGTAGAACGTCGATTGCTTTTGGCGAACACCGTCGCGTAGTTTTCAAATGCTCTCGGCAGCACATGATGAATTGCGAAGGCAGATAATGATGTAAGCATTCTAGTCGAATCGCCAATCATTACGATCTGGGATGCACGTTTTAGCGGCGTTTTTCGGCAAACTGGCAAGCGAACCAGAATCGTAGTAAACTCGTAGGAACAAGTTGGTTCGTGAATGCCGCCTGCTTAGTGATACTTGGCCGCTTGCGCCGTTTTTCAAGATTCAATTCGCATTGTGCCACGAAACCCATAAGCCCGGAACAAAAACATGACTCACCGCCATCATATTAAATTTGCCATTCGAATAGGAATACTTGCATTTGTTGCACTGTATTTCGCACCATTCTGTTTTGCGCAGCGATTATTTCCTCAACGGCCGGCTGGCAGAACTGCTGACGTTATCAATGCTGTGGCTTATGCTGGCGAACCTTTCGGCTTGGGTAGGATTGTCTTTCGTGTGGGCAACGATCCATTGGTACTGCAAACGGGTGCGGTGCGGATTTTCGAACGAGGAACGAGGGTGCATTACCCCGCCTTTTCCGAGGGGCTGCTGCGAATTTTCGGCCCCAGCGGCATTGCTGAAGGTGGAGTACATACCGTCTGGTTTCTTTTTCGTGGACAGGAACCATTGGATATTGTGATCGATGCTGAGTCGCCGATTGAATTTCAATTACCCGTTACGTTGAATCGTCCCGGCTTGGCAAGATCGACTCAGGAGATTTGGTGGACGCAATATAATTTGCAAATGCGACGGCAAATCGAGGCTGGTGAATATCCGCAGATCGCTGAAGTATATTTGCTTGCCATGTTGGCTAATCGCCTCAATCGTCGCGAGTTATTTTCGCCCGTCGATGCTTTACGAGAACAGAATGAGTTACAACAGACGATCGATTTAATATTTGCCGCCGAGCGTGTACGCACTCAAGCCATCAGGCAAATGATGTACGAGCCAAAGTTGTCCCGCGCGGATGCTTCCCGAATAGGCAAACGTTTATCCCGCCCGACCGAAAATAATCAAGCCGAGGGCGCGGCAAACGAGGATCAGTCTCCACTAAGTGTACCTTTGCCAAGTGAAAACAATTGGCAATCTTGGCCCACCTTGCAGCTGGATGACGGAATTCAAATTGAAGCATTGGCGCATGCTGTTCCTGAAGAATGCTTTTATCTGCACTTCGGCACATGGGATAATCAAGTTTGGCTAAAACGCCTGTTGGACGAGCGAGGAAACGATTTAGCCCGCGTCATTTCGATGCGAGGTTATCAACCGGCCAGCGACACCAAGATCTTTGATCAACTCGTTTTGGAGTCAAGTCAACTGGATGAGATGTTTGGGGGACAATTAGTTGCGGACGTGGCCATAATTGGCCGTGATTTTTACGTGCAAGAGGGTCCCGCCATCGGTGTGCTATTCCAAAGCAAAGGAGATATGTTTCACAGCAATATGAACTCAAGGCGCAGTCGATTTGCGCGAAGCCAAGCGGCCAAGGGTGTCACCCTCCAAAAGCTGGAAATCGCTGGGAATGAGGTCACGTTTCTCTCGACTCCTGATAATCTAGTTCGATCGTTTTACGCGGCAAAAGATGATTTCCATCTGGTAACGACGTCACGCACCATGGTTGAACGTTTTTTTGAAGCCATCGGCGGACATCGATCGTTAGCCCAGCATATTCCCTTTCGATACGCGCGGGCTGAGCTTCCGTTGTCGCGGGAAGATACCGTTTTTTTCTATCTGAGTTCGCGATTTTTTGAGGCGATCCTCAGCCCGCAATTTCAAATTGAATTGGCACGCCGAAGTCGAGCTTTGGCGAGTATTCAACTATTGCAGATGGCAGCGTGGGCCGCTAACAGTGAAGGCGTTCGGTCGGACTCGCTCGAAAACTTGCAAACTCATGGTTTTCTTCCCACCGATTTCGGTGTGCAAGTTGATGGCAGCACGGTTAAAGCCAAAGATGGACTTTGGTTTGACACACTACGAGGACGTCGCGGTTACTTCACACCGGTTTGCGATGTCGATGTACCGATGATCTCGCAAGGAGAATCGGTATGGCTCGATCAGCGCCAAAGCTTTTATCAGCGCGAACTGGGGTCCATGAATCCAATCTTTGGTGCGATTAAGCGATACGAGTTAGAAAGACCTCGCGGTGAAAAAGCAGAACGAGTTGTATTCGACGCGCGCGTCGCGCCATTCGGCGGCAAACAATGGGAGATGTTGGCCCAATATCTCGGACCACCCATGCAGTCTGAAATTACCATGAGTCCTGATGATTTGGTCTCCGCACAATTGAGCATGCGGGCAGTACCTTTTTTGGCCTGGGGTTCTAGCGAGCCCCATCAATTATTCTTGGCGATTCAGTCCGATGTGTCACCGACCCCGCCGCCGTTGACATCGGGCGGTTTTTTTCAGACGTTACAGATTCTCAAAACAATCCCTGGGTACTTGGGCGCATGGCCTTCGCCCGGATACTTGGATATGTTGCCAGCCCTTGGCGGACGTCCCGATGAAGCGGGTTTTACTTATTCACGCATCTTGGACCTGTGGCGATTACGCCATGGCGATTTTTCGGTACTGGCTTTTGATCGTGGGCGATTGGAACAACTTCGACCAAGCCTAGCGGTGGTGCCTGCGGATCGACCTGCACAGGTACGTCTCCGCGTCAATGACCTAGCTAATTCGAATATGCGTTATTGGATCAATTCGTTCTACTATCAACAAGGCTGGAAAAGTTCGTTGGCCAATGTACGATTTATGCACATGTTGGCCCAACAATTCAATATTCCGGCTGAAGCATGCCTTGAAGCCGCTGAAAACATCCTTGACGTGAAATTGGTTTGCCCGCTCGACGGACGATTTGAATTCGTGGACACGGCTTCCGGAAGGCAACTTTGGCGCTCGAACGCCTGGCCTGAATTCGGCAATCCACAAGTTCCTGAAGAATTCCAAGCGCCGCCGCTGAGTTGGTTTCGAGGGATGTCGTTGGATGCGTACATGCAACAATCGCAGTTCGTTTTGCATGGCTATGTTGATCTGGAAAGGCGTCCCACCTCACGGCTCGGTTCGTTGCTTCCTTCGTTTAAGTCATTCAAGGGGTTTAATCCAGTTGAAGAGTTACCTCCGGCTATCCAGGACGACGATCAACCGGATAAACCTCAACAAGATCAACTGCTCCCCCCGCGGAATTCCCGCAAAGACTAAATGCAATTCCCGGTCAACGATCGAGGTCCCGAGTGAACACGCCCCACTGACCTTCGTTTTCATCAACAGCAACCTGTAACCGTTGCAAGTTATTGGTCTGGAAATCGGAGTGCTGCACGAGGCTTTCAGCGATGTATTCCGCGATTCGCTCGGCAGTTGTATTATCGACTGGCAATAAGGCGCAGTTATCGGTGGGGAACACCCAGCGACGATTTTCAAAGCGGACGGTCAACTCGTCCCCTTGTTCGGAAACGTTGATGTTCGGATGAAGTCGCGGTAGAAGCATCTTATGGTCAAGTTTTCGCACGATATCCTTCAAAATCCGTTGCAAGAGAATGAAGTCCGTCACGTAGCCATGCTCATTTAATGTACCGGTGACTTTTGCCCGTACACGATAATTGTGCCCGTGCAATGATTCGCAAATGTTATTGCCAAAGGTGATAAAATGCGCCGACGAGAAGATAAGATCTTGCTTTTCCAAGTCGACTTCGAACAATCTTGCCATGATTTTTGTTGAGGAGTGCGATTTGTTGTAACGCGATCGATGCGGAACTGCATGCAGCGACCGCTTGGCAATTTTTTTGATTCGGGTTCACAACGATCTGCCTAGCGGAATGGAGGTTTGATCCACCCCTCCAACAAGCCCACAAACAGTGTGGCCCCAATCAAGTCAGCCGTCGTTCCCGGATTCCGTCGGCGACCGTCGGCCCGCAGCCAAAAGTCAAAATCGCTAAGTTCGCGATAGTAATCCGTCATTTCTTTTCGCTGATAAAAGTCTAACACTTTGGCCGCCCGAATTGAAGCTGCTTCGCTAACGTTGCGGCCGCATTTTCGCGCAATCAAGGTATCGGGAACTTCGGACATAAGAAAAATGTGCGTGACAACCGTAGCGTCAGCCACGCGGATTCCGGTTTTCAATTCCGCTGCCAGGAACGGAACGGCCTTATTCAGGATTAGGTCGAAATTGTCGCAATATTGTCTGGCAATCGTATCCCAGCTGCTCGCTAAACGCATAGCATCCAAAATATGCTCCGGATGCGAGTCGGTGGGGTTATTGGGATTGCAGTCGTATTCATCGACTGTTCCCATTGCGCTTGGCTGCGCGATGCGAATCGCTTCGTAAATTGACGCGCTGTCCTTGCGATCAAGGTCTTTCAAGACACTGTCGAGTTCAACCGACGTCAGCTTTCCGTGACCGCCCATATTGACCCAAGCTTTGGCCAATGGGGCGATGAGCAGAATCAGGCCCAGATTCGTATTGGTATCCGTGACGAGCCGTGTCGCGCGAGAGGCTTGTAGAATCACCTCCCCCACTGAGTATTGTGGATAACCATCAATGGCCAAACCGATGGCAATCGCACTGGCTAAAAAATCGTTGAGGCAAACATCATCGAAATCGGCCGCGCGGTGAACGTTTCCAGGCTTGGCCGCAGTAACTTCCAGGATGCAAGCAAGAGAGGCGATTTGTCCTAGACTGAGTGTCGGTTCGAATTCTTCGCACGGCATACCAGTGATGATTCCTGATTCCGCTATTCAAAGTGCAAAACTTCGACAGGAATCATTCCCATTCAACCCAATGTTCGTACGGGGTATCGACACTATCGGTTACGTAGATCTTACCCAGCCGTTGGTCATGAAGGCGACGCTCATTGCTTTGGAATTGGCAAATAAGGTCTTGAAGTTCTTCGGCCATCCAGAAGCTGAACTCAAAAAATGCAGCGACGTCGACGAGAATTTCTGGATCACTTGTTTTGCGTGCCAGATTTAACGGCGGTGCAGGAACTATTCGATCTATCATTTTGGATAACCTTTCGATTACGTTTAATCGGCGGTCCCTGCCATTGATCGCGACTAATTCAAGCATCTTGCCGGTCATGAAGTTTGCGTAAAATGGCGAATCAATCAGATCTTGTTGATTCACGTTGTGTTTTCAGCTTATCGCCCAAACTTTAAATTAAGACGCAATTTACTTTAACTTTGTTCGAATTGAGCAAGATTTTTCGCAAACGATGGCACACCAAGCAAGCAAAAAATGAAAATCCATGGAATTTTTCGGCGGCGTCGAACCAAGACGCGATGGTGCACGTAACTCGTGTGCGTCAAGTTGTTCCGCTTCAATTTTGCGAAGTTTATCCCGCATTTTGTTCAATCAAAACGACTGGGAAATCGCGATGAACTGGGTCTAGTCAAGCTCCGCTGGACTTGCAAATTGGTCAACTCAGATATGAACGGCACAACATGAAGCATTGAAGACAAATTTGAAAATGCTAGCGTTGGGTTCCGATTTAAAAACAACTCCTCCTCAGCGTCTGTATGCGTCAGTCCCCCGTTACGGAAGGCATTTCAGACAAGGAACACCGACGCGGGTTGGAACTTGTTTGTCGACCAGTGAGGATAACGCCAATCTGTTTTCTGATTATTGGAAGATTCGCCTTCGTAGGATCGTCCGAAAATCCTACAATTTAAGGGAAATCGATCGTGGCTTTCTGGTCAACTTTAATTTTTGCCTTGTATAATACAAACGCGAGCCAGCAACACTGGCAATCTATGGAGGCTATCAAATGGAAATACGTGCAACCGGTTCAATTCAACCTACTCAAAATGTACGTCTCACCGGCGGCGTTACAGGCATCGATAAGTCGAGCCAAACCCAATCGTTGAATATCGTCGATCAGGTAGATATTTCAGCTGAAGCACGGGCTGCCAGTCAAATCGATCAGGCATCGGAAAGTCGTGCAGCACGCATCGCGGAAATCAAGTCGCAAATCGCAGACGGCACGTATGAGACAGAACAGAAACTCAATACCGCTGTCGATCGGTTACTTGACCAGTTCGCTTAGAGAAAGAATAAATTGCGACCAGGCAAGACATTTTCGTAACACGCTTGCCCATTGCGATAAACGCCCGGTAGATCCCAAAATACCTTAATCCATTAGGTCCGTCGGTTTCAACGTTCGAATTGTCTCGCCTGATACTCAGTTCGACCGTTATCAGAACCTTGCTGAATGCACTGCGGACTTTTGAATTACGTCAAGTAGTATTTCCCGTCGTGTTCACGATTCAGCAGCGACTATTCACGTGCTCGCTGCTGAATCGTTTTTTGGCGGATCTTAACAAGCCTTGCTGGATCGACTTTCCATTCCCCATCGACCAATCGCATTTCAAATGGGTGGGGATTCCCTGGGTAATTTACAAACTGTCGCGATTCATCGATCATCGACTCGTCAAGCGTAACTTCGTTTCCGTCTGCGTCTTGGATGGTTGAACCTGCTTCCACAAAATGTAGAGGTACGTTGGCCAACTGACCGACTGCGTTGTTACGTCGCGGGTCCATGAAGTTCTTATCTGCCAAAATTTCTAGTTGTTCGTTTGGTAATGCAGTTTGCTCTAACTTCGCACGATCGCCAACCATCGTCGCTACCAAAAAATGCCGTAACACACTGAACGGATCCGTCGAATCTAGCTCAGGCAAAAAATCATCGGACGTCAATATTTGTTCCATGTCACGCACTTGCGAGTGATCCTCGGGATCTTCGTTACGACACCCCGCGAACCCGCTGAACATGCTCAGCAACAAGATGCTACGCATAACAATGCAACTTATAAATTTTTCCATCATCCACAGATCCTTGTTCTGGAAAAAAATCTAAGATCCCATGTCAGACTTTGCCGCAAACTCGCGATTTACACCGGAACGGACATAACTTGGCACGATGTCACGCCTCAATTATTAATGTCCGTGCACAACTATAGTGACGAGATACCATGTTGAAATTGGCGGCTCAGTACGCCATTCATCGTAGTTCCGGAACTTGAAAGCGCGAAGTCGCGTTGCAATCTTGATCATTGGGCATATAATCTTATTGAGACTGGAATTTCACAAATACACTTGCAAACGCGGCTTCTTCTGATTTTTGTCTCAATAAGACAACATTCTCCTGAACATTTTGCTCGCTCGTTATCGACAATTTCTATGATTACGCCCAATTCCGCGAAATCCGGTAAATCGCATAGTAGCTCCATGAGGTCGGACTCGCCATTGGAACGCATCGAAACCGCCTCCTCTCCGGCAGAGCGTTTTGAAGAATACCTGCACATTCGGGGCATGCGCAACACAGAACAACGTCGGTTGTTGCTCGAACATGTGTTTAAAAAACACCAACACTTCGATGTCGACCAGCTTATCGAGCAGTTACCGCGTAAGGGCCAAGTTGGCTATGTCAGCCGTCCCACAGTCTATCGAACGTTGACGGAATTTGTGGAAGCTGGATTGCTGCGAAAGATTGAGCTGGATGGCCGCAGCGTGTATGAGCATGATTACGGATATCCTCAGCATGATCATATGTACTGCAATGAATGCCTCCGCCTAATCGAATTTCGAAGTGCGCGGCTAGAAGAAATTCATCGCCGTGTAGCCGAAGAACATGGCTTTCAGGTGTCCCATCACCGCCTTATCATTTGCGGTATATGCCGAGCTTGTCGGGAAAGTCGACGTCGCAAACGACGTCGCGTCGATATGATTTGATCCGTAATCAATGGACTGCAAGGCGAACCCAAATCTTTCTTAATCGTTCGCAATCGACAACCGTTTTCTATGCCAACCGTATCCAAAAACTAGCGCACTTGAAATGCTAAAACAACCTACTCAAAAATCTAGACGACGCAGGCTTAGCTCAATACAAAAATTGCTTTCGATAGATGGCAATCCGCTAACGCCGATACAATGGTCATTGAATGCCGCATCCCAACAAACGGAATTTATAGAAGGTCTGAACGAGTTGTCGGTACTTCGCGACGATTGGACCAGCGACAACCTGGGAACCGCTGATTTTTTCGAGCGGTGGATATGCGGCAACGAGGAAAATTCTAAGAATCCTGAGTCGCTTTTGGATACGTTGGCCTGCATGCGCTTGGCTGGATTTCAGGCACACGAGTTGCTGGATCGCATTTTGTCCAAGGCCGCAAGCCAAATCCGGTCGGAGTTTGCGGATGGATCAATTTACCAAGATCCGGCATCTTGCCTTATCCGGGCTGTTGAAATCCCGGTTACGCACGCACTGCTTACGTACCATGATGCGACACGCGACGACGTTGTCACGGCGACAAACAGATTTATGCACACTTTTGTCGAGCTGCTGATCGATGACAAAGGTTGGTTACTTGAATCATGCACGCACAATTGGCAGGCGATTGCCGCCAGTTGGTTGCGGATCCATTTACTCGCTGAGTCATGGTCACTCAATCTATACGACTCAAGCATTTGCGATATCTTTACCTTGTTTACTCGTCGAACACTCAGCACACTGAATCAAAACTTTGAACAGCATTTCTCGGGACCAGCACCAGGCAGCCGATACTCCGAGCGAGGGGCGAGAAACTGGCCCGTAGACTTTATCGAGCATCTTTCCCATGTCAATGATGACCGGCTATGTCGCGCACTCGGACGACGTTTATCGAAAGGGAGAAAAAAGGAAAGTGCGTTGGAAAGTGATTGCCCTAGTTCCATTAGTGAGACGTGTCAAATCGCTTTATTGAAAGAAAATTGGGATCCCAATGCACGCACATTGGCTGTGAAATTTGGTGACCAGAGTTTGTTCGTTTCATTGTCACGACATAGACAGCTGCTTACATCGCACGATATACCATCGATCATCGTTGATGGTGAGCCTGCGGTCCCAACTTCGTGGGATGTTGTTTGCGAGTTTGTCGACGACGACACAAGTTTTTTGGAACTGCAGATGCAAATGCAGACAAGTGTAACGCTGCAGCGTCATTTCTTATTGTCGCATAAGGACAAATTTGCCGTCATTGCTGATGCGATCACTTTGCCCGATCCAAAGCGGATTGAATACGCGACTCGCTTTTGCGTGTCCGAACATTTCGAGGCCATAGAAGAACTCGAAAACAGTGAAATCTATGTGCGTGATGGCACGAAGATACATGCCTTATTGCTTCCGCTAGCGCTGCCGGAATGGCGTGGTCAACGGGAAGGATCTTTTTGCGTTTCCGAAAACCGCGTGATTGAATTGCGAATGTCGGCTCTTGGCACTGCCTTGTTTTCGCCAATTTGGATTGATCTTGACTCGGATCGCTGTTTGCGTCCAAGGACATGGAGACAGTTGACGGTGGGTGAGGGGCTAAATGCCGTCTCTCGGGACGTGGCGTCCGCATTCCGTGTCCAGGCTGGCACAAGTCAGTGGTTACTTTATCGGTCGTTGGCGAAACCAGCAAATCGGTCATTTTTGGGAGAACATCACGGAAATGAACTCTTTTACGGTCGTTTCAAGAAGCATAAAACGGAAGAGATTCTGTCCGTCATTTAAAGAGTTTGCCACGCCTTTTCTCGATTCGCTTACGATCGATTGGCTGTTCTGGCTGAATGTCGAACGTTCAAAGTAAATGGATCCTCGGCAAACGGGGAATACTTCGAGCATGAGTAATTCCCCCGACTAATTAAAAATGCACAAACTTCGCGTTTCAAATTTTCTTGCGATTAGACCTGAACTGGCGGATACTACAGAGTATCGAAAATCCATAACCAAGGGCAAAAACTCAGTGTTTAGCATCGTCAAATTTCGAATAAGCGCAAGTGCAACTGTTGTTTTTCGGTTCGCATGTGGATGTTAGCGAAATGAATGAATTCCAGCAAAAGGTTGCCCGCAACCTCGCCTGTCTACGTGCGCGCGTGCATGAAGCGTGTGTACGATCAAATCGCCGCGATGACGAGGTCACCATTGTCGTCGTGACTAAATACTTGACAGTGGAACAGACTTGCGACTTGGTACCTATTGGCTGCAATGCATTCGGCGAAAGTCGTCCGCACGTTCTTTGTGAAAAAGCCCTGCAACTACCTGCCGAGGTAAATTGGCATCTGATCGGGCATCTACAGCGCAACAAGATTAGGCGAGTCTTGCCAATTGTGTCATTGATTCATAGTGTCGATAGTGTGCGACTAATTGAATCCTTAGAACAGATTGCGCAAGAACTGAAGAGTTCACCCGCGATATTGCTGGAAGTCAACGTGTCCGGCGAGCGCTCGAAAGATGGTTTCGGTCCCGATGGGCTTGAATCCGCGTTCGAGGCGCTTTCCCGTTGCCAACATTTGACAGTGCAAGGCCTGATGTGCATGGGGGGACTGAATAGCGATGTTACCCAAATCCGTCATGAGTTTTCGAGATTGCGAAGCACCCGCGATCATTGGCAAGAACGCTCAGGTATTCAATTGCCACATCTATCGATGGGAATGAGCTCAGACTTTGAAATTGCGATCGAAGAAGGCGCTACGTTGATCCGAGTTGGATCGGTTCTCTATGAAGGCACGACTTGAATCGGTTTCTTATTCAAGCATTTCTTTCCTTCGCTTACATCGTGCAATTTGAACACACTCATTTCGACATGGCGCAATCCAATAGTTTGCCCGAGTTGGCGAACTGGAGGGGCAGGGAGATTTCCGTTCCAGGAATTCCGATAATTACGTCCTTGTGCTTTGTCAGGACTTGGTTTGTAGGGTTGTTGTAGTTGAACTTGTTAAAGTACATCGGAGTTGCGGGGAAGTTTTGACAACCTCCGCTACAAAAATTTTGAGGTGCTGATGGGTGCGCAACAACGTCTTCTACCTCAAATTTACGCTGTGACCGAGCACCAGTGATCGATGCCTCCGGCTATAGCTTATCGGGTTGTACTCGTCAGTCTACTCGGTGTTCGCGCCTCCACAATGCGAATACTTTCGCCCGACTGTTTTGCATTGTCTATACGACATTATCACCGGCGTTCGAGCCAACTTGAGCCAGGGTGGATCGGATTGTGCCCTCTAAATCGAGGTGGCGGCAGGGGTAGCTTTCCGACAAGCTTGTCGATTTGTCATTCTTAGTGCGGTGGCTTGTTGAGTGACTCATCCTAGAGTACAAAAATGGTTTCGCAGTTCTCTGGTAAAACGTGTTAATGTAGCATCTTGACCTCGGCACGTTATGCAGGAAATGCCACACTGTTTTTCATTGCGTATATCCATGGCGGTTTCAAGCAACCGCAAAAACCGGTTGTCCAATTTCACAACCGCGAACGGGCGTTTCTCATTGATTCCATTTGATATTGTTCGTGCATTGATAAAGATTGCGTGCGCTGGGCGCGAATCACAATCGTTCCCAACGTTTATGGGCACATAAGACAAGGAAAGTTCATGAAAGACCACCAACTGTTAACAGAACAACCAACGCTATTTGGTCACCCCACCGGACTGTTTACACTTTTCTTTGCCGAATTGTGGGAGCGTGTCTCGTATTACGGCATGCGGGCCTTGTTGGTCTTCTACATGATAAAAGGCTTCATGGGCTACAGTGACGGGAATGCATACAAGATTTATGGTGCTTACACTGCGCTTGTCTACATGACTCCTTTTTTTGGTGGCATGATTGCTGATCGCTTGATCGGGTATCGTCGGGCAGTGATTTTGGGGGGCCTCTTTATGGCGGCCGGCCATCTAATGATGACGGGGGGGAACAAAACGGCATTTTATGCCGCGTTAGCCTTGCTGATTGTGGGCAACGGATTTTTTAAACCCAACATTTCGACCATGGTTGGGTCACTCTATCCGCAAGGAAGTCCCAAACGAGACGGTGGATTCACGATTTTCTACATCGGCATCAATTTGGGTGCCGCGATAGCACCGCTAATGTGTGGATACATTGGTGAGACCTATGGCTGGCATAAGGGCTTTGGTCTCGCTACCGTTGGCATGTTGACTGGCTTGGCCGTGTTTATTGCGCCAACGCTGTTATCGCAACTTTTGCTACTGGTGGCTTGTATCGCTGCTACGCTCAATATCGTGGGTTTGCAGCAGTTGTCTTCGATTAATCCTTATTTGAACTATGTTGTAGCTGCCGCCATGGTGCTTGCCGGGTTAATTGCTTTTGTTTCGTTGAATCAGCGGCAGAGTATTGGTGAACTCAAGAATAATCGTCTGTCAGACATGATGACGATTCTGCTGGTGCTACTCGGTGCCATCGGATTCGCCGTAGCAATGTTCATGTATCATCCGAACGAGTTCTGGACGAAAATGGTCTTCTACGCCCTCGCTGTGGTCTTGATCGTCGCCGCAATTATTTCATCAATTGCCATCGCAAAATCGGGGCTCCCTTCATGGGCGGGCTTGCCCGCTGATTTTCAGTTCATGCGTAGCAAGACCTATGGGATTCCAAAGGATTGGTTGGTCTATTTGTGCGCGTTGTTGAGCGTTCCCGTATTCATGATGTTGGTCTCGGGTTTTGAGCCAATCACGAAAGTCGCCGGGGGTATTTCGATTATCCCTAAACAATTTGTGGAGAACCTGGAAGAAAGTGACAGTGCTCCAATTCGCGTGTTAGGCACTTTTGTCCATGAAGCCAGCACACCTGCAGGACTCGTCTTGATTGTCGCCGGAATTTTCGCGGTGGGATATCTATTTGCACAAATGTTTCGACTCAGCACCATACCGCGACATCGCATGTACGTCGCTATGATCTTGATATTCTTCTCGATGTTGTTTTGGTCGTTCTTTGAACAGGCTGGAAGCAGCGTCAATAACTTCACTGACCGAAACGTTTCGCGCGTGGCCGGTGTTGATCGCTCAATCACCGCTGCGGATGTAGGTAACACCGTCCGACTACGGATCCCCCTGGAGAGCCCTGACGCTTCCCTGGCCAATTTGCCAGTGTTGACTCAGGAGTTTCTTGGGCGATCAAACGCACATCCGGGAATGCAAGCTGTTCTGACACGGGCAATTCGAGAGATTGAACGCGTGAAAATCGAGGAAAGACGAAAGGGGGTCAACTACGACAAATCCCTTGACCAAGAGACTGATGAATTGGTTGCTCGTGTTTGGAATGAATTCAAACCGGCCGATGAAGGCCGAGCAACGAATGGTGAAATCGCGAATCCGGAAAACGTAGATAGTGCGGCACCAAAGAAAAAGACGCGTCAGGAGAAAGAGGCTGAGCAAGAACAGGAAAAGGAGAAAGCCGAGCGACTCAAGAATCGCGTAACCGAACTGGTGCAAGCCTCTAATTTGGTGAAGTCGAGTGCGCCCAAACTCGACATCGTCGTTAACCGCATAATTGACCGGATTAAGGTTGAGGACACAATTGCTAAATTGCAGAAGAGCAATCAATTGACGATGACGGGATTGACTTATTTACGCGAATTCGCGAGCAGCGAAATCTTGGATATTCCAGTCGAGTCCAAACAGCTAGAGTGGACGTTTGCCGAAGACAACGTGGGCATCGGTTTGGGGGGGAATGAGATCCCGGCATCGATTTTCCAGGCTGTGAATCCGGCATTTATTTTGATTTTCGGATTGGTGTTTACGGTCTTGTGGAGCGTGATGAGCAGTCGCGGTATCGAGCCCAGCACCCCAATTAAATTCGCACTTGGGTTAATCCAGCTCGCAATGGGGTTTGCCTGCTTCTGGATTGGTGCTGCTTCAGCCGATAGCAATGGGTTTGTATGGCTACCTTGGCTGGTAATGGGCTACTTGTTTCAGACAACGGGAGAACTCTGCTTATCTCCGGTTGGTTTATCCATGGTCACAAAACTCTCGCCGAAGCGTCTTGTGAGCACGGTGATGGGAACTTGGTTCTTGGCGATCGCGTTTTCACAGTTCCTCGCTGCAATTATCGCTCAGTTCTCGAGTGTCAAAGACGAAGATGGTGGATCAGTAATTCCAATTCCCGCCGAAACGGTAAATATCTACGGTGAACTATTTCGTTTCATTGCCATCGCGGCGTGTATCTCAGGAGTTTTCTGTTTACTCTTGGCACCGATTCTTACCCGATGGATGCACATGGACCAACCAGCGGATAACGATTGATTAATTGTGGCTTGATGTTGAACTTGAGTCCGAATATTGCACTGGAATGGGCGTGTTTTTCGGTACGCAATGAACGGCACGGATTGGGCGTAGACAAATAAAATGTTAGCCAAGCTAAAGACATTTACATTGGTCGGAATCGACGCTTTGCCAGTGGAGGTGGAAGTTGATGTCGCGCCCAGGTCAGTTCCGAAAGTGATCTTGGTTGGCCTACCTGAAGCCGCTGTTCGCGAAAGTACTCATCGAGTCGAGCGCGCCATTATCAATTCGGGATTCGTTCGCCCTGAGAATCGAGTGGTGATCAATCTGGCACCTGCGGAAATCCCGAAACAAGCAGCCTCGTTTGACTTGCCCATTTCGCTGGGGATGCTGATTGGCTCCAAGCAGATTGAAGCCGATCGGATTGAGGAATACGCGGTGGTTGGCGAGTTGGCGTTAGAAGGATTTACGCGTCCCGCCAAGGGCGTACTATCGATGTCAATTTGTGCAGCCAAACAGGCAGGATTACGCGGCATTGTCGTTCCTAGAGAAAATGCTGACGAGGCCGCGGTCGTTGAAAATATTGATGTGATCCCGGTGAGCAGCCTTGCCGAAGCCGCCGCATTTTTCTCTGGACAAATTGACATTGATCCAGTCCCGTCGCGAGTCAACGACTTATTCGAGGAATTTTCGACCTATGAGGTAGACTATAGCGATGTGCGCGGGCAGGAAACTGCCAAACGCGCCATCACCATTGCGGCCGCAGGTGCCCACAATTTGTTGATGTTGGGTCCGCCAGGGTCCGGAAAGACCATGTTGGCTAAACGAATCCCAACCATCTTGCCACAACTTACGCCACAAGAGTCGATTGAAACGACAAGAATTTTCAGCGCGCTTGGTTTACTCGCCCCTGGTCAACCACTCTTGGCAACCCGTCCTTTTCGCTCGCCACATCATACGATTAGCGACGCTGGTTTGGTTGGCGGCGGCAGCACGCCTGTTCCGGGTGAAATCTCGATGGCCCATAATGGCGTGCTGTTTCTAGATGAGCTGCCTGAATTCAATCGCCGCACACTTGAGGTGATGCGTCAACCGCTGGAAGATGGCCAGGTCACGATTTCGAGAGCTTTGGCTTCGACAACATTCCCAGCCGATTTTATGTTGGTGGCCGCCCTCAATCCATGTCCCTGCGGTTACCGCACAGATCCGCGCCGTAATTGTCATTGCACGCCACCGCAAATTGAACGGTACATGAGCAAGATATCTGGGCCTCTCTTAGACAGAATCGATATCCACATCGAAGTTCCAGCGGCGGATTTCAAAGCCCTTTCCAGCAAGACGCCAGGTGAATCGAGCGTGTCCATACGCGAAAAAGTCGCGGCGGCCAGAAATCTACAGCGCATGCGGTTTCAGAAGTCACGGGCGAACCGCCCAAACATGTATAATGCTCAAATGAGCAGCAAACAAATACGTGAACACTGTCCACTAGCTGAGGACGGAATCTCTTTGCTGAAACACGCCGTGCAGGAACTTGGGTTATCGGCGCGAGCCCACGACAAAGTACTACGCGTTGCCCGAACCATCGCTGACTTGGATTGCTCGGAGCAGATTAACATCGAACACCTCTCAGAAGCTATCAACTTTCGTCTGTTGGACAGAAGCATTTGGAGTTGATGCCGGGCGATCTATCCTGCTCAACTGTACAAACAAAGACAACTAAGATCCTTTACGCGCTATATTTACCTTGCCATGTGTCACGGCGCACCATTTCTTCATCCAACGCCTTGATGATGGCAGGCTTATCGAGACACCAACTAGGACCGATCAGGTACACAGGCGGAGCTTCGCCGCTGATGCGTTCGACGACCATGTGTTCGGGCAACAGTTCCAAAAACTCAACAACCGTATCAATATAGTCTCGCATTGACATCAACTGCACTTCTCCGCGAGCAACTTGATCAGCCAACGGTGTATGTTTTACAGCATAGAGGTTATGAATTTTCACTGCATCAAAACCCAACCGAACGGCCTCTCGGCCTGAATCAAGCATCATCGACTTCGTTTCGCCGGGTAGACCAAGCATGATATGTGCACAGAGTTCAAATCCGCGTCCCACACTTCGTTCCATGGCGTCAACTGTAACGTCATGGTCGTGCCCACGATTCATCCAATGCAACGAGGCGTCATGCATAGTCTGCATGCCGTATTCCACGGTCAGCGGAATTCTCGAAGCGAGTTCTGTCAACAAGTTCAAGACGTCGTCGGGCACGCAGTCGGGGCGCGTGCCAATTGATAACGCCACTACTTGCGGGTGCGAGATCGCTTCGAAATAGAGTTCTCTCAATTCATCTACTGGAGCATAGGTGTTGGTCGCCGGCTGAAAATAGGCAGTAAAATGATCACATTTGTAACGCGTTTTCAGTCGGCGGATGCCTTCGTCGATCTGTTTTAGGATGCCTCCCTTGGGAAGTCGGCGACTGGGGCTGAAACTGCGATTATCACAGAACGTACAACCGCCCAACGCGACGGTCCCGTCGACATTCGGGCACGTGAAACCTGCGTCAACGCTTACACGTTGCACACGATGTCCAAATGCTCGACGCAAAAAATAGTTGTACGTGTAATAACGCAGCCCATCGGCTCGCCAATCAAATTGTTTATCCCTACAAATCATTGCTCAAAGCCCAACCGTCTTTTGATAATGCGAACAGAAACCCTGCGGAATTTGGGGCTTTTGCGGGTTACCACCAGGGCAACGCTAAAGTTATGATCTATTTTGAAATCTAGCCGAATCTTTCATCTAATCCGTACCCAGACACTTATCACATCATTTTTTGCGGCTCAGATCCTCGCTTGGTTCCCAACTTAGGTTATAATTAAGTCGGTTGAGTAATTTTAGCCATGGGTTTGCAAAAACGCACGGGGTGGACGGATTACTCTGCAATCGTGTTTGACATGGATGTGAGCGCCGTGTCCGGCTTCCTTCCAACTCGTCATCGTCTCGTTCCTCAACGTTGAGCGAATTATGTCCGAAAATTCCGAACCTAAGTCTTTTGGAACACTGGTACCTGTCGGCGGTGGAGACCCAATTCCTCTTTTGAAGCGCCGTTTGCGTCTAGGTCGTCGCGAAGATTGCGATATTATTTTGAACTTCGCCAATATCTCTGGACACCATGCGTTGATGGAGGTCGACGAAGGATACTGGTTCATCAAAGACCTGCGAAGCCGCAACGGAATTAAGGTTGACGGTAAGCGAATTCTTCAAGGGTTGAAAAAGCGTGTTGACCCCGGCGTTATTCTCTCGATAGCGAAACACGAATATGAGGTCGTTTACGACCCAACCGACTTAGGTGCTTACGGCACACCCCCGCAAGATGAGCAACTTGATAATTTGTTCAGCCAATCTTTGTTGGAACGAGCTGGACTGCGTAAACGTAAAGAACAGCAATGAGTTCACTGGTTTGTGCTCGATTGAATGAATCGACAGAGCGATTTCCTGCAAACCGAAACGGCCGCGTAGCTTGCGTGTAACTTCTCACGAGACGATTTGGCCCAAAAAAGGTAAGCGCCCGATGAAGTGCATTGTCGAATTGGTTAGTGACGCGGCGATTTTCGA
>CALMEE010000037.1 GCA_937862885.1 uncultured Planctomycetaceae bacterium
ACGGCTCCCACTCGCCCAATCAAACTCGGGGTGCGTTTACGATAAGCCGCCGATGACGCGTTTTTTGCAATCATAGTTTTTTTGCGGCGGCTCGGTTACCGCCGTCGTTCGGACGTCCTGGCGATGGAAATTGCACGATTCGAATGAAGACAGAATGTCAGACTTGACATTGATGTTATACTGAGCCTGTCAGCAATAAGCTGAATAACAGCGTTGATTCAGACCTAGTCGCGACGGCTCAGTATTGCCAAGCTGCCATGGGGCCCTGATGGGGCCCAAGAAAGAATTGGCTGGTGACGGGTTTGGATCAGGCCGTCGAACATGGCGTTGCACCCGACGTGCCGCAACAGTTTGCCAAGATTCTAAACATCACGGTGGCACGCGGGTGAACTATTTCGTTCGGCCTTCAATCAAAGATGACTCCGACGCTAAACAAATTCGCAGCGCGACTCGCGGAGATTCAGGGTACGCCGCGCAAACTTGGATACACCGACGGGCCACCACCTGCCGCAACAATCCCCGCTGCACATGGGGCAGTCGGCGACATGACGATCTACGATGATGTTGATGAATTGACGATTGACATCGGGCACAAGCACCACACCCATGTTTCCTGTTACAATTACGACCGGCTTCCTGAGGCCGAGCGTCTTGACATGGTGGCACGGGACGCTGCGGAATTCGTGAACGACGTCATGTCCGATCGCGTTTGCATCACGGTCGACTACATTGGCGAACGATGCATTGGGTCGTCCCATTTTTACGATGATGAGGACAATGCAAGCTCAAGCTTGGTTCGAGGAATAGGCGTCGGCGCGACATCGGGGGAACATCGCTCAGAACGATTTCGGTGGTCGGGACCGCTCGCATGACTGGCCGAACCATCGCATCCACGGGAGTGGCGGTGGCCAGCGGATTTTGAAATCAACATCAATTCCCGCCACCCCGTGATGCGGGTCGTTATCCCTTTCAATGAATTCTCAGATCCGAACACTGACTGCTCTGCTTGGCTTATCGGCGGTGACAACATTCCTCGTCGCGTTCTTTGTATGCTCGGCGATGACCCCCAATTTCAGTGTTGCAAATGACTTCATCAGCAAGCTGGGAAGCCGAGGCCAGCCGTACGCAGATTGGTGGAATGCGATCGGATTCGGCTCCGTTGGTCTTATGGTTGCATTTTTCGGATTTCTGTTTGGCATCACTGTTGAGGATCGGCTGCTAGGACTATGTCTCTTCGTTGCGGGTCTTGCCTTTGCGTTCGCGGCGTTCCCAACGGATCTCCTTGATGCAAACTCCACGCTCTCCAAGGTCCATTATGCCTCGATTTGTTTTGCACTTGCAGGATGGTGCTTAGGTCTCGCGCGTTTGATGGGGTCCCGATCGAAAAATCGCTTTGCTCGAACTACAGCTACCTATACAATTTGTCTTTCTCTTCTGCCAATGATTGCAATGAGTGGCGGGATCTCCGCAGAGCCGGTCGCACATCGTCTGGTTCTACTTGCCGTTTTTGCATGGGTCACCGCAAATTGCCTTCGATTGCTCAAGACGGAAACAAACGCAGGGATCACGGGATAACCAAGCGGTCAACCGAAGCCGCCGATGACGCGTTTTTTGAAATCACAGTTTGCTGGCGGCGGCTCGGTTACCGCCGTCGTTATGCGGTTGCTACATTCGTGACATGATCGAGGCGCAAAACATCTTCGATTGGCTGGACATGGTTCGTGACCGGCGATCAATGTACGCTCACTCACTGACTGAGTTGGAGAACATGATCCATGGTTACTATACGGCTCTCGGGGTGCACCGGATTAGCGAATCCGTCCCCGCGATGACACAGGGGCACTTTGGTGTTTGGCTGCGCGAGAAAACAGGTTGGCCACTCAGCTCAGGATGGGCATGCGCGATAGCACAAAACACCGAGGCTGATGTTGAAGCGGTGTTTAGGACATTCTTTGAATTCGTTGACCAATTCCGGACTCTTAAACCAATGGTCACGGCAACGGTCACACTAAAACCGGAACACCAACCCACTGGAAAACGACGCAAGTACGGCCACGACGGCTTAATGGATCGCCCTGAAGAAATCCTCGCTATAAATTATTCGCCAACTTCTTTGAATCATTTGCGTCACAGGTACGACAAGCACTATGTTGACGACTGGATGCTGATGCTTGGCAATGGTTCACACGAAACATCGTTGGACGACTTGATGACTTGGGTCGCAGATGAATTTGGTGTAGATCGACAACAATGGACAATCAACGCCGCACCAAACACCGCATAACAAAGGCATGAATGCGGAGCCGCCGACAGCGCGTTTTCCGGACGTCTTAAAAGGACAGCACACCCGAAAATCTGTCCTAAGACGTCTTGCGTCGGGCACAATGATTCGTGGTGTGCTGCTGGCTTACTGGCTTTTTAATGTACATGCGCCGTTTTGGGATTTCACCTTGAGCTTCCCTTGGGCTCCAACTGGCCCCACTCGCTCAACGTGCCCAAAACGGAACCACCGTAGAAGCTACAAGGCATTTTAAGCCTTGGCTCATACCAGACTGGATGCACCCAAATTCTTAGATAACATTAACCGCATGTCCCTTTTAGCTCCTACAATATTGTGCCCTCAACCAGCTCAAAACGCCCGTCCCATTAATCCTTGCGAAGACCAAGTATGTGAATGGGATATCAATATCGTATAATTCATAAAGTTTTAAGCCGACAAACAACTGACCCCAGAAAGATTAAGCAAACTATGAACCAATTTCCTTTTACACTGGAACAAGAAAATGCCGCACGGGAATTTCTAAAAAGTTGGAACAACCCGCGGGCACATGGCATCAAGTGTTGGTATTGTGATGCGAACAACATCGAAAAAGGGAGTGAGACCTTGTTTATTGGTCTAAATCCAGGTGGAAATGACGATTCAAAAAAACTTGATGAACGGGCCGGTTATTTGGAGTCTCCTTATAGCGTGCCAGGCTTCAATTCCTGGATAGATGAGGAATGGCCAGACCGAGGGCCCAGCCACCAAGCTGCCGTTCAGCGAGTTTTTCAAACGCTATATTCCGATGGTTGGGAAAACAAGTTGCGAACTAGTGCATGTACGAACATATTCCCGGTGAGGACGGAAACCACGGATGCAATCGACAAATCAGGTTGGCTATTCGCAGAACGTTGGTTTGGAAATATTTTGAAACACGTTCGACCCAAGTTCGTAATTTGCAATGGGAACAACCAAACAAATTCAGCTTGGGCGTATTTAGTTAAACACTACAACTGCGCTATGATCAGCGAAATTGACATTGGTGCCAATGCGTTTGTAAAAAAAGGAACGTTTGAACTTAATGGGGAAAGGTGTAGCGTGTTGGGACTACCGAATTTACCACGATTTATGCGTCCGCGACTAATCGATGCAATTCAACAACTTGTGAAATGTAAGGTGATTTAGAATTTAACGAAAAGAACGGCTAGATCTTCAGTGATCACCTTAACTGCCGAAGATATTACAAATACGTCAATAGGTACGTGGCGCGAATGGCACTGTCTGGGCGGCCCGGTGACCTCGGTCGTTATCCACTTGATTCGCGGCGGAACTTTTTGGTTTTATTGGGGTTCAATCCTATGTCCGTTAATTGCAAATTCATCCACTATTCAGCTTGAAAGCGAGTCCCATGTTCCAACATCAAATCGCATTGATTTTCGCCTCGATTGTAATGTCCACGATGGTTTTAGTTCCCGCAGTTGCTCAGGACAAGTCGATTATTCAGATTTATGACCTGGGTGCGAACGATTCTGCTACCGTATTACGAGTCATGCAAACGATGATTCCTGAAAATGACGCGTTGGCCTTTTCGGCCGCAGATACTCCAAATAGGCTGATTGTATCCGCAACGCGCGATGAACATCTGGCCATCACAAAGACGTTGTTTCAGATTAGCAATCCGGTCAGAAGTGCGATTACGGAACCGCCACAACATGTCGCAAAACGAACGAATGGCGACATGTTTCTTTCGTATGCAGTCCCCGAAAAACGGGAACACCTTGTCTCGCCAAAACAAATCGCGGAGGATTTGCTAAAGCACGTCGCTTCAGCACGATTGGATGTTGATCCCAAGACGAATAATCTGCTGGTGCTGGCCCCATGGTCAACCCATGTTGAGTTGGGGAGTCTTCTTTTTGGCAGCCAGCAATAATTTGCGTTGCTTTTGTAATTGAAGGTGGATAGCAATCGGATACGTCGAAGCGGCGACGCGGTTCGGTTTTGAGACCTTTTAAGGACAGGCAGTCTAACACGATGGATAGGGTTTTTCCTGAGATTTTGACGACAGCTGGGCACTGGTGGATGCTTGGCTTGCCGAAGCTACTTTAGATCGCATTGGCATCGATTAAAGGATCAAGTATCTGACCTTGGATTTATGGTTGCCGAGCGTTTAGTAAAGGCTGTAGTATTCCGCATTATTGGGACTTTGCGGTGGTTTGCCATTAAATGTCGGTCGTCGGCCAAGGTCGGCTGGTGCTTGTCCCGGGCCCCAATCGCGATTTCCGGACAAAAACCCCTTCCCGTACGCCGTTGGATTCGGTACACTTTTTCCTTTAAATATGAGAAGGAATGACGATGTCTCTAAAAATGAAAACCCACAAAGCCACCAAGAAGCGGTTCCGGCTATCCGCAACTGGTAAGGCAAAACATCGCGGGGCTGGCACAAGCCATCGCCAGGTTCGTATGTCTCAAAAACGTAAGCGAAAATTGCGTGGATTGAGGACGCTCGATGATTGCATGGAGAAGATGATTCATGCATGTCTTGGAAAATACAGCCGATAATGGGTTGCCACTGGGCATGGTTCCTTCCGGCACATAGATTGATTATTTGATTTGCTAGTCAAGAACGGCGATCAAATGTTGTCGGCATGATGTTGGCCCGGCTACTGAGCCCGGCGAACTTACGATGAAAAATATGAACTGCGATCAGGCAGTCAAACAACGATTGCTCAGCTTGCAATTCGTCGCAACGATGAAACAAGCTGGGGCAATGGCCTGAATTGCGTTAACTGAAAAGGTTTGAAAATGCGTACTACGAAGGGTGCCGCTCGCACCAAAGCGAAGCGTCGGTTATTTAAAAGAACAAAGGGCTATGTCGGCGGTCGTCGACGCTTATTGCGGACGGCAAAAGAAACTGTCGTGCGGGCTGGTGTTTATGCTTTCCGCGATCGAAGGGTTAGGAAAAGAGTTTTCAGGCAATTGTGGATCACCCGAATAAGTGCCGCTTGCCGTCAACGAGGCATCAATTACAGCCAGTTCATTGCTGGACTCGAAAAAGCCAATATCGAACTGGACCGGAAGTCTCTGTCGGAAATTGCCGTTCACGATCCCAACGGGTTTAGCAAAATCGTCACTGCGGTTAAGGAAGCTCTCGGCGCCTAAGAGCAGCTTCGATTTCTAGGCGAGGCAACTAGCTGAGGCAAACGGCCGAGGTATCATTGCATCAAGGCGATGCGTTGCGGCGTTGCGAGCTTGGACTTCTCGACTTTTCGAACGATTTCTGGTGTGGTATGTCATCGAATACCGTGATCACGTTAGCGCAGTTCATCAAGGAGTTAGATGGCTTCTCATCGGACGCGCAAGCTGCGTTTGATTCCGCACAGACGGCTGAAGATCTGGAAAATGCGCGTGTCGAATACCTGGGCGCACGGCAAGGCAGACTGAAATCGCTGCAGAAGTTGCTTGGTGGTATCGACGTCGAGGAAAAACCGGCTGCCGGGAAAAAGCTCAACGAGGTAAAGACCAACGTTCAGCAAAGTTTCGAGGTCGCTGTTCAACGCGTCGCCGGGGGCGGAGCCACAGCTGTTCGCGATCCATTGTTTGATGTAACGGTCCCGGGACAGAAATTCCGTATTGGAAAATTGCATCCGATCACACAGACGATCGAGGAACTCAAAGACATCATGGGCCGCCTTGGGTTTTCATCGGTGGACGGCCCAGAAGTTGAAGACGAATGGCACAACTTCGAGGCGCTGAACATCCCAGGTGACCACCCAGCTCGAGACCCATTGGAGAATTTCTACGTCGCCACGTCCGAACGGAATTCTGAGCGACCTAGTTCCGAAGGTCCGAATCAGCGGCTGTTACGTAGCCAGACCAGCACTGTGCAGATTCGCGTTATGGAGCGGACTCAGCCGCCAGTTAGGATTATCTCTTTGGGGCGGGTTTATCGCCCTGACACGGCGGACGCTACCCATTATCCGATGTTCCATCAAATGGAGGGCTTGTGGGTTGATCGGCATGTGAGTTTAGCGCACCTGAAGACGGTCCTCAAGTTGTTCGCCACCAGCTATCTCGGGGAGTCAGTGCCAATTCGCATTCGCCCATCCTTTTTTCCGTTTACGGAACCCAGTGTTGAAGCGGACTATTTCTGGAATGGTCGATGGGTCGAGTTTGGTGGCGCCGGAATCGTGGATCCAAACGTTCTGGCATCGGTTGGCTATGATCCTCAGATCTACAGCGGATTCGCATTTGGATTGGGGGTCGAGAGATTGTGTATGATTCGGCATAAAATCACTGATATCCGAAACTTGTATACGAACGACGTACGATTCCTACGCCAGTTTTAGGGCAGCTGAAATTTTGCCTTGAACTCGGTTCAAATCAACGCAAAACATCTCCAAAATTCTGACATTGAGATCAAGCCAGAACCTCAACCGTGGAACTTAATCTTTGTTTTAACTTTGCTTAAAGTTCGTCATAATACCACGAGCGATGCAAAGTTGAGTTGCGTCCGACGTTGTTCACCATCCCACATTGCAAAAAGTTCTTTCGACGATTCTAGAATTTTGAGTTTCCGCTTTCGGCTGGTAATTGGGTAGGCTATTTGTTTTATTTGAACCCGCAAGTTTGTGAGTCAAAATGATTGTATCGAGAAATTGGTTAAGTGATTTCGTCAAGATCCAAGCGACGGATGAGGAACTAACGCAGCGGCTGACGATGTCTGGACTAAACCATGAATCAAGCGAAGTCGTCGATGATGATCTCGCGATTGATTTGGAAGTGACCAGCAATCGCCCGGATTGCTTAGGACACATTGGGATCGCGCGTGAAATAGCGGCTTTGTTCGGCTATGATTTTGCAATTCCAACGCCGCTGATTAAAGAAACCGGCTCTCCAATTGCTAATCAATTTCAATTGAGGATTGAAGCCCCCGAGTTATGCCGACGCTTTACAGCCCGGCTAATTCGTAATGTTCAAGTTGGTCCGAGCCCTCAGTGGCTTATTGCTAGGCTAAAGACCATTGGGGTGCCGACGATCAACAATATCGTTGACATCTCAAACTATGTGATGTTCGAATGCGGTCAGCCATTGCATGTATTTGACTTTGACAAGATTCATGGAGGTCAGATCATCGTGCGCGATCCGAAGCCAGAAGAAGAATTGGTGGCTATCGACCATCGCGTTTACCGTTTGGAACCGGGAATGTGCGTTGTCGCGGATGCGGAACGCGCGATTGGACTGGGAGGGGTGATGGGTGGCGCGGATACTGAGGTTACAGACCGCACCGTCAATGTCTTGATTGAAGCAGCTCAATTCAATTCCATGGCGATTCGCAATACCGCGCGCAAATTAAACTTGCACAGCGCTGCTTCGTACCGTTTCGAACGTCCAATTGATGCCCACAATATTGATTGGGCTAGTCGGCGTTGTTGTGAATTGATTTTGCAATTGGCCGGAGGGGAACTCGCTCAAAATTGGTTGGACGTCGGTTCGCGGCCTGACGAGCATCCACCAATTGAGCTGCGCTTCGATCAGATTCAACGCATCTTGGGCATTGACATCGACAACGAAGTAGCGACTCAGATTCTGGAACGCTTAGGCTTCAAAAACCTTCAGCAATCGCACTCGAAAATCTCGGTATCACGACCCAGTTGGCGGAATGATGTGACTAGAGAAATCGATTTGATTGAGGAGATTGGGCGAGTCCATGGCTATGCCCACGTACCGGACGACATCGCCGTTCCAATGTCGGCCTCCCATCGACGCACAGAAGATCGAATTTTGGGTAAAGTACGCAATGCGTTGACTGCCGCTGGGTTTGACGAAGCCATGACGGCAAGTTTGATCCCTGCGGGGTGGAGCGAAGCATTCAGCCCGTGGAGTAACTTGCAACCATTGCAGACCAGTCAAGGCATGTTAGGTGTTTTGGAAAAGGCCTCTCATAATGTTGGAGTGGTCAAGTATTTGCGTCGAAGCCTCGTACCTAGCCTTTTGGAAGCGCGGCGCATCAATGAATACAAATCGAATTCGGAAATCGAACTCTTTGAAATTGCCAAAGTCTACTTGGAATCGGAAAAAGAACTCCCGTGGGAGCCAATCAAAATTGGCCTGGTAAGTCAGCGTGACTTCTTTGAAGTCAAAGGTGTTATCGAGACCTTGTTGCGCCATCTGAACTGGAATGGCGAGTTAGATATCATGCAATGTGATTTCAATTTGCTTGACATCAATCAGTCTTGTGAGTTAAGGATAAATGGAGAAATCCTTGGCTGGCTGGGACGCGTTTCGGAGTCTGGCAAGCGCACGTTCGGGATTCGACAGCACACAATTGTCGCTGAGTTGGACTTTGGGTTATTGTGCAATTTGGCCACATTGATTCCGCTGCACACTGACGTAAGCCTTTTTCCAGCGATCTCGCGCGACTTCAATTTCATTGTCCAGAATCGGATACACTGGTCCGATTTGCGCGCCGTGGTTGCTGAAGCGGCTGGAAGCGAGCTGGAATCGATCGAATACAAAGAGACTTTTCGCGATCCACAACGCGATGGAAGTGACAAGAAGCGGTTGTTAATGTCGTTAGTTTTGCGGTCCAAAGCAGGAACGTTGACCGGCGAACAAGCGGATCAAATCTGTCGCGAGATCGTCGTCAGCTGTCAGGAGAAATTGGCCGCCGAACTTGTGGCATGAGCGACAGCAGCGGACACAATCGGTGGGGTCTATCGTTTGAGAACCCATCTGGATATGCTTGCGAACCATTGATTTCTTTGGGGCGTGCCAGTTCATTCTGAACTAAGGATCCTTAGCAGCTACGCAGGTAAATAAGTACGAGGAACTGCCATTTGGCCTTTCTCCGGCCGTTGTCAATTTTTGTTCACACTTTTTTTTGCTTATGCCTGGTGACAGCTCCACGACTTAAAATAACTTATCTAACGGCTGGTGCGGCTGGCATGTATTGCGGCAGTTGCATGCACGACAATACGTTGGTTCGAGCCTTGAATCAACTTGCTTGCGATGCGACGCTGGTTCCGACGTACACTCCGATACGGACTGATGAGTCAGACATTTCCGTCGATCGAGTCTTCTTTGGCGGAATCAATGTTTATTTGCAGCAAAAGATCCCAATATTTCGTTGGCTCCCGGCCTTCATGGATCGTTTTCTCGACAATCCAAAGCTGATCCGCAGGATGACTGCACGGTCGATCGATATGGCACCTGCCGAGTTGGGGAAACTGGCGATATCGATGTTACGAGGGCTTTCGGGAAACCAGCGTAAGGAAGTTAAGCGGCTTTCGCGATGGCTAAAACTGCATGAGAAGCCAGAGATGATTTTGCTGACGAATTTATTGATTGGGGGCGCGATCCCGTTTCTTAAGCAGGAACTGGGGGTGCCGATTGTGGTTACGTTGCAGGGTGATGATGTGTTTCTGGACAGTCTGCTGGAAGAAGATCGTGCAAGGTGCAAAATTTTGATGCGCGAAATTTCGCAGGAGGTTGACGCATTTATTTGCCACTCCAATTTTTACCGGGAGTTTATGGCTGACTACTTGGGAATCAATCGCGAAAAGATTTTCGTAACGCGTCTGGGGATTGATACGGACGAATTTGCAGGCATCAAACGGCAACAGCTAACATCATCGACTGTTGCCGACTTGACGATATGCTATTTGGCAAGGCTCGCGCCGGAAAAAGGACTGCATCTGCTCGTCGACGCATTTATTGACTTGCATGAACGTCTGGAAGGACGTGGACCAAAGCTAATCGTCGCTGGCTGGCTGAGCAAACAGAATGCGGCATATGCAAATGAACAATTCGAGAAACTTGCGGCGGCACAATTATCAGATCAATTCCAGCATTTGGGTGTAATCGATCGCGTGCAAAAGGTGCAAATGTTGGCACAAACAGATTTGTTTTGCGTTCCCGCTACTTATTTGGAACCCAAAGGTTTATATGCATTGGAAGCGATGGCTGCCGGTGCGGCTGTCGTAGCACCTGATCACGGAGCATTTCCCGAGATGATTGATTCGACAGGGGGCGGACTGTTATTTCGGGCAAATGATACGGCAGACTTGAGCTGCAAACTTGAGGAGATTCTTGTCGATCACGGCTTGAGGCATCGCTTAGCTCAACAAGGACGGCAAGCCGTGATTTCTAATCGAAATGCGCTGGCGATGGGGCGAGATACATTGGAATTATTGAACCGGCTTCGCAACCCCAATCCGCGTTTGCAATAAATTCGGTGCTGTTCAAGCTTACGTTTCAAAGGAGTCACGCGGCGAATTCACAACAACGGAGCGCTTGGTACATTTTTCCAAACTGTCTCACTTGATTAACGTGAATCCGCCGACTCCATGTATTTCAGAAGCCTAGTTTTTCTGTTCTTTCAACAAGGCATCCACGACTGACTCCAATTTTTCATAAGAGTGAAGTCCTACAAGCTTTAATCGCACCTTCCCAGAACGATCGATGAACAGCGTCGTTGGGAATCCTTCAATGTCGACCTGATCTTCAACCTCAGAACTGCTAACGGCGCAATTGTAGTTCATGTCATTTTCTGTCATGAATTTTTTGATTTTCTGGACAGCTTCCTCGGTATCGTCGGTCATCTCGTTATTTAGGCCGATGATATCAAATCCATCCGATCCATACTTCTTTTTCAATTTGATGAAAGATGGAATCTCTTCGCGACACGGTGGGCACCAAGTCCCCCAAAAATCAACGATCAACACTTTACCATTGAAATCCTTCAGCGCGACGGCGCGACCCTCCACGTCCGTCAACTCAAAATCAAAATCGAAAGACTCAAATTCGGATAATTCCTGTTTCGTCTCGTTCAACATTCGAGTTACGGCCAATTCCTTTTGCGTTTTTAACAGTTCTGCGAACTCTTCAGTATCGCGAATTGAGGCCAAGTCCTCGTCCTCGCTCGCCAAATCAAATTGGTTGAAACCGGACTCGAACGCTTCTTTAAGTGACGCCATGGCGCGTTCTTTGTTCCTTTGCAAGGCAAACGCACAGGCCTCATTGTAAAAAACCTGTCCGAAGAAAGCCTTGAGTTGAGCACCATATAACTTCGCCATCGATCCGTCGTCGCGAACCGCTCTGGCAAGTTCGCCCGACCGAACATAATGTTTTAGGCTTGCTTCATTCTCACCTTGTTGTGAAGCTCGCATTCCCAGCTGTTGATGCAGGCCTGACAAATTGAGTCGCCACTCCATGTCTTCTGGTTTGGCCTTAATGACTTCTTCCAAAAGATCACACGCCTTTTGGAAATCACCTGACCTGAGTGCATCTTCTGCTTGTTGGATGAGTTCATCGGTATCTACATCCTGTTGATGAGCACGATGCTCGTACTTGGCATAGCTCACTTGAACTACGGAAAAACAGATGGCTGTGCCAAAGCAAATCGCCACCAAGCCCCGCATCAACGAGCAAACTTCAGTCTTCATTTTTTGTCCATACAACTTAAGTTAAGTATCCGGTGGCCGAACAATTCGTTAACATCACGATTGTCCATTCGCACTACCGCATTAAACGCTCTAAAGTATATCCGTTGCCATACGGCCCTTCCACTCCTAAACGAATCCGAAAGCCAACCAATTATTAGCTCGGTGGAATTCGATAGTCATTCGCATGCCTTCGTGCGGTTCCACTGCTTGAATCCATGGTTTATGTACCTCGTTTTACATACAATTCGTCTGGTTTCAAGGGGAAAGGTGTTAACGCGTACGTTACATTTCACGAATTAATCGACAAGTAAAGAGCTTGCCCAACCCTGAGATCTGTTAGAATTGCACAATATGAGTGATACAAATTCTCGATTATCGAAGACGATGGCAGCACCTTATGGCGGCTCCGCCAACCTTTTTGACCCGTATTCCGCTTGGTTGGGTATCGATGGTGTCGATGGTGAAATCAACCATTACCATTTACTCGGGTTGGAGGACTTTGAGTCGGACGCAACGAAGATTGTTGAGGCAGCCGATCGTCAGATGTCACGCGTGCGCGTTCATCAGACAGGTGCAAGAGGGCAGTTAACTCAGGCGTTACTTAACCAAATCGCCGAAGCCAAAATTTGTTTGACAACACTTTCCAATAAACAAGTGTATGATCGCCATTTGCAAAAGGTGAAGCAGGCTAGTGCAGTCCAACAGACTAGCGCGAATCACTCCCCTGTGAACCGCAGCGCTACTCTTCAACCGCCGATAACGTCAACGAACTCGCCAGTGGAGGCAACTAGCGAAACGATTTCTTTATCCGTAAATGCATATATCGGCCTGCAGCACCGACGACACCGAAGACGAAAAAATCGAACGTGGCAGGTGATGTTACCGTTGCTCGCGTTAATCGTCTTTGCCTGCTTGGCAGTTTTCGTAGTGTGGTTTGTTTCATTACAACCATCATGAGCCAATTTTTGATCATGTTGTGCCAGGAAACATTGTTTAGTTATGGTTCCCCCCACATCAACGGCGGCCGAAAGATAGTTCGACTATGCCAGGGGGCAGCGCGGCGTTTTTTTCTAATAAGCTCAATTCGATGTTGGCGAGTTGAAAAGAAGTCGACCATGCACCTCGTTGCGTTTCGTGCATGTATTGCGAGTTTGGTTTGCGTTCTCTTCCAGTCGACAGTTCTTTTTGCTCAGACAGTGCCCAACGTCGATCAAGAGGTTTCTCATATCCTCAACGAAAGCTTGAAGTTTTTGGGGAAGCAGACTGATTTGGAGAGCATTAAGACGTTGCGCACGCGTGGTTCCCTGGAGTTATTGGAAACGGGAACAAAACTCGATTTGGAGTTGATCCAGGCCGATGGCAAGTTCTTATTGATCTTAAAATCCGCTGCGATAGAAATACGTCAAGGTTTTGATGGCGAAATCGCCTGGGAAACGAGCCCCGCTTTGGACCGGATCTTGGAGGGAGAGGAACGCGCGCGCGTAATTGAACAAAATGCCGTCATTTTCCCAGGATTGCTTTGGTCATCCGGAGAATTCGACGGGAGAATACAGTTGTCTGGGCGACAAATGATTGAAGGAAAGCATTGTTTGTCCCTGATGTTTGAGCCTCGTGAGGGAACACCGATACGACGTTTTTACGATCCAGAATCATTTATGCTTAGACGTGTACAAACACATCACACCATGGACGGTGCACGAGTCGAAATCCTGATCAAGGAATCGGATTGGCGTGACGTAGTCTTTCGTGGTGCCGACGACAGTGGACGTGTGGGTGATGGGCCTCTAGAATCGTCGGAATCGCAAAGCGTCGAGCGGATCGTAAAGTTTCCATTCATGCAACAGGTCGCTGCCAATCGCAAGCTGCTTTACGTTTTGCGGAAAGACTCAATCGAGGCCAATGTTGTCGTCGATCATCGGGCTTTCTCGCTCCCAAAAGCATTTCGACGTTAACGAAGTCACTGAATGATAGTGAGTACGTTCAGTGCGGTACACGCTTGAAAGGGAGTTGAACCTTCAGCGTGCGTTCTACCAATTGGAACTTGTCTGCGGTGCGATGCTTTTCCTCTGCAGTGTGCCAATTTCTGCCGGACTAATTCTTATCGAGGCGACTAACCGAACCGAAAAACGTTCAACAAAACCAATTCGCCGCACAGGTCGTGTCTTCTACCAGCATCAATCGATGAAGAATCATTCATTTTATAATCAAATTCGTGCTCTGTGCCTCCGACACTCGTATTAACCATGCGAATTCAGACGTAAGACGGCTTACTTCAATATCGCGGGGAAAGATAATTTTTGAAATTTGGGCACATTGTGAGAACCGATTTCATTTCAGTTGCGTAACTCTATATGAAACCGCAACCTTTCTGCGGTGCAAACCGCTGGGTTTTCCTAGCCCAGGTGTTTCATCGCAATAAAATCCATGACACCCTCCGTTAGCCGTCAAAGCCTTCGAGTTTTGGCGGCTTTTTTTGTTGACTAAGGTGGGTTTTCTGCGGTACCACACCTTGGGTTCGCTTAGTACTTCGTACAACCCGCAGCGATTTTTGGTACACTTAGTGAATTACGATATTTGTTTTCTTGAAGTAATTTCGGGTCGAAACGTTTTGAGGTTTTCTGATGTGTGGTCGTACATTTGGGTTTGGACTAACCGGTTTGACGATTCTGGTATGCCAAATATGTTCAGGGAACGTAGGGGTTTCTCAAATTCTTAACAACGATCGATTGCCGGAAAACGCCGCTGAGCTTGAGGCTCGATTTATCACGAACTCGCGAAATCTAACGTCGGCTGGGCAGCGGGCGGGCGAGGGCTATTTTAGCGCTGACGGTCGCTACATGGTATTTCAGAGCGAAAGAGTCGAAGGGAATCCATTTTTTCAAATCTACCGCATGGATTTAAACAGTGGAAGAACGATTCAAATCTCTCCTGGATACGGCAAGACAACTTGCGCATGGATTCATCCAGTCTCGGGTGACATATTGTTTGCATCAACTCACGCGGACCCAGACGCTTTAGACAAACAACGGGAAGAAATCTCATTGCGGCAAACGAGCACGACTCGCCGATACGCTTGGCCGTACGACGAGTACTACGATCTATATCGATGGGATGCCAAAACAAAGGAATTAACTCGGTTGACCGACGCCTTTGGCTATGACGCGGAGGGAAGTTATTCCCCATGCGGAGAGTGGATTTGTTTTGCCTCGAATCGCGAAGCATACGTTGCGGATTTGCCGGCTGAACTCGTCGCCAAACGCGATACTTCCCCTGAATACTTCATGAACCTGTATATTATGCGGTCCGATGGAACAGAATTGCGAAAGTTGACTGATCGCAAAGGCTACGATGGTGGGCCGTTTTTCTCAGCGGATGGCAAACGAATATGTTGGCGGAGTTTTGATGAGAATGGTATCATCGCCGAAATTTGGACCATGAACGTAGATGGATCCGACAAGAAGCAATTGACTCGCTTGGGGACGACTGCTTGGGCACCCTATTTTCATCCGAGCGGCAAATACCTGATCTTTACGACCAATCTTCACGGCTATTCAAATTTTGAACTCTATATTGTGGATGATGAAGGCAAATCACCTCCTCGCCGTGTTACTTACACTGATGGATTCGATGGGTTGCCGGTATTTTCGCCAGACGGCAAACAGATAGCTTGGTCGAGCGAACGCAACTCATCGCGCGGGCAAATCATGAACTCCGAGCGAAAGCATGGAGCGCAAATTGAAATCGCTGATTGGAACCACGCAGCGGCATTAAACGCCTTGGGGATAGATGAAACCGAAACTATCAATGACGCTCACGCTGGTTCGGAATCAGCGGATAAGCCGATTAGCGATCTAGATAAGCCATCGGAGGTGGTTGTTCAAAATCAAGAGACTGCCACTGGGCTCGAATTGCAACCGTACGAGCTCGCGGCCATGGATGACGGTAGAGCGGCAGCCAGTAAGACCGATCCCGAGTTCTTACCGGTCGACTTTCAACAGCATGTGTACTATTTGTGTCAGCCAGCGTTGAAAGGCAGAATGAGCGGGACTCCTGGCGAACGCCAAGCCGTTGCTTACGTGGCCGGATATTTTGAGGCACTAGGCTTACAGCCTGCTGGCGACCAAGATTCTTGGTTCCAAATTTTTGAATTTCCGGCTGGGGCTGCGCTGGGTGATAACTGCCGATTGCAGGTGAACGAAACCGAATTGACAATCGACGTGGATTGGCGTCCCCTTTCGTTTTCACAGGCAGGTTCATTCGAGGCCTCAGACGTTGTTTTTGCAGGTTATGGAATCGCTGCTGAAAAAGACGGCAATCAAGACGCCTACGATTCATTTGTACATTTGGACGTCAAGGACAAATGGGTAATCGTGCTGCGACATATGCCGGAGGACGTCGACGACGAGCGGCGCCAGTTCCTGGCGATTTACTCTAATCTCTCTCGCAAAGCAATGGAGATTCGCGATCGTGGAGCTCGGGGCATGTTGGTCGTAAATGGACCACGCTCGCAGTTCAAAGAAAAATTGATTCCCTTGGCGAACGATTTTATTCGTGGCAAGACGAGCTTGGGCGCGGTCAGTATCAGCAACGAGATTGCCGAGCAATGGTTGCAACGTGCAGGACATAATCTGAATGAGATCCAAACGAAACTTGATGCCGGTGAACCGATAATGGGGTTTGCGATCCCCGGCTTGAAAATCAATGTCGAAATCGATATTCGTCAGAGTCGCGGTACTGGTCGAAATGTCATTGGACGATTGCAATGGGGAGATGAGCCGAGTTCGGAAGTGGTCGTTATCGGCGCGCACATCGATCACTTAGGAGAAGGGCGTAGCAGTAGTTCTAGAGCAACATCCGAGGACACAAGCCTGATCCATTACGGTGCCGATGACAATGCTTCAGGTGTCGCCGGGCTGTTGGAAATCGCTGAGCATTTCGCGAATATGAAAAATTCTGGCGATACCGAAGAACTCAATCGCGATATCATTTTTGCTGCGTGGTCAGCTGAGGAATTGGGCCTACACGGCTCAAATCACTACGTCAAGACACTCCAGTTGAGCTTATTGCGGAACTCGCACGGTGAATTGGCTGAAGATTTGACGACCGAATCTTTGGATGAGTTGGGGCCGAACGTTCCGTTGCCGCGACTAAATCAGTATGTTGCCGCATACCTCAATATGGACATGATCGGTCGGTATCGGGGAAGATTGCAGCTGCAGGGGCTCGGCTCTTCAAGTGATTGGGATACACTGATCGAAGCAAGTAACTTTAAGTTGCAGCTCGATATTGCGAAAATCCTAGACACAAATCTGCCCACGGATGCCACTGGGTTTTATCGCGGAGGGACTCCCATCGCATCTGCTTTTTCTGGCTCTCATCTCGAATACCATACGCCCCGAGATACACCTGACCGACTAAACTACCCGGACGCAGCCCGCATCGCAAATCTCATGGGGAATTTAGCCCTCAACCTATCCGAGCTGAACAGTGGACCTGAATTCAAAAGATATGATAAGGTTGAAGAGCAGAGTCGTTCGGCGAGGATGGGAGTAGTCTATCTGGGTACCCATCCCGACTACGCGTACGAGGAAACAGGGGTTCGTATTACGGGTACAACCGCCGGATCGCCCGCCGAAAAGGCTGGATTGAAGGAGGGGGACGTGATCTTGTCGCTGGCCGGTCGACAAGTTGAAAACCTCAGCGAATACATGGCGACGATGGGTGGTCTCAAGGTCGGTCGCGAAACCGAAGTGCGTATTCGACGAAACGGCGAAGAGCTGACACTCAAAATCACGCCGGGCGTGCGAGAGTGATGATGCGCAACTCTTGTCCCCAGATTTCTTACAACCAATTCCGCATCTATCGTCAGTCAAGGTAGCGTTAAAGGTCTTCCCTAGTGGGACATATAACTGTTGGGCATTCGTTTTGGGCAGCGATCATTTCACGGTGAAGTCGGTAGCCTCGCCAGCAAGGAGAAACCGGCACGCGATTCATAGTGTTCCACTTTTCCGTCTTGATAAACTGCGCTGACTTTTACGACAAGTTAAGATTGGCGGGTTGTCTAATACTCGCCCAAGTTTCGGCTGGTAATCTGTAACGAATTTGCGTTCGGGTGCGCGCGAATTCTTTGCTTGTTGGGTTTAAACCGGTTATGCTGATTGACCCAATTTTCCGATAGGCATTAGCAGACCGCGTTATACGGAATATGACGCGGCTCTATCTCTGTTGGCTAGATAACTCTTGCCTCGTCATTTGCACCAGTATGCGCAACACGAACACTAAGATTGTCATTTGGATTCTGTTTGCGACGACAAGCTTAGGTTGGTTCGTTTGGTTAAGCCAAAAGTCTATCGATTGGGTGGGCTTTGACCACAACACGACTGGCGAATTGCAACCGGATGAACTGGCTGCCAACCAGCATGAATTCCCGATCTTTGAAGGTAGAGTTTCTCAGTTGGAATTGCCGCTGCACGACTTGGACGGAAGCAAGCGGACTGGCAAATCGGAACTTTCGAAAAAGCTCCGGCCGAACCTAATGGGTTCCACCGAAGAATCGAACTCTGATCTGAAGTTGACTGTTGACCAACAAAAGCATATCAGCAGGCCAGGATTTATCAAGAATGTCTACGCCGACGAGGCCATCCAGCGTTTGCCGGGCACTGATTTGGCCTCGAAACTCTCGAATGCAAACGGCAACCAGCATCTAAGCCATGCCGAATCGGAGCAACCGGGTTCACAGTCCCGTTCAAATCCAAAAGCTGAAACAAATAATAACTTACCGAGCAACGTGGAAAAGAACGTTGGAGACAGCGTACTAGAATCGTTTCTTTTCCCTCCGGACAACTCGACATCGATGTACCGTTACTCGGATAATGGCCCTGGCGTTACTGCTCAATCGATAACTCGGTCGAGCCCTAATGCAAGTTTTGACGACCAATATGGTGTACAACGGTACTCGTCCAGTCTCGACATCACCCCCACGCAATTTCACATTCCAACCGCGCTATTTCAGCAAATAACGGAGAAAATTGAATACGGGAGAACACTTGCGCGACGAGGTGCCACCTACGCAGCTCGCGATGAATTTTTGGCTGCACTGAGATTGATTTGCGACACATTCGACCAACAGGCGGGAAGTCGTCAATTCAGCGTGGCCCTACTTGAAGGTTTGACCGCGTTAGAAGAAGCGGATGAGTACGCTCTGCGCGAGAGTTCGTCGCAGATCATTCTTGACCTGAGTCGCGTGGCGCGCGGCCACCGCACTCAAGTAATCGCACCCGAGGAATGGGAACGCATCACCCCACAAAAGGCAATGCAAAGATACTATGAATACGCGGAATCTCGATTGATCAATGCCTGCGGGCGACATCCAATTGCTTCAGAAGCATTTTATGCTTTGGGCAAGTCGTTTTCCGCTCCGGCACAACTTGATGGTTCGCTGGCTTCATCGCATCTATTGCGATCAATCATCATGTTTCGAGTTGCTGCCCAAATCAATGCCAATGATTACAAGAGTAGAAACGAATTGGCTGTGTTATTGGCGGGGAGCGGTCGCTTCGAAGACGCGAAGCTACAATTATTGGCGAGCTTGAGGATCCAGCCGACGCCAGCGGCGTGGTACAACCTGCATCAAGTACACCAAAAGCTGGGTGAAGTCCAACTCGCCGAATTGGCGATGCGAGAATACACTAATGCGAACGAGCGATTACGAATGGCTGATGTTAGTCCGGTGGTTCGCTGGGTTTCTCCTCAGCAAATGAATGACTTAGCCCCTCCTTTAGAGCAGGAGATGTTTGGGAAAACTCAAGTCGCCGAGCTACCAGCCGAAAACGATTCAAAAAAGAAACCGCGATTTTTTGATTCGCTCAAATCAAGATTTTAAACGGAAGGCTGATCATGCACGTTTTAGACCGACCGATTAACCACGCCGTTTTCTATTCCTGTCTGCTCGGATGTTTCGTCATTGGGCTTTTCACAGACAAACAGGGATTGTCCCAGTCGGCGGGATTTGGATATCCGAGTAATCAACGACTCGCATCACGGCCGACCCCAACCGAGGCGCCGAGGACACCAGGTCCACCACAATTGATGGCGGATGACTTTTCGCAAGGCAGGTACTTTGCTGCTGATAACTTAGGGACCTTCGAAACATTCTACGATCCGCAAGCTCCCTCGGGTTATAAATACATGCGGGGCGTTGATTCGCATGGAGTTTACCCACAAAATGCGAGATCAACTTGGAATATGGAGAGTCAAATTCCGTGGGAAGCGTTCGCATTTGGTGAGTACATTGGTCCGTATCGGTCGCCTCACCTTCCCGAGTATCGCATTCGGGTTGGCGACCGCATCGAATTTATTTTCCGCATCACGCGTGAATTATCTTTCAATTCCTACCGGCTTGAAGTTGGTGATCAATTGGTCATTTCATCTCTTGCCGAGACGGACGCGGGAGCCGACGAGCTGGCGCAGACTAACGTGCAAATCATGCCAGATGGAATGATCTCGTTGCGCGGCATTGGGCAGGTTATGGCGGCGCGCAAGACCATTGCCGAATTGCAAAAAGATTTGAACGAAATTTATGGAGAATATTACAATGACCCACGCATCGTCGTGCATGGGGCGCAAATCAACACACCGCTACAGGACCTGCGTGACGCATTGGATGCGAGACAAGGCGTCGGCGGACAGAGCATTACCATCACCGTTTTGCCTGACGGTACAATCAACATGCCCATGATCGGCGTCGTGCCAGCCATTGGGTTGACGCTGGCTGAATTGGCACGCGAAGTCAACATGCGCTATCGCAGTCGAATTACAGGGATCGAATTCACACCAAATATACTTGAATTGGCTCCACGTACAGCTTTTGTGTTGGGCGAAGTTCGAACACCATCGCAAATTCCGCTGACTGGTCCAACGACGGCCATGCAAGCAATCGCCTTAGCCGGAGGTCAGCTTCCCGGTGCCAATATCCGGCAGATTGTTGTTTTTCGCCGAGACGCAAATTGGCAGTTAATGGCTTTGCGAATCGATTTACGCAGTGCCATTGCGGGAGTCGAGCCACTGCCAGCCGACGACATCTGGTTGCGGCATGGGGATATTGTCTTGGTACCCAAAATGCCAATTCAGCGTTTAACGGAACTGGTCGACCTCTACATCACACGTACCCTTTATGCGGTCTTACCCCAACAAGGAATTGGAACCATTTTTGATGCAGACGCGATCTTCGGATTCCAGCGGTAGACGTCGTCAGCCAAAAGGCAACAACCCTTTTTGGCGAAGCGAAACAATCTGATGCAATAACTCGCAATGACATCTATGAACAGGAACGTGCGTTTTACGCAATTGCTAGGCGGCGTGCCGAACGCGTAATGTGTGGTCCGGAGAAACGGTAGACTGACGGCAACCGATGCCATCGTAACGCCGCAGCGCGATGCCTGCCAGATGTCCGCCAAAAGCCATCGACAGTTTAAGCGAGTGGCGATAGTCACGAGTTTGGGCTTCATTGGCGACGCAACTGAACTCGCAACGAGGTTCTGGATTTTGCAGATTCACCGTTGGTGGGGAAATTCGATCTCGCATTCCTAAAAGGGTTACTGCCAATTCAGCGCTCCCTGACGCGCCAACCAAATGACCGATTTGAGACTTGGTCGAACTCACATGCAGCTGATTCGCATGGCTCCCAAACACTGAATTGATGCAATTGATTTCTGTAATATCGTTCTGCATGGTACCTGTACCATGGGCATTGATGTATTCTACGTCAGTCAAATCAAGTGCTGCACCGCGAACTGTCTGTTTGATAAGGTGGGTGAGAGCTTCGTCTTCTAGATTTAGGCTGGTGAGGTGATGCGCTTGGCTCAACATTCGTTCCGATAAAATTTCTGCATAGATGGCAGCTCCGCGTGCGACTGCATGCGACAACCGCTCGAGAACCAAGAATGCCGCGCCTTCGCCCATTACGAAACCACTTCGATTTTGATCGAAGGGTAGGCAACCGGTTCGATGGTCCCCGGAATCGGAGAGCGCTCGCATTTGGTAAAACCCTGCTGCGAAAAGCGGTTCAATCTGTTCAGCGCCTCCGGCTACCATGACATCGCACATCCCCTGACGTAGGTAGCGAGCGGATTGAATGACACTAACTAGACTGCTGGCGCAGGCCGTGGAAAAGCAAAGTCGCGGTCCGAGCCATCGCCCAGCGTGAGCAAGATCGAATGTCGCGGTTTGCGGTAACCATTGCGTCCACCAAGGCACGATCTGGCTATTGGAATCAGCGCTCCCTGTCTCAAAGAAGCAGTGACGCAAATCGCCCATGTGCCCCGTAGAAGCAACCCCTAACATGCGCGGGTCCATCGCTTGAAAATCCAAGTTGGCGTCCTGAACCGCCTCTTGAAACGCCAGACGGGAATACCGGATCACATCCAACATGTCCGGTTGTCTAAAATCGGTTGGCAGCTTGATCTCGGCAGCTAGTTTTACTTCCTGCGGCACACCTTCGCGTGGTCGAATTTTGGAAATGCCACAACGTCCAGCCTTTATATTCTCCCAAGTTGACGGCGCATCTTTGCCCAATGCGGTAATCAATCCGATTCCGGTAACTACGATTGGCTCATTCTGGGTCCGAGAACTCATAGATTGTCAATTTGGAATTCAAAAGTGCAGGCTCTCAATTGGACCGACTGAGTTGTAGCCCGCATCGAGACCCGATGGTGATCCTCGCTCTAATCCGTGTAAAAATGTGTGCTCGCCTCTTTGGCAACTGGAACCGCGCGATCTTCGGTTTTTAAACGAGCTACGACCACATGATCGCCTGGTTGAATGCCCTGTGCGTTAATTGTCAGCTTCAGCTCTTGATCTGGTTGCAAACGGGAAATCAGCGGAAATACCACTTGCTGTCCACGAATTTCGTCCCCACGTCCGTTCGCTACGGTAATCGGGCGAACGCCAGGTGGAAAATCGACAACTAACTCTACGTTCGTCGCGTCAATCGAGCCTCGATTGATGACAACAATTTCGTAACTGACTTTCGTGCCAACTTCGACAACGTCAACTGAGTCGTCAATGTCGAAAAAGACCTCTGACAATTGACGCACTTGCAAAGTCTGTTGAGTTCGTTCCGCAATATCCATGTCGGCACGCACCTTGAACTCGATCACTTGGTCACCTGGTTCGACAGGTAAAGTTGTCAGCTCAATTTTTCCAGTCTGATGTGATTTGAGTTCAACCAATCCCCACGTAATGGAATGAGTTTGCGGATTATATACCCCTTTATTGTTCGTTTCCTTGAACTTGAGGCCTCGGGGGAGTTGGGCCGTCATTTCCAAGTTCTTTGCAGACGCGGACCCGACGTTGGCTATCGAGAACTGGTGTGTGACTTCGCGGTTGACGAACCGAGTCGATGGGCCGGAGCCAGATGTTACGATCTTGGGGGCTACGATGGAAACATCCACGGTCGCGGTTGAGCGCAATTCCCCTTCAGCATGCGCGACGAGGTGATTTCGAATTTGGCCAATGCGCGTTGCTTTTAGTCGAAGCTGAACCGTACGACTCTCGTTGGGTCTAAGGTTACCTACAGGATATTCCAATTGCCGAATACCGGTTTCGAACTCGAGACCTTCCGGCACATCTTCTTGGAGGATCACATTTTCGGCAACTCCAGTACCGGTGTTGCTTACGACGATTGAGATTGGGACATCGTTACCGAGAAGTACTTGTTCAGGACATTCAGCCGAAATTGATAACTCGGGTTTTGTACTGATCGTTCGTACGGCGGCAGCCGTTGACATAGTGACTTGTGCCACGCTGCCGATTTCGCCGGGCTGTCTCGGTAACAGAGTCATTTGAATTCGTTGTTCCTTACCAGGCTCAATTGTGCCAAGTTGCCAAACAACTTTGGAACCTTCCCGTGAACTTGGCTGTGGATCGGCACTCACCAATTCAGTTCCCTGGGGAACTTCGTCGACAACCTGCACCATCGTGGCAGTGGCCTTGCCCACGTTCCGGACAACCACCTCAAAATTCGCCGGACGGTTAACTTGAACCTCTGCGGGCGCAAGCTTTTCAATAACCAATGCCGGTGATTGCATGCTCTCAATTGATCGATCCAATGCGTTTAGATTCGCGTCGAATTGAAGCTGAGACCGGGACTGCGAATTGGAAGCTCGTTGCTGGTTGGAACGCTCCTCGTTGGGCACCGTGTTTTGATTGCTCCCTGGATTATAGTTTAAATCCGGGGATGTTCGATTGAACGGCTGTGTGTATTCAGTCTGCGTACCATTGGACAGTGGTCGATCCGCAGAGCCAGGGCGCCCTCGATCATCACCCCATCGATCGATAGAAGGGGCGTCGTGCGCTGATTGATGGCGACTGAAGTCGCCACGATTGCCGCCTGATTCCGGCGCAGACCTGAGTCCAAGTTCATTGGTTGTGTTCGGTGGACGCGTTTGATCAGGTACCGGTTGTCCAAAGTCGCGGTTGTTGTACGCATTAGCCGGATCCTGAGAATTTTCTAAGTTATCAGACGGAGATCGCAAGTTGTCTCGAAAATTATCGGAGGACTTTGCTGGCAAGGAGTCCCTCACTATTTCGTTTCGATCTCGGTCATGTCCATCGTTCACGATGTTTGCAGTTGTTGGCGGAGGGAGCGAAGCACGAGCATCAAAATTTGGTGGTGTTCTCAGATCATTGGACGTCGGCGCGTTGTTCATTGCCATGTCGTTGCCCAATTCCTGCTTCTTTTGATCGTCGATAAGCGAATTCGAATCGCGTAACGATTGATTTTGCGAACCAGACCCGGAGAATCGCGTGTCGTTGTTTTCGAATTGACGGTCATTGCGCATTTGATCTCCAGAGACGACGATCGGAGCGATTTCGAGGCGCGGTGCAACGTCTGAGTCCCCCAAGTTGTCGCCGCTCGTTTTCGCGTCAAGGTTATTCGTCAAGTTGGATTGGCCAAAGTTCGACCTCAGCGGAGGAGGCTCTTGATTTTCGTTATTGCCAAACCGACTAAAGTTTCCTCCCCCGGAGTTTGTTGGTGATTGCGTCGATTGTGGGTTAAAGCCGCGATTCCCCTGATCCGTTTCGGCCTTCAGCATTTCTGGTGCCGAAATGGTTACTGGATGGTCCATCGGACGATCGTTTACGTTTGCTGGCGACTCTGATGAGCCGAATTTTGATGCCGAGGCAGGTAAGGTTGGAGGAACCCCTCGATCGGATTGAGATCCATTTTGCGGCAAGTTAAAACCGCTGTTTGCATCTCTGCCTCGATCTACTTCAGAGCCCGGCAAATTCGCGGCGAATGCATTACCTCTGGGCAGCGATTTCGCGTCGTTGGCAACTTGGTTAGTGGGCGGGGACGGATTCGGCAAGCCTAGCGTGGGCTTCTCATTGCTGGACGAGTCGGTTTGTAAACGATTCGAGTCACGCGGGGACCGATTGTTTGTGTCACTAAATAATTCAGGTTTCTTTTGTTTAGCTGTCGTGGTCGAATTTTCCGGATTTTGATTGGAGCCGTCTATAGTTTCGGCACCTAAATCCGTCGCATCCTTTTCAGTTGCTTCCGATTGCTTTGCGGAGCGCAGATGCTTGCCGATCTTGGTTGACTGAATGACGGCAACGGTTCCCAAGCCAACGAATATGCAGACCGCTGTGAGTCTCAGCCAAAATGATCGAGTGAACTTAAGTCGATGTGTTGTAGTCATTACTTTTCTCCGCGCACTGCATCCATACAGTGGCTAAGCAGATACCTTGCCAACGCATAAGTGCGGTCGATTTCGACGGTCAGGCCATATTCGCCGAACTCTGATTTCACGCACAATATGTGTGGTAGACGGTGCTGCTCAGGTTTCCTCAATAGGTTAATAGAACTCGGCGTTCTATTGGGGAAAAGATCACGGTCGACGCGATGCCATGTGATGGCGAGTGCGAACTTCCTTGCCGTGACTTATGCTTTGTTTTCCAGAACGTGACGGGAAACAACCGCGATTTCTAACAGATCGATGTGAATCGAGGAAGGTCAATGATCGAGTTTGCAGTCCGAAACTTGAGTCAAAAATTGAATTTTCTGAAATCGAGGTTTATCGCTAGCAAGACGTCAATTGCATTCGCGTAGGCTGACACAACGAAATGGCGTGACAATGATATGATCGAGCACGCGAATGCCAATCAACTTACCACATTCCTCAAGCCGTTCAGTGACCGCGTGGTCTTCTCGGCTCGGCGTGGGATCTCCGGAAGGATGGTTGTGGACGAGAAGAATCGACGAAGCCGCATCCTTGATGGCGGCTCGATAAACCTCACGTGGATGGACCAAGCTGGCATCCAGAATCCCTACCGAAATCTGATGCGTGTCGATGACCTGATTCTTGGTATCGAGAGTAACGATATGAAATTCTTCTTTGCTGGAATCATGTGCTAGTCGATTAAACCGAGTTTCGCAGTAAGCAATCGCGTTGGCAGTGCATGTTATCTTCACTGGAGCCTTGTTAGTACTCTTCGCTTCGGCAATTCGGCGTCCCAGTTCGATTCCTGCCATGATCTGACAATAGGCCGTGTTGGCGATAGCAGCACTGATTTCCTTAAGCTCGCTCGGCGACGCTTCTGGGAGTCTCTCAATCTTGTCCTTATACACCTCAGCCACGCGTTGTCCAGCTTGTACTGCCGATTCCCCTTGACGTCCTGATCGAATCAAAATGGCGAGTAATTCCGAACTCTTGAGTTGCGCTGCTCCAAATTCCAGCAACCGCTCTCGCGGTCTGTCGCCAGCCGGTGCCGAAGTCACGGTCAGGCCGCAAAGTTTTTGTTTGATCCAGCCGGTTTGCATTAGCTCTTGCGGCTCACGATGCCAACGATAGAGGCCGACCATTTCTTTATCTTTAATCAACCAGCCATCCGCAGCCAACTGATTAACAACGCGTGTAATGAATCGAGGATGTTCCTGTTCATAACGTTCTTTGACTTTGATCAGCTCAAAAAACGGCTCTTCAGCGATGACTTCGATCAACGACTGATAGCGAGCCATGCGTTGTGCAATTTGTTGGGAAGGCTTGACCACTGGAACGTACTCCTTTAGGCAGTAGTTTTGAGGACTGGTAGCATACGATGAACGGGCTCGGTTGAAGGCGTTCAATGCTAGCTAAAGCAAGTCCTAATTCTAACGCACTGCTACCTTGTTACAAGACAACTTCACACGTCCAGTCCCCCCGCGCTTGGCGATCATTGACTGGACTTGTCGTCTTCAATTCTCAGATTCAGATTCAAAACGTTGGTTGGACTTGGGGCCGGAGGAGAGACTCCGCTTTTTCCTTATTGACCTAAACTCACGGCCAGCACTATACTCCCCTTCGAGTTTTCGAAAAAACAATTCAAGTCGCATAAACATACCACCTGCAGCGGCAAATCGGTCGCCTGCTTCCCGGTTTATGGAGGAACCGAAATGACTTTTTCCAATCAAAAGAATTATTCGATATTGCCATCTTTAAACTGGAGGACAAGACGTCGACTCGTTTTCGCGGTTCTCCTTGGCGGATGGGTAACCCTATTTGCGTTCGTCTGGCTCCCTGGCGTCATGGGGCAACAGCGACAACCAACAAATCAATCTAAGAATCAACCTCAACAACAACCTCAACAACAGACGCAACAGGGCAATGCGAATACGATTCAGGTAGTCGCAACCGTAAATGGTCACTCGATCACCCGAGATCAACTGGCTCATCATTGTGCCGTGCGGTTTGGCGAGGAAGTCTTGCAAAGCATGATGAATCGAATGCTGGTTATGCGCGAGCTACAGAAGATCGGGCATTCGATTTCGGAACAAGATGTGATGAACGAGCTCACCCGCGAGGCAGAACGATATGGTTTGTCTTTGGAGCGGTACATTCAGGTGATATTCGAGGAGCGGCACATTTCTTTGGACAAATTGAAGAATGATATCACATGGACGCGTTTGGCATTACGCCGTTTGGCTTCAGGTCGCACGACTGTAAGCAATCAGGAAGTTGCTGACCGAATGCAGTTCGAGTTCGGGCCGAAGGTGCAAGTCCGAGCGATTGCTTGCTCAACTCTCCAAGAGGCTGAAAATATCCTGGCCTACGTTCGGCAAAACCCAGAAGAATTTGGCCGTGTCGCCAAAGAGAAGTCGGTTGATCCACAGAGTGCCTCTGTGCGGGGCCTGCTCCCCCCGATTCGCCGCAATATGGGGGAACCGGTTATGGAGCGAGCTGCATTTAGCCTACAGGTTAATGAAATTTCACCCGTAATTGAACTCGAACATCAATTTATCATTTTGAAGTGTGAACAACATTTCCCCGCCGACAATCTAAATCCAGAACAACGCATGGCGGCCGAAAAACGAATCGAGGAGCAATTGCGCGAAGAGAGGCTGGGTGAGGTAGCTGTTGAAATCTTCAAGCAATTGCAAGAGACAGCTGAGATCGTGAATGTCTACAATGATCCTGAACTTCGACAACGCAACCCAGGAATTGCAGCTACAATCAACGGTACTCCGATCACGCTTCAACAGCTATACGAAGAATGCATTTCTATTTTTGGGCATGACGTGCTGACGGCCGAGATCAACCGCGTGATCCTGCTGCAAGAATTGCAGAAAGCTAATGTCTCAATTAGCGATAAGGAAATTCAAGACGAAGTTGAACGCGCTGCCTTAAACTTCGGCTTCATGGGTCCAGACGGTGCCATCGATATGGAGAGGTGGTTAGCCTACGTCACAAAAGGGAACAGCTCCAAACTCGATATCTACATCCAAGATGAAGTTTGGCCATCGGCGGCCGTACGAAAACTCGTCGCGCCTTCGGTCTCGGTAACCAAAGAAGATATGGAACGCGGGTTTCAAGCTAATTTTGGTGAACGAGTCGAATGCCTTGCGATTGTGCTGAATGATGAGCGATTAGCTCAGCGGGTATGGCAGCAAGCTAAAAACGATCCAACCGAAGAGGCCTTTGGAAAACTGGCGAATCAATATTCCATTGACCCCACATCGCGGGCCAACAACGGTCAAGTACCTCCGATTCAGCGGTTTGGCGGTCGTCCGATGCTGGAAGACGAAGCGTTTAATCTCCGCCCCGGAGAAATTTCTCAACTTATAAAACTTGGCCCGAATATCGTGATTCTATTTTGCCAGGGTCGTACGACTCCTCGCGTTCAGGATTTCGACGCCGTAAAGGACGAGTTGTACAGCAACATCTTAGAGAAGAAGCTGCGCATCGCCATGGCTGAAAAGTTTGATGTTCTCACGCAGTCTGCTGAAATCTACAATTTCTTAACAGGAACATCTCAACCCGGCAATAATTCAGTTCGCCAAGCTCGTGAAACACCCAACATGCAACGATAAGTTGATTGCACGTCAATCAAGCCGCCAGCAGAAAATTCTTCTGGCGGCTTTTTTTATTGAGTTCAGGTACGTATTGGCTACAACATCATTCGGATAAATAGTGCGCAAATCGCTTTATTGATGGCCATTATTAGACAGATAGCGCACGCCTGAAAACTTTTCAAAATCTTCACTCGCGAAATGGCCCAGCAGGCATCTATATTGGTAAGCAGCAATTTGCTCGGACCTGACCAAGATTTGACAAGCTATTTTAGATGAGAAGTATCAAGACCAGCTACCAAGATCCGCTCGATCTGATTTGGATCAGCACTGCCAACCAACTGGGGATTCAAATCGTGCGTGACGAAAGCGTCAACGCCACGTGGGATGGAGTTGACACGCTACGGCTGGGGACTGACGCCACATTGGATCCCGATGACTGTTTGGCGCAAATGATTTTTCATGAGCTTTGTCACGCGCTCGTCGAGGGACCTGATTCTTTCGCTCAGGAAGACTGGGGGCTCTTTAATCTCGAATATGACCCAGCTACAGACAATCCTAGTGCGGCCATCCATGAGCAGGCATGTCTTCGCTTTCAGGCAGTCTTATCCGATGAATATGGACTGCGCGGTTTCCTTGCCCCCACGACTGACTTTCGCACGTTCTATGACTCGCTGCCAGATGACCCGATATCCGAAACAGGACTTCCCGATGTCATACTCGCAACAGCATCCCTTGATCGTTTCAAAGTTTGCCCTTGGAATTGTGTATTGAGAAGGGCCTTAGGTGCGACCGCCGAAATTTTGGCCATCGTTCGCCCGTTCGCTTCCGGCGATTCGCTGTGGCGATTTGGCGACCGACAAGTGGACGCCGACCGCTCGAAAATCGACTAGCGAATCAAACTGTCTAGCCAGCATTGCCCCCTGGCAACCCAAATTATTCGTGCAGCTCCGATTCATCGCAACAATCGAAAAATATGGCATCAGAACCTGTTGGCGACCAAGGTGCAAAACCTGCAAGGTAAACTAAGTTCACGTAAAGCACTTTTAGAGTGAAAACCTACGTCCCCTTTAATTTGCGGGAATGATGGTGGCTTTGTCGGACTAGGATCGCGCGGCCAATGTCGGATTGTGTTGAAACGAATAAGTTTTTGAAAAAGTTTCAAAATCCCTAAATCTGCTCTCGCCTTATTCCGACAACGAAATAGACTATTCCGTTTACACGACTTTTCACTTTTCTACGAATTAACTTGATCGGGAGTAACTCATGACTTCAACACTAGCCACCTGGGAGGACGAAGAAAATAATCGTCACATTCAATTTTCGGTAACCTATTCAACCGAAAATGGAAACGTCGAGATTCAATCGATTACTCCCGAAAAAATCTCTTTTGTTTGTCCTGAAACCAATACTTGCACACGTTCTATCGGCATTTGGACTGAGACAGGTCGAAACCTGGTCGCCCAAGCAATTCGCAAGTCCGCTGCATTGCCACAACTCAAGGCCGCGATTGCTGAATTTTCACGCGACGTGCGCAAGAATCTTGCAACGCATATCAAATTGAACGCGAATTGCGTTGGAGCCAATGTCTAATCGCTCCGACGATTGAGACGTTTGGTCAGAATACGGCGGGGTAGGCATGCCCCGCTATTTTTTTGCAATGACCTGGTCTTGCCAAATACACATCTCCAGTGCATCACGCGCGAGCAAACCGTCAAGAATCGGCGACGTTTTTCCTGTTTGAATCGAGTTAATCACTTCCGCAATTTCGGCGTGGAATGGGCCGATCGGATCACCTCCGCTCAGGGAATTACGCTCGATGGTTCCGTCTCGTTTGACAATTTTGAATGGCATGGTCTCTTGCCGGTCTTGGAAGCCCGCAAATTCAAAATGCAGCGTGGCATCTTCTAGGTGGATTTCAAACCCATGGGTGAACCCGCGTCCTTGTTGGTCAATCGTACCCATAATACTCGAGACGACGAATTCCGACGATTCGTACTCAAACAATGAAGCACAATATTGGACGACTTCCCCTCGCCTGCGACCGACGGCCTTAATCGATTTTGGCATGCCGAATAACATACGAATAAAGTGCGCATCATGCACATGCAAGTCGATCAGTGGGCCGCCAACTCGATTCGGGTCGTAGAATCCTTGCAACCAAATAGGATCTGCAATCACTCGTTTGAAGTGACCACCCAATAACCTGCCAAATTCTCCCGAAGCAATTGTGTCACGGGCCATCTGGTATTCCGGAAAAAAGGGAAGGACGTGTCCGATCATGAGTTGCTTGTTCGCGGATCGAGCTGCTTCGAGCATGCGATCACAATCCGTTAACTGCAGCGCCATAGGTTTTTCGCAAAACACGTGTTTTCCGCTCTGCAGCGCTTTGATTGTCAAGTCGGCATGCAGCGCAGGCGGCAGACAGATGTCGACAATATCAACTGACGTGTCATTCAACAGGTCGCTCGCCCTTGAATACGTAGCGATGTCGGACAAATCGACATGTTCACCTGGCGGACCAAAGTTTCCTTGGATGCTCGTCCAGTCTCCCGTGAGCTTGTTGTGATCCGTGTCACTAACGGCGACCACGGTAACTTTGGGATTCTTCTGGTACGCCAACCAGTGGATCCACCCCATGAAACCAATGCCCACAATACCTACTTTCAACATGCCAGATCCTCTCGTCAACTATAACCCTTAAAAGTCGCTCGGCCGAATTCGTGCTACATGGTCCAACTCGATAAACTCGGAAAATCGACTCGCGTTTGAGCGATTGCAAAAACCAAAGCAGAGTTTGCACCTTGTTTCCAATGACATCGGCATTCTCACCAATTTCACGGTATTGCAACAAGCGGTAGCCAACATCAGCCAGTGGTCTATTTCCCTGGCGATCTCAAGCGTCGGCCCCTAAATCATCGCGCGTTTGTCGAGAACATTCGCAAGATATTTAGGATACTAACCCCTCTTTCCCCGTTTGGCAACGCGTTCGGTCTTCACATCAGGCAATGCTTAGTTCATTTGCAGTTACTCGCGAAAACGTGCATCATGCACCAGTGATGCTGAGCAAAAGGTCGCGATTCTAGCGAACAAAGTCTGCAACGATTGGATCTTACACCATATCGTGTCTGTTCGGATATCGTATCGTATAATAGATTGAGAATGTACCGGACCGAAAAACGGCATTGGGAATTCTGGTTTACGATTAATGCTTTAGAGCCAATAGGTATTGAATAAGAGATGTCTACTCCGATTGAAATGAAACTCGCGCGGATCATCATCAGCGAAATCAATGAAAACCAAGTCGTTTTTTTGCGTGAAGTCGATGGTGATCGCCAATTCCCAATTTTGATCGGAATCTTTGAGGCCACTAGTATCGACCGTCGCGTAAAAGGGACCAGTCGTCCTCGGCCGCTGACACATGATCTCTTAGTCAATGCCATATCCCAATTAGGAGGCGAACTTGACAGCGTCATCATCCACACGCTGCAAGATCATACCTATTTCGCCAGCCTGCGAATTCGAGTTGATGGTGAACTTATTGAAGTCGATTCACGCCCATCTGATGCCATTGCTGTCGCCGTGACCTGCGATCCAGTCCTGCCGATTTACGTAAATGATGACGTTTTAAACGAAGCAATGTCGTCCGACTGAGGAATTCGACTCACTGTCAATTCGTGCTTTCTTGACTCATGTATTTGTATGTTCCAGCTGGCGATTGCAGTTATTTTTCATGCCTGCTTGCCGCATGTATGATGACCTGGAGAACGTGCTTGATATTTGGATTCTGATCTGGAGCGTGGGACAAGCGGAACCCATGCACGGTTTGAACCGCTGTCAACATTTAAATCGAAGATGGCACTCACGCTGCATATTGGAATATCGCTTGCGTGAATCATGGTCACCTTGCAGTTGGTCGTGCGTGATTTCTTTTACTATTCTAGCTAAACGCACTTATCGCTAATTTCGCTGCTCCTTTGTTTGTGCAATAGCCGAAGCAAGCCTGTTTTTCTGTGCGTTTTGTTGTAGAATAAAGGTCCATCGAAACGGCAACTTTGGGCGATCAACAAATTCAAGTTATGTCCATAGAGACAAGTTGACGCATTGCGGCACACCCGTCGCAAATTGTACGAAATCTTTACCAATGCCCCGTTAAAACCCTGGACACAGAAATGAAGCCAGATACCCAACAAATGACGTATAACAAATTGGACTTACTTAAGTTGATGTACCTCAGTCGCGAAGGGGATCGGCGTGAGGGTGTATTGCATCGCCAAAGTAAGGGTTGGTTTCAGGTTGCGGGGATGGGTCATGAGACAATGGCTGTTTTCTCGATGTTGTTAGAAGATGGTGATTATTTGTTCCCGTATTACCGCGACCGAGCCATGGTTCTCGCGCGTGGCGTGACAAACGCCGAACTTGCAACGGCCTACTTCGCCAAACGCGGTAGCAGCAGCGGCGGGCGGCAAATGCCAGGCCATTACAGCGATCGCGCGCGGAACATCTGGTCCGTCCCGACACCGACTGGAGCCAATGCGTTGCCGGCGTGTGGCGTAGCGTGGGGGATGCAAATGCAAGGCAAGTCGAATATCGTGCTTGCGACCGTAGGAGATGCGGCCTCGCGACAAGGCGAGTTTTATGAGGCGATGTCGTTTGCGATCGAGCGCCGTCTGCCAATTATCTTGGTGGTTGAAGATAACGAATACGGGATCAGTACGAATACCAGTAAATTCAATCCATTCAAGCTTGGTGTCTTCAACGAAGAGGAAATTGTACAAGTTGACGCGCGGCACCCTGATCGAGTGTTCGAGGCAGCCAGCGTAGCCATCGATAAAGCACGCAGCGGACGAGGTCCTACCATCATGTGGTGTCAACTCGATCGGCTGTGCAGCCACACCAGCAGTGATGACCACCGCGTATACCGTCCCCAACACGAGATCGATGAAATGATGTTGCGTGACCCGATTACGGTAGTGGCGCGTGAACTCATCGAAGCAGGCGAATTGACCGAAAGCGATTGGGAAGCGATTAAACAGGAAATCAATGAAACGGTGGACCGCGAATATCAGCTCGCCGAGAACGAACAAGATCCGCTGGCGGACGAAACCTTGGATCATTTGTTTGCCGAACCACCGGCGGCCACGCCCCCGCCCATCGCCGGTAGTCGCAAGTGGCGCATGGTTGATGCCATCAACGAAGTGTTTCGCAAAGGCTTGGAACAGGACAACCGACGAGTATTTTTCGGCGAAGATATTGCTGATCCAAAGGGTGGCGTGTTTCGCCTAACGGCTGGATTGTCGACGAGCTTTCCGGAAAGGGTGTACAACTCGCCATTGGCTGAGGCAACCATTGCTGGTGTTGCCTGCGGCTTGGCCAGCTATGGCATGCGACCGGTTTTTGAGCTTCAATTTATTGACTTTGTAGGTCCTGCATGGAATCAAATAGGTCAAAATCTCTGTACGTTGCGTTGGCGCACGTTCGGGAACTGGACTTGTCCCGCCGTCATTTATGCACCGTATGGTGCCTATCTCCCCGGCGGTTCTCTCTGGCATTCTCAGGCCAACGAAGCGTTATTCACGCACGTTCCCGGATTGCGGGTCGTTGTCCCCAGCACACCGGAAGACGCCGCTGCCTTGATGTGGACTGCGTTGCATGCCGAAGATCCAACTATCTTCCTCATCCCAAAACATCTTTTCCGACTGAACATGGAAGTGGGATCGGAGTTGCCAGCTGTCGGTTTTGGGGAAGCGCGGATCCGCCATACTGGCGATGACGTGACTGTTGTCGCTTGGGGAAATTGTATGGAACACAGCCTGGAAGCAGCTGAACAATTGGCAGGCAGGGTTTCCGTCGAAGTAATCGATTTGCGAAGTATACAGCCCTGGGACAAAGACACCATTCTGCAGTCTTTAGAAAAGACTGGCCGGCTCGTCGTGGTTCAAGAGGATGGCGAATCGTGTAGTGTCGGCCAAATGATCATCAGCGAAATTGTTGGAAACCCAGATAGTTTTTCATTGCTGTTCAGCTCGCCGCAACTCGTGGCCAAGCCGGATGTGCATATCGGATACAATCCAATCTACGAATACGCAGCGTTGCCAAGTACCGAACAGGTGATCGCTGCCATTGAACTTACAATGGAGGATTAATCGAAATGCCGATTATTTCCGTGCGAATACCCCAACTCGGCGAAGGGCTCCAAGAGGCATTGCTTATCGAGTTCCTAAAGAAGCCTGGGGACAAAATTAAACGCGATGAGCCCATTTACACGATGGAAACCGACAAAGCGACGACTGATGTCGAATCGCCGTACGAAGGAACTCTCGTTGAATGGACCGTAAAAACCGGTAGCGTTTTATCTATTGGGACCGAAATCGCCAAAATGGAAGTGGCTGAAGGGGTCAAAGAGATGCCTGCAGGTCATGGACCGGTCGGTCATAGTCCGAGTCCACACGGAGACGCAGGTGCTGACAAGCCAGCGTCATCCTCTACCAAAGACTTGTCTGCAGGTCATGCGGTTTCCACAGAATCGAACGGCTCGTTTGAATCAAGTCCTGGAATCAGTGCGAATGATCAGTTGAATGAGGCCGTGAAGATACTGGCCGGTTCATCCGTTGGAAGTCAAACCCTCGAACCCGCCGCCAAGGCGAGTTCGTTGCAGACTTTGCATGCCGCCACACAAGCAAAACCAGGACGAGCTATTCGCCGTGCCAAAATTACAATCCCGCCGCGCACGCGAAAGTATTTGAAAGAAAAGGGATTAATCGATGTATGTGACGAAATTCCAGCAGCTGGCTCGAAATTGATGCCAGCGGATGTTGACAAATACCTGCTGGCGATTGCCGGCGGAAAAAAACCTACGTTGGTTACCGAATCTGATTTGCCTCAATCGCAGATTGTCCTCAATTATCGCCTTGGTCGTGGTGCCAAGGTGGTCGTTCCAGTTACCGTCATCAGTGAAATCGATTGGGTGAGAATTGATACTGCTCGCCAGTTGACCCGTGATGCCAATGGCCCTACTGGTTTTACCATGGCCTGTTGGTGTGTTGCCCAAGCTTTGAAGAAGCATGCTAAATTCCGCAGCATCATTATCAACGAAGGCCGATCGTTAAAAACTTTCCAAAGCGTCAATTTGGGGATCGCGGTTGCTCTGCCTGGCGACGAAATGGTGACGGCCGTTGTCCACAATGCCGGCGAGATGTCCCAACACGAGTTCTTCATCAAGGTCAATGAGCGAATCACGTTAGCCCGCAACGGCAAAGACCAAGCTGACGAAACGACGACATTGACTGTTTCCAATATCGGCAAGGCAGGAATGCGCATTGGGATTCCAGCGGTCGTTGCTCCGGCCGTGGCAACTCTGGCTTTGGGAGAGGTTTTTGATCGACCCGTGCCCGACGGCGATAAGTTCAAATTCCGAAAAGCCGTTATGGCCACGTTAAGTTTTGATCACCGCGTGATTAACGGAGTCGGCGCCGGCAATTTCCTCAGTGACGTGCGTCAGATGATCGAGAATTTTTCGTTTGTCATCTGATCTTGAATTTATGTCTGCAGTTGCATTTGCACATTGTGGGTCAAAAAAATGGCAAAACTCTCGTCTGACAATGTGTTCATGAATAGTCCGCGACCTGAATGAGAAATAGAGTCTCCGTTCACCATTGTTCGAAGCTAAATTTAAGGTCAGTTCGTTTCGTTTGTTGCCGTTATTCGATGAGCGCCTAAGATCAGCATCCATCAGATTGAAATCGTCGGCTGTTGAAATTGGAAACAAAAGCGGCCATCATTTGAACCTGTTTGTTGCTAATCCTGTTTGTTGAGTCGTTAATGAAAACTGGCATCTTGGTTCATGGTTGCAATCTCAACATCGAAAATTGGCGGAGCGTGGCCTGGGGCGAACCGCCAGAAGGACCAGGCCGCATCCCCACCGGTATTTTGCTGGCGGTTGAGTACCAAGCAGAAATAATCGTCTTCGGGACAGGAGCTTCGCGCAAACAGTTTCGTTTCGGTAGCCGAGCCGACGCTGCTGCTCCGACACTTGTCGAAGCAGAGTTCTCGCTGGAATTTTTGAAGACCCACTTGGATCAACTGGTTCAATTTGACGAACTCGCCAACCGTATCAGTTGGTTAAAACACCCAACCAAGCGGGCCGAGGAATTCCAAAATCTATTGGATCGCATCGTGACTGATTGCGAATCCATGAATACCTATCAAGAACTTTACAATGCGGGGAAAGTATTCGCCTCACGCGGTTGCGATCGTGTTATTTTGGTTTCCAGTCCTTCCCATATTGTGCGATGTTTGCGTGACGCCGCAGCGATCTACCAGGCCGATCCACAATTCAAGCGTTTTCGACTTAGTCTTTTCGCTTGTCCAAGTGTTACCTGTTACGAGGGTACAAAACCTGCTGACGTTGTTGTGGTCGAACCACCGCATCGACCAGACCGACATGTCGTCCCTACGCATCGACGCATTCAACGCATGATGATGTTGCAAAAGCTACCTCACGAAAGTATCGTCGCCTTAATTGAAGAATTCGATGACTTGCTCCAGAAATATGAAGACATCTATTACGCAGCGAAAGTTGCTGGGCAGAAAGCACAATGAAAGCCATTGTATTCCTCGATCCGCAAAAGGTAGCTGTCGAAGAAATCGACGACCCCAGAATTGAACATCCTGCGGACGCAATCGTTCAAGTTGAATCCGCTGGTTTGTGCGGCTCAGACCTGCACGTTTATTATGGCCGCGAAACTGGAATTGATGTCCCCACGGCATTGGGCCACGAATTTGTGGGTCGAGTCGTTGAAGTCGGTCCTGACGTAAAAGAGTTCAGTATCGGCGACCGAGTAAGCGCTCCCTTTACGACTAATTGTGGTAATTGCTTTTACTGTCTTACTGGATTAACGTGCCGTTGTGAACATGGACAACTCTTTGGATGGAGACAAGCAGGCATTGGACTGCACGGCGGTCAGGCCCAGTTTGTGCGTGTTCCCATGGCCGATGCCACGCTGGTTTCAGTCGGCAACTTGTCCTCGGATTTAGCGATATTGTTTGGTGACAACCTCAGCACCGGTTTTTTTTGCGCCGATCTAGCGGGAATCTCACCCGGTGGAGTCTATGTCGTTATCGGTTGCGGTGCCGTTGGCTTGATTTCCGTTTTGGCTGCGTTAGAAAAAGGTGCTAAGCAGGTCTTTGCTGTCGACATGCTACGACATCGTCGCGAGCATGCCATCGCATTTGGTGCAACGCAAGCAAGCGACCCATGCGAAATCAAGGACTTGGTCCTGAGTGCCAGTCAGGGTCGCGGAGCCGACGCCGTCTTGGAGTTGGTTGGGTTGCCGGATGCACAGCAACTAGCATTTGATTTGCTTCGACCGGGAGGTACGATCGCTACCATCGGTTGTCATTGCGAGCGCCACTTTGCTTTCTCACCAGTTCAAGCCTACGACAAAAACTTGACGTACCGGACTGGACGATGCCCGGCCCGCTTTTATATGGATCAGCTAAAAGAGAGTACGTGTCAAGGAAAGTTCGATCGCTTAAAGTCGCTGGTTTCACATCGTTTTCAGTTGCAAGATGGCGTCCGCGCCTATGACGTCTTTGCCAACCGGCAGGATAATTGCTTAAAAGCGGTTCTTGATTTCGGCTAGTACGTTAAATCGAGCAAACATGTATCTGCTTATCGGGGGACTGAAAAAGATCGGTCAACGCGGAGCCATTCATACCTTGAAACCACAGTGTCATATTTGATGTTGCACGACGTCGTAGCGATTTGGCAGGCGGGAGTGAAAGCCGTTGATCCGGTCGAACTGGTTGCACGCTTCGTAAGGTGCAGTCAATCTTCATTGCAGTTTGGCAAGCATATTTTAGACAATTCGTCAATCTCAGAAGTCTGTGTCGTTGGCGCTGGTAAAGCCAGCGCGGGCATGGCCAAAGGTCTGGAACAAGCGTTAGCAAATTCGTGCCTATCGCAGCGCCTATCCGGACACGTTATCGTACCCGACACACAAGTGACCCAATTGGCATCGATACAACTGGTCGCCGGAAGATCAGGCCACGTGAATTTGCCAACTCGGCAAGCAGTGGAAGAAACCACCAAGATTCTTGCGACGGTATCCCGCTTGAACAACTCTAGCCTGTGCATCGTGTTGATTTCTGGAGGCGGTAGTGCTCTTTTAACTGCGCCTCGTCCGCCAGTCTCTCTGGAAGACAAAATCGCAACTATCAGAGCCTTAAGTGATGCCGGCGCGACGATCGAACAACTCAACAGCATTCGCGGAAGATTGAGTCTCGTAAAACATGGCGGCTTGGCAAACGCCTGTCAGGCGTCCAGGATGATTGGTCTAATCCTGTCGGATGTGATTGGCGATTCGTTTGAGGCCGTCGCATCCGGCCCCACGTTTCAAGCACCAGAACATCAATTCCAAAATCCTAAACTTATCTTGGAATCACTATCGGTCGATTTTTCACGACTTCCTCTTTCAGTTCAGACCATCTTGCTTAAGCCGATGGACTCGTTAGAAGCAAATCCGATCGGTCTAGCTACGGCATACGGGGCTGGCGCTGATCAAGTAATGACGGAGAAAAGCGTGCACAATTTTTTGCTAGGCAATAATCAAACAGCCATGGCGGGCTGTGTGGAACGTTCCGCAGAGCTTGGACATCTTACGGAATACGCTTCTTTGGACAAAAGTGAATCGGTGCAAGCTGTTGCAGAGAAGGTCGTCCAAATTATTTTGAACAGCCGTCGCCCCAAGTCCGATCGAGTCTACGTTTTTGGTGGTGAGCCGACGATTCCATTAGTGACAAAATCAATGCGAGGTCTCGGTGGAAGAAACCAACAACTTGTTTTGGAAGTGTGGCTCAGGCTTAAGCAAGTGATTGGCGAGGATTGGGACCTCGACGTCGACTTCGCGTTGTTGTGTGGTGGCACGGACGGCGAAGATGGTCCGACTGATGCTGCTGGAGGTTGGCTTACTTCACAGACCTTCAAGCATGCAACGCTGCAAACGCTTGCAAGACAATGCGAACGGAACGATGCGTATCCGCTTCTGGCAGAGGTGGGACAGCTGTTTCAGCCTGGCGTTACGGGCACGAATGTCTGCGACTTGATTGTTCTGAAAATTTCTTGAATTCAGTTTGTCTTGCCTTGCAACACATTTCTGAAAACTAATCTGGTCTTTGCCAGTTATTTTCATCGAGCGGTGCATTTCATTTCTCTGAAACCGTTTGGGAAGCAGATTGAGCTATCGGCGTGACTGCCAACAGACTCCAATGATCGAGCCTTGATGGTTGAGGTTATTTTTTATCGCGCGGTCGAGTCTCGAAAATTCGGATTGTTTGATCGTAGGAACAACTTACTAAATTATGACCGGCAGGATCGAACTTGATTGCATGCACGATATCGTTGTGCGCGCTGAATGTACCGATTTGCTCGTGTCGCAGCCGGTCCCAAATTAAGATCTCACCAAACCATGTCCCTGCCACCAATCGCGTTCCAGCAGGATTAATATCCAAGCAACGTATGAGCTGTCCGTGGCCGGCAAGGGTACCGGTAAGTTGTCCTGTATCCACCGACCAAATACCAATCGTACGGTCGCGCGAACCACTGTACAGTAAATCTCCTTCTGGTGAAAAAACCACAGAGAAAACATCGGACAAATGATGGCCCGCCAAATGGTGAATCAATGATCGCGTCTGGTAATCCCAGACTTTCACCGTCCGATCATTTGAAGCGGTGGCAAAAAGTCTCCCATCACGGCTGAAACGAATTTGATTGATGCCCCCACGATGGGCTGGCTTCCCCGAGTCGTCCGTCAGTTCAATCGAACTGCCGAAGTCCGAACTATCAAATTGCACGTTCCAAATGCGAATTCGACCGCCAGTATCCGCGGATAATAAATAGCGACCACCTGATTCGAAGGCCAAGGTTTTGACCAGATGGGCGTGCATTCTCGGCAATTCTCTCGTGGTGTTGGTGTCGAGTTCGCGCAGCCGAATGATTCGGTCCTGACCACCGCCAGCGAGCATACGCCCCGTAGGTGACCAAGCCACTGCGTTAAAGGTACCTTGATTTCCTTCAAACGGCGAAGCATCGTCGTTCAGATTCTGCTGCCAAATCCGAATGCGTTTATCGCCGGCCGAGGCAATTTGCGTACCGTCTGGAGAATAGGCAACATCATAAATCCGCTCGTCTCGCGAACTATTCGTCAAGATATTGCCCAATTGAGATTCTTTACCAATCGACCACAAGCGGATCGTGCCGTCGCCGCTGACTGAGATCAGTTGGTCCGAGCTGGCATTCAACCATACTCCCGAAACAAATTCATCGTGCCCGCGTAAGCGTGCTAAGACTGCCGTTGTTTCCGTGAAAAAGACCTCGATTCGCCGATCCACGCGCCCTACCACTACGATTGTTCCATCAGGCGAGAAACACAGCGAATCGGTCGAACTTCGATTGCCGGGCAGCATAACGATTGTTGGACTTTCCTGCGTCATTGGCGTCGCGGAATCGAGTGATTGACCTAGCTCAGAGGTGGCGCTCTTTCGAACTGGAAACAGGAAAATTCGATTATCGGTCCCACCCGCCGCGATCAAGCTGGTGTCATGATTCACGGCAATTTTTCTCAAGTCTCCTGGATGTTGAAATTGTTGTTGCGCCGCCAGAGTTTCACGATCGCGAAGCCAGATCGACCCGCTCGGTTCCCAAGTGACTAATTTTCGTCCAGCATCGCAAAATGCAACTCCTCGTATGCGCCGTTGCTCGTCGTTGACCTCTTGCAACCAATCTGCTGAATTTCCATCCCACAAGCGGCATCGATTTCCGAAGCAGGCAGATGCGATAGTGCCATCAGGATGCACGGACACGGCAGAAATGTAATGATTGTGCCCGACGAGTTCTCGTACAAGTTTGCCGGTCAGCGCATCCCAAATGCGAATCGAGCCGTCAGTCATGCCAGCAACCACTTGTCGATCATCGTGTCGAAACGCGACAGCGGACACGCCAACGGTATTCGGCACATCAATTCCACCTCGTCGAGCAGGGCGTGGGATGTCGATTAGCAATTCCCAGGTATTCGTATCCCAAATGCGAACTCGACCATCTTCGGCTCCAGTTGCCGCCCTGGTTCCGTCGGCGGTGACTGCCAGTGCTTGGATCATCTGCGGATGGGCCTCAATCACCCGTTCACCACTATCACAGGCTGTCGCGAGAAAACGCCACTCCCAATCGCGATGTTGTTCAGGAGCAGCAGCCAAATGGGCACGTAGTTGGGGTAAGTTATTGAAGGCAGCAAACCCCGCTGAGACGTTTGCGACGTAGCTATGCCAGATCGCTTCATCCCGCTCGGCTATTGCCCGATGTTCAGCCTCCATCCGCCGTTGCGATTCAACCTTGGTATGATAGGCGAAAACCAAACTGGAAATCACACCGGTCGCAATTGCGATCAACAGTAATGTCGCCGCGCCAACCAGCCAACGTTGTCGCTGCACAAACCGCCAACCGACATACCACGGGGTGGCCGTGCGTGCCGATACAGGAAATCCGCTAAGGTATTTCCGCAAATCTGAACTCAACGCGTCCACTGTTGAATAACGTTGTTCGCGATCTTTGGCCAGCGCACGCCCCAGAATTGCCCGCAGATCGGCATTGAGCAGACTACCTTTTCGTTTCGGTGTCCGACATGGCTGTGAGCGAATCACCTGCAAAGCTTCGTCCGTCGAAAGGTCTTGCAAATCGTGAGGCAGATCATTGCAAAGAAGTTGGAACAATATCACGCCAAGCGAGTAGACATCAGTCCGCGCATCGAGGAACTCTTGTCCACCCGATTGTTCGGGACTCATGTAATTGAGTGTTCCGAAACGAGTTGATGCGATATCAACTTGCGATTCAATTGGAATTTCTCCCAGCGGTTCCGCAAGTGGATTGGCTTTCATTGCGCTAGAATCGAGGGCCGCCAAAAGCGCTTCACCATTGCGATTTTGATGGAACTCGCGACTCGAACTCGCCACGCCGAAGTCAATGACCTTCGGATTGCCATCCGAATCAACCAAAATATTTGCTGGCTTTAAATCTCGATGGATGATCCCCAGGCGATGGGCATGTTGCACAGCATCGCATACATTGATCATCATTTCCAGAATTTCTGTCTCCGATATTTGCAGTCGGTGGACGTAGTTGTTTAGTGTGGTTGCGTCGGGCACGAATTCCATGGCGAAAAAGGCGATTGGAGCATCCGCATCACTTTGATCGATACCTGCTTCGTACACTTGAGCGATGTGTGGATGTCGCAAACGGCCTAGAATCTCCGACTCGTACTGCAGGCGTTTCCGCAACTCCACATTCCATTGTCGACGACGAGGAATTTTCAGCGCAACTTGTCGTTGTGGTTGGCTCTGGATGGCTTCATAGACGGTTCCCATTCCACCCGCCCCCAATTGCCGGACGATCTGATAGTTTCCGACTCGCTCTGGCACCACGGCTTCCACGCGCCAAAGTTCCGGCGCTACGATTTCCAGCGCGGATCGACCTAGAAAGGTTTGCGAATCATCAATCGCATGCAATAGTCGCGGCAGATGAATGGCCAATCGAGGATCATCCGCACAGGCCGCGTGCAAAAATTCGTGGCGCCTGTCGTCGGGCAAATCGATCGATTGCGTTAGCAATTCATGAACTCTCCGAGCGATCGCATCAGTCATCGCCGTCCGCCCTGCTGTCAACGGAGTCAGATCGACCCCGACTGTTCTCGTTGGTTCGTTCATCCCCTAGACGAAACAGCAACCAAGCCTTGGCGGCTGACCAATGCCGATCAACGCTTCGGCGCCCAATTTCCATGGTCTCGGCAATCTCATCCAGACCCATGCCACCAAAGAAACGGAGTTCGACAATCTTGGCTTGGCGAGCATCTAACTGATTGAGTTCTTCCAAAGCTTCATCAAGGGCCACCAAATCGACACTGTCGCTTGGCGTCGCCTTTTCGATATTTTCGAGCGGGATTCGTTCGTTTCCCGCGCCACGTTTGATGGCCCTCCGCCCGCGAGCGTGATCAACCAGGATTCGCCGAATGACCCGTGCGGCGATCGCAAAAAAATGATTCCGATCGCGCCAGGTCGTGGAGCGCTGATCGATTAACTTAAGGTAGGCCTCATGTACCAATGCCGTCGGTTGCAGAGTATGATCGATGCGTTCGTTCCGCAAGTGCTTGGCGGCCAACCGGTGCAAGTCGTCGTAGATTGCACCCATTAACGCATCAACGTCGTTTCGTTGCCCCGAAGCTGCAGCTCGGAGTAATGCAGTAATATTGGCGGTTGACTCGTTCATAGTTTTTAAAATATTAAACATCAAAACGACTGGGTCAACAAGTTTGACGATCATAGTTGTTCAAAGATTCTCAACACAGCAACGTTGGCAAATCGGGTAAATCCCGGGACTTGTCTCCTTACTTCATCAACGCGTAAATGGAGCCAGAAACTCGCCACATATTCCCCATGACAAGCCTAAACTTCTTCTTTTCAGTCTTCTAGGCGTCCTTTAAAGCGTTTTTTTGGTTTTTTCAAAGGACAGGCAAATCTGTTGGCATAGTCGTTGATGGATGGGCAAAAGTCGTTTTTTTGCTCAGCATGGACCATTGCGGAACTAAAATGATTTGACGAAGACCTAATTGCGTTTCCAAACAAACGTATTCCACTTAGCTGAGTTTGGAGTCAATTCTGCGCTATTTCGCGATTGAGATCCTCCGAATATGAGAGTTATCTGAGGTCAATCGCTTCGAACGACGACTATTTCAGTCAAAAAACGATCTTCCTATGTCATTTGCCTCTCTTCGATTGGACGAAACGCGCAGTTTTGGGGTTGGCCCAGCGAAATTCTTTTAGATTTTCGTAATGGACAGGCGATGCCGCTACACTGATAATAACAAGTCTACTTTGCATAATTTCCAGTGGGCTTCGAACAAGGCCACTAATCTAGTAACCGAGAACACTAGTTTTCGGTCATTTTGTGCGGCGCCAAGAACTGGCCGTTGATTTCATCCGAACGGGAATTTTCGGCGTACGGCTTGCGAGTATGGGTTCGAGTGAAAATTACTTCGATGTCTCTCGCAATCCTATTGTTTGGAACTTGAGTTTCGCCTTGACAACTGTGTTGGCTATCCGGCTCAGCTTGCTGGTTGACTTTAATACCTTTCAGGCGGAAAAGAATTTCGATATCAGTTATTCTGATTGAATTTTTTCCGTGTGAACTGATTCGTTCGCGTTTGGAAATCGCGTGCATTTTCATTTGCAGGCTAAGCTCATTTGTTTCCCAGTCCCTCGAAATTGAAAGGCATCCATGAACGCACAGTATCAAGCTTTCCGGAGCTTTTCTCTGTCCCTTGCGATGATGATTTTCTTGATCGTTTGCGGGGTTGGCAACGCAACTCACGCCGACGTCATTGAAATCGATTCATTCATTACCAGCGGTTTTTATGATGGAGGAATCCACTTTCCCCACCACATCAACTACGTTGTCGGATATTCTTATCCGCCGGCTCCTCTGGGTTCTCCCCCTGAACCTCCGCCAGAGCAACGTTACTCGGCGCGTTCTTTTGTACATTGGTCGCACTTCGTAAACGCTAGAATTCGATGTGCACACGAGAGCTGGAATGGTAACAAAATGTGCGTTTCACTTTCATGCCATTTGCCTATGTTGACACAAACCGAGACTACAGCAACCGTCAGTCTTAAATCGCGCGTTTAAAGTGTATGCCGGAATGTTCGATATGGAAAAGGTAAACGTCGCAGAAAAGTTCACTCTGTTTAGCGACCATTGGAACCCCAAGGTCGTGGGTGAATTAAACGGTCAACAGGTTAAGCTCGTCAAGTTTCAAGGCGAATTTGTCTGGCATCACCACGACAATGAGGACGAGCTCTTCCTGGTTGTGAACGGTTCATTTCGCATGGAATTTCGGGATCGCGTTGTCGAATTGAAACCCGGTGAATTTCTGATTGTTCCTCGCGGAGTTGAACATCGGCCTGTTGCCGACCAAGAAGTAGAAGTGATTTTGTTCGAACCAGCAACAACGGTAAACACTGGTAACGCTGGGGGGGCTATGACCGTCAAGGCTCTTGAGCACATGTAGACGTGCGGCTTTCGTAATTCATCCTTGTCACGTTCGCAGGCGGTTCAAATAAAGGTCGCATCATTTTGTCCGTCGCCCAACCTCAACAAATAGCCCATTATGGTATGAGGAATTTCGCAAGTAATGCACGAGCATTCTTTTGACCTTCGCTATATTTTTCACGAAATTGCGTTGCCGCGGCAGGGCCACAAAAATCCTGAAACCGACAACTATGCATTTCGGATGACACAAAGAAACTCAACATAAGATGTCCCGTATATTGCGTTTCGTGCTGCTGCTTTGTGCGTCTTGGATAGTCATGGTGTTCACTCATGAAATAGGACATATAATCGGTGGAATCTGTGGTGGTGGAACATTACGATCAGCGGACCTCTATCCTTGGCGACTGCCATACAGCATTTTTGAGCCTGATCCAAATCCGTTGGTAACGCTGTGGTGTGGCCCGATTCTCGGTGTGTTGATTCCAATCGGCTGTGCACTCTTGATTCGACGGGACTGGATGTGGTTTATCGCCAACTTCTGTTTGCTTGCCAATGGTCTCTATATTGCGTTAGCCTGGATTTCTGGAGACAGATACCTTGATACAATACGCTTGCTCGACCAAGGTGCCCACCCATTGTACATTGCATTATACGTCGTATTGACGGCTGGGTTCGGTTATATTCGCTTTCGCCGTTCGTGCCTGCAGGCTTTAAAATCCGGCCACGGCACATTTTCATCACGCGACACAACCGAGGTATCTTGACAATGCTTTTGCAACCGTCGCGCTATTGACCTAATTCGAAATTGACCTAATTCGAATTGGATGCATACTCAAAGGCGCGCAATCCATATTTTCTCGGAGATTCAGGGAGGAAGCCTGCCGCGAACTTTCGTCGGTCACTGCCTGCTTGACAATCATTCTTGCCATGAAGGATACTGGTCCTGGCGTCTTCTTCAATAAAGTCGTTTCTCAAGAGTTGATACCTATATGAAAACTGGCATCTTGAACTTTCTGGCAGTCCTTGCAGGAATCGTTACGGGAAGCATCGTAAATATGGCGCTTGTCAATGTTGGACCGTCGGTGATTCCCATCCCGGAAGGAGCCGACGTTTCATCAATCGAGAAGCTGCGCGAAAGTATGCATTTATTTGGGCCAGCAAATTTTCTCTTTCCATTTTTGAGTCATGCACTCGGGACTCTCGTTGGAGCCTTTGTAACCGCTAAGTTCGCGGCCAGTCGACCTTTGCTTATGGGTCTGGTGATTGGTGTCTTCTTTCTAGCAGGAGGAATCGCAGCGGTCGTCATGCTCGGAGGTCCATTATGGTTTCAAGCCGTTGACTTAATTCTTGCTTACATACCGATGGCATATTTGGGCTCGACGATTGCTGTATCGACTCGCTCTACGAAATCAAATCAGGCAAGTAATGCGTGAAAGCTGGTGGGCCATCGCTGAACCTGAATTCTGGCCAGCTTAACTTTCACAAGGCGATGACGTCGGTTGTGAGACGAGAATTCCGCGACTAACCGTAATGCTGAACGTCGATTCGAAAATTCCCAGCATGACGATACTGATCCCGCGCAGGGTCCGTTTGCAGACGTGTACAATGAGATTCGCTCGCAGTCGCAAGGCGTTGGAATGATCTTCAGGCTCATTGCTTGCTAGCATATCAAATTGAATCCTCTCCTAAACCTTCAGACAACCGCGAGTTCACGTTGAAAAAACTGCCATGGACGTGAACGACTTGAGTTGATATTTCGCCCATCGCCGCTGGCAGCACTTTGATTTACGTTCGTCACTAGAAACACGACGAGGTGTTCGTAAACACTGCTGCGTTTGTCAAAGCCAAAATTCTGAATTGCGTATCCAATTTACGAATTGGTGAGTAACTCCTGGTTCATGTGGATAACGGACTCTCAATTCTTGCTTTGACAATGAGTTAATCATTGAAGTCCAAAGGTTCTATGTCTGACAATCGTTCGATCGACGAACTCGTAGTTGTCGTGCATGGCGTGGGTGATCCTGCGCCAGGTGAGACGCTCAGTCTATTCGCGCGAAGCGTTGCCGATCAACGGCAGCCGCTGACCGAAATGCAGGAGGTTCTTTGGCTTGAAGAGGAAGGCACCGATCCGCGTTTTGTCAGCACGTTTGGATCCCATGTACGTCATCTGCGATTCAGCCGTGGCCGCGTTTCCCTGGCCGAAGTCTTTTGGGGAGATTTATCAGAAGTCAAAAAGGGTTCCATCGGTGCGATTTTTGGTCTGATTGAGATTGTTTTCGGATTGCGATTCTTGGCATTTGTCGCCGCGGATCAGCAGGGCTTGCCGGCCAAGACATTGAGGGCATTAGGAATGCTCATATCACGGATTGTGCATGGACCTCTCTTGGCCGTAAATCTCCTGTTAGTTGTGATGGCCATCACGGCCGCTTTTTCGGAACTCCTTTGGCGTGGTTCCACGAACGATAACGAAGGGGCTCGTTGGCTTGTCGTCGTGAGCTTTTCTTGCAGTTGCATGATATCACTCATCGCCCGCCTTGCCACGCAAAGCAAAGTACTCAAGCGGTTTTGGTTTTGGTTGGGTGTAGCTTCTCTTTTCCTAGCTGGCGTTTGGCTGGCTGAGATTTTGGACTACATCGAAACTCCAGATTTCATCACAACCTCAGTCTTAGTGGCTGATTCCGAATCTGATCTCTCGCCGACAACTCAAGTAGTGGGTCAACAACTGAATTCGCAACAACAAGGCTTGATCTTCGCGTTGGCATCAGCTTATTCAGGAAATCCTCTAGCGCTCACGAATAGTTTAACTTTCAACTCGTTGCCTGAATTTACAGATGATTCTTCTGCTTCGGACGAAAACGCAGAAACCCTCATCCCTGTAGTACCCAAAAGCTTGTATTGCCATTTCTACACGCATGCACTAGTCACCGTGCTGGGAACGATGTGGCTGTCGCTGGTTGTTATCTTGATTGCTATGTTCGCTTGTTGGTTTCTTGCCATTCTGAGCCCAAATACTTGCAGTCAAGCCGCCAACGCCGCGCTATTGTTGCCCGCAGTTTGTATTGGAACCTGGGGTGTGATTCTCCCCTTCGCTTGGATTCTGTTGTCGAACCTTGTGAGCAAAGTCATTATCATCAAAGAATTTGACCTGATTTTCTCGGATGCGATTCCTTTGTTGGGTGTGCAACTGCTGATAGGTATCGTGATTGGCTCGGTTATGCTCGCCGTTCTCATCCGGTACTCGTTGTGGCGTGCATTGAATCACGTGACCGATTACGAACGGGGACGCCGCGCTCCCCGCCTTATTGTGAATGGAGCAGTGCAGACATTTACGATGCTTGGAGCAATGACCGGTATCGTTCTCGTGTTATTCTTAGCACACATGCAAGTTTCAGATATACCTTACCAATCTCACACGTTTGGGAAACACCTTGCAGCCGTCAACAAATACGCGGTGGCGACGCTATTTCCTTTGGCTTTGATCGTCTTGATCAGTTTCAAACATCTGCGACCAGCATTGGATATCGTTGGTGACATTGTGGCGCACTTTCAGTTTCGCCGCATCACAGAGACCGAATGCCACGATGATGAATTCGAATTTGGGGAAATCGGCTTCACTAATGCTCGCTATCATTTTTTTCGACGCGAATCAATTCACAATCGCATGAAAAGTATTTTGAGTCATTTCCGTCACGCTACCGATGGCAAGCCCAAGTTAACTATCGTTGCTCACAGTCAAGGAACATTGATCGCAATTGAAGTCTTGAACGATCCTGAATTGAATTGGCTTTCAGCTGAGTTTTCAGAAATCAACTTATTGACCATGGGATCGCCCTTTACGCACATCTATCAACATTACTTCGGGCACTACTACCCACATTTGGACCATCCGCATTGGTCAAATTTGCGCGGGCGCATCGCAGCATGGGCCAACATCTTCCGCATCGATGACTTCGTCGGTACAGAAATCAATTTCACGCCAGCCCTTGAGGCGGCCGTAAACTGCAGCAATCATCCAATCGAACGCAAAGGGCACAACAACTATTGGAGCGATCGGCAAGTCTTAGCCATTGTGCACCAACTTAAGTTTTGTCGAGCATTGCTTGAAGAGGAATTGGGACAGGAAGTCGGCATTCAGCCGACTTCAGAAATCAAAGTCGCCGAACAAACTCGGCGAAACGCCATCGACCGCGATCATTCTCGCCGATCAGCATAAATTCCACCCCATCGAGACCTTCAGAATTTATTTAAAGGACAGGCATTTTAGTGGAAGATGTTGGATTTTCTTGGATGTTTAATACGTCAGGACGAATTGCTGCAGATTTTAACCAAGCCTTTGACAGCGACTAGTTTTCCAACAATGCCAACCACGCGACGCAAAGTGATCCGCCCAGAATTACGCTGGCGTACGGGCCAAGTAATTTAATTAAAGGACAGGCCTTTTAGTGGCAGATGCTGGATTCTCTTGGATGTTTAATACGTCAGGACGAATTGCTGCAGATTTTAACCAAGCCTTTGACAGCGACTGGTTTCCTAAAATGCCAACCACGTGACGCAAATTGATCCGCTCAGATTTACTCTGGCGCACAGGACAAGAGTGTCCTCAAGAGCGACCCGCATGCGAAAGTGCGAGTCCAATGCAATGATTTGGATGGCAGGAAAAAAAAGAAGAGACTGTCCGAAAACCCTCAGTCAGCCCGTATCGCTAACCAACTGCCGGGACCGGGGTCAGGTTGGCTGTGCGCTTGCCGCGATGTTGCTTGACGCGGT